>NZ_JAHQRN010000002.1:0-652719 GCF_024895295.1 Brevibacterium sediminis | reverse complement strand
TCACCACCACCCGAAAACCGAGCGTGTTCACTGGGGGTATCAGTTTCAGTTTGCACTTTTCGTCTTGCGACTCGCCGTGCCAGCGGATGTCTACTCTACATGGTTGTTCTGATCCGCGCAACTCGAAGTTCATCTTCGGTTTGCCCGTATCGTTCCCGATCAGAGCGACTGTTGCCGTTCCTTGCGGCCTGGCAACCTGGACAACAATACACACATCTTCGCCCACCTGCAAAACCGCTCCGCACGCGCCCACTCCCCCACTCCGAAAGACCCCGAGATCTCGGGCGAACGTCTCCGCCGCACAGCGTTAAGAGAGACCTACGCCACGGGTTCGGCGAGTTCGGGAGAATCGTTGCGGACGTTTCCGACCGCTTTGCCGACCTTGTGCCGAGTGACGCTGGCGGGATCAACCTGATCATGTGTCGCCGCCAACAGGTCCGGCACATCATTCGTCAGGACTCCAGGGTCGATCCAGTCACTGATCTGGTCGCGCCCGAGGAACACGGGCATCCGATGGTGGACTTCGCTGAGGTGCCCCGCGGACTCCATCGTCAGGATCGTCGTGGAGACCAACCAGGTCTCATCCGGCTGTTTCCAGAACTCGAAGAGTCCCGCCATGAAGAGGGGGTCCTCGCCGGCAGCGGTCATCATCCATGGCTGCTTGCCGTCTTCAGTGTTCTCCCATTCGTAATAGCCCGGAATCGGCAGAACACAGCGACGACGTCGGATGGCCTGTCGGAACATCGGCTTCTCGAGCACTGTCTCGGAACGGGCATTGAATGCCTTGAAGCCGATTTTGGGATCTTTCGCCCACGCCGGCACCAGCCCCCAGGACGCGGTTTCGAGTCGGCGATGTAGCTGACCATCCTCGTCGAGTCGTTCGACGACGATCGGCACGAATGACCCCGGGGGGACATTGAAGCGCGGCGCGTAGTCATAGGAGACGACATCCAACCGCAGCTCATCAGCGAGATCCGCCGGATCGAGAGACATATTGAGTCGACCGCACATGCGCCCATCTTCTCACTTCACTACACTGTCGACAATGGCGGCAGAAAAGAATACAAGTACGGGGTTCGACCCGATCGAAGAGTCCCGTCGACAATGGCTGGCCCACGGATGGGACGATGCAGCCGATGGAATGACGACAGTGATCTCAGTGATGAGGATCCACCAGCTGTTCCTGGCCCGAGTCGATGCCGCCCTCAAGCCCTTCGCGCTGACGTTCTCGCGCTATGAGGTGCTCACTCTCCTATCCTTCACACGAGCCGGGACCCTGCCGATGTCGAAGATCTCCGCTCGACTGCAGGTGCATGCGACCTCGACGACGAACTCTGTCGACCGCCTCGAGAAGGCCGGCCTCGTCGCCAGACGCAGCCACCCCGATGATCGCCGGACGACGCTCGTCGACCTCACTGATGCCGGTCGCGAGCTCGCCGCACAAGCAACGAAGGCGCTCAACGCCGAGGTCTTCTCCTCCCCCGATTTCTCCGGTATCGACCTCGACTCTCTGCTCCCCCATCTCGAAACACTGCGCTCGGGACTCGAAGCCGGCGCCTGAGCCGACCGAAGCCGGCCGCCGAACGGACCATCGGTCATCGGGGCCGCCTCGGCGAGAAATTAGTTGGATGTCCAAGTAATATGGACGTATCGTGGTGTCGATCACCGAATAAGCGTCCGATTCTTGGAGGAATCATGTCCCGCAGTACAGCCGCTGCCCTACCTTTCGGTCTCACCGACGAACAGCAGACCGTCGCCGGGATGGTGCGTGAGTTCGCCGATACCGAAGTCGCCCCACACGCCCTCCAATGGGATGCCGAACACTTCTTCCCCGTCGACGTCATCAGGAAGTCTGCCGAACTCGGAATGGGCGGCATCTACGTCAGCGAGGAGTCCGGCGGAACCGGAATGGGCCGGATGGACGCAGCGCTGATCTTCGAAGCGATGTCGACCGGATGCCCCTCCGTCGCCGCCTATATCTCCATCCACAACATGGTCGCGTGGATGATCGACAAGTTCGGCAACGACGAGCAGAAGACGACGTACCTCGAGAAGCTCGTCTCCATGGAGCACCTCGGCAGCTACTGCCTGACCGAGCCCAATGCCGGCTCCGATGCGGCCGCCCTGCGCACCTCCGCCCGTGAGGACGGCGACCACTATGTGCTCAACGGAGTCAAGCAGTTCATCTCCGGCGCCGGCACCTCGGATACCTACCTCGTCATGGCCCGCACAGGCCAGGACGGAGCGCGTGGAATCTCCGCCTTCATCCTCGAGAAGGGTATGGAGGGTCTGAGCTTCGGCCCCAATGAGCAGAAGATGGGCTGGCGCGCACAGCCGACCCGACAGGTGATCATGGAGAACGTGCGGGTTCCGAAGGAGAACATGCTCGGCGCGCCCGGCCAAGGCTTCAAGATCGCGATGTCCGGACTCGACGGCGGACGTCTCAACATCGGCGCCTGCTCGCTCGGCGGCGGTCAGGCCGCGCTCGAGAAGGCCATCGCCTATATGGGTGAGCGCCAGGCCTTCGGCACCGAGCTCTCCGGATTCCAGGCTCTGCGCTTCGAGGTCGCGCAGATGCAGGCCGACCTCGAGGGTGCTCGCTCCCTGCTGTGGCGGGCCGCAGGAGCCTATGACGCAGGCGATCCGAACACCTCTCTGCTCTCGGCCATGGCCAAGCTCAAGGCCACCGACACCGGTTTCGATGTCGCGAACAGGGCACTCCAGTTGCACGGCGGCTACGGCTATCTGACAGAGTATGGAATTGAGAAGCTGGTGCGTGACCTGCGAGTCCACCAGATTCTGGAAGGCACCAACGAAATCATGCGCGTGATCATCTCGCGCAAGAGCACAGGAGTGGGCTGATATGACAGAACCTTCGGCAGAGCAGGCGGACGCCTCCGTCATCACCTCGGTAAACAACGGGGTCGGCCGAATCGAACTCAACCGACCGAAGCTGATCAATGCGCTCAGCCAGGACATGGTGGGTGCCATCGATGACGCCCTCAACGCATGGCGCGACGACGAAGCGGTCAACCTCGTCCTCGTCACCGGTCGCGGGGAACGCGGTCTGTGTGCGGGCGGCGACATCAAGGCCGTGTACAACGACATCGTGGCCGGCAGCGATGAGAACGCGAGATTCTGGAACCGCGAATACAAGATGAACTTCGCAATCTCTGAGTTCCCCAAGCCCTACGTCGTCATCATGAACGGCATCACGATGGGCGGCGGAGTCGGCATCTCCGGACACGGATCGCACCGCATCGTCACCGATTCGACGAAGGTCGGAATGCCGGAGACCGGAATCGGGCTCTTCCCAGACGTCGGCGGCACCCACCTGCTGGCCAACGCCCCCGGAGAGCTCGGCACCCACCTTGCGCTGACCGGGCAGCCCGTCGGGGCCGGCGCTGCGATCGCACTGGGCCTCGCCGACTACTTCGTCCCTGACGCGCAGATCCCCGATCTCATCGCCGAGCTGACCGATGGCGAGGACCTCGACGCGGTCATCGGCCGATATTCAACCGATGTTCCGGACAACGAACTCGCCGAGGCGGCCGACTGGATCAACGCCTGCTACGCCGGCGACGACGCCGAAGCCATCGTCGCGGCTCTCGCCGCGCACGAGAACCCCGATGCCCAGGCCACCGCTGAGCTCATCGGCACGAAGGCCCCCACCTCGGTGAAGGTGACCCTGGCTGCGGTCAGGAACGCCGCATCGATGAACCTGGCCGACGTCCTCGAACAGGACTACCGGGTCGCCGTCACGCTCACCGGCCTGCCGGACCTCAAGGAGGGTATCCGCGCGCAGGTCATCGATAAGGACCGCAACCCGCAGTGGAGTCCCGCCTCGCTGGCCGAGGTCTCCGACGAACAGGTCCAGTCCATCCTCACCACCGACCACGAAGACAAGGTGTTCTCATGAGCGAATTCGAAACCATCCTGACCGACGTCGCCGACGGCGTCGCCACCATCACGATCAACCGACCGAAAGCGCTCAACGCGCTCAATCTGCAGGTGCTCACCGACATCACAGATGCCGCGACGGCCTACGACGCAGACGATTCGATCAAAGCGATCATCATCACCGGCAGCGAGAAGGCCTTCGCCGCCGGCGCAGATATCAAGGAGATGTCGAGCCTCGACTTCTCGACCGCATACAAAGCTGACTGGTTCGCCGGTTGGACCCGGCTGACCGATGTGCGCAAGCCCGTCATCACCGCCGTCGGGGGCTACGCCCTGGGCGGCGGCTGCGAACTGGCGATGATGGGCGATATCCTCATCGCGTCGACGAAGGCGAAGTTCGGACAGCCCGAGATCAACCTCGGCGTGCTCCCGGGCATGGGCGGATCGCAGCGACTGACCCGCGCCATCGGCAAGGCCAAGGCCATGGACATGTGCCTCACCGGCAGGATGATGGGCGCCGAGGAGGCCGAACGTTCCGGACTCGTCGCTCGCATCGTCGAACCCGAAGCGCTCCTGGACACGGCGAACGAGATCGCGCAGACGATCGCGTCGAAGTCCCGCATCGCCTCGGCGATGGTCAAGGAAGCGGTGAACACCGCATTCGAGACGACCCTGGAGCAGGGACTGCGCTACGAGCGCCGACTCTTCCATTCGTCCCTGGCAACGAATGATCAGTCCGAGGGCATGGCCGCCTTCGTCGAGAAGCGGGACCCGAACTTCACGGATTCCTGATCCAGCTTCTTATCACTGCCGAAGGCGCAGACTCCTCAGAGAGTCTGCGCCTTCGTCGTCTGATCAGCCGAAATGCGGGCCAGGAGACGAAAGAGACTGTGTTCCGTATCGCATTTAACAATCGTTCAGTTAGAGTGAGTGTATGCATTCATCTTCGCAAGGAGGCACCGTGACAAGCTTCACCGATCTGCGCTCCCAACTCCGTCTGCCCGTCGTCGGCTCCCCTATGTTCATCGCCTCGGGCCCCGAATTGGTCAAGGCCCAGTGCCAGGCCGGAATCGTCGGATCCTTCCCATCGCTGAACGCCCGTCCCGCCTCGCAGCTGACCGACTGGCTCGATGAGATCTCCGAGTCGAACGCCGCCCACACTGCGGCGAATCCGCAGCAGCCCGCCGCTCCGTTCGCAGTCAACCTCATCGTCCACCGGTCGAACAATCGCCTCGAGGAGGACCTCGCCGAGGTGGTCCGCCACCAAGTGCCGATCGTCATCACCTCGCTCGGTGCCCGTGAGGAGGTCAACGAAGCCGTCCACTCCTACGGCGGTGTCGTCCTCCACGACGTCATCAACAACCGCTTCGCCAACAAGGCCGTCGAGAAGGGCGCCGACGGCGTCATCGCCGTGGCCGCCGGTGCCGGCGGGCACGCCGGGGCGCAGTCGCCATTCGCCCTGGTTCAGGAGATCCGCTCCTGGTTCGATGGCCCCCTGCTGCTGTCGGGCGCCATCGCCCACGGCCGTTCGATCCTTGCGGCTCTGGCCGCCGGTGCCGACTTCGCCTACATCGGCTCGGCCTTTCTGTCCACGCCCGAGGCGAATGTTGTCGACGACTACCGGACGATGATCGTCGAATCCGGCGCCGACGACGTCGTGTACTCGAACTACTTCACCGGTGTGAAGGGCAACTACCTGCGCGGATCCATCGTCGCCTCGGGCCTCGACCCGGACAATCTGCCCGACGCCGATCCCACGAAGATGGACTTCAGCTCGTCTTCGGGTTCGGACTCGAAGGCCTGGAAGGACATCTGGGGCTCGGGACAGGGCATCGGTGCGCTCGGCCAGCAGCGGACGACCGCAGAGCTCGTCGAGACATTCGCTGCTCAGTTCGACGAGGCGAAGCAGCAGCTGCAGGCGCAGCTGGGCTGATCCGACCGAGCGCCTCAAAGACCACCTCAGCACCAATTGCTACCTGACGGCGGCCCAGCAACCTCGCGCGAGGTTGCTGGGCCGCCGTCAGGTAGCGGTGAGGTTCCGTTCAGATCGTCGAGATGATTCCTCGTTCCGTCAGACGAGAGGCCAGACCGGCACCGTCAGGGGCGTAGATCCACGGCACGCCTTGGCCGCGACCGTGGCGCTTCGACCGTCCACCGGCCCACACGGCCTCACCGACGGTGAGCTGTCGGATTGCCACGGCGGCGACATTCTTCGGATGATTCTCGACGAACTCCCCGTAGATCTCCTCGTCGTTCTGCCCGTCGTCACCGATGAGCAGCCACTTCATCCACGGGAACTCCCTGGCCAGACGTTCCAGCGAATTGCGTTTGTGCTCCTTGCCTGACCGGAACACCCGAGTCGTCGTCGGACCCCAGTCGGTGAGCAGCAGCGGGCCCATCGGATAGAGGTTGCGGGACAGGAAGCGCTTGAGCGTCAAGGCAGAGTTCCACGCCCCCGTCGACAGATAGACCATCGGAGTGTCCGGGCGCATGAAGGTGATCCGGTCATAGAGCACGGCCATTCCCGCCACCGGGGACCTCGCATGCTCGCTGAGGACGAAGGTGTTCCACGCGGCGAGGAAGGGACGCGGCAGCGAAGTGACCATGACCGTATCGTCGATATCGGAGATGATGCCGAAGGTCGAGTCCTCGCCGATGATGCGCACAGCGGCAGAGTCGACGAGCGAGCCGTCGGTCCACAGTTCGATCTCCGTCTCCCCCGGCTCGAAGTCTCCGGGGATCACGGTGTCGATGATTCCTCCGCGATCGGAGGTGACCATATGCTCTTCGTCGTTCACGCGCACCCATGCGGTGTCATTGGGCAGAGGCACACTGACGAAGGACTTCCACCCGCGGATGCTCGCGTGGACATCGGCGGCCGGCTGACCGTTCGGGGTGAGCACCAGGCGTCCGAGCACCCGCACCCAACCGGTCCCGCCGTAGGTGTCGTAGGCGATGACGGTGCGATGATAGGCGTGGTCTGTGGCCCGATTCTGGATCCAGCCGTTGAACCGGTCCTCCACCCGCGCAGCAGTGTGGAGCATATCCGGTGTGAGGTTGAGCGGCCCCTCTTCGGGTTTCTTCTTCGCCACGATCAGATGAAGCCGATCTTGTCATAGACCTCGCGCAGGGTCGCCTCGGCGATGGCGCTGGCCTTCTCCGCCCCGCGATCGAGGATCGCCTGCAGCTGGGTCCGGTCCTCGAGGAGCTCCAGTGTCCGCTCCCGCACCGGTGTCAGGGTCTCCACAGCCACCTCGGCGAGGTCGACCTTGAGGTGACCGTACATCTTCCCTTCGTACTCGGCGACGATTTCGTCGACCGAACGTGAGGTCAGGGAGGAATAGATCGTCAGCAGATTCGACACTCCCGGCTTGTTCTCCGGGTCGAAGGCGATCTCGGTTCCGTCGTCGGTCACGGCGGACTTGATCTTCTTCGTCAGGGCCTTCGCATCGTCGAGGATGTCGATGCGTCCCTGCGGGCTGGGCTGGGACTTCGACATCTTCGCGCCCGGATTCTGCAGGTCATAGATCTTCGCGGTCGCCTTGAGGATCTGCGCCTCGGGGACGGTGAAGGTCTTGCCGAACCGATAGTTGAAGCGTTCGGCGAGGTTGCGGGTCAGCTCGAGGTGCTGGCGCTGGTCCTCACCGACGGGAACGAGCTGCGGGTTGTACAGGAGGATGTCGGCGGCCATCAGCGCCGGGTAGGTGAGCAGCCCCAGGGACACATGCTCCTGCTTCGCGGACTTGTCCTTGAACTGGGTCATCCGGCTGGCCTCACCCATCGAGGTGGTGCATTCGAGGACCCAGGACAGCTGCGGATGGGCGGGCACCTGGGACTGGACGAAGATCGTCGACTTCTCCGGATCGAGACCGGCGGCGATGAACTGCGCGGCCGTGCGCAGGGTGCGTTCCCGCAGTTCGGCCGGGTCCTGCTCGACGGTGATCGCGTGCATGTTCGCGATGAAGTAGAAGGCATCGTGCGACTCCTGGTGAGTCACGAACTGCTGCAGGGCTCCGATGTAGTTGCCGAGATGAAGGGAATCGGAGGTGGCTTGGATACCTGAGACAGTGCGTGGCTGTGAAGAGTTCGTCATAGTCCTATGATGCCATCTCCCCTGTCGGGTCTGTTCAGGCGTCCGGTCTGGTGTCGGAGATCACGCTCGGCCGCGGACCAGCGGTATAGTTCGTACCAGATCACATGATTCGCCAAGGTGTCTCCCAGTTCTCGAACATCTGTCGAGCAGCGGCCAGCGAAGGTCTGATCATGCTGAGAACTCAACAATCCCGACGCGTCATCTCCTACGGACCTGATGCGTCGTCTCTCAAGGAGGAGGACTATGTCGGTCGAATACATCAAGACCGAGGGCGACCTTCCGCCGGTCGCCGTGGTCGAGAAGCCACGCTGGACACCGGCGAAGATCGTGCTGTGGGTGGCCATCGCCCTCATCGCCGGCGCGGGCTGGTCGATGATCGCGTTCGTGCGCGGTGAAGAGCTGTCGGCCAGCTGGTTCGTCGCCGCAGCCGTCGGCAGCTACCTCATCGGCTTCCGCTTCTACGCGAAGCTCATCGAATGGAAGATCTGCCGCCCGAACCCGAAGCGAGCCACCCCGGCAGAACTCAACGACAACGGCCGCGATTTCGCGCCGACCGACCGCCGGGTCCTGTTCGGCCATCACTTCGCCGCGATCTCCGGTGCCGGCCCCCTCGTGGGACCGATCCTCGCAGCCCAGATGGGCTACCTGCCCGGAACCCTGTGGATCGTCTTCGGCGTCGTGCTCGCCGGCGGTGTCCAGGACTATATGGTGCTGTTCTTCTCCATGCGCCGCAACGGCCGATCGCTGGGACAGATGACTCGCGATGAGCTCGGTCGAACGGGCGGAATCATCGCCTCCATCGGCATCATCCTCATCATGGTCATCCTCATCGCGGTCCTCGGCGTCGTCATCATCAACGCGCTGGCCGAAAGTCCCTGGGGCGTCTTCTCCATTGCGATGACCATCCCGATCGCTGTGTTCATGGGCATCTACATGCGCTACCTGCGCCCCGGCAAGGTCGTCGAGACCTCGGTCATCGGCATCGTGCTGCTCGTCATCGCGATCATCGCCGGCGGTTGGGTCCACAACTCGCCGTTCTGGTCCGAGATCTTCCACCTCGACAAGGTGACTCTGGCCTGGTGCCTGATGATCTACGGATTCCTCGCCGCCGTGCTTCCGGTGTGGGTGCTGCTGGCACCGCGCGACTACCTGTCGACATTCATGAAGATCGGCACCATCGTGCTGCTGGCTGTGGGCATCCTCATCGTCAACCCGACCGTGCAGATGCCTGCGCTGACCGAATTCGCGTTCAACTCGGCCGGTCCGGCGTTCGCCGGCGCCCTGTTCCCGTTCCTGTTCATCACCATCGCCTGTGGAGCTTTGTCGGGCTTCCACGCTCTCATCTCCTCAGGCACGACTCCGAAGCTCATCGAGAAGGAGACGCAGGCTCGCCTCATCGGCTACGGCGGCATGCTCATGGAGTCCTTCGTCGCCATCATGGCGCTGGTCGCCGCGATCTGCCTCGACAAGGGCCTCTACTTCGCGATGAATGCCGCCGAACCGCTCACCGGCGGAACAGTGCAGGGCGCAGCGGACTTCATCAACAACTCCTTGGGCATGTCCGGGGTCGAGACGAGCCCGGAGATCCTCGATCAGGCGGCCAAGGACGTCGGTGAGGAGAGCATCGTCTCTCGCACCGGCGGCGCCCCGACGCTGGCGATGGGAATGGCGCACATCCTCCACAACGTCTTCGGCGGGCCCGCCTGGATGTCTTTCTGGTACCACTTCGCCGTGATGTTCGAGGCCCTGTTCATCCTCACCACGATCGATGCGGGTACCCGCGTGGCCCGTTTCATGCTCTCGGATGCGCTCGGCAACTTCTCGAAGAAGTTCCGGGACCCCTCGTGGACTCCAGGTGCGTGGCTGACGACGGCCATCATGGTGGCCGCCTGGGGATCGATCCTGCTTATGGGAGTCACCGACCCCCTCGGCGGAATCAATACGCTGTTCCCGCTCTTCGGCATCTCGAACCAGCTGTTGGCCGCGATTGCCCTGGCCGTCGTCTTCGCCATCGTGTGCAAGATGGGTCTGGCCAAGTGGGCGTGGATCCCCGGCATCCCGCTGGTCTGGGATCTGGTGGTCACGATGGTCGCCTCGTGGCAGAAGATCTTCTCCTCCGACCCGAAGCTCGGCTACTGGGCTCAGCACTTCGCATACAAGGACGCGCTGGCCGCCGGAGAGACCTCGATGGGCAATACCGAGGGCGTCGCGGCGATGAGCGCAGTCGTGCGCAACACATTCGTCCAGGGCACCCTGTCGATCGTCTTCGCACTTCTTGTCGCGATGGTCGTCGTCATGGCAGTCTGGAAGTCCATCGAGGCCATCAAGAAGGGGTCCCTGCCGACGACGGAGGAGCCCTTCGTCGAGACGAAGATGTTCGCTCCGGCCGGTCTCATCGCTCGCAAGCCCGAGCGCGAGCTGCAGGCGCAGTGGGACGAACACGCAGCAGGAAGGCAGAAGGAATGAGCACCGCACATCCGCTCGCCCGCATCGCCAGCGATCCGTGGGGATCCCTGCGCCGAGGCGGGGCCTGGCTCCACTGGTACCTCAAGGAGATCATGGGCGAGAACGCCTATATCCACTACCTCGAATCCTACGAGCGCCGACACGGCACCCGTGAGGGTGCGATGGAGGAGAAGGCCTTCTGGCGAGATCTCACCGATGAGCAGGACCGCAATCCCAAGGCCCGCTGCTGTTGAGATTCTGAAGCTGCCTGCGTCTCTGAACGCAGAGACGCCAGACGAAGAGCCCGGGGCTCAGGACGAAATGTCCTGAGCCCCGGGCTCTTCGTCTGTCGTTCGGTCTGCGGTCAGGCCTGGACGGACGGGAGGTCGTAGTCGATGACCAGCGGAGCGTGGTCCGACCAGCGTTCGGCCCAGCTGTCGGCTTTGTCCACGGTGGCCTTGACCGCGGTTTCGGCCAGGGCCGGAGTGGCCATCTGATAGTCGATGCGCCATCCTGTGTCGTTGTCGAAGGCCTGACCGCGCATCGACCACCAGGTGTAGGGTCCGTCGATGTCGCCGCTGAGTTCGCGGTGGACGTCAACATAGCCGATCTCACCGAAGAACTTGTCGAAGTAGGCTCGTTCCTCCGGGAGGAATCCGGACTTCTTCCGGTTGGCTTTCCAGTTCTTCAGGTCGCGTTCGGTGTGGCAGACGTTGAGGTCGCCGGTGATGAGCACATGGTCGGCGGTCTTCGCCAGCTGCGGCATCCGTTCGATCATGCGGTCGAGGAACCGGTACTTGTCGTCCTGTTTGGGGGTGTCGGCCTCACCGGAATGGACGTACGCGGACACAAGGGTCAGAAGCGATCCGTCGCCGAGGCGGAAGTCCGTCTCCACCCAGCGTCCGGCCCGGTCGAAGTAACCGTCGTCGCCGAGTCCTTCGCGCACCGCCTCGGGTTCGGTGCGGGCCATCACGGCGACGCCGGCGCGGCCCTTCGCCTCGGCATCATGGCTGATCGTGGTGTATCCGGTGTCGGCAAGGACACCGTGCGCGATATCGTTCGCGGCGCGCACTTCTTGGAGGGTGATGAAGTCCGGTTTCGCTGCATCGACCCAGGTGGGCATCCCCTTTCGCCATGCTGCGCGGACTCCGTTGACGTTGACTGAAGCAATCCGAATCATGTGATCTATGATGACATGGAGCGCACTATTCTTCCGGGACGGGGCGTTATAGAGTGAGGGTAAGTACGAACACATCAGGAGGCGCAATGGCCGTTGACGAAACTATCGACACCGAGCAGCTGAGCATCAGTCCGCTCGATGAGGTCGACGCCCGCGAGATGCGCGAATTCCTGCTCGACGCCCAAGCCAACTTCTGGGGAGACCGCGATCTCAGCGGTGACCATGATGCCTACTGGTTCCGTCAGTTCGTCACCTCGGGGCTCGTCGCCCGCTACCGTTCGGAGATCGTCGGATACCTGCTCGGCGTCATTCCCCATGATGGTCCTGCCTACATCCACCTGGTGGCAGCGCGGTCGGATTTCCGTCACCAGGGAATCGGCCGTCATCTCTACCAGCACTTCATCGACCATTCCCGTCAGCTCGGTGCCTCCTCGGTTCAGGCGACGACGATGCCGGAGTCCTCGGGTGCGATCTCGTTCCACTCGTCCATGGGCTTCAGCGGAGAGCTCATCGAGGACTATGCCGGCCCGGGCAACCCGCGCGTCTTCTTCGAGCTCAAGTTCCCCGAGGACTGAGCACCCGGCACCGCCCACCCTCCCAGAACTACCTGACGGCGGCCCAGCAACCTCGCGCGAGGTTGCTGGGCCGCCGTCAGGTAGTAATAGGGGTCAGTTGGCTGAGCGTTGGGCGGTGTCGACGACATTCTTCAGCAGCAGGGCTCGAGTCATCGGCCCGACGCCTCCGGGGTTCGGTGAGACCCAGGACGCCACCTCGGCGACCGCCGGATCCACGTCTCCGACGATCTTCGACTTCCCCGTCTCCGGGTCCGTCTCACGCGAGACTCCCACGTCGAGGACGATCGCTCCGGGTTTGACCGCCTCCGCCTTCACGATGCGAGCCGCCCCGGCGGCCGCGACGATGACATCGGCCTGAGCCAACAGCTCATCAAGATTGCGCGTACCGGTGTGCGTCAGAGTCACGGTCGCATTGTGCTCACGCCGAGTCAGCAGTGCACCGATGGACCGGCCCACGGTGACCCCGCGACCGATGACCACGACATGCTTGCCGGCCAGATCGATGCCGTTGCGGGTGATCAGCTCGATGACACCGCGCGGAGTGCACGGCAGCGGAGTGGTGATCTCCGAGTTCACGTTGAGCACGAGTCGACCGAGGTTGGTCGGATGCAGGCCGTCGGCGTCCTTAGCCGGATCGATGGCTTCGAGGATCGTGTCCGTGTCGATATGGTCCGGCAGCGGAAGCTGCACGATGTAGCCGGTGCAGGCGTCATCGTTGTTGAGCTCGTCGATGACCGCCAGCAGCTCTTCCTGGCTTACCGACTCGGGCAAGTCGCGGCGGATCGAACTGATTCCGACCTCGGCACAGTCACGGTGCTTGCCCGCGACGTACCACTTCGAACCGGGGTCCTCCCCCACCAGCACTGTGCCGAGGCCCGGAACGATTCCGGATTCTGCCAGGGTCGCCACCGCCTCCGTGAGTTCGGCCTTGATCTGCTTCGCGCAGGCTCTGCCGTCGAGGATCTGTGCACCCATCAGTACTGCTCCAGTCCTTCGTAGAGGGGGAAGTCGTCGCTCAGTTTCTTCACGCGTGAGGCGAGTGCCTCGACGTCGGCACCGGGCTTGAGCGCCTCGGCGATGACGTCAGCGACCTCGGTGAATTCGTTGTCGCCGAATCCGCGGGTGGCCAGTGCCGGGGTGCCGATGCGCAGCCCCGAGGTGACCATCGGCGGACGCGGGTCGAAGGGCACGGCATTGCGGTTGACGGTGATGCCGACCGAGTGCAGAAGATCTTCGGCCTGCTGTCCGTCGAGGGCGGAGTTTCGCAGGTCGACGAGCACGAGGTGGACATCGGTGCCGCCGGTGAGCACGGTGGCTCCGGCGTCAGCGACGTCGGAGGCCAGCAGGCGCTCAGCCAGGATCTGAGCACCGCGCACGGTGCGTTCCTGACGTTCCTTGAACTCGGCAGAGGCCGCGAGCTTGAACGCCACGGCTTTCGCGGCGATGACATGCATGAGCGGTCCACCCTGCTGTCCCGGGAACACGGCGGAGTTGAGCTTCTTCGCGTACTCCTCCTTGCCGAGGATGAAACCGGACCGGGGCCCGCCGATGGTCTTGTGCACCGTCGAGGACACGACATCGGCGAACGGCACCGGGTTCGGGTGCAGACCGGCGGCGACGAGTCCGGCGAAGTGGGCCATATCGACCCACAGCTTCGCACCGACTTCGTCGGCGATATCGCGGAAGGCCTGGAAGTCCAGCTGACGAGGGTAGGCCGACCAGCCGGCGACGATGACCTCGGGGCGGTGTTCGAGAGCCTTCTCGCGCACCTTGTCCATATCGATGCGGTAGGTATCGGGGTCGACCTCGTAGGAGGCGACATCGTAGAGGCGTCCGGAGAAGTTGATCTTCATACCGTGGGTGAGGTGCCCGCCATGGGCCAGGGACAGCCCGAGCATCTTGTCACCCTGACGGGCCAGAGCGTGCATGACAGCGGCGTTGGCCGAGGCACCGGAATGGGGCTGGACGTTCGCGTAGTCGGCGCCGAAGAGGCTCTTGGCGCGGTCGATGGCGAGGTTCTCCGCGACGTCGACGTATTCGCAGCCGCCGTAGTAGCGCTTGCCGGGATACCCCTCGGCGTACTTGTTCGTCAGCACCGACCCCTGTGCTTCCAGCACGGCGCGCGGGACGAAATTCTCCGAGGCGATCATCTCGAGCGTCGACCGCTGGCGGCCCAGCTCGAGGTCGAGGACTTCGGCAATCTGCGGGTCGATGTCGGCAAGCGAAGCCTGCATCGAGTTTTCGGTCATGAGTACTCTCCTGTGGCATCCGATGATGGGAGCGAGGCAGCGCGCAAACCGCGGCCGTCACCCGGCACCATGCTAACAGCGACGCCGCCTGCTTCCGGGGCCGCGACCGCCATCCGGATGCCGACTCGGAGTGGGCGTTGAGCGCAGCCACCGATTAGGATCGAGTCCATGAGCTGCGAATGGATCCTGAGAGTCACCTGCCCCGATTCGACCGGCATCGTCCACGCCGTGACCGGGGTGCTCGCGGGCCTGGGCGGCAACATCACCGAATCCCAGCAGTTCTCCTCCCCCGATTCTCGTCAGTTCTTCCTGCGCCTGCAGTTCTCGACGCCTGCAGAGACCACGGCCCAGACCGTGGAAGAGGCACTCGCCGAGGTGGCTCCCCGGTTCGCGATGACTGTGAGCCTGCAACCGGTGGAGAAGAAGACCCGCACCCTGATCATGGTGTCCAAGGCCGCGCACTGCCTCAACAC
Source organism: Brevibacterium sediminis (assembly GCF_024895295.1). Taxonomy (NCBI): domain Bacteria; kingdom Bacillati; phylum Actinomycetota; class Actinomycetes; order Micrococcales; family Brevibacteriaceae; genus Brevibacterium; species Brevibacterium sediminis. The sequence continues at coordinate 637,804 of NZ_JAHQRN010000002.1, read as the reverse complement.
TCTGCTGTTCCGGCATTCGGCCGGTCAGCTGCCCATCGACATCGTCGGCGTCGCCGGCAACCATGCCGATCTGCGTCCGCTCGCCGAATTCCACGGCCACGATTTCCACCATATTCCGATCACCCGGGAGACGAAGGCCGACGCCGAGGCGAGGCTCTCGACTCTCGTCGATGACCTCGAGGTCGAACTCATCGTCTTGGCCCGATACATGCAGATCCTCTCCCCCGACCTCTGCGCCCGCCTCGAGGGCCGGGTCATCAATATCCACCATTCGTTCCTGCCGAGCTTCAAGGGCGCGAGGCCCTACCATCAGGCGCATGCCCGAGGCGTGAAGATCATCGGCGCGACTGCCCACTACGTCACCAGTGACCTCGACGAGGGGCCGATCATCGAACAGGATGTGGCCCGCGTCGATCACAATCAGGCGATCGCCGATTTCGTCCGGCACGGTCAGGACGTCGAAGCGGCCGTGCTCGCTCGGGCCGTCGCTTGGCATGCCGAAGGCCGCGTGCTCATGGACGGCCATCGCACCGTCGTCTTCGACTGAGCCTGCCGCTCCAGCAGTGTCGCTGTGTACTCTCGCAACAAGGAGGTGCACAGGAAATTCACACCTGCGACCTCTTGTCCTGTAAGGTCGGCTCGGCCTATCGAAGGAGCTGAGCTCAAATGTCGGAAACCACTTTCCGCACGATCGCGATCGTCCTCTACTTCATCGGCATGCTGGCCATCGGCTGGTTTGCCTACCGCAAGACGAAGAACAACCTCGACGACTACATGCTCGCGGGACGTGGACTGCGACCCAGCGTTGCCGCGCTGAGCGCCGGCGCCTCCGATATGTCGGGGTGGCTGCTCATGGGTCTGCCCGGCGCCATCTACGTCTCCGGGCTCATCGAAGCCTGGATCGCTATCGGCCTGACCGTCGGCGCCTGGGTCAACTGGAAGATCGTCGCGCCTCGGCTGCGTGCGTTCACGGAGAAGGCCGGCGACTCGATCACGATCCCCAGCTTCTTCGAACAGCGGCTCAAAGACCGGACACGACTGCTGCGCATCGTCTGCGGCATCATCATTCTGGTCTTCTTCACCTTCTACGTCTCGTCGGGCATGGTGGCGGCCGGCAAATTCTTCGAGTCGAGCTTCGGACTCAACTACCTCGGTGGAATGCTCCTCGTCGCCGCGATCACGATGATCTACACCCTCTTCGGCGGATTCCTCGGCGCGACTCTCACGGATGTCGCCCAGGGTCTGCTGATGTTCGCTGCTCTGGTGGCTGTGCCGATCGTCGCCGTCATCAACGCCGGCGGGCCGACGACGGTAGTCAACAACGTCACCGAAATCGATCCCGGTCTGCTCAGCCTCTTCGGCTCAGACGAATTCTGGACCTTCGCGACGATCGCGTCGATCGTGTCCGCCCTGGCCTGGGGACTGGGCTACTTCGGCCAGCCGCACATCATCGTGCGCTTCATGGCCCTGCGCACTCCCGCCGACGCCACCGTCGCTCGGCGCATCGGCGTCGGCTGGATGGCGATCTCGGCGCTCGGTGCCGTCGCCACCGCCATCGTCGGCATCTCCTACTTCTCTCAGCACGCGGATATGGAACCCGCAGACGCCGAAACCGTCTTCCTCGACCTCGCGCAGATCCTCTTCCACCCGTTCATCGCCGGCCTCGTCTTGGCTGCGGTACTGGCAGCCATCATGTCGACGATCTCCTCGCAGCTCGTCGTCACGTCGTCAGCGCTCATCGAGGATCTGTTCAAGATCGTCGCCCTGCGCACCGGATCCACGAGAACGCTGCAGGACAAGACCTACGTACTGCTCGGCCGCCTCGGCGTGCTCGTCGTCGCCGTCATCGCGGTCGTCCTCGCGATCTCACCATCGAACAGCATCCTCGACCTCGTCGCCTTCGCGTGGGCAGGCTTCGGCGCCTCCTTCGGGCCGATCGTCCTGCTCACTCTGTTCTGGAAGCGTCTGAGCAACTGGGGAGCCCTGTTCGGTCTGCTCTCCGGCGCGGTCGTGGCCTTCGTCTGGGGCCAGGTGAGCACACCGATGACGGATGCGGTCTACGAGATCATTCCCGGCTTCATCGTCAACCTCATCGTCGCCGTCGTCGTCAGTCGCTTCACCTACAAGCACGATGAGGCCTCTGACATCGAGTTCGACGAATCCGTGGAACTCTCCCGCGTGAAGTGAGAACAGACTCGTGAAGTGAGAGTCGACGCGAACTGAATGAAGGCCGGGGCACGATCGTGCCCCGGCCTTCGTCATATCGAGCCGTCAGTATGACCCATGGCTTGCCCACCGTCCGTGCACTGAACGGATCGCGGTACGTCTGCAGACGCCTGCCCGATCACACGCGGCGCCAGTCACTCATGCGGTGACATCACATTGCGTTGAGAACCTCAGGTTGCGTACCGGAGTAATCGCTCTTCGTTCCAATCATCTGATTCGAAACCGATGATTGGAACGAAGAGCAATCATTCACGCCGAGGTGGTCGGACAGGTGCGTGAAAACTGACCCCACCGAGGCGGCCTGCACGTCCTCGTCGATCCTCGCGCCAGCGGTGAATACACTTCAGGCGGGCACCTGTGACGGTGCCCGCCTGAAGTGTGTGACTCACGGCTGCGGAGATCCGAGCCGTGAGTCGGTCGAGGAGCTTACTTCTCCTCGGCAGCCTCGGAGGACTCTTCAGCGGTCTCGGCGTCAGCCTCGGCTGACTCTGCCTCGACTGCGGCGTCTTCGGCCGGAGCCTCGTCGACGACCTCAGCCTCAGCCGGTGCCTCTTCTGCCGGAGCGGCAGCGGCGGTGGCCTGTTCGGCTTCCTTCACGGTTGCCTGCTTCGGCGAGTAGGGCTCGAGGACCAGTTCGATGACGGCCATCGGGGCGTTGTCGCCGGGACGGGGGCCGATCTTGGTGATACGGGTGTATCCACCGGGACGCTCGGCCATCGTTTCGGCGATCGAGGTGAAGAGCTCGTGCACGATCGACTTGTCGGAGATCTGGCCGAGCACGCGACGACGTGCGGCCAGGTCACCCTTCTTGGCGTTCGTGATCATGCGCTCGGCAACCGGACGCAGGCGCTTGGCCTTCGTCACAGTCGTCTTGATCTGCTTGTGCTCGAACAGCTGGGCTGCCAGGTTGTTGAGCATCATGCGCTCGTGTGTGGGCGAACCGCCGAGGCGGGGACCCTTGGTTGGGGTTGGCATTGTCAGTTACTCCTAGGTCTTAATCAGTACTGTTCGTCTTCGACGTAGGACTGGTCCTCATCAACGAGACCGGCTTCGAACCCGGCAGGACTGTCCTTGAGGCTCAGGCCGAGCTCGTTGAGCTTCGCCTTGACCTCGTCGATCGACTTCGAACCAAAGTTGCGGATATCCATCAGGTCGGCTTCGCTGCGAGCAACGAGTTCGCCGACGGTGTGGATGCCTTCGCGCTTGAGGCAGTTGTAGGAGCGCACGGTCAGGTCGAGATCTTCGATCGCCAGCGCCAGGTCGGCGGCGAGTGCCGCGTCCACAGGCGAGGGTCCGATCTCGATACCTTCAGCTTCGACGTTGAGCTCTCGAGCCAGGCCGAAGAGTTCGACCAGGGTCTTGCCCGCAGATGCGATGGCATCGCGCGGGGTCATCGAGGGCTTGGTTTCGACGTCGAGGACCAGACGATCGAAGTCGGTGCGCTGTTCGACACGCGTGGCTTCGACCTTGTAGGTGACCTTGAGAACCGGGGAGTAGATCGAATCGACCGGAATCCGGCCGATCTCTGCATCCGCGTTCTTGTTCTGAGCGCTCGAAACGTATCCGCGTCCACGTTCGATGGTCAGTTCCATGTCCAGACGACCCTCACCATTCAGTGTGGCGATGTGCAGGTCCGGATTGTGGATCTCGACCCCGGCAGGAGCAGAGACATCGGCAGCGGTCACGGTGCCAGGTCCCTGCTTGCGCAGGTAGGCGACGACCGGTTCGTCGAATTCGGACGATACGACCAGGGACTTCAGGTTGAGGATGAATTCTGTGACATCCTCTTTGACTCCCGGCACGGTGCTGAACTCGTGGAGCACTCCGTCGATCCGGATGGACGTGACGGCGGCACCAGGGATCGAGGACAGCAGGGTCCGGCGAAGCGAGTTGCCGAGGGTGTAGCCGAATCCGGGCTCGAGCGGTTCGATGGCGAACCGTGAGCGGTTATCGGAGACGACTTCTTCCGTGAGCGTTGGGCGCTGTGCAATGAGCACGTGGGCTTCCTTTCAGCGAACATCCGCTATATGACGTTCGCACTGCACGTCATGGCCTTAAAGGCCATGAAGAACGGTTCGGGTTATCTGGGAATCCGTTCTGCGACCGATGTCGGGATCTCACCCGTCATCCGTTGCAGTTCCACGGAAGGATCAGCCGCGGCGGCGCTTGGGGGGACGGCAGCCGTTGAACGGAACGGGAGTGACATCCTGGATGGTTCCCAGTTCCAGGCCGGCGGCCTGCAGCGAACGGATGGCGGTCTCGCGGCCCGAGCCCGGTCCCTTGACGAACACGTCGACCTTCTTCAGGCCGTGTTCCTGCGCCCGGCGAGCAGCCGATTCAGCAGCCATCTGAGCGGCGTACGGGGTCGACTTGCGCGAACCCTTGAAGCCGATCTCACCTGAGGAGGCCCAGGAGATGACAGCACCGGTCGGATCAGTGATCGACACGATGGTGTTGTTGAAGGTTGATTTGATGTGGGCCTGGCCGGCAACGATATTCTTCTTCAGCTTGCGGCGAGGCTTGCGCACTGTAGCGGCGCGTGACTTGGGAGGCATATGTCCTACTCCTGATCGAGGTGGTTGGCCTCAGCCAACCGAGTGAGCGTGTTACTTCTTCTTACCGGCCACGGTGCGCTTCGGTCCCTTGCGGGTACGCGCGTTCGTCTTGGTCCGCTGACCGCGAACCGGCAGACCGCGGCGGTGACGCAGGCCTTCATAGCTTCCGATTTCGACCTTGCGGCGGATATCGGCGGCCACCTCACGACGGAGGTCACCCTCAACCTGGAATGTGCCCTCGATGTAGTCACGCAGCTGGACGAGCTCTGCGTCGCTCAAGTCCTTCACACGGGTATCAGGGCTGATTCCCGTTTCGGTCAGGGTCTGGCGCGCACGGGTGCGGCCCACACCATAGATGTAAGTCAAGGCGACTTCCACGCGCTTTTCACGCGGGATGTCGACTCCGGCAAGTCGTGCCATGGGTACTGTCTCCTGTTGTTGTTTCGGAGGTGCTGATGCAAACCTGTCCTTGGTCTCCCAAGGTCTCCGGCCCCCGACCGGAGGTATCGTCCTGTGTCAGTTCCCCGGAAGCTCTCACTTCTCATGGCTCCGAACGCAGATGGCGAGGTTTGCGCGGGTGTGGTGCTGCTGAGGCTCCGCTGTGGAGCCTCGATCTGCTCGAAACGAGCTGCTCAGCCCTGGCGCTGCTTGTGGCGCGGGTTGGAGCAGATGACGATGACCCGGCCGTGACGGCGGGTAATCTGGCAGTTCTCGCAGATCTTCTTGACGCTGGGCTTAACCTTCATCGTTTTTCCTTCTTTCGGTCCCTGCCCGGCCGGACAGGACGCGAATGATCGAAGATCCTTACTTGTAGCGGTAAACGATTCGTCCGCGCGAGAGATCGTATGGAGACAGCTCCACAATGACCCGGTCCTCGGGAAGGATGCGGATATAGTGCTGACGCATCTTTCCGGAGATATGTGCGAGCACCTTGTGCCCGTTGCTCAGCTCAACCCGAAACGATGCGTTCGGCAGAGCCTCGACAACGGTGCCTTCGATCTCAATGACCCCTTCTTTTTTGGCCATATCGTTCGCTAACCTCGTATTCCCGCGAAACCTTCGCGTTCGACGTAATCGTGTATCACCGACTCAATGCCGGTGACCCCTCGGTCTGCAGTCCTCGTCACCACATAAAAGAAGTGGATGGCAGAAGCCGCCCACATCTGAAAAAGGGTGAGTTGAATGAGAACAGACCAATCATCAACCCTACACTACGGAGAAAGAATCTTCCACACGGTGTTCGCTTCTGAGCGTGAAGTCCCTTACAATCCCATCTTCGCCGAGGCGGCGCACCGTTCCCATGTCCCCTGACGACGAATGGACCGCACCTCGGCCGCCCCGACTGCTAGCGTGAGAACCGCACCCGACGCAGTCCCCGAAGAGGAGTACAGAGATGTCCGATTTCGATGCCATCACCGAGGAGTCCCTTGTCGCGAAGGGCGGCCGCAAGTGGTCGTCCTTCCCCGGCTCCATCGGCGCCTTCATCGCCGAGATGGACTTCGGGGTGGCTCCCGCGGTGCGGCAGTCGCTGCAGACCATCGACGATCGTGACCTCTACGGCTATGCTCCCGCCGACCTGACCGCTGACTTGAGAACATCGACCTCGCGTTTCTGCTCCGAGCACTACGGGTGGCGGATCCCCGTCGGTCACATCGAACCGGCCAGTGATGTGCTGGCCGCGTTCCTCGGCGTCCTCACCCACCTCACCCCACCGGACACTCCGATCGTGCTGCCGACACCGGCTTATATGCCGTTCTTCGATGTCGCGCGAGTGACCGGCCGCGAGCTCATCGAAGTCCCGATGCTGCGATCGGAGTCCGGCTGGTCATTCGACCTCGATGCCATCGCCTCTGCCCTCACTCCCGGAGCCACGTTCGTCCTGTGCAATCCGCACAACCCGATCGGCAAGGTCTGCACCGAGGCCGAACTGCTGGCCCTCGCCGACGTCGTGGAGAAGGCCGGTGCCCGGGTGTTCTCCGATGAGATCCATGCACCGGTCGTCTACGCCCCCGCGCGGCACATTCCCTATGCCACTCTCACCGAGGCCACCGCCGCCCACACCGCTACCGCGACAGCCGCGTCGAAGGCCTTCAACATCCCCGGCCTCAAATGTGCCCAGCTCATCCTCACCTCCCCCAGCGACCGTGAGGTCTGGGCGAAAAGGGGACAGTTCGTCTCCGGAGCCGCGTCGAACCCGGGGATACTCGCCACCACCGCCGCGTACACGCGTGGGAATGACTGGCTGAGCGAAGTCACCGGCTACCTCAAAGGCAACCGCGACCACTTCACCGATCTCGTCGGGTCACTGCTGCCGGGTGCCGCCTACATCGAGCCGGAAGGCACCTATCTGGCCTGGCTGGATCTGCGCGGCTATGGACTGGAGTCGAACCTGTCCGATCACATCCGATCCCGCGCCGAGGTGGCCGTGACCGAGGGCCGACTCTGCGGACAGGTCGGGGCCGGACATATCCGCTTCAACTTCGCACTCCCCCGACCCTTGCTCACCGAGGCGGCCAAGAGGATCGCCCGGATACTCTGACCACCATGCCCTGGGCCCTCTGACCGACATGTCCGATGGCCTCCACACCCGACACTGATCAGTCTTCGGGCAGCCATTCGATGAGTTCGAAGGATGAGCTTGCTCCCGCGCACTCGCGGATCAGCTGATCGAAGCGCAGATAGTATTCGAGATTGCACTGTCGCATCAGCGCACGGAACCGCACGGCCGGCTGAGTCCCGTCGACGAGAGTTTCCGGCAGCAGCGGGTGGGTCATCACCGCACGGGCGACGTCGTAGTACACATCGAAGAAGCTTCCCAGGCTCAGCCCTGCGCAACCCGTGCCGGGTGCCGAACCCCCCGAACTCAATGCGTTCATGCGCTCTTCCAGAGGCGGCAGCTGGGCGAGAGCGGCGTCGAGTTCGAATGCCCGAGTCGTCATCCTGCGTGCCGCCGCGAGGGAGTCGGGGGTCAGCACTCCGGCCTCTGACCAGCCGGGAACAGGGATGTGGGGCAGTCTCTTCGAGAGCAGTCTGGACTGGTCTGCGAAGCCGATGAGGATTCCCGGTCTCAGCTGTCTGTATCCCAAGCTCCGCGCAATGTACTGCAGTCGGTCGCGCAGTCCGCGTTCAGCTTCCGGAACCGAATACACGATGGTGTGGAAGCGCCCCGCATAGTCGGGGAAGACGTGATCGCCTGCGATGTCACCGAAATCTGAGAGGATGTGTTCGCTCAGACGGTAGATGGAGACCCGCCCGATTCGTTCGCTGCTGATGATGCCTCGTTGGACCATTCGTACAAGCTGATTGTGAACGCTCGAGGAGGAATACCCGTGTTCACGCAGCACGCTGACGATGACGGGTCCCGGCAGTCCACTGGCTTGCAGGCACCCGAAAACGGAGACCACGTCGAAGGCGATCCGCGTCATCCGATACCGATCGCCCACATCTGTCCGACGTTTCGGGACATTGTGGACACTCGTCATGGCCGGATTCTACCGTGAAGACACAAGGATCGGTGCCGACAGGACCGAGATCGCAGCCAAGCGACGAGGAGCCACGACATGGATGACGAGAAGCACACACTGGATCAGCGCGCCTACCAGACGGCCCGCACCTCCGGACTGCTGGCGGGAGCGATCACGGCTTTCATCGCCTTCTGCGCATTCCAGATCTTCGGATTCACCATCGCCGAGACGGCCACGTGGATGTTCGCACTCGCACTGATGGCGGCGTCCGGAACCTTCGCCGCAGTCTACTTCGTCGGCAGGTCTGCCCTGAGAAAGCAGATGCCGGCCGCCTGAGTTCTCCCCTCAGGCGTCTTTCGGAGCCACGGGAGTGATTCCGAACGGCGCCAGCCCGGCCGCTCCCCCGTCGGCGGCTGTGAGTACCCAGACTCCCCCGTCATGGCGGGCCACGCTGTGTTCCCAGTGGCTCGCCCGTGACCCATCCGCCGTCACGACAGTCCAGTCGTCGGCGAGAGTGCGCGTGTCCGCACCTCCCGTGGTGAGCATCGGCTCGATCGCCAAGCACATTCCGGGCTTGATCTTCGGGCCGTTCGAGCGTGCACGGTAGTTGAGGACCTCAGGCGCCATATGCATGGAGGTGCCGATTCCGTGTCCGGTGAATTCCTCGACGAGGCCCAGGTGGGGGAATGATTCGGAGACGAAGTCATCGATGGCGTCGCCGATGTCGCTGACCTTCGTACCGGTCGCGAATGCCGCGATGCCTGCCCACATAGCCGCCTCGGTGGCAGAGGACAGCTCACGGTCGGATGCAGTGCCTGCTTCGTCGCCGCCGACGATCATCGTCAGCGCCGAGTCCCCGTGGAAGCCGTCGACGACGGCGCCGCCGTCGATCGACACGATGTCCCCGGCGTTGAGGACACGGGATCCCGGGATGCCGTGGACGATCTCCTCGTTCACGGAAATGCACACGACTGCAGGGAATCCCTGATAGCCCTTGAAGTTCGAGCGGGCGCTGGCGGCGTCGATGACGGCTTCCGCAGCGGCGTCCACCTCGGCGGTGGTGGCTCCGGGAACGGCCGCGGACCGGGCCGCTGAGAGCACTTCTGCTGTCAGCTGCCCGGCCCGATGCATGAGCTCAAGCTCTGCGGGAGTCTTCAGCTCGATACGTGGTCCGAAGATCATCGAATGGTCGAGAGGATGCGCTCGGTGATGTCGTTGACTTCGCCGAGTCCGTCGACCTGGCGAAGCAGACCGCGGCTGCGGTAGATATCGGTCAGCGGTTGGGTCTGCTCTTCGTAGACGTCGAGGCGATGGCGGATGACGTCTTCGCTGTCGTCGCTGCGGCCCTCGGTCTGAGCACGCGCGAGGAGACGAGCGACGACCTCGTCGGTGTCGGCGGTGAGCTCGACCACGTGCTCGATCGCCTTATCCTCTGCAGCGAGGATCCTGTCGAGTTCGTCGACCTGGGCGCTGGTGCGAGGATATCCATCGAGGAGGAAGCCTTCGGCTGCGTCATCCTGTGCCAGTCGATCTGCGACCATCGAGTTCGTGACCTCGTCGGGCACGTACTCGCCGGCATCCATGTAGCGCTTGGCCAGCTTGCCCAGTTCGGTCTCACCCTTCACATTCGCCCGGAAGATGTCTCCGGTCGAGATGGCCGGGACGCCGAGCGCCTCGGACAGGCGTGCGGCCTGGGTGCCCTTGCCGGCTCCGGGAGGGCCGATCAGGATGATGCGTGAACTCATAAGGTGTCCTTCCAATGGAATGTCCGCTGAACGTCAGCGTCGGGTCGAATCAGCGCAGCAGACCCTCGTAGTGGCGCTGCTGCATCTGCGCGTCGATCTGCTTGACCGTTTCGAGGCCGACGCCGACGACGATCAGCAGTGAGGTGCCGCCGAACGGGAAGTTCTGGTTGGCGTTGATGAGAACCAGAGCGATCAGCGGAATGAGGGCGACGAAAGCCAGGTAGAGCGAGCCGGGGAAGTTGATGCGGCTGAGTACGTAGCTGAGGTACTCGGCGGTCGGGCGACCGGCACGGATACCCGGGATGAAGCCGCCGTACTTCTTCATATTGTCCGCAACCTCTTCAGGGTTGAAGGTGATCGCTACGTAGAAGTAGGCGAAGAAGATCGTCAGCAGCGCATACACGGTGATGTAGAGAGGATGGTCACCGCGGGTGAAGTAGGTGTTGATCCATTCGACTGCCTTGGATTCGGGATCGAAGAACTGCGAGATCAGACTCGGCAGGTAGAGCACCGAGGAGGCGAAGATGACGGGGATGACACCGGCCATATTCACCTTGATCGGGATGTAGGTTGACGTTCCGCCGAACATCCGACGTCCCACCATGCGCTTGGCGTACTGGACGGGGATCCTGCGCTGCGACTGCTCGACGAAGACGACGAGGGCGATGAGGACGAGTCCGACGGCCATGACGATGATGAAGATGTCGACACCCTGCTCGCGGAAGATCGCGCCGAGCGAGGACGGGAAGGCAGAAGCGACGGACGTGAAGATGAGCAGCGACATTCCGTTGCCCACACCGTGTTCGGTGATCTGCTCGCCCAGCCACATGATCAGGCCGGTTCCCGCGGTCAGTGTGAGGACGAGGACGGCAATGCCCCACCAAGTGTCGTTGGCGATGAGATCCTGGCAGTTCTGGACGTCGCCGAACAGTGCACCGGAGCGCACGGTCGCCACGAGGGTCGTCGAGTTGAGGATCGCGAGGCCGATGGTGAGGTAGCGAGTGTACTGAGTCAGCTTCGCCTGGCCAGAGGCACCTTCCTTATGGAGGGCTTCGAAGCGAGGAATGACCACTCGCAGCAGCTGGACGATGATGCTCGCGGTGATATACGGCATGATGCCCAGGGCGAAGATCGACAGCTGCAGCAGCGCGCCGCCGCTGAAGAGGTTGATCATGGCGAATCCGCCCTCATTGAGCTGAGGCGAAGCCACGCACTCCTGCACCTTGGTGTAGTCGATTCCAGGCGAAGGAATGAACGAGCCGAGTCGGAAGATGACAAGAATGCCCAGGGTGAAGAGGAGTTTCTTCCTCAAGTCGGGCGTTCTGAAGGCCCTCCGGATTGCGCCGATCAAGCGTCCTCCTCGTTGGGGGATGAAAAGTCAGAGTCGTGGTCGCGACCTGGCGATTGAGACAAATACCTGCAAAAGACTACCAGGGTATGCCCTCCAGGCCGAAACCGGCGAGGCCCCGCGGCGACTCGGCGCAACCTGTGTTCGAGGCGGTCACAGAGCGGTCTCAGACAGGGGTTGAGATGGCATCGGAGCGGTTTCACGCGGTGTTCGAGAGGGCGTCTTGGCGGTCTCGGCCTGATATGCGGACGACCGCAGCCGGCGTTCAGGGATGCAGAAGGGGGCGGCCACCGAAGTGACCGCCCCCTTGACCAGCGTTGAAGCCGGGAAACCGTTCCGAGTGGAACGGATCAGGCCTCGTTGGTGCTTCCGCCTGCAGCCTTGATCTTCTCGGCTGCGGAGCCGGAGAACTTGTCTGCAGTGATGTTCAGGGCAACGGTGATCTCACCGGTGCCGAGAACCTTGACGGGCTGCTTTGCACGCACAGCGCCCTTCTCCACGAGATCGGCGACGGTGACGTCTCCGCCCTCGGGGAACAGGCTGGACAGCTTGTCGAGGTTGACAACCTGGAACTCCACCTTGGCGGGGTTCTTGAATCCACGCAGCTTGGGCAGACGCATGTGCATCGGGGTCTGGCCGCCCTCGAAGCCGTGCGGAACCTGGTAGCGGGCCTTCGTGCCCTTGGTTCCGCGTCCGGCGGTCTTACCCTTCGAAGCCTCACCACGACCGACACGGGTCTTGGCGGTCTTGGCTCCGGGAGCAGGGCGCAGATCGTGCAGCTTCAGCGAGTCGTTGTTCGACATATCAATCGACCTCTTCCACAGTCACGATGTGGCGGACAGCGTTGATCATTCCCCGGATCTCGGGGCGATCTTCCTGCACCACAACGTCGTTGGTCCGCTTGAGACCGAGCGAACGCAGCGTGTCACGCTGGCTCTGACGGTATCCGATTGCGGACTTGCGCTGAGTAATCTTGAGCTTTGCCATCAGGACTTCGCCCCACTTTCAGCAGCTGCTCGCAGCAGTGCGTGCGGAGCAACTTCGTCGACGGGCAGGCCACGGCGAGCCGCGACCTCTTCCGGACGCTCAAGGCCCTTCAGCGCGGCGATCGCAGCGTGCACGATGTTGATCGCGTTCGCCGAGCCCAGCGACTTGGACAGGACGTCCTGGACGCCTGCCGCATCGAGGACCGCACGAACGGGTCCACCGGCGATGACACCGGTACCCGGAGCGGCCGGACGCAGCAGGACGACGCCTGCGGCTTCCTCGCCCTGGATAGGGTGCGGAATGGTCTTCTGGATGCGGGGAACGCGGAAGAAGTTCTTCTTCGCTTCCTCGACACCCTTGGCGATGGCGGCAGGAACTTCCTTCGCCTTGCCGTAGCCCATGCCGACCATGCCGTCGCCGTCACCGACCACGACGAGAGCCGTGAAGGAGAACCGACGTCCACCCTTGACGACCTTCGACACGCGGTTGATCGTGATGACGTGTTCGATGAACTGGTTCTTGTCTTCACGGTCGTTGCGACCACCGCGTCCACGGCCTTCGCCGCGTCCGCGACCCTGACCGCCCTGTCCACCCTGGCCGCGGCCACGGGAGGAACGGTCACCGCTGTTGTCGGTGCGGGTCTCAGCAGTTGCCTGCTGTTCCTTGTTCTCTTCAGTGCTCATAGGGCCAATCCTCCTTCACGGGCACCTTCGGCGATTGCCTGCACACGGCCGTGGTAGGCATTGCCTCCACGGTCGAAGACGACGGAATCGATTCCGGCGTCCTTGGCGCGCTGAGCAACCAGCTCGCCCACCTTGCGGGCTTTGCCGGTCTTATCGCCTTCGAATGTCCGCAGGTCGGCTTCCATGGTGGAGGCCGAGACCAGGGTCTTGCCGACGGTGTCGTCGATGACCTGGACGAAGACGTGGCGCGTGGAGCGAGTCACTGAGAGGCGAGGGCGCTCGGTCGTGCCGCTGACATGCTTGCGCAGTCGAGCGTGACGACGCTTGCGAGCAGCTGCCCTGCCTTTGCCGTAGCTTTCCTTCTTGCCAAAGGCCATCGTTACTTACCAGCCTTTCCGACCTTGCGACGGACGATTTCGCCGGCGTAGCGCACACCCTTGCCCTTATAAGGCTCGGGCTTGCGCAGCTTCCGGATGTTGGCAGCGGTCTCACCGACGAGCTGCTTGTCGATTCCGTGGACAGCAACCTTGGTCTGACCGTCGACGCTGAAGGAGATTCCCTCCGGCGGTTCGACGACGATCGGGTGGCTGTAGCCGAGGGCGAACTCGAGGTTCGATCCCTTGGCCAGGACACGGTAACCGGTTCCGACGATCTCGAGGGCCTTGGAGTAGCCATCGGTCACACCGACGATCATGTTGTTGATGAGCGTGCGGGACAGTCCGTGCAGAGAACGCGATTCGCGCTCTTCGTCCGGACGGGCAACCGTGATGACACCGTCTTCGAGCGATACGGTGATCGGCTCGGCGATGGTGACGGACAGCTCGCCCTTAGGTCCCTTGACGGCGACATCCTGGCCGTCGACCTTGACCTCGACGCCGCTGGGAACGGAGATCGGGTTCTTGCCAATACGTGACATGTTCTTCTCTCCTTCCTTTACCAGACGTAGGCGAGGACTTCCCCACCCACACCCTTCTTGGCGGCCTGACGGTCCGTCAGGAGGCCTGACGAGGTCGACAGGATGGCGATGCCGAGGCCGCCGAGAACCTTGGGCAGGTTCGTGGACTTCGCGTAGACGCGCAGTCCCGGCTTCGACACACGGCGCAGGCCGGCGATCGAACGTTCCCGGTTGGGTCCGAACTTCAGGTCCAGGAGCAGAGTCTTGCCGACTTCGGCGTCTTCGACGCTCCAGCCGGTGATGTAGCCCTCGGTCTTGAGGATCTCGGCGATGTTCGACTTGAGCTTCGAGAACGGCATACTGACGTCCTCGTGATAAGCCGAGTTGGCGTTGCGCAGACGCGTAAGCATGTCTGCGACTGGATCAGTCATTGTCATTTGGGCACTTGCCCTTCCTCGTTACGGTTTCCGCCCACGTACTGTGCTTGGACCTGCAACGTAGCGATTATTTTTGTTTGAACGGGAACCCGAGGTGACGCAGCAGTGCACGTCCCTCGTCGTCGGTTGCCGCGGTGGTGACGACGGTGATATCCATACCGCGGACGCGGTCGATCCGGTCCTGATCGATCTCGTGGAACATGGACTGTTCGGTGAGGCCGAAGGTGTAGTTACCGTTTCCGTCGAACTGACGATCCGAGAGTCCGCGGAAGTCGCGGATACGCGGCAGTGCCAGAGTGATGACGCGGTCGATGAACTCCCACATCCGGGCTCCACGCATGGTGACGTGGGCGCCGATGGGCTGACCTTCGCGCAGCTTGAACTGTGCGATGGACTTGCGGGCACGTGTCACGACAGGCTTCTGACCGGTGATCAGAGTCAGGTCGTTGATCGCGCCTTCGATCATCTTGGAATCGCGTGCTGCGTCACCCACACCCATGTTCACGACGACCTTGGTCAGTCCGGGAACCTGCATGGGGTTGGCGTAGTTGAACTCTTCCTGCAGCTTCGCAACGATCTCTTCGCGGTAAATCTGCTTGAGACGCGGTGCGGGACGGCTGGTGGTTGTTTCCGTCATCAGATCTCCTCCCCGGTGCGACGCGAGATGCGAACTCGAACGGTCTTGGTGCGACCGTCGCGCTCGACGCTCTCTTCGCGGTATCCGACGCGGGTGGGCTTGTTGTCCTTGGGATCAACGAGCGCCACGTTGGACACGTGGATGGGGGCTTCGTGGGTCTCACGGCCACCAGCGGTGCCGCCGGCCTGAGTCTGCGTAGCCTTCTTGTGCTTGATCACGCGGTTGACGCCCTCAACGAGGACGCGGTTGCGTTCGGGGTAGACGGCAAGAACCTTGCCCTGCTTGCCACGATCGCCACCACGGGACTGCCGAGCGCCGGCGATGACCTGGACGAGGTCGCCCTTCTTGATCTTGAGCTTGTTCGCCATGCTCACAACACCTCCGGTGCCAGGGAGACGATCTTCATGAACTTCTTGTCGCGGAGTTCGCGTCCCACGGGCCCGAAGATACGGGTTCCGCGTGGTTCCTCATCGTTCTTGAGGATGACAGCTGCATTCTCATCGAACTTGATGTAGGAGCCGTCGGGACGACGACGTTCCTTGGCAGTGCGAACGATGACGGCCTTGACGACGTCACCCTTCTTCACATTGCCGCCAGGGATTGCATCCTTGACGGTTGCCACGATGGTGTCACCGATCGAGGCGTAGCGCCGACCGGAGCCACCCAGGATCCTGATTGCCAGGATCTGCTTGGCGCCAGTGTTGTCGGCGACTTTGAGTCGCGACTCTTGCTGAATCACTATTTTCTCCTGTCGTCGCGCTGGTTCTCACGCCTGAGCGCGAGCCTTGCGGAACGGATTCATTGACATTTCACCCCGTTCCCGGTAGCCGCCCACGGCCTGCAGGAGGCCGCGGGCGGGACCGGGTGGGTGGGGTGGCGTTGACTACTTGGCGCGTTCGACGATTTCGACGAGCCGCCAACGCTTCGCGGCCGAAAGGGGCCGCGTCTCGGCCACGAGGACGAGGTCGCCGATGCCGGCGGTGTTCTCTTCGTCGTGAACCTTGTACTTGACCGACTTGCGCATGACCTTGCCGTAGAGGCGGTGCTTCATGCGCTCCTCAACCTCGACGACGATGGTCTTGTCCATCTTGTCGGATACGACGTAGCCACGTGCGGTCTTGCGGGAGTTGCGTTCCGCAGCAGTGGACTCGGTGTTCGTGGTCTCCGCCATCACTTGCTCTCTTCCTTGGCATCAGCGGGGTTCGGACGGATGTCCAGCTCCCGTTCGTTGAGCACGGTGTAGATACGAGCGATGTCGCGACGCACGGCCTTGAGGCGACCGTGGCTCTCCAGCTGGCCGGTGGCCGACTGGAAACGCAGGTTGAACAGCTCGGCCTTGGCCTTCTTGAGCTCTTCCTGCAGACGCTCGTTGTCGTAACCGTCAAGCGCGTCGATGGAAAGGTTCTTCGAACCGATAGCCATTCTCACTCACCACCTTCGCGGGCCACGATACGGGCCTTCAGCGGAAGCTTATGGATCGCCAGGCGCAGAGCCTCGCGAGCAACTTCCTCGGACACACCGCCGAGTTCGAACATGACTCGACCGGGTTTGACATTGGCGATCCACCACTCCGGCGAACCCTTACCGGAACCCATGCGGGTTTCGGCAGGCTTCTTCGTCAGCGGGTGATCAGGGTAGATGTTGATCCACACCTTGCCGCCGCGCTTGATGTAGCGGGTCATGGCAATACGTGCGGCCTCGATCTGACGGTTGGTGACGTAAGCCGGCTCGAGAGCCTGGATGCCGTAGTCACCGAAGGACACCGTCGTGCCTCCCTTGGCGGCGCCGCCCCGGTTGGGGTGGTGCTGCTTGCGGAATTTCACTCGACGAGGGATCAGCATTTCTCAGCCCTCCGATCCGGCCTCAGCCGCGGGGGCTTCGGCGCTGTTCTCAGTATTACGGGCCTGGTCGCCACGGCGCGGTGCGCCTTCCTGACCACGTCCGCGGCCTCCACGACCGCGCCCACGGCCACGCGGGCCACGAGCAGCAGGAGCCTTGGCCTGCTCGGCGGCAAGCTCCTTGTCGGTCATGTCGCCCTTGTAGATCCACACCTTGACGCCGATGCGTCCGAAAGTGGTGTGGGCTTCGTGAACGCCGAAGTCGATGTTCGCGCGCAGGGTGTGCAGCGGCACACGACCTTCGCGGTAGAACTCGGACCGGCTCATCTCAGCACCGCCGAGGCGGCCCGAGCACTGCACGCGGATGCCCTTGGCACCTGCGCGCTGGGCGCTCTGGATCGCCTTGCGCATCGCGCGGCGGAAGGCCACGCGGCTGGCGAGCTGCTCGGCAACACCCTGGGCGACGAGCTGAGCGTCGACCTCGGGGTTCTTCACCTCAAGGATGTTGAGCTGAATCTGCTTGCCGGTGAGCTTTTCGAGCTGACCGCGGATGCGGTCTGCTTCGGCTCCGCGACGGCCGATGACGATGCCCGGGCGTGCGGTGTGGATGTCGACGCGGACACGGTCACGCGTGCGCTCGATGTTGACCTTCGAGATGCCGGCCCGTTCGAGGCCGGTGTTCATCATCTGGCGGATCTTGACATCTTCGAGCACGTAGTCGCGGTAGCGCTGCCCCGGCTTGGTCGAGTCAGCGAACCACTTCGACTTGTGATCCGTGGTGATTCCGAGTCGGAATCCATTCGGATTGATCTTCTGGCCCATTAACGGTTCCCCTTCCGGCTCTTGCGCTGAGGCAGGTCGTCACCGCTGGCCAGGACCACTGTCACGTGGCTGGTGCGCTTCTCAATGCGAAAAGCGCGACCCTGGGCACGCGGACGGAACCGCTTCATGGTCGGCCCCTCGTCCACGAAGGCTTCGGAGATGACCAGTTCGTTCTCGTCGAACGCAACGCCTTCCTCGTCGGCCCGGACACGCGCATTGGCGATGCCGGAGGCCACGAGCTTGTAAATCGGATCTGATGCCGACTGTTCTGCAAACTTCAACACTGCAAGTGCTTCGGTCGCCTGCTGACCACGAATGAGGTCGATGACGCGCCGAGCCTTGCGAGGCGTAACGCGCAGGTACCGCGCCTTAGCCTTGGCTTCCATCGCTTCCTTCTCTCTTCTCTAGGATCGAAAGAGTGCCCCGCCTCAGCGGCGGCGACCCTTGCGATCGTCCTTTTCGTGGCCACGGAACGTCCGTGTCGGTGCGAACTCGCCGAGCTTGTGTCCGACCATCGACTCAGTGATGAAGACGGGGACATGCTTGCGTCCGTCATGTACTGCGATGGTGTGTCCCAGGAAGTCCGGGATGATCATCGAGCGACGAGACCATGTTTTGATGACATTTTTGGTGTTCTTCTCGTTCTGACGAGCCACCTTCTGGAAGAGGTGTTCGTCGACGAAAGGACCCTTTTTGAGGCTACGAGGCATAAGTCAGTACTCCAATCAGCGCTTCTTGCCGGTCCGGCGACGGCGCACGATGTACTTGTCGCTCTCTTTGTTCGGCCGGCGTGTGCGGCCCTCCAACTGACCCCACGGGCTGACTGGGTGACGACCACCCGAAGTACGGCCCTCGCCACCACCATGCGGGTGGTCGATCGGGTTCATCACGACACCGCGGACGGTCGGGCGCTTGCCCTTCCAACGCATGCGGCCTGCTTTGCCCCAGCTGATGTTCGACTGCTCGGCATTGCCGACCTCGCCGATCGTCGCACGGCAGCGCGCATCGACGTTGCGGATCTCGCCCGAAGGCATCCGCAGCTGTGCGAAACGGCCGTACTTCGCCACGAGCTGCACGGACGAACCGGCAGAGCGAGCGATCTTGGCACCGCCACCGGGACGCATTTCAACTGCGTGCACCACGGTGCCGACTGGGATATTGCGCAGGGCAAGGTTGTTGCCCGGCTTGATGTCTGCACCCGGACCGGCTTCCACCTGTGCTCCCTGCTTGAGGTTCTGCGGGGCGATGATGTAGCGCTTCTCTCCGTCTGCATAGTGCAGCAGAGCGATGCGAGCCGTACGGTTCGGGTCATATTCGATGTGTGCGACCTTCGCCGGAACGCCATCTTTGTCATGGCGGCGGAAGTCGATGACACGGTACTGACGCTTGTGACCGCCGCCCTGATGGCGGGTGGTCACGCGTCCCTGGCTGTTGCGGCCGCCGCGCTTGGGCAGCGGGCGCAGAAGCGACTTCTCCGGTGTAGACCGGGTCACTTCGACGAAGTCGGCGACCGACGAGCCACGGCGGCCCGGGGTCGTCGGCTTGTGCTTACGGATTCCCATGAGTCTTGTCCTTCTTTGACGAAGGATCGCTTAGAGCGATCCACCGAAGATGTCGATCGATCCGTCCTTGAGGGCGACAATGGCACGCTTGGTGTCCTTGCGCTTTCCCCAACCGGTGCGGGTGCGGCGGCGCTTGCCCTGACGGTTCAGGGTGTTGACCTTGGCGACCTGCACATCGAAGATCGTTTCAATGGCTTGCTTGATCTCGGTTTTGTTCGAGTCCTGGTCGACGAGGAAGGTGTACTTGCCTTCGTCCATCAGGCTGTAGGTCTTCTCCGAGACGACCGGTGCGACGATGATGTCGCGCGGGTCCTTGAAGTTCAGACTCATGATGCGTCCTCCGATTTGCGGTTTCCGCTCAGGAACGCGGCAAGAGCTGCCTCGGTGAACACGATGTCGTCGGCGAGCAGCACATCATAGGTGTTGAGCTGATCGGCGGTGAGCACGTGGACGTGGGGCAGATTGCGCACGCTCAGGTAGGTGAGCTCGTCGTCACGATCGAGCACCACGAGGGTGTTCTTGCGTTCGGACAGACCGGCCAGTGCGGCCTTCGCCTGCTTGGTCGACGGGGCGTCGCCGGTGACCAGGTTCTTCATCACGAAGACCTGATCGAGGCGTGCACGATCCGACAGGGCTCCGCGCAGAGCGGCGGCCTTCATCTTCTTGGGGGTCCGCTGCGAGTAGTCGCGCGGGACCGGTCCGTGCACGATTCCACCGCCGTTGTACTGGGGAGCGCGGATCGAACCCTGACGGGCGTTGCCGGTTCCCTTCTGACGGTAGGGCTTGCGACCGCCACCGCGAACTTCGGAGCGGGTCTTCGTCTTGTGCGTACCCTGACGGGCCGCAGCCAGCTGTGCAACGACGACCTGGTGGATCAGGGGCACATTGGTCGGCACACCGAAGACCTCGGCGGGCAGATCAACGGAGCCGGCCTTGGCACCAGCGGCATCGATGACGTCGACTGTCTTGACATCAGTCATGACGTTCAGGCCTCCTTCGCGGCCGAGCGAACGAGGACGACTCCACCCTTGGGGCCGGGAACGGCGCCCTTGATGAGCAGGAAGTTGTTCTCGTTGTCCACGGCGTGGATCGTGAGGTTCTGGGTGGTGTGCTTGACAGCGCCCATACGGCCGGCCATGCGCATACCCTTGAACACGCGACCAGGTGTCGCGGCTCCGCCGATCGAACCTGGCTTGCGGTGGTTGCGGTGCTGACCGTGGGAGGCACCGACACCGGAGAAGCCGTGACGCTTCATGACACCGGCGGTTCCCTTGCCCTTGGTCTTCGCGGTCACATCAACCTTGAGTCCGGCTTCGAACGTGTCGACGCCGAGTTCCTGGCCGAGCGCGTAGTCAGCAGCATCTGCAGTGCGCAGCTCGACGAGGTGACGGCGTGGGGTCACACCGGCCTTCTCGAAGTGGCCTGCAGTCGGCTTGTTGACCTTGCGAGGATCGATCTCGCCGAACGCGATCTGCACAGCGGGGTAACCATCGGTTTCCTCGTTGCGGACCTGGGTTACGACGTTGTTACCGGTGGCCACCACGGTCACCGGCACGAGGTTGTTCTGCTCATCCCAGACCTGGGTCATGCCCAGCTTGGTTCCCAGAAGGCCCTTGACCTTGCGGGTGGTCGGGAGAGCGGATGAACGAGTGTTCGCCATTGCTGCCTCCCTTAGAGCTTGATCTCGATGTTGACGTCGTCAGCGAGGTCGAGACGCATCAGCGAATCGACTGCCTTCGGCGTCGGGTCGACGATGTCGATCAGACGCTTGTGCGTGCGCATCTCGAAATGCTCACGGCTGTCCTTGTATTTGTGCGGCGAACGGATGACGCAGTAAACGTTCTTCTCCGTTGGCAACGGCACGGGGCCCACAACAGTCGCACCTGCGCGAGTGACGGTGTCCACGATCTTGCGTGCAGCACTGTCAATCACAGCGTGGTCGTACGACTTGAGCCGAATGCGGATCTTCTGTCCCGCCATGGCGTCGTCTCTTTCTTTAGTTGCTTCCGGCCATCAACTCGCAGAGTGTCGGAGACTCTCTGCCGTCTGTGCCGGCTGACCATGACCGACCCCCGAGGTCGGGCGTGTCGGCTGATCCTGGCGGAGAAATTCTCACTTCTCCCCCAAGCGCCGACGGCGCTTCTACTCATTGGCTGCTCGGTCCGAACCCGCATCATGCAGATTCATCGATCCGATAGTGTTTCAGGCTGTTCGCGGTATCACTACCGCAGTGCAGGGGTCAACGCCCAAAACGCAACTTCACTATCTTGTCATAGAGCACTTCACCCGCGCAATTCCGGGGACGGTGGCTGTGAGGGAACTCTCAAGGACGGCGCGAACCCGAATCATGCCGGTCCCCATTCTGACGGCGCTGCGGAACTTCCCCAAACTGCATCATCCTACCGGTGCTCGGCTGTTACGGTCCGAACATGCGGAAGGGCCGCAGTTCCGAAGAACTGCGGCCCTAGCCGGTGGTACTCAGTGAGTCAGATCAGGCGTTGATCTTGGTGACTCGACCGGCGCCGACGGTGCGTCCACCCTCGCGGATAGCGAAGCGGAGGCCGTCCTCCATAGCGATCGGCTGGATGAGCTCGACCGACATGTCGGTGTTGTCGCCGGGCATGACCATCTCGGTGCCCTCAGGCAGCGTGATGACGCCGGTGACGTCCGTGGTCCGGAAGTAGAACTGCGGACGGTAGTTCGAGTAGAACGGGTTGTGACGTCCGCCCTCGTCCTTGCTCAGGATGTAGACCTGAGCTTCGAACTTGGTGTGCGGGGTGATCGAACCCGGCTTCACGATGACCTGACCGCGCTCCACGTCTTCGCGCTTGGTGCCGCGCAGAAGCAGACCGACGTTCTCACCTGCACGGGCATCCGGCAGGGTCTTGCGGAACATCTCGATGGCGGTGACGGTCGTCTTGGACGACTTCTCCTTGATGCCGACGATTTCGATTTCGTCGTTCGGCAGGAGGACGCCGCGCTCGACACGACCGGTGACGACGGTTCCACGACCGGTGATCGTGAAGACGTCCTCAACAGGCATGAGGAACGGCTTGTCGACATCGCGCTCCGGCTCGGGAACGTTCTCGTCGACGGCTTCCATGAGTTCCTGAACGCTCTTGACCCACTTCTCGTCGCCTTCCAGCGCCTTGAGAGCGGACACCGGGACGACAGGAGCGTTGTCTCCGTCGAATTCCTGGCTGGAGAGCAGATCGCGAACCTCGAATTCGACGAGCTCGAGGAGCTCTTCGTCATCGACCATGTCGGACTTGTTCAGAGCCACGACGATGTAGGGAACGCCGACCTGACGAGCGAGCAGCACGTGCTCACGGGTCTGGGGCATCGGGCCGTCGGTGGCGGCAACGACGAGGATCGCACCGTCCATCTGAGCGGCACCGGTGATCATGTTCTTCACGTAGTCGGCGTGACCCGGGGCATCGACGTGAGCGTAGTGACGCTTCTCCGTCTGGTACTCAACGTGCGAGACGTTGATGGTGATGCCGCGCTCCTTCTCCTCAGGTGCGTTGTCGACCTGGTCGAAGGCGCGAGCCTCGTTGAGATCCGGGTACTGATCCGCCAGGACCTTGGTGATCGCAGCGGTCAGGGTGGTCTTTCCGTGGTCAACGTGGCCGATGGTGCCGATGTTGACGTGCGGCTTAGTCCGTTCGAAACTAGCCTTTGCCACTGGGTTCCTCCTCGTGGTTGTCAAAAGATATGCGGTTCATATCTTAGACCTTTTGTTGGTTATCTTTCATTCCGGCGACCATGTTCTTGATCACCGGGGCGACCGGAATTCGGAGATTACTCTCCGCCGCGCACCTTCTGGATGATCTCCTCGGCAACAGCCTTCGGGACCTCCGCATAGCTGGAGAACGTCATCGAGTACACCGCACGGCCCTGGGTCTTCGACCGCAGATCACCGATGTAACCGAACATCTCCGAGAGCGGGACCACAGCCTTGACGACCTTCACACCGGAAGCATCGTCCATCGACTGAATCTGTCCACGCCGGGAATTCAGGTCGCCGATGACGTCACCCATGTATTCCTCAGGGGTACGCACCTCGACGTCCATGACCGGTTCGAGAAGAACCGGGTTCGCCCGCTGGACAGCCTCCTTGAAGACCATCGAGCCGGCGATCTTGAATGCCATCTCCGAAGAGTCGACATCGTGGTAGGCGCCGTCGACCAGAGTGGCCTTGACTCCCACCATGGGGTAACCGGCGAGGGCACCGAACTGCATGGCGTCCTGGATGCCGGCGTCGACGCTCGGAATGTACTCGCGCGGAACGCGTCCGCCCGTGATGGCATTCTCGAACTCGTAAATCGTATCGCCTTCGACCTCGAGGGGCTCGAAGGTGACCTGGACCTTCGCGAACTGTCCCGATCCACCCGTCTGCTTCTTGTGGGTGTAATCGTACTTCTCGACAGTGCGACGGATGGTCTCGCGGTAGGCGACCTGCGGCTTGCCGACGTTCGCCTCGACCTTGAACTCGCGACGCATGCGGTCGACGAGGATGTCGAGGTGCAGCTCGCCCATTCCGCGGATGACGGTCTGGCCGGTCTCGTCGTCAAGCTCGACCTGGTATGTCGGGTCTTCCTTGACGAACTTCTGGATGGCCGAGGACAGCTTCTCCTGGTCGCCCTTGGTCTTCGGCTCGATGGCCACGGAGATCACAGGCTCCGGGAAGGTCATCGATTCGAGAGCGATCGGGTTCGCCGGGTCGCTCAGGGTGTCGCCCGTCGTGGTCTCCTTGAGACCGATAAAGGCGTAGATGTGACCTGCGAATGCCTCTTCGACAGGGTTCTCCTTGTTGGAGTGCATCTGGAAGAGCTTCCCGATGCGCTCCTTCTTGCCCGACGAGGTGTTGAGCACCTGATCACCGGACTTGACGTGACCGGAGTACACGCGCACGTAGGTCAGCGATCCGAAGAACGGGTGCGAGGCGACCTTGAAGGCCAGAGCCGAGAACGGCTCGTCCGTCGAAGGCTTGCGGGTCAGTTCCTCTTCGTCGTTGTTCGGGTTGTGTCCGATCATCGGAGGCACGTCGAGCGGCGACGGGAGGTAGTCGATGACCGCGTCGAGCATGGGCTGCACGCCCTTGTTCTTGTACGCGGAACCGCACATGACCGGGAAGGCCTCGGACTTGATGACGAGTTCGCGGATACCGGCCTTGACGTCAGCCGTCGTGAGCTCTTCGCCCTCGAGGTACTTCTCCATGAGCTCCTCCGAGCTCTCGGCGACGTCCTCGACGAGCTGCGCACGGTACTGAACAGCCTTGTCCTTGAGATCCTCGGGGATCTCGATCTCGGTGATGTCCTGACCCATCTTGGTCTCATCGGGCCAGACATAGGCCTTCATCTCAAGCAGATCGACGATACCGGCGAAGTCGCTTTCGGCACCGATCGGCAGCTGAATGACCAGCGGCTTCGCGCCGAGACGTTCCTTGATGGTGTCGACGGTGAAGTAGAAGTCAGCACCGAGCTTGTCCATCTTGTTGACGAAGCAGACGCGCGGAACGTCGTACTTGTCGGCCTGACGCCACACGGTCTCGGACTGGGGCTCAACGCCCTCCTTGCCGTCGAACACAGCGACAGCGCCGTCGAGGACGCGCAGCGAACGCTCGACCTCGACCGTGAAGTCAACGTGACCGGGGGTGTCGATGATGTTGATCTGATTATCGTGCCAGTAGCAGGTCGTCGCGGCCGACGTGATCGTGATGCCGCGTTCCTTCTCCTGGTCCATCCAGTCCATGGTGCCGGCGCCGTCGTGGGTCTCGCCCATCTTGTAGTTCACGCCGGTGTAGAAGAGGATGCGTTCGGTCGTAGTTGTCTTACCGGCATCGATATGGGCCATGATGCCGATATTACGGACCTTGTTCAGGTCGCTGAGCACGTCAAGTGCCACGGTGTCTCTCTCTCAATCGATGATTTGCTCGACTCCCCTGCGCTGCCGGCCGACAGAACTCGCGGACGAGGTCCGCCGACCGGCGCACAGGGCAGGCGATTACCAGCGGTAGTGGGCGAAGGCCTTGTTGGACTCGGCCATCTTGTGAGTGTCCTCGCGGCGCTTGACTGCTGCGCCGAGGCCGTTGCCGGCGTCCAGGATCTCATTCATGAGTCGTTCGGTCATGGTCTTCTCACGGCGCTGGCGGGAGTATCCCACGAGCCACCGCAGAGCCAGGGTGGTCGAACGAGCCGGACGAACATCAATCGGCACCTGGTAGGTCGCGCCGCCGACACGGCGGGAGCGGACCTCGAGGGACGGACGGATGTTGTCGAGAGCCTTCTTCAGGTTGACAACGGGGTCGTTGCCGTTCTTCTCGCGGGTGCCTTCGAGGGCACCGTAGACGATCCGCTCTGCGGTCGAGCGCTTGCCGTCGAGCAGGATCTTGTTGATCAGCTGCGTGACGAGCGGTGAGCTGAAGACCGGGTCAACGACGATCGGTCGCTTGGGTGCAGGACCTTTACGTGGCATTACTTCTTCTCCCTCTTCGCACCGTACTTGCTGCGGGCCTGCTGGCGACCCTTGACACCCTGGGTGTCGAGCGAACCGCGGACGATCCGGTAGCGAACACCGGGCAGATCCTTGACGCGGCCACCGCGCACGAGCACGATCGAGTGCTCCTGCAGGTTGTGTCCCTCGCCCGGGATGTATGCGGTCACTTCGATCTGGCTCGAAAGCTTGACACGAGCGACCTTGCGAAGAGCCGAGTTCGGCTTCTTGGGGGTAGTGGTGTACACACGGGTGCACACTCCACGACGCTGCGGGCTGCCCTTGAGGGCAGGAGCGTCCGATCCTGCTGTATTGACATGCCGTCCCTTGCGGACGAGCTGTTGGATAGTCGGCACTAAGCGTTCTCCATTTGCTTCTCGATAGACCTAATTCCCAATTCCGGCCACGACCGCAGTCGTCTCTGTGAACCGTGGGACATATCCGACCGGACACCGGGTGAAGCTTGGCTCCCGATGCCAGTAACCACGCGAGTCATCGACCCCTGCGCCCGGGTGTGTCGCAAGGACACGGAAGCGCAGCGACGACTTCTCGGCGGCCTGCAACGACGACTTCTCTCAAGGATTCCGGGCCTCACAGAACACCCGGCAGGATCGATCGACGACGCAGATAACACAATCAGTCGCCTACCAGAATATCTCTCTCGAGCACGTCTGGTCAAAATGGCGATCATGCATCCTACCCCGCCCTGCCGCGGAAATCACGCTCCAGATGGTTCACCCCGAGGATCACGCCTCTCACCTCGGACGACTCAGAACCACGTCATGTTCCTCAACTGCCGTCGAACCGCACCACCCGGACACCGGCACCCGCAGCGCGACCCGACGGCCGCCTCGGCGAAAACCTGTCATCACTTTCCTTGACTCGTTCAAGAGAAGCAGGCATTCTGGTGCTGTGAACGGGACGAAGCATGAACACGACGAAGACGCCGCCGCAGCTCTGCGGCAGACATCGCTGCGTGTGACGAAACAGCGGGTCGCAGTCCTCGATGCCGTGCGGGATCACCCGCATGCGGATACCGAGACCGTGATCCGCTCGGTGCGGGAATCGCTGCCGGCGGTCTCCCACCAGGCTGTCTATGACTCGCTCCACACTCTCACCGAGGTAGGGCTGCTGCGCTGCATCAAGCCTTCGGGCTCGGTGGCTCGGTACGAGCGCCGGATCGGGGACAATCACCATCATCTGGTGTGCCGGTCATGCAGTCTCATCGTCGATGTCGACTGCACGATCGGTCAGGCTCCGTGCCTGACGCCGTCCCACGATGCCGGCTTCGTCATCGATCAGGCCGAAGTGACATTCTGGGGCCTGTGCCCCGACTGCACGGCCGCCGGTGCTCAACTGACCGGCGACGATCAGTTCTCGGCCGTGTGACCCCGGCTTCCGTTCACCACCACCCGTCCTCTTTCGAGGACACGACTATGCCCTTTCTGCGAGGGTTGCCCATCCCGTCATCCGAGTCGTCGAACGCGACTCGACTGTGAAAGGAACACGATGACCCAGACGACCACCGGCGGCTGCCCGGTCGCCCACACTTCCACGGAGCCGGCCGCGGCGCCGGATTCCGACCAGCTGGTCAACCCCGTCCAGGGTGATGCCAACGCTCAGTGGTGGCCGAACCGCCTCAACCTCAAGATCCTCGCCAAGGGTCAGCCGGCACGCGACCCCATGGACCCTGACTTCGACTACGACGCGGAGTTCAACAGCCTCGACTACTTCCAGCTCAAGGCCGACATCGAAGCCCTGCAGAAGGACAACCAGGACTGGTGGTCCGCTGATTTCGGACACTACGGTCCGTTCATGATCCGCATGGCCTGGCACTCGGCCGGCACCTACCGCGTGCAGGACGGCCGCGGAGGCGGCGGCGAGGGTCAGCAGCGCTTCGCACCTCTGAACTCCTGGCCCGACAATGTCTCGCTCGACAAGGCTCGCCGTCTGCTGTGGCCGGTGAAGAAGAAGTACGGCAAGAAGATCTCCTGGGCCGACCTCTTCATCCTCGCCGGCAACGTCGCGCTCGAGTCGATGGGCTTCAAGACCTTCGGCTTCGCCGGCGGACGCAAGGACGTCTGGGAACCCGACAATGATGTGTACTGGGGCTCCGAGACCGAATGGCTGGGCACCGACAAGCGCTACGTGGGCAACCGTGAGCTGCAGAAGCCCCTGGCTGCGACGACCATGGGCCTCATCTACGTCAACCCCGAGGGCCCCGAGGGCGAACCCGATCCGGTCAAGGCCGCAATCGACATCCGCGAGACCTTCGGACGCATGGCCATGAACGACGAGGAGACCGTCGCCCTCATCGCCGGCGGACACACCTTCGGCAAGACGCACGGTGCCGGTCCCGAATCGCACAAGGGAGCCGAGCCGGAAGCCGCTCCGCTCGAAGAGCAGGGCCTGGGCTGGAAGTCCGATTTCGGCACGGGGCAGGGCAACGACTCCATCGGCTCGGGCATCGAGGTCACGTGGACCTACCACCCGACCCGCTGGGACAACGAGTTCTTCCACATTCTCTTCGCCTACGAGTGGGAAGTCTTCGAGAACGAAGGCGGACACCTGCAGTGGCGTCCCAAAGACGGCGGCGGGGACGATATGGTCCCCATGGCCCAGGGCGACGGACGTCGCGAGCCCCGTATGCTCACGACCGACCTGTCGCTGCGCTTCGACCCGGCGTACGAGAAGATCTCGCGCCGCTTCAAGGACGACCAGAAAGCGTTCGAAGATGCTTTCGCTCGCGCCTGGTTCAAGCTCACCCACCGCGATATGGGCCCGGCGACCCGTTACCTCGGCCCCGAAGCTCCGAGCGAAGAGCTCATCTGGCAGGACCCGGTTCCGGCCGGCACCCCGCTCGATGACGCCGGCCTCGAAGCCGTCAAGTCCGCCGTCCGCGAGTCCGGGTTGACCGTCTCGCAGCTCGTGTCGACGACATGGGCCGCGGCCTCGTCGCACCGCGTCTCGGACATGCGCGGCGGCGTCAACGGAGGTCGTCTCCGTCTCGAACCGCAGCGCAGCTGGGAGGCCAATGAGCCTGCCAAGCTCGCCGAGGTGCTTCCCGTGCTCGAGGGCATCGCCGAGTCCACCGGCGCATCGTTTGCCGATGTGCTGGCGATCGCCGGTGCTGTCGGCGTCGAGACCGCTGCCGCG
The DNA here is from genome assembly GCF_024895295.1 of Brevibacterium sediminis. NCBI lineage: Bacteria > Bacillati > Actinomycetota > Actinomycetes > Micrococcales > Brevibacteriaceae > Brevibacterium > Brevibacterium sediminis. The sequence continues at coordinate 608,954 of NZ_JAHQRN010000002.1, read as the reverse complement.
GCGGCCGGTCACTCGATCACGGTTCCGGTCTCCACCGGACGCGGCGACGCCACCCAGGAACAGACCGATGTCGACTCGTTCGGCTACCTCGAGCCGACCCACGACGGTTTCCGCAACTACCTCACCGAGGGACTTCCGCTCAAGGCCGAGTACCTCCTGCTCGACAAGGCCAGCCTGCTGGGTCTCACCCCGCCGGAGCTCACGGTCCTCATCGGCGGGCTCCGCGTCCTCGGTGCGAACTACGAAGATTCCGAGCTCGGTGTCTTCACCGATCGCCCCGGCGAGCTGACGAACGACTTCTTCGTCAATCTGCTCGACCTCGGCAACGTCTGGAAGCCCGTCGGACCGTCAGAGACGGCCAATGTCTACGAGTGCTTCTCCCCCGAGGGCGAGAAGCTGTGGACCGGCAGCCGGATCGACCTCCTGTTCGGAGCGAACTCCGAACTGCGTGCGATCGCCGAGGTCTACGGCTCGGATGACGCGAACGAGAAGTTCGTCGCCGACTTCGTCAAGGCCTGGACGAAGCTCGTCGAAGCCGACCGCTTCGACCTCAAGCGCTGATCCGGCGACGGTCACCGAGGTGACCGACGCGTCAGCATGACGATGCCCCCACCGATCGGTGGGGGCATCGTCTTTGCTGCGCCGATATCAGACAGCGTTCACTCCTCCCGGTTGAGGACGGCGAATCCGGTGAAGATCCGGTCGAAGTGCGTGACGGCTGCGTTCTCGATCGTCGTCTCGTCGGTGTCCGCCGACGTGGTGCCAGCGCTTGCGTCCGATCCGTCGGAGTCAGAGGCGCTGCCGTCCGAGCTGGATACGTCAGAGCTGGATCCGTCAGAGGAGCCCCCGGAGTCGGCGCTGCCGCTCTGACTACCCTGCATTCCGTTGGCCTGTCCGCCGGGCATGCCTCCGCCGTTCGATTGTCCTCCGGGCATTCCGCCGCCATTCGACTGTCCGCCGCCATCCTGAGCACCGCCCTGTTGGCCGCCCATTCCACCGGGTCCGTTCTGGCCTCCCGGGCCCTGACTCGTCCCCGAATCGTTCGTCGCCATGGCCGCCGATGCACCGATCGCTCCTCCGGCGAGACCGCCGACGACGAAGAGAGCCGATCCGGCGAGCACTGCGGGGATGAGCGGGACGCGTCGCTTCTGCTTACGTGGTCCCTCGGAACCGCCGGACTGGGCGATCGGAGCGGACCGGTCATAGGGGTTCACCCACGGCCGCTGTCCCTCCGGGCTCCCGGCCCGCGGATCGGGTGCCGAGCGGGTCGTCTGCTCGCCCCATTCGTTCGCCCTGCCCTGGACCCCCGGATCCGATTGCATCGCCCAGTTGGGTCCGGCATGAGGTCCTGCCGTGCCCTCCTGAGCTTCGACCCTACGGGTGCTGTCTGCGGCGTTCGGGCCCGACGCTGTGTTCTCCGCGTGGTTGCGGTCCGGATCGGGGTTCTGGTCGGGGTTCTGGTTCTCGGTCATGGAATCTCCTCTGGTTGTCGGTGATTCCACTCTCCGCCGACTCGCTGTAGCCCCTCCCAGTCGTGCCTGTGGCCAACCTGTGCGACTCGCCTCAGGCGACAGGCAGGCGCAGCTCGAAGCTCGTACCAGCGTCCGTGGTCGACATCGAGATGCCGCCGCGCATGAGTTCGACGAGTCCGGCGGCGATCGACAGTCCCAGCCCCGAGGAACCTCCCTTGGCTCCGTCCTGCCGTGCCCGCGAGGGGTCTCCACGCACGAAGCGGTCGAAGACCCGGTCCCGGATCTCGGGCGGAATGCCCCCACCGTCGTCGCTGATGCGGATCGCCACGACATCGCTGGGCAGCTGCCCGGAGACCGGCTTCCGGGCCGCCAGTGCCTCGACGTGCACGCTGGTGCCCGGGGGCGTGTGCACACAGGCGTTGGTGAGCACGATCGACACGACCCGACGGACCTGATCGGCTGCTCCGCGCACCTCGAGGGCCTCCGGGGGAACATCGAGGGAGATCGAATGGTCGGGATTGACCACATGGGCGTCCTCGACGAGTTCGACGAGCAGGGAGGAGACGTCGACGGTGTCCTCCCTCGTCGGCTGGCGGCCGGCTTCGAGTCGGGCGAGGAGGAGGAGATCATCGACGAGGGAGGACATCCGCATCGCTCCCGAATCGATCTTGCCCAAGGAGGTGGCCACCTCGGCGGGCAGATCATCACGGTACGGGCGGGTGAGGTCGGCCCAGCCGCGGATCGTCGCGATCGGAGTGCGCAGCTCATGGGAGGCGTCGGCGACGAAGCGGCGCATCTGCTCCGTGCCGCGGTAGCGCTCTTCGAGGGCGGAGCCGACGTGGTCGAGCATCCGATTGACCGAGGCTCCCACATCGCCGACCTCCGTGCCCGGCACCGCCAGCTCGGCGGGAACCCGCAGCGCGAGCTCGGGTTTGCCGGCGCTCAGCTCCAGGTCGGCGACCTCCCTGGCAGTGCGGGCGACGTCGCGTAGGTCCCGCAGCTGGCGGTGGATGATCACCGCCATGAGCGCAGCCGTGGCGATGACGCCGATGAGGACGACGAACGCGGTCGTCCAGGCGGTGCGTTCGAGCGCGGAGTCCACGCTGCCCTGCGGGACACCGTAGACGGTGGTGGTTGCGCCGTCATCGAAGGCCACGACCCGGTAGGCGCCGAACCCGGGCACCCGCACGGACTCATGGGCGGATTCGCCGCCGTGAGCATCGACGTCGAGCAGGGCATCGATCGCTTCGGCGGACAAAGAGCGCGGACGGGTCAGCCCCGCCTCGGCGATGAGCCCCTCTCCCCCGTCGCCGGAATCGACGACGACGAGAGCTCCGTCGCCGACCCCCGGCTGGAAGAGATAGCGCAGAGCCGAATCGACCGCCGCCACCGAGTCGTCGCCCCCACCGGAGGTGCCCGGATTGCCGCTCGTCCCGGGGCCCGCACCGGGGCCGTCACCCGAGCGTGCATGCGAGGTCATCGACGTCAGCTGGGCGTCGAGGTCGGTCATCAGAGATCCGCGCACGCTCAGCCAGGAGGCGGTGCCGATTCCGGCGCCGACGAGGAGGAGGACGAGACCGGCGAGGACGATGAGCCTCGTCTGCAGCCGCCAGCGACGCAGAGTCACTGTTCCGCCCGCATGATGTAGCCGGCCCCGCGCTTCGTGTGGAACAGGTTCGGCAGGTCCGGGAACGGCGCGTCGATCTTCTTCCGCAGATAGGAGACGTAGAGTTCGACGATGTTGCCGTTGCCGCCGAAGTCGTAGTCCCACACGCGGTCGAGGATCTGGGCCTTCGACAGCACCACCCGCGGATTGCGCATGAACAGCAGCAGCACCTCGTATTCGCGAGCCGTCAGCTCGATCGGATGACCGGCGCGGGTGACCTCGTGGGAGCGTTCGTCGAGTTCGAGGTCACCCACGCGCAGCACATCATCCTCATCGACCGGACCGTTCGAGGCCCCCCGGCGCAGGCGCACCTCGATCCGGGCGATGACCTCATCGAGGTTGAACGGCTTCGTCACGTAGTCGTCCCCGCCCAGCCGCAGACCCGTCAGCCGGTCATCGACCTCGTCTCTGGCAGAGAGGAAGACCACCGGAGTGTCGATGCCCTCGGCTCGGATCTTCTCGATCACGGCGAACCCGTCAAGGTCGGGCAGCATGACGTCGAGGACGATCGCGTCGAAGCGTTCGCTCCTGGCCAGCGCCACGGCCTCGCGGCCGGTGCCGACTCCCTCGGCTTCCCAACCTCTGACGTGGCAGGCCATGACGAGGAGCTCGGAGAGGTTCGCCTCGTCGTCGACGATGAGGATGCGCGCCGGCGGATTCGCTGTCGGGTTCATAGCTCGATTATCCCCTCAACCCGCACTGAGATCGTAGAGCGAAACGGAGTCGACGGTCGTCACCTCATAGTTCGCCTCCACCCAGGACGCGATCTGGGACGAGGCGGACTCCTCGTTCCCGCCGCCTGGACCCTGACCGCCGCCGGAGCCCGATCCGATGTAGTAGTGGATCTTGCCGTCGGCCACGAGCTGTTTGAACTCGGCGAGGGTGGGCGATGGATCGGTGCCGTTGAACCCGCCGATCGCCATCACGGGCTCTTCGAGCGCGAGTTGGTATCCCGCCGCCTGATTCGCCCCCGTCGTCGCAGCCGCCCACGTGTAGTCCGCGGCATCCTCTTCGAGCAGCTGCGTGAGTTCGTCGGAGGGTTCGGAGGCGCCCAGCAGACCGCCCATCCCGCCTCCTCCGCCGGGCATCCCCCCGGTGCTGCCCGTGCCGGCTTCGGAATTGCGTGTCCCACCGGGCGTGCCACCGGTCGTGCCATCCATGCCGCCGGCGCCTCCGCCGGGTCTGACGCCGCCGCCGGGCATTCCGCCACCGCCGGGTCCACCGCCCATGCCCGAGCTCGTGCCGGCGATCGTGACGATCGATCCCTGCGTCGTCCCGGCGATCGTGCGCACGGCCAGCTGAGCCGGAATCGCAGCGCTGCCGAGGATGGCCAGCGCGACGAGCACCGAGGCGAGCGCCGTGCCGATCCGCCGGTGCGCGGTGACGATGAGGACCAGAGCGCCGAGGATCGAGACGATGAGCACGCACCAGCGCAGGACGCCCGGGACCCCGGTCATCTGCGAGCTGATGATGAACTGCCACGCTCCGGTCAGGGCCCAAGCCACCGCCAGCAGCAGACGTGGGAGGAATCCGTCACGGGCGAGCAGCACCGCGACGCCGAGGCCGATGACGGCGGCGATCGCGGGAATGAGCGCAACCGTGTAGTACTCGTGGACGATCCCGTTCATATTCGACAGCACGAGCCACGTGACGATCAGCCATGCACCCCACATGAGCAGTCCCGCGCCGAGGCTGCCCCCGCCGATTGCGCCGGACGCGCGCACCGCGAGGCCGGCGTCCTTCTCACCGTCCGTGACGGTGTCCGGGATGGTGTCCGTCGAACGTGTTCCGGTCGGAACGGTTCCGTCCGTGACGGTGGGGACACGGCGACGGCGGGCCGCCTCGGCGAGGATGAGGAGAACGATCGTCACGATCAGGAGGAACAGTGCGGTGGGCAGGAACCACGACACCTGCTGGCCGAAGCTGCCGGTGAACAGGCGGGTGACGCCCGTCTCGCCCCATCCGCCGCCCTGGCCGCCGCCTCCTCCGCCGACGGACCCGGTCTCGTTGCCGGTCAGCCGTCCGAAGCCGTTGTAGCCGAAGGTGAGCTCGAGGAAGGAGTTCGACTGCGAGCCGCCGACGTAGGGTCGGGAGCCTGCAGGGGTGAGCTCGACGAGGGCGATCCACCAGCCGGCGCTGACGATCATCGACCCGAGCGGGACGAGCAGCCACAGCAGACGGCGTGGCCAGGAGGTGCGGGCGAAGAGCACCCAGGACACAGCGAGGCCGGGGACGATGAGGAGGACCTGGAACTGTTTGGTCAGGAACCCCAGGCCGAGGCAGACTCCGGCGAGGATGAGCCAGCCGGCGATGCGGCGGGACGGGCGTCGCCGGTGGGCCTCGGTGAGCGTGCGCAGGGCGTGCTGGGTCGCGACGACCGCACCGATCATCAGGGTCACGAGCAGCGCGTCCGGGTTGTTGAACCGGAACATCAGCGCCACGACCGGGGAGAACGCGAAGATCACGCCGGCCCCCAGAGCGGCGGCCTTCTCAAGCCCTGGTCCGACATGGGACCGCAGGCTCAGCCGCACCGAATGGACGATGAGGAGCACACTCACCCCGGCCAGGAGGACCTGGGGCAGGAGCATCGAGAACGAAGAGAAGCCGAAGACCCGGGCGCTCAGGGCCATCAGCCACAGGGAGGCCGGGGGTTTGTCGACGGTGATCGCGTTCGCCGAGTCGAGGGAGCCGAAGAGGAACGCCTCCCAGTTCTCCGATCCGGCCTGCACAGCCGCCGCATAGAAGGAGTTCGCCCACCCGTTGGCCGTGAGGTTGGCGAGGAACGCCGCGATCGTGCCGAGTGTGAGCACGGTGAGTGTGATCGGGTACCAGTGCCGTCGCAGTCCGCGGGTGCGGGCATATCGGGTGGGGGTCTCAGACATGGTCGCTGTCCTTGTCGTTCGGGAGCGCCGTTCCGGCTGCAGCAGTCGTGGCGGCGGGGTGGACGCCCTGGTGGGAACCGCGGGCGAAGACCCATGTGCGCATGAGCACGAACCGGACCACGGTGGCGGCGAGGTTCGCCGCCGTCAGCACGGCGAGCGTGCCGACAGTTGCCCAGGGTCCGGTGAATCCATCTGCGACGGCCAGACCTGCCGAGGTGAAGGCCAGGCACAGGCCGAAGGCCGCCAGACCCTTCAATTGGGAGGTCAGTCGGCGGTGCGGGGATCTCACCCCGAAGGTGTGGTCCCGGTTGAGGGCGGTGTTCGCGATCGTCGAAAGGAGCAGCGCAATGATGTTCGCCGTGGGTTCCGAGACGAATTGGATGCCGACGAGGAACAGCACGGCGTAGAGCACGGTGCTGATGATCCCCACGTCGATGAAGTGGAGGATCTGCGCCCCGGTGTTCGGTGCCGGGACTTCGTGACTGGTCCGGATGCGTCCGCCCGTGCGCAGCCGGACGATGCCCTTGATGTCCTTCCACGCCGTGCTGACCACGTCGACGGAGGAGTCGGGGTCATCCGTCCAGTCCGTGCCGAACTCGTGGATGCGGTACCCGGCCCACTCGGCGAGAGCGAGCAGCTCCGTGTCGAAGAACCACTCGCTGTCCTCAACCTGCGGGAGCAGGTCTCTCGCCGCACGCTGCGACAGCGCTTTGAAACCGCATTGAGCGTCGCTGAACCTGACACCGAGGCTGAGCTTGAGCAGTCGGTTGTAGCAGCGGGAGATGATCTCGCGTTTGATGCCCCGCTCGACCGCAAGACCGGGCTGCAGACGGGACGCGATGGCCACATCGGCCAGTCCCGAGCGGATCACCTCGACCATCGGCTCGAGGACTCGGATGTCGGTGGCGAGATCGACATCCGTATAGGCGACGATATCCGCCGTCGAGGACTGCCACACCCGGGACAGTGCGCGCCCGCGGCCTTTCTGCTCGAGCCGCACGTATTCGACGTTCGGGTGTTCGGCCGCTAGCGCTGCGGCGATTCTCGGGGTCGAATCGGTGCTCGCATTGTCGGCGATGATGATCGTGACCTCGATTCCGCGACCGGTATCGGCGGCGAGGAGAGTCTCGATCGAGACGGCCAGCGAAGCCTCCTCGTTGTAGACCGGGACGACGAGGTCGACGGTCGTGGGCGTTCGCAGGGACGGGGCTGCTGGGTGCGCTGCGGGCTGGTTCCCGGCGCTGCTCTCGTATCTCATGGAGACCACATTCGCGTCCTTGCTTAGGCCCACCATCGGTCGCAGCTGTGGCCCGGCTGTGGACGGGACGACACGACACAGCGCCCTGTCCGACCGCCTCGGCGGAAGGCCCGGTCCGTGCGGGTGATTCCCGCTACACTGGTGGCCATGGCCGAAGATGACTCCCCTGCCCCGAAGCGCCGGATCCGTGCCTCCGACAAGGACCGGGACGAGGTCCTCTCCGTGATCACGGAGGCGGTGACGAACGGACGCCTCGACCCCGAGGAGACCGCGCAGCGGCAGGATGATGCCATCTCCGCGAAGTTCCTCGACGACCTCATGCCGCTGATCGACGATCTGCCGGAGGGCCACCGACTCCACCAGAGGCTCGCCCGCCAGACCGGTCATGATCAGGAATCGGGCCCGGGGTCGGCTCTGCAGCGACGGGGACCGGCCGAGCTCAGCCCGGCCGTCGATCCTGGTTCCGCCCCACCCACGAACTCGGTGGCCATCATGTCCGGTCGTGAGATCGACGTGGCACCCGGCACCGGACAGGTCACCACATATGCGCTCATGGGCGGGGACAATATCGATCTGTGCGCCGTCATGGGACCGGGCGTGACCGTCGAACTGGTCTCCTACTCTATGTGGGGCGGCAACGACATCTACGTCCCGCCGGGTGTGCGCATCCGCGACGAGACGATCAACATCATGGCGGGCAATGAGGTCCGTCAGTCCGCGCGGGGCGACGGATCGAACGGCACCGTCGTCCTCAAGGGCTTCTCACTCATGGCCGGACACGATGTCCATCTGGCCAAAGGCTACCGAGCAAAGGATCAGGGTCAACTGGAATGAAGATCGGCGTACTCACATCGGGCGGAGACTGCCCGGGCCTCAACGCTGTCATCCGCGGCATCGTCCGCAAGGGAATCCGCACCCACAATGCCTCATTCGTCGGCATCCGCGACGGCTGGCGTGGCCTGCTCCACGACGACATGTTCGATATGACCATGCTCGATGTCCGAGGCCTCTCCGGGCGCGGCGGCACCATCCTCGGCACCTCACGCACCCACCCGTATGAGGACGGCGGTCCCGAGCGCATGCGCGAGGTCATGGCCGCCCACGGCATCGATTCGCTCATCGCCATCGGCGGCGAAGGCACACTCGCAGGGGCCTCGCGTCTGGTCAACGAGGAGGGTCTGCACATCGTGGGCGTGCCTAAGACCATCGACAACGATCTCGGCAACACCGACTACACCTTCGGCTTCGACACCGCTCAGTCCATCGCCACGGAGGCGATCGACCGGCTGCGCACCACCGCCGAATCGCACCACCGCTGCATGGTCATCGAGGTCATGGGACGCAACGTCGGTTGGATCGCCCTGCACGCGGGCATGGCTGCGGGTGCCCATGCGATCCTCATGCCCGAGTTCCCCGTCGACTTCGACCAGATCGCCGAATGGGTGACCTCGGCCAAAGATCGCGGACGCGCACCGATCGTCGTCGTCGCGGAAGGGTTCGTTCCCGAGGGGTTCGATTCCCAGGTCGCCGACCACGGCGTGGACAACAAGGGCCGGGTCCGCCTCGGCGGGATCGCGAACTACCTCGCTCCGAAGATCGAAGAGATCACCGGCATCGAATCCCGAGCCACGATCTTGGGACACCTGCAGCGAGGCGGCTCCCCCACTGCGTACGACCGCGTACTGTCCACGCGGCTGGGCATGGCGGCGGTCGATCTCGCCCAGCATGGCCACTGGGGGAAGATGGCCAGCCTCAAAGGCACGGACATCGTCTCCGTGGAGATGTCCTCGGCCGTGCACAGTCTCAAATCGGTGCCGCTGCATCGCTGGGAAGAGGCGCAGGTGCTCTTCGGCTGAACGCTCGCGACATCTTCATCGAGAAACGGGTGGAGTGTCGAGATACGGGCACACGCCCGTGTTTCGACACTCCACCCGTTTCTCGATGCCGCAGACATGAATGGCGGGAGGGGCACCCACCGAATGGTGGATGCCCCTCCGGTCTGCCTTACGGCCGGGAGATCAGCTGATCAGCTGAATGCTCCGTAGTCGTAGTCTTCCAGCGGGATGGCGGAACCGGAATCGGCTCCGATGCCTGCGTAGAAGTCGCCGTAGCTGTTGGTGAACATCTCGGCCTTGGCCTCTTCGGTCGGCTCCACCACGAGGTTGCGGTGGGTCTGCAGGCCGGTGCCGGCAGGGATGAGCTTACCGAGGATGACGTTCTCCTTCAGCCCCATGAGCGTATCGGACTTGCCTTCCATGGCCGCCTCGGTGAGGACGCGGGTGGTCTCCTGGAAGGATGCGGCCGACAGCCACGACTCGGTGGCCAGCGAAGCCTTCGTAATGCCCATCAGCTCGTCACGAGCCGATGCCGGCTGGCCGCCTTCGGCGACCACACGACGGTTCTCCGCCTGGTAGCGGCCGCGGTCGACGAGCTCACCGGGCAGCAGGTTCGTATCGCCCGACTCGATCACGGTCACGCGACGCAGCATCTGCCGCACGATGACCTCGATGTGCTTGTCGTGGATGCCCACGCCCTGCGAACGGTAGACCTTCTGAACTTCCTCGACGAGGAAGCGCTCGGCCTCACGGCGACCGCGGATGCGCAGCACCTGCTTCGGATCGACGGCACCGACGATGAGCTGCTCTCCGGCCTTGACGTGCTGACCGTCCTCGACCATGAGACGGGCACGCTTGGACACTGCGTGCTCGATCTCTTCGCTGCCGTCATCAGGGGTGATGATGACGAAGCGGGTCTTGCGGCTGTCGTCGATCTTCGCCCGTCCGGTCGCCTCGGCGATGGGGGCGAAGCCCTTCGGTGTGCGAGCTTCGAAGAGCTCGGTCACACGCGGCAGACCCTGCGTGATATCACCTGTCGAAGCGGCGGCACCACCGGTGTGGAACGTACGCATCGTCAGCTGGGTACCGGGCTCACCGATCGACTGTGCTGCGACGGTGCCGATGGCCTCGCCGATGTCGACGAGCTGGCCGGTCGCCATCGAGCGACCGTAGTGCTCGGCGGAGATCTGCGCATCGGAATCGGCAGTCAGCACGGAGTGGACCTTGAGCTCCTCGATGCCGTTGGCCACGAGCATGTCCACCACTGCACCGGTGACATCGGACTTGGCCGGAAGGAGCACATTGCCCTCGGCGTCGGTGACATCGGAGACGGTGAGACGACCGTAGACGCTGGTCTCGGCGTACTCGTGCGGAACCAGATTGCCCTCGTGATCGCGTTCGGCGATCGGCAGGGTGATGCCCTTGTTCGACTCGGCCTCTGCCGCGCGGATGATGACATCCTGCGAGACGTCGACGAGACGACGGGTCAGGTAACCGGAGTCAGCGGTACGCAGAGCGGTATCGGCCAGACCCTTACGAGCACCGTGCGAGGCGATGAAGTACTCGAGCACGGCGAGTCCCTCACGGTAGTTCGACACGATCGGACGCGGGATGATCTCACCCTGCGGGTTCGTCACCAAGCCGCGCATACCGGCCAGCTGACGCACCTGCATCCAGTTACCGGAAGCACCGGACTCGACCAGACGCAGCACCGAGTTCTCCTCGGGGAAGTTCGTGCGCATGATCTGGTCGACCTTCTCGGTCGTCTCCGTCCACAGCTTGACGAGCTCGTTGCGGCGCTCGTCGTCGGTGAGTGCACCGAGTTCGTACTGCTGCTGAACCTTCGTGTCGATGACCTCGGCATCGTTGATGATCTCGGTCTTCGCCTCGGGCGAGACGACGTCCGACATCGCGATGGTGATGCCCGAGCGGGTGGCCCAGTGGAAGCCGCCGGCCTTGAAGTTGTCCAGCGTGTGTGCGACCTCGACCTTCGGGTACTCCTCGGCGAGGTGGTTGACGATCCGGCTCAGAGCCTTCTTGTCGATCGTGGAGTTCACGAACGCGTAGTCGGCAGGCAGGTACTCGTTGAACGTCGCGCGGCCCAGGGTGGTCGCCACGTCCAGCGGGTCGCCGGCCTCCCAGCCCTCGGGAAGCTCCATGTCCGCGTTGGGAACGACGTCTTCCAGGCGGATGGTGATCGGCGAACCGAGGTCGAGCTCTCCGCGGTCGAAGGCCATGATGGCTTCGCCCATGCCGGAGAACGCACGGCCCTCGCCGGCCAGTCCCTTGCGCTCGGAGGTGAGGTGGAACAGACCGATGATCATATCCTGCGAAGGCATGGTCACGGGCTTGCCGTCCGAGGGCTTGAGGATGTTGTTGGCCGAGAGCATGAGGATGCGGGCCTCGGCCTGCGCCTCGGGGCTCAGCGGCAGGTGCACAGCCATCTGGTCACCGTCGAAGTCAGCGTTGAACGCCGAGCAGACGAGCGGGTGCAGCTGGATGGCCTTACCCTCGATGAGCTGCGGCTCGAACGCCTGGATGCCCAGCCGGTGCAGGGTCGGTGCACGGTTGAGCAGCACGGGGTGTTCGGTGATGACCTCTTCGAGGACGTCCCACACCTGCGGATGCTGGCGCTCGACCATGCGCTTGGCCGACTTGATGTTCTGAGCGTGGTTGAGATCGACCAGGCGCTTCATCACGAAGGGCTTGAACAGCTCGAGAGCCATGGTCTTCGGCAGACCGCACTGGTGCAGGTGCAGCTGCGGACCGACGACGATGACCGAACGGCCCGAGTAGTCCACACGCTTACCGAGCAGGTTCTGACGGAAGCGTCCCTGCTTGCCCTTGAGCATGTCCGACAGCGACTTGAGCGGGCGGTTGCCCGGTCCGGTCACCGGACGTCCGCGACGTCCGTTGTCGAACAGCGAGTCCACGGCCTCCTGCAGCATCCGCTTCTCGTTGTTGACGATGATCTCGGGAGCACCGAGGTCGAGCAGACGCTTGAGGCGGTTGTTGCGGTTGATGACGCGACGGTAGAGGTCATTGAGGTCCGAGGTCGCGAAGCGTCCACCATCGAGCTGCACCATCGGGCGCAGCTCCGGCGGGATCACCGGAACGACGTCGAGGACCATGCCCTCGGGGTTGTTGTCGGTGGTCAGGAACGCGTTGACGACCTTGAGGCGCTTGAGCGCACGGGTCTTGCGCTGTCCCTTGCCGGTGGCGATGAGCTCACGCAGCTTCTCGGCTTCGCCTTCGAGATCGAAGTCGATGAGGCGCTTCTGGATGGCTTCGGCGCCCATGGCGCCGGTGAAGTACAGACCGAAGCGGTGGAACATCTCGCGGTACAGGCTCTCGTCACCTTCGAGGTCGTTGACCTTGAGGTTCTTGAACCGGTCCCACACCTGCTCGATACGGTCGACCTCGCGGTCGGCGTTCTTGCGCAGCTTGTCCATTTCCTTCTCGGCGGTGTCCCGCAGCTTCTTCTTGGCCTGGGCGGTTCCGCCTTCGGCCTCGAGCGCGGCGAGATCCTCTTCGAGCTTCTTGGCACGACGGTCGATGTCGGCGTCACGGCGGGTGCCGATCTGCTGCTTCTCGACGTCGATCTTGTTCTGCAGGCTGGGCAGATCACGGTGACGGGAATCCTCGTCGACCGAGGTGATCATGTAGGCCGCGAAGTAGATGACCTTCTCGAGGTCCTTCGGAGCCAGGTCCAGCAGGTAGCCCAGACGCGAGGGCACGCCCTTGAAGTACCAGATGTGGGTGACGGGAGCGGCGAGCTCGAGGTGGCCCATCCGCTCACGACGCACCTTGGCACGGGTCACCTCGACGCCGCAGCGTTCGCAGATGATGCCCTTGAAACGGACTCGCTTGTACTTTCCGCAGGCGCACTCCCAGTCACGGGTGGGGCCGAAGATCTTCTCGCAGAAGAGTCCGTCCTTCTCCGGCTTCAGGGTGCGGTAGTTGATGGTCTCAGGCTTTTTCACCTCACCGTGTGACCAGCCGCGGATGTTCTCCGTGGTGGCAAGACCGATGCGCAGTTCATCAAAGAAATTGACGTCAGGCACGTAAATCCTCTTTCCTGGCGATGAACGAATCGTTCATCAAAAAGTTGTGTCGGTTGAAGTGGAAGTACTCAGACTTCTTCTACGGTCTGTGCTTCGCGGCGGGAGAGGTCGATGCCGAGCTCTTCGGCGGCGCGGTAGACCTCGTCCTCCGACTCGCCCATCTCGACATGGCCTCCGTCGGAAGACAGGACTTCGACGTTGAGGCACAGGGACTGCATCTCCTTGATGAGGACCTTGAACGACTCCGGGATTCCCGGGTCGGGCAGGTTCTCACCCTTGACGATGGCTTCGTAGACCTTCACACGGCCTGGGATGTCATCGGACTTGATCGTCAGAAGCTCCTGCAGGGTGTAGGCGGCGCCGTAGGCCTCGAGGGCCCAGACTTCCATCTCACCGAAGCGCTGACCACCGAACTGCGCCTTACCACCGAGCGGCTGCTGGGTGATCATCGAGTACGGTCCGGTCGAACGCGCGTGGATCTTGTCGTCGACGAGGTGGTGGAGCTTGAGCATGTACATGTAGCCGACCGAGATCGGGTACGGGAACGGCTCACCGGAGCGTCCGTCGAACAGCTGGGCCTTGCCCGAGGAATCGATGAGGCGGTCCCCATCGCGGTTCGGGGTCGTCGAATCCAGCAGTCCGCGCAGCTCCAGCTCGTGCGCACCGTCGAAGACCGGGGTGGCCAGGTTGGTGCCGGCCTCGGCTTCGCGAGCGGCCTCGGGCAGCTCGGCGGCCCATTCGGGGTTGCCCTCGATCTTCCAGCCCTGCTTCGAGATCCATCCGAGGTGAACCTCGAAGACCTGTCCGATGTTCATACGACGGGGAACACCGTGCGGGTTGAGGATGACGTCGACAGGGGTGCCGTCGGCGAGGAACGGCATGTCCTCGACCGGCAGGATCGTCGAGATGACGCCCTTGTTTCCGTGACGGCCGGCCATCTTGTCACCGATGGTGATCTTGCGGCGCTGAGCCACGTAGACGCGGACCATCTGGTTGACGCCGGGCGAGAGCTCGTCGTCGTCCTCGCGGTCGAAGACGCGCACACCGATGACGGTGCCGATCTCTCCGTGGGGAACGCGCAGCGAGGTGTCGCGGACCTCACGGGACTTCTCACCGAAGATCGCGCGCAGCAGGCGCTCTTCCGGGGTCAGCTCGGTCTCACCCTTCGGGGTGACCTTGCCGACGAGGATGTCACCGTCGGTGACCTCGGCGCCGATGCGGATGATTCCGCGATCGTCGAGGTCGGCCAGGGCATCGGGCGAGATGTTCGGGATGTCCCGAGTGATCTCTTCGGCACCGAGCTTGGTGTCGCGCGCATCGACTTCGTGCTCTTCGATGTGGATCGAGGAGAGCACATCGTCCTGGACGAGACGCTGCGAGAGGATGATCGCATCCTCGTAGTTGTAGCCTTCCCAGGACATGAACGCCACGAGGAGGTTCTTGCCCAGAGCCATCTCACCGTTCTCGGTGGACGGTCCGTCGGCGAGGACGGTGCCGGCCTCGACGCGGTCGCCTTCGTCGACGAGGATGCGCTGGTTGTACGAGGTGCCGTGGTTCGACCGCTTGAACTTCGCCGCCTTGTAGGTCAGCTGGGTTCCGTCGTCGGCGAGCACAGTGACGTAGTCGGCCGAGACCTCGGTGATGACACCGGACTTCTCAGCGGTGATGACATCGCCGGCGTCGACGGCGGCACGGTATTCCATGCCGGTGCCCACGACCGGGGATTCGGCCATCACCAGCGGCACGGCCTGACGCTGCATGTTCGCACCCATGAGGGCGCGGTTGGCGTCGTCGTGCTCGAGGAACGGAATCAGAGCCGAAGCCACAGACACCATCTGACGTGCGGAGACGTCCATGAAGTCGATCTGGTCGTGCTGGACCAGTTCGGCCTCACCGCCGCCGCCCTTCGGGCGTGCCAGGACCTCGACCTCAGCGAAACGCTGGTCGTCGGTCAGCGGTGCGTTGGCCTGGGCGATGTTGAACTCGAGTTCGTCATCGGCGGTCAGGTACTGCGTCTCATCGGTCACGACACCGTCGACGACCTTGCGGTAAGGCGTCTCGATGAAGCCGAAGGGGTTGATGCGGGCGTAGGACGCCAGCGAACCGATCAGACCGATGTTCGGGCCTTCGGGGGTCTCGATCGGGCACATGCGGCCGTAGTGCGAGGGGTGCACGTCACGGACTTCCATGGCAGCACGGTCACGCGAGAGACCGCCGGGTCCCAGTGCGGAGAGACGGCGCTTGTGGGTCAGACCCGCGAGCGGGTTGTTCTGATCCATGAACTGCGAGAGCTGCGAGGTGCCGAAGAACTCCTTGATCGCAGCCACCACGGGGCGGATGTTGATCAGGGTCTGCGGGGTGATCGCCTCGACGTCCTGAGTGGTCATGCGCTCACGCACGACGCGCTCCATCCGGGACAGACCGGTGCGGATCTGGTTCTCGATGAGCTCGCCGACGGCACGGATGCGGCGGTTGCCGAAGTGATCGATGTCGTCGAGCTTGACGCTGATCTCGACCTCTTCGCCGTCGCGGGTGCCCTTGGCCGTGTCCACTCCGGCGTGCAGAGACACGAGGTAGCGGATGGTGGCGACGACGTCCTCGGTGGAGAGCACCGAGTCCGACAGCGGGGCTTCGACGCCGAGCTTGCGGTTGACCTTGTAGCGGCCGACCTTGGCCAGGTCGTAGCGCTTCGGGTTGAAGTACAGGTTGTTGAGCAGGTTGCGAGCGGCCTCAGCGGTCGCAGGCTCTGCCGGGCGCAGCTTCTTGTAGATGTCGAGCAGCGCTTCGTCCTGCGTGGTGACGGTGTCCTTGGCCATCGTCTCGCGGATCGATTCGAACTCGCCGAACTCTTCGAGGATCTTCGCTTCGGACCAGCCGAGGGCCTTGAGCAGAACAGTCACGGACTGCTTGCGCTTGCGATCGAGGCGAACACCGACCTGGTCGCGCTTGTCGACCTCGAACTCCAGCCAGGCACCGCGGGACGGGATGATCTTCGCGGTGAAGATGTCCTTGTCCGTGGTCTTGTCGACGCTGGATTCGAAGTAGGCGCCGGGCGAACGCACGAGCTGGGAGACGACGACGCGCTCGGTGCCGTTGACGATGAACGTGCCCTTGTCGGTCATGAGGGGGAAGTCACCCATGAACACGGTCTGGCTCTTGATCTCGCCCGTGTTGTTGTTCATGAACTCGGCGGTGACGTACAGCGGCGCCGAGTAGGTCATATCGCGTTCCTTGCACTCATCGATCGAGTACTTGGGAGCTTCAAACCGGTGCTCGCGGAACGACAGCGACATGGATCCGCCGAAGTCTTCGATCGGCGAGATCTCTTCGAAGATGTCTTCGAGTCCCGAGGTGGTTGCGACTGAGTCGTCCCCGATCTCGATGGCCTCGGCGACGCGGTCCTGCCACGCCTCCGATCCGATCAGCCAGTCGAAGCTGTCCGTCTGCAGACCGAGCAGATCGGGAACCTCGAGGGGCTCGCGAATCTTCGCGAAGGAAATTCTCTTGGGGGGATTAGCGGTCCTGGTGTTGTCGTTGGCGGCGGCCAATTGGTTCCTTCCGAGTGCTTCACCATCTGATACTTCGTCTGCCCACTCGCTCCGGCGACGTCCGGACATCCACGACATATACGGGGTGTGTCAGATTTCGACTCCCGGCGTCGGCATGGTTCACTTGAGTGGAAATGCTGTGCCCACCGCTATATGAAGGCACACCACAGGCAGAACGATGCAAATATCAAGCTTATAGCATCTGGTCAAGTCTGGCAAGACGACGGTTTCAGTGCAGATTCTTCGTCCACATCCCCACCCAGGCCCACGTGGCGAATCCCGCCTGATCGTTGATCGCCAGCATCCACGAATTCTCCACCGCGTTCCACGTGTACACCCGGTCGACCGCCGTGTTCTCGGCGAGACTGCGATGATTGGCGATCTTGAGTCGGGCGCCGAGGCGGTGGCCGCGATGGTCGATGATGACGAGGGTGCCGTACTGCCATCCGATCTCCGGCTGCTCGGCCGAAAATCCGACCTGGGTGTATCCTGCCGGCTCATCGCCGAGGAGGGCGAGCGCCGTGGCCATGGTCTCCCCCTTCGCAATCTTTTCGGCGTCGCTCGAGCGGACCCGCTCGGCGTCCCAGCTCTCCTCTCCCCCGTACTTCTCAGCCCCAGGCACATCGGTGCTCATTCGACGCCGAAGAAGCGCGATGTGGTCGAGGCGGTTCTCCGGGACGGGCCCCAACCACGTCTCGATGACGTAGTCGTCGGCCTTGGCACCGAGGTCGAGCTCGGCCGCAGTTGCGGTCGGAGCGACGGAGCACCGTTCGATCTGAGCGAGCCCGTATCCGCGAGCGCTGAGGAACGACACTTCCGGCAGAGCGACCGGCAGCGTCCCGGCACCGGTATCGGCGGCAAGATGGGCCCCGCGCAGATCGGCAGTTCTGACAGACTCCGGGATCTCACAATAGGTCGACAGCGCGGTCCGTCCGTCTGCCGCCAGATCGGACTCCATCTGCTCGAGCAGGGCCGCGCCCAGTCCTCGTCGGCGCCGATCGGGTCGGACCGCGCACCAGAGCTCTGCGGTGTCGGTGTTACTCGTCAGACGCAAGTCGGCAGTGCCCCTGGCGACGATGTCTCCGTGGTTGCGACCGATCCAGGTGAGCGTGGCCCGGTACTCGCTCCTGCTGGTCAGCGAGTGCCGCAGGTCTTCGGGAATCGGGTCGAAGTCCTCCCCCAGCCCGGATGCTCGATTGATGACAGTGTCGAAAGCCAGCAGCTCGGGTATCAATGCCTCGATTGCCGCCGGGTTGCCGTGTCCGGACCTGATCCGAGTGATCTCCATCTGTGGCCTCTGTCGTCGCTGATGGCCGCCTCGCATTGCAATGTCTCTTTCGCGCATCGTCGCGCTGACAGCCGGTGGGAGACATTCTAGACTGCGACCATGACACGAGTGAGTATCCTCAGCTTCGATCCGGCCGCAGTCAACTGCGGAATCATCGTCGGCACCGATCGCTCTCTGCTCGTCGACGCGGGCCCCGGCCCCGCGGCCGCCGCACATCTGGTGGAGCGGGCGGGCCGCCTCGGCGAGGAGATCGGAGGCAGCCATCCCCGCGCGATCGAGCTCGCGATCACCCATGATCATTGGGATCACTTCTTCGGCGCCGCCGCAGCCGTCTCAGCCGGGGTCACCGCCGTGTACGCATCGTCATCGTTCGCCGCCGATCAAGAGGCCACGGCCTGGATCGCTCTCGACGGAGTCGCGGTCGGTGACTTCCCGGCTGAATATCGGTCGAGCCTACCCACGGATCCCGGTCAGCTCATCGTCGACGTCTCGCCCGTCGATCCGACACCCGGTGATGTGTGGCACCTCGACCTCGGTGGCTGTCCGGTCGAGTTCCATGTGCTCGGAGGACATTCGACGGCCGACCTCGTCGTCCGACTGCCCGAGCTCGGCATCGTCTTCACCGGCGACCTCGTCGAAGAGGCGGATGCACCTCAGGCCGGGGCCGATGCTTCCTTGAGCGAATGGGCATCGAGCCTGCACACCCTGCTGGCGTTTCCTGAGGCGAGGACCTTCGTTCCCGGTCACGGGACCCCGGTCGACCGTGATTTCGTTTCCCGTCAGCTCGCCGATATCGAGGGGATGAGGGTCGATCAGGGAGACGCCGAGGTGGCTCTGCCCGCCCGCTCCATGCCGGGTGACCATGATCGGACGATTCCCCGGGAGCACCGCCTGGTCTGATTCCGGACCCGCTTGAGCAACGGTCGGACGTGCACTGACTGAGTGGACTCAGCCGGCCGGTTCCCTAGGAGCCGTGCCGGTGCAGGGCGGTGACGAGATCGCCGCCGATCGCTCCGAACAGCGTCTGTGCCCAAACGCTGCGGCCCTCGACGTAGGGTCGGTCGCCGTCGAAGATCCACTGCAGTTCGCGGCCGGAGTGCAGATCGGACAGGCAGCTGCTGCAGACGGGGACGCGAACGCTCTTTCCCGCCAAGTGTCCCTTGCGCTCGGTGCTCACCAGCTGATTCGATCGCGCCTCTCCGTGGAGAGGGTTGACCGTGCACAGACTCTGCGGGAGTCCCCGCGTCTTTGCTGACTTCGTCGAGCCAGCAGAACGGGCAGAATCGGATTTTCCGGTCCTCGACCCGCGCTTGGTCGATCTGTGCAGCTTCACCTCGGCGATCTCGCGTCCGGCCTGACGCAGCAGCACCATGGCCCCGGCGAGGTCGATGCGTTCGGCCTCGGTGTCGTCGACGATGGATCTGGCCATCTGGTAGGCGTCGAGCGCTCTTTCCACTCCCTCGGCATCTGTGGTGCTGAGGTCCTGGGTCTGCAGCTGCGTGATCTCGTCGGCCAGCTCTGTCGTGTCCTCGTTCAGTCCTTCTCGCAGGGTCTTCCGCTGCAGGTCATCGACTCGGTCGAGCAGTCGTGCCGGCAATTCGAAGCGGCGGCGGGTGCGGGCGGCTTTCGCCCGCTCTCGCCGTGACCTGGCGAACCAGATGACGGCGATGACCAGCGCCAGCACCAGAACCGCTCCCCCGAGGAACAGAGTGGCTGTCGAGTTCGAACCGTCGACCGTCTGCACCTCGCTGCCCGAGGCCTCCTGTCCGGTTTCGTACTCGGGTGCCTCCTGCGGATCGGCGTAGAGGTCGAGGAGCATGTTCAGCTTCGTCTGCGACGGAGTGCTGTGGCTCCATTGTTCGCGCCCGACGGACATCTGCTCCATCACCTGCATCTGCAGATCGTGCTGGTCCTCGAAGGTGTAGTCGACGGCGAGGTCGGTGTTCGTATCGATCATGATGAACGCACCCTCATCGCCGTTGAAGACCTTGACCTGCTCGAGCAGATCCCTATCGGCACCCTCGCCTCCGGTGATGATGACGTAGACATCGAAGTCGAGGCTGTCGATCTTCGTCTCCGCCTTCTGCAGCAGCGTTTCGTTGATCTCCCCCTTCGCGGCATTCGTCACGTAGACGGGATCGGTGTTGAGCGCCTCGGCGATCGTCTGGGCCTGTTGGGTCACTGCTTCGCTGTCCGTTTCTTCAGTGCGCGGCGGATGAAGTATGTTCCGACGCCGATTCCCGCGCCGACGAGGATGCCGAAGACGGCTCCGGCCACAGCGCCGCCGGTGCTGTACGACAGCGTGTGCGGGTCCTTCGTCGTGTCCTCGGAGGTCACCTCCGGGTTCCCGTCGTCATCATGACGGTGCGAGTAGCGCGATTCGACGTTCTCGGTCTCGGCAGCACTGATCTTACGCACTCCCGCGAGCGCGGCATCGGAGTCGCTGTCGTCGAAGTCCCCCGACAGAGTCAGCAGCGAAGGTCGGATGAGGCCCTTCTCCGCCAGTCCCATGCGCCCGGTGGCATCGACCGTGAGCACTGCAGCCTCGGGGTCATCCATCTCGGTGACGATCCGAGCCGCCAACAGATCGAGGTCTCCATCGGCGTCGTCAAGATCCGAGACGTTGAGGAACGCCACATAGATCGGGCTGTCGGCCTCGGCGATCTCCGCGCGGATGGAGTCGACATCGCCCTCGTCGATCTCGAACTCCGGGTAGCCGTCGAAGTAGACGGGATCTGCTGCGAAGGACGTCGCGATCGCCTGGTAGCGGTCTCTTCCGTAGTTCGGATCATGGGCGCCTTCGATGCGGTCGTCGTAGATCGAGTCGACGACGATCGCGTCACTGTCGGATGCGGTGATCCTCTCGGCCTTCGCCTGATCGAACAGATGTGTGCTCAGCAGAGTGGCGCCGATCGACACTGCAGCGACCGCGACGACGGCGATGAGCCAGTCGAGTGGGGTCTTCGAACGCACGCTTCTGGCGGCCATCATCGGCTCCTTCCGACAGCGGCGGAGCGCTGAGGGCTCATTTCATCCAGCACCGCCTCGTCCAGAGGTTGGAAGCTGCCGAAACCAGAGAGTGCGTAGGCGTCATCGCGTTGGAAGTACGGAACTGCACGGGTGGAGCCGGGACGTTTGGGCACCATCAGTCGTTCCGGGTCGTGGCCGGTCGCCAGCTCCTGACGGCAGTCGGCGCACAGCCCTACGGTGAGACTGCGGCCCGACTGTTTGAGCACATGGTCCTCAATGTCCTTGCGATGATGCGGGAAGAGGAAGCAGAAGCGCGGTTCGTCTTCGACTCGGCTGGAGCGCCTGCGCAGCTGTCGGCGCAGCCAACGGTCGAGGGCGACGAGGACGAACACGCCGTTGCGGTGGGCGAAGTCGACCGATTCTGCCCAATCCGGGTGGGCCGCGGTCAGAGCCGCCAGCGCATCCTGGATTCGTCTGCCTCGGTCATGCAGGGCCCACGTGTCGTCATCGGGATGGTCGGGTTCGGGGATCGGGGCGGCCGCCTCGGTGACGGCCTTCTTCAGCTTGTGCGACGTGACCAGTTCGGGTTTCGTGGTCAGCTCAGACCGCCAGGAATAGCGATGACGGCGATGCAGCAGCCACAGGGTCGCACCGAGGGCTGCGACCGCCGTGGCGCCGAAGACGAGCGTGTCTGGGTCGGAGTTGTCGAGGCCGAAGCGTTCGATGTAGTCCTCATCGCGGTCACCGATGTCGCGGGTGTCGAAATCCGGTGCCTGGGGAGGTTCGGTGCCCTTGGCGGCGGCGACGAGGACCTGCAGATAGTAGGGCACGGCGAGTTCGACAGAGATGAAGTCGTCGCTGCTGGACTTCATGAGTTCCGGGGCACCTGTGGGGACGACGGGTCCGTTGTCGGTGACGAGGTAGGCGAACGAGCGCGCGGAGGTCTCGCCTTCACTGAAGAGGACGAGGGTCTGCTTCTCCCCCGATTCCTGATGCATGTCGAAGGCGAAGTCGGAGGTGAACTTCGCCCAATCGCCGTAGCCCATGGTCAGGAGTCCGGGGACGATCGCGAGGTAGTGGGTGAGGCCGGTGTCCTCGGTCTGCTGTGAGGCTTGCCGAATGGCCTTGATCTGATTCTCGGTCAGTCCGGGCCTGATGATCTCGTCGATGTAGAGGGGATGCTGCGCCCAAGTTCCGCGGATGCGTTCGCGCAGCTGCTGCTGTGCGCGGGCGTAGCTCGTCGTCTCAGTCACCAGTCAAGAATAGTTCAGCTTCTGCCCGGCCCCTGTCGATCGGTGTTCCGAATCGGTCACATCGACATGGGACGGGCGAACATCCTCGGCGAATGAGGGCATTCCTAGGGCATTCCGGGTGGAGTGGGCATTCCCGGTGGGGATGCAGAGAACCCCCACGGCGGACCGTGGGGGTTCAAAGCCTATGCAGCAGTCAGGCTGCTGCGCAGAAGATCACTTGAGGGTGACGGTGGCGCCGGCAGCCTCGAGGGTCTCCTTGGCCTTCTCGGCGTCTTCCTTCGAAGCGCCTTCGAGGACGGCCTTGGGAGCTCCGTCGACGAGGTCCTTGGCTTCCTTGAGTCCGAGGGAGGTGAGTCCACGGACTTCCTTGATGACGGGAACCTTCTTCTCGCCGGCCGATTCGAGGATGACGTCGAATTCGGTCTGCTCTTCAGCAGCGGCTTCGCCGGCTCCGCCAGCGGCAGGAGCAGCGGCGACGGCGGCCGGAGCGGCAGCCTCGACGTCGAACTCTTCTTCGAACTTCTTGACGAACTCGGACAGTTCGATGAGGGTGAGCTCCTTGAAAGCCTCGAGGAGCTCGTCGGTGGTGAGCTTAGCCATGGTGGCTAGTCCTTCCTGTTTTGGTCACGATCAGCGACCGGTTCGGTTTGTGGTGATGCTCAGGCGTCGGAGGCAGGAGCGTCGTCCTGCTTCTCGCGGAGGGCATCGACAGTGCGCACGGCCTTGACCAGCGGAGCGGTGAAGAGGTAAGCCGCCTGGTGGAGGCTTGCCTTCATGGCACCGGCTGCCTTTGCAAGCAGCACTTCGCGGGATTCGAGGTCGGCGAGCTGGTTGACCTGTTCGGGGCTGAGCGCGGCTCCATCGAAGTAGCCGCCCTTCACCACGAGCTTGTCGTTCGCCTTGGCAAAGTTACGCAGAGCCTTGGCAGCCTCAGGTGGTTCGCCGTTGACGAACGCGATCGCGGTGGGCCCATTGAGGTGCTCATCGAGACCGGTGACTCCGGCTTCCTTGGCTGCAATCTTGGTCAGCGTGTTCTTTACCACGGCGTAGCTGACGTTCTCACCGAGAGAGACGCGCAGTTCTTTCATCTGCGCGACGGTGAGACCGCGGTACTCGGTCAGCAACACAGCGTCGGAGTTCTCAAACTGCTGTTTGATCTCCTCGACTGCGGCTGCCTTGTCTGGCCTCGCCATGGTGTTCCTTTCATAAGTCGTCCGGTCTGTCCCGACAACAGAAAAAGCGCTCCACGCAGGAAGGCGTGAAACGCTTGGCCGTCGATTCCAGAAGAATCCGACGGAAGGATTTCGGCTCACCTGCGCGGGTCACTCACTAGGAGTCTTCGTCTGCGGGCACCGGGATTCGATGGCGAATTCCGATGATTCCACAGAGACCGACGGTCTTGGGTGGTTCAACTCTAACGAAGTCCGTCCCGGCAAGTCCAATCCGACCACCGAGACCCCTCCCACACTACCTGACGGCGGCGCAGCAACCTGGCGCGAGGTTGCTGCGCCGCCGTCAGGTAGTTCTGGGGCGCGGGTGGACAGGTTCGTCAGTATTCGATGACGACGCGGCCGTCGATCTTGCCGTGTTCCATCTCGTCGAAGATCGCGTTGATGTCCTCGAGCGGTCGCTTCGTGAACGTCGGATGGATCTTTCCGGCGGCATAGAATTCCAACGCCTCGACCATGTCCTGTCGGGTGCCGACGATCGAACCGCGGATCGTCAGGCCCTTGAGCACGATGTCGAAGATCGGTGCCGGGAAGTCACCGGGCGGCAGTCCGTTGAAGACGATGGTGCCGCCTCGGCGAGTCATTCCGATCGCCTGACCGAACGCCGCGGGGTGGACGGCGGTGACGAGGACTCCGTGTGAGCCGCCGATCTTGTCCTGGATGATCTCGGCCGGGTCCTCGGCGAAGGCGTTGACGGTGATTTCGGCACCGTGCTTCTTCGCAAGCGCCAGCTTGTCGTCGGCGACATCGACGGCGACGACGCGCATGCCCATAGCGACGGCGTACTGGACGGCGATGTGTCCGAGTCCGCCGATTCCGGAGATGACGACCCATTGGCCCGGCTGCACCTCGGTGCGTTTGAGTCCTTTGTACACGGTGACGCCGGCGCAGAGGACCGGGGCGATCTCATAGGGATCGGCACCGTCGGGGATGATGGCGGCGAACTTCGTGTCGACGAGCATGTACTCGCCGAAGGAGCCGTCGACGCCGTAGCCGCCGTTGACCTGGGATTCGCAGAGGGTCTCCCAGCCCTGACGGCAGTGCTCACAGGTCCCGCATGCGGTCCACAGCCAGGCGTTGCCGACCATCTGTCCGACCTCGACATCGGTGACGCCCTCGCCGACCTTTTCGACGATGCCGACTCCTTCGTGTCCCGGGATGAGCGGCACCTTCGGTTTGACCGGCCAATCACCATGGGCGGCGTGGAGATCGGTGTGACAGACGCCGGAGGCGACGAGCTTGACCAACGCCTGCCCCGGGCCGGGGTCGGGAATCGCATTGTCCCCGACGACGAGTTCCTGGCCGAAACCCTCGACTACTGCAGCTTTCATTGCGGACATCATTCTCTCCTTTGTGATGATGGTTCACGAAGCGATGCGGGGTTTGAATTTGAGGTGGAAGAACTACCCGACGGCGGCCCAGCTACCTGGCGCGAGGTTGCTGCGCCGCCGTCCGGTAGCAATTGGGGTCAGAAGAAGCCTTGGGCGTTCTCCGAGTAGCTGACGAGCAGGTTCTTCGTCTGCTGGTAGTGGTCGAGCATCATCTTGTGGTTCTCGCGTCCGATGCCCGAAGCCTTGTACCCACCGAAGGCCGCATGGGCCGGGTAGGCGTGGTAGTTGTTCACCCACACACGCCCGGCTTGGATCTCACGACCGGCCCGGTAGGCGGTGTTGCCGTCACGGGACCAGACTCCGGCTCCGAGGCCGTAGAGCGTGTCGTTGGCCGTGGCCAACGCGTCGGCGTAGTCGGAGAACGTCGCGACCGAGACGACGGGCCCGAAGATCTCCTCCTGGAAGATGCGCATCTTGTTCGTGCCTTTGAAGATCGTCGGCTGCACGTAGAATCCGCCGGCCAGATCTCCGTCAAGCTCGGCCTTGGCGCCGCCGGTGAGCACCTCGGCGCCTTCCTGACGGCCGATGTCGAGGTAGGACATGATCTTCTCGAACTGGTCATTCGAGGCCTGGGCGCCCATCATCGTGTCCGTGTCGAGCGGGTTGCCCTGGACGATCTTCTTCGTCCTGGCCACGACCTTCTCGAGGAAGGGATCGGCGATCGATTCCTGGATGAGCGCACGCGACGGGCAGGTGCAGACCTCACCCTGGTTGAGGGCGAACATCGTGAAGCCCTCCTGGGCCTTGTCCGCGTACGAGTCGTCCTTGGCCAAAACATCCTCGAAGAAGATGTTCGGCGACTTTCCGCCGAGTTCGAGGGTGACCGGGATGATGTTCTGCGAGGCGTACTGCATGATCAGGCGACCGGTCGTCGTTTCCCCGGTGAACGCGATCTTCGAGATCCGCTTGTTCGACGCCAGCGGCTTGCCGGCTTCGAGACCGAAGCCGTTGACGACGTTGAGCACGCCCTCGGGCAGCAGGTCGGCGATGAGTTCGACGAGGACGAGGATCGACGCCGGAGTCTGCTCGGCGGGCTTGAGCACGATCGCATTGCCCGCGGCCAGCGCCGGAGCGATCTTCCACACGCCCATGAGGATCGGGAAGTTCCACGGAATGATCTGACCGACCACGCCGAGCGGCTCGTGGAAGTGATACGCCACCGTGTCCTCGTCGATCTGCGAGAGTCCGCCCTCCTGCGCCCTGATCGCTCCGGCGAAGTAGCGGAAGTGGTCGACTGCCAGCGGCAGGTCGGCGTTGAGGGGTTCGCGGATCGCCTTGCCGTTGTCCCAGGTCTCGGCGACGGCGAGCGTCTCGAGGTTCTCCTCGATGCGATCGGCGATCCGATTGAGGATGTTGGCCCGTTCGGCCACCGCCGTCTTGCCCCAGGCCGGAGCCGCCTTGTGCGCGGCGTCGAGAGCGAGTTCGATATCCTCGGCGGTGCTGGCCGGGACCTCCGTGAAGGTCTTGCCGGTGACCGGACTGGGATTCTCGAAATAGTTGCCCTTGACCGGCGGCACCCACTGACCGCCGATGAAGTTCTCGTAGCGGGACTTGAACGTGACGAGCGACCCGTCCTGACCAGGCTGTGCGTAGACAGTCATTGCAACTCCTTTGATGCGTCTGATTCCACCGGATTGTCTCCGTGTGACCACGACGCTACCGAGCGCAACGTTGCATGTGGGTTGCATCATATCGCCGAGGCGGTCGAACCGTCCCGCACGCCGAACCGCGATGGGTTCGCCGAGTTCAGAGACCCAGCGCCTCCAGACGCACGACCGCGGCGTTGCGTTCGGCAGCCTCGGGCGGGGCCAGACGCAGCACGGTCATGAGGACTTCGACGTCGTCACGGAAGTCCGGGAGATCTGCAAACCGCCACAACTGCTGCCAGGTTCCGTCCTGCAGCAGGGTCTCGCGCATGAGTGCGTTGACTTCCGCTCCGATCTCCCGCACTCCCGGAGCATCGGAGTCCGGCAGGACGGTTCCGATGAACTGTTCGAGGGCCGAATCCGCGTCACCGTTGGCCAGCGCCTGAACGGTTCGCTCAAGATCCGAATCGACGTCCCCGCGAAGTCGATAGGGGCGCGCGTCGATGCGCAGATCGCCGAGGCTGTCGATCGTTCTGCGAAGACGATTGATCTCCGCCCGGACCGTGACTTCGCTGCCGCCGACCGTCCACAGCCGCTCCACCAGCCCGGCTCCGCTGATGCCGTCGGGATACCGGTGCAGCAGAAGCAGGATCTCGGCGTGCCTGCGGGTCAGCGGGATCCGGGTGCCGTTCGGGCCTTCCAGGGCGGGGCTGGGACCGAGCACGGTGAGTCTGGTTCCGGCCGCCTCGGTGTCGGTGTGCATCTGCTGCGGGGTGAAGAGCTGGGACAGCTGGGCACCTGCGGCTTTGGCTGTCGAGGACAGCAGCGGCAGCACGATGGAGGACACGGCGTCGTCTCCCCCAGTGACATCGATGATGCCGATGACCTGCCCGGTCAGAGGGTGGGTGACGGGGACCGCGCTGCAGCTCCAGGAATGGACGTCGGGGGCGAAATGCTCGGCGCGGCTGACCTGCACCGGACGGCCCGAGCGCAGGGCCAGCGCCGGGGCGGAAGTGCCCATGACCTCTTCGGACCAGTCCGAGCCGGAGACGAATCCCATGGCTTCGGCGCGGTTCCGGACGCCTCGCTCCCCCTCGACCCAGAGCAATCGCCCCTGTTCGTCGCCGAGGGCGGCGAGCAGACCGGCATCCTTGGCGGGTTCGATCAGGTGGGATCGCAGCAGCGGCATGATCGCGTGGAAAGGATGGCGCCGGCGCACCTCGGCGAGGCGATCGGCTTCGAACGGGACTTGGACCTCCACGCTGTCGGGGTCGCGCAACCGGGCAAGAGACCGGTCCCAGGATTCCAACACCGAGGCGCGCACACCAGGCTCCGACGATGGTGCAGGGAGGAGAGGATCCGATGGCCCGGCCAGACGCTCATGTGCGCGGCGAACGGCACGCTGATAGGTGTCTTCGAGCAGCAGCGTCGAATCCATGGCGGACGGTCCACCTCCATCGGCGGGTGTCGGAAGAGAGCCTCAACTGCTCATAATCTAATCGCGAACCCGCCCGCGGACAAGAGCCCGTCCACTCCCCGAACTACCTGACGGCGGCCCAGCAACCTCGCGCGAGGTTGCTGGGCCGCCGTCAGGTAGTAATTGGGAAAGAGAGAGGGCGGGAAACGAACGAATCGCTTCCCGCCCTCTGCCGGTGCATCGATCAGATCAGATGCGCAGACCCGAGTGGTCGACCGGAACGGCTGGGCCATTCGAGGTCGTGATCGTAGCCTTGCTGATGTAGCGGCCCTTCGAGGAGGACGGCTTCAGACGCAGGATCTCTTCGATCGCAGCATCGAAGTTCTCCTGCAGAGCTTCCTCGGAGAAGGAGACCTTTCCGATGATGAAGTGCAGGTTCGAGTGCTTGTCGACGCGGAATTCGATCTTTCCGCCCTTGATGTCGTTGACGGCCTTGGCGACATCCATGGTCACGGTGCCGGTCTTCGGGTTCGGCATCAGGCCGCGGGGACCCAGCACCTTACCGAGACGGCCGACCTTGCCCATCATGTCGGGGGTCGCAACAGCGGCATCGAAGTCGGTGAACCCTCCGGCCACCTTCTCCAGCAGGTCATCGGAGCCGACGTAGTCAGCACCTGCTTCACGGGCAGCTTCTGCACGGTCGCCGGCAGCGAACACCAGGACCCGAGCGGTCTTACCGGTACCATGCGGAAGGTTGACGGTGCCGCGCACCATCTGATCCGCCTTGCGGGGGTCAACACCCAGGCGGAGAGCGACCTCGACCGTGGCGTCGTACTTCGCCACGTTGGTCTCTTTGGCCAGGGCGATCGCCTGAGCCGGTTCGTAGTTCACATCTGCGGCGATCTTCTCAGCCGCGGCCTGATAGGCCTTCGAACGCTTTGCCATCTGCTTTACTCCTTGCAGTCGTGGTGTGGGCTGCGTGGGCCCTGCCACTGTGTGGGGTGAGGTCTCAGACCTCGATGTCGGTGGTGATGCCCATGGAACGCGCGGTTCCGGCGACGATGCGGTCGGCCTGATCCAGGGTGTTGGCGTTCAGGTCGGGCATCTTCGTGGTGGCGATCTCGCGCACCTGGTCGGCGCTCAGGTGAGCGACCTTGACGGTGTGCGGAGTAGCCGAACCCGACTTCACTCCGGCGGCCTTCTTGATCAGCTCGGCTGCCGGCGGGGTCTTGAGCACGAAGTCGAACGAACGATCTTCGTACACGGTGATCTCGACGGGAACGATGTTTCCGCGCTGGGATTCTGTGGCGGCGTTGTAGGCCTTGCAGAATTCCATGATGTTGACGCCGTGCTGGGCAAGCGCCGGACCGATCGGAGGAGCCGGGTTAGCGGCACCTGCCTGAATCTGGAGCTTGACGAGGCCGGCTACCTTTTTCTTGGGAGGCATGTACGGTCCTTAATCTTGAGGTTTCGATGTGCCAGACATATACAGCACATCGTTCGACAGCGGCCTTCCGATAAGGGCCGCAATCAAACCACACCAGTATTCCATGCGCGCCCGCCTGCGGGCAAATGCTCGTGAGGGGCATCACCCGATCATTCCCTCGCCGAGGCGGGACAGCATCGCCGGCTGATGTGACCGCCTCGGTGCGACCGCCTCGGCGCCGTCGTTCAAGCGCGGGCCCGGATATCGCCCCGTAGACGGTTCGACGACTGCGCTCAGCCTTGATCGACACAATCCCTTCCCCAACGACACAACCCCCTCGTCGAGGCGGCCGAGCCAGTGAACGCGGGAACGCCGAAGGGGCCCGGAGAATTCCGGGCCCCTTCGGTCACGATCGCGCCGAGGCGATCAGTGAAACTATGCGGCGATCAGAGCTTCGAGACCTGGTCGAAGCCGAGTTCGACGGGAACATCGCGTTCGAAGATCGACAGCAGCACGGTGAGCTTCTGCGATTCCGGACGGATTTCCTGGATCGTCGCGGGGTGGCCCTCGAAGGAGCCCTCCTTGACGAGCACGGACTCGCCGACCTCGAACTCCACCTCGGTGATGGGGGCGGACTTCGCAGCGGCCTCGGCGGCGGGGCCTTCGGCAGCGGCGGCTTCGGCCTGGCGCTCTTCGAAGATCGGGGCGAGCATCGAGAAGACCTCGTCGATCGACAGCGGAGTCGGGTCGTAGGCGTTGCCCACGAATCCGGTGACACCCGGAGTGTGGCGGACGGCGCCCCACGACTCGTCGGTCAGTTCCATGCGTACGAGCACGTATCCGGGGATACGCACACGACGGACCTGCTTGCGCTGTCCGTTCTTGATCTCGACGACGTCTTCCATCGGCACCTGCGACTCGAAGATGAACTCTTCGAGGTTGAGGCTGACGGTGCGGTTCTCGAGGTTCTGCTTCACGCGGTTCTCGTAGCCTGCATAGGAGTGGATGACGTACCAGTCACCCTCCTGCATGCGCAGCTCGGCCTTGAATTCTTCGGCCGGGTCGACCTCGTCGGCGGCGGCGACGTCTTCGGCAGCATCGTCCTGCTCGCCGTCGGCTTCGTCAGCGGAATCGGCTTCGTCAGCGGAGTCGGCAGCTTCTGCGGAGTCAGCGTCAGCGGACTCGACGGGGGCGGTCGCCTCGGCGTCGATGGCCGCCTCTTCGGTTTCGGGCACCACAGCGGCACCCGACTCCTCGGGAGTGACGTCCTGGGTCTCAGGGGTCTCCTGCTCAGGTGAGTTGGTATCCGACACCGATCAATTCCTCGCTTCGCGTTTTGTGATTCCCGGTAGGGAGTGAAGTTTGAGCTTGGGGTGGTTCACGGCTGAGGCCGTATCACCACAGGGGCCACAGCGGAGTTCCGCCGAACACCCAGCCGACGAGCTTGCCGAAGACCAGGTCGAGGCCCGTGACGAGAAGCATCATGAACAGAATGAAGCCCAGCACGACGAGCGTGTAGTTGAGCAGCTGCTTCCGGGTCGGAGTGACGACCTTCTTGAGCTCTGCCACCACTTCGCGGAAGAACTGCAGGATTCGTCCGAAGAATCCGAGCTTCTTTGGACCGGAGGCACTGTTGGGTGCGCTGCCAGTCTGCTTTGCCGGTGTGTCGCTCACACATCCTCACTCGGTCGGTTTCGTTTGGCTTCACAATTGTTCGTGCCGGTCGAGGACGGCGCCTGGCCGATGAGACTTCGGCAGAGTCAACTGCGCAGGGGTGACAGGACTCGAACCTGCAACCTACGGTTTTGGAGACCGTTGCGCTACCAATTGCGCCACACCCCTCTGATCGGACTTGAGCGATCGTGTCGATCCCTGTGGTGTCCGACCACGAGAAACGAGCATACCGTGCTCGACCGTTATTCGTCGAACCGAGTGCCGAAGCAATGTCTCGAACGTGTCGACGCTCACTCACCCACCGGCTCATCGACAGGCGGCTGGCCCACGAGGGGCCTGGGTTCGGGGAATCGCACCCAGGGGTCGATCTGCACCTGTCTGTCGGGTGTGACGGTGATGATCTGCACGTCAATGGGGCGCTTCGTCTCATTGTCGACGCGGATGATGCTCAGTTCCGCGTTCATCTTCAGCGGTCCCGGTGTCAGGGCGTTCGCCAGTGCGCCCCCGGTCGTCGAGCTGACGTAGCGGGTTCCCGAACCGAAGTTCTCCGGTCCGACCCGTCGGTGCCAGTGTCCGCTGAGAGCGTAGTCGGCGCAGCCCGAGCGCAGGCTCGGTCCGCCGACGGCGGGATCGTGGATGAGCATGATGTCGAAATCGGCCCGGCAGGCTTCGTCTCGCAGCCGCTGCGCGTACTGGTCGGCGGTGAGGTCGGTCTCCAGCTGCGGACCGGACCCGAACACGGTCCGGCGCGGGTCGGCGGCACCGAAGAAGGTCACCCCTGCCATCTCTGCGCTGGAGTCCTCGAGCACGTTCCACCCGCGCGCCCTCGCGTGCCGCGTCGTTTCCATGGAATCGTGGTTGCCTTTGACGATCATGCGCGGCAGCTTCTCCGGCAATTCGTCGTCGACGACGTCGAGGCAGTAGTTCTCGGCCGAGGTGCCCGTCATGGAGATGTCTCCGCCGTCGATATAGGCATCGGCCCGACTCATCTCCGCCACCGCACCGACGACGCGGGCCATTCCGATATTGCAGTGGATATCGGAGCCGTAGACGAACGTGGACACACCCTTCTGCCCTTCGCCCTCGCCGCCGTCGGCAGCGGGTGCGCCGACTCCGGCAGTCGGGACGAGTCCCCGATCGGTCCAGTTCCCGGTGATCGGGCGGTCGTTCCATTGCGCCCGCAGGGCTGCGAGTACCTCGTCGTAGAAGGCGTCGTTGTCGTCGGCGAAGTCCTGCACCGCACCGAATGCGGTGTCGATGATGCCGCCGAGGCGGCCCGTGACCTGGGATCCGGCCAGTGGCGTGCCCTCGAATGCCGGATCGGCCGCGATCGGCTTCGGACGATTGAGAACGACGGCGCCCAGTCCGGTGAGCACGAGCACGAGCACCAGTCCGATGGCGAGGAGTTCCTTGCCGACGAAGGCGCGGATGATGGTGTCGACCCGGGCGGGCCCGAGGAAGAGGGCCAGACCGACGAGTCCCCCGGTGATGATGCACACTGCCAGCGCCCATCGCGTGAGGATCTCCTGGCTGAGTCCGTCGATGACCTGGTCGATCTGCGCCTGCGGGGCCGAGAACAGCGACGCGTAGGAGGCGATGTCGCCGCCGAGGGCGTCGACGCTTCCCCCGCCGGGGTCCGCCACCTCCGCGGGATCGGCCGCAGGTCGCTCGTCGTCACCGGAATCACCCGATACGGGGATCTCTCCGATGTCGACGTGCAGTCCCAGTCCGAGAGGGATGACATCCTCGGTGGGGACGAGCAGTCTGCCCAGGGGGCCGAAGTCGACGGTGAGTCGGGAATCCGCGGTGATCCGGTACTGCGCCTCATGCGGGCCGAAGGTGAGATCGGCGCGCGAGGTGAACAGCGCCCAGGGCAGGGTCACAAGCGCAACCGCAGTCAGGGTGATGACGAGTGCGGTGATTCTCCGTCGTGATGACACGGCCACCAGTCTAAGGACGTTTCCCGTCGTCGATGGAGCAGCCGATGAAGGTCGGTTCGGGTTCGAGGGTGATGCCGAAGGCGTCCTCGACGCCGGCGACGACGGTCGACGCGAGATCGATCACATCGGCCGTGCTCGCGTGTCCCCGATTCGTCAGCGCCAGGGTGTGCTTAGTCGACAGCGAAGCCAGTCCCGCACCGAGGCTGAAGCCCTTGGAGAACCCCGCATGCTCGATCAGCCAGGCCGCTGAGGTCTTCGTCTTCCCTTCGATCTTCGCTCCGCTGAGCGGGTCGGTCACCGGGTAGCGAGGAGCTTCGGCGGGCAGGATCTCGGCGTTCTCGACGATGGGGTTGGTGAAGAAGGATCCCGCCGACCAGGAGTCGTGATCGGCTGGGTCGAGGACCATGCCCTTCGACCTGCGCAGCGCAATGACGTTCTCGCGCACTCGTGCGGCCGGGACGCGGCTGCCGATCTCGACGTCGAGGGACGATGCGAGCTGGGCGTAGCGCACGGGCAGCGACTCGTCGCTGCGCTGGAGGTCGAAGGTCACCGAGAGCACGACGTACTGCGGGGTTCCGGCCGCGATCTGGGCGCGCTTGAGCGCCGAGGTGCGGTAGCCGAATTCGAGTTCGACTGCGGTGAGGTGGCGGATCTGACCGGACACCCGGTCGAAGACCTCGACGGAGGAGATGAGCTCGCCGACCTCCGTGCCGTAGGCGCCGACGTTCTGGATCGGGGTCGCACCGACCGACCCGGGGATCCCGGACAGTGCTTCGAGCCCGGACAGCCCCAGGTCGAGGGTGTGGGCGACGAAGGCGTCCCAGTCCTCCCCCGCCTCGGCGGTGACCCGGGTGTCGGTCGTCGTGGTCTGGGTCGTCTCCACTCCGGTGGTTCGGACCACGCAGACCGCACCGTCGAATCCGGCATCGGCGATGAGCAGATTCGATCCGCCGCCGATGAACAAGACGCGGGACCGTTCCTGACCGTTGAGTTCGAGCGGGTGGGCGGCGCAGAAATCGAGCAGTTCGTCTCGGGTGTTCGCAACCGTGACCTGCGGGGCCGGTCCGCCGAGGCGGAAGGTGGTGAAGCCGGAGAGTTCCTGCGGGTGGGCTTCGGTCACGCCGAGATCCGAACCTGCGTGCGGCTGAGGACATCTGCCTCGCCGGACTTCACGGAGATGTCGATGCGGGCCGTGCCGACGGCAGGGTCGACGGCGCCGACGGTGGCGGTGAGCTTGAGCGAGGTCGTCGGGGTGGCCGGTGATCCGGAATCGGCATCGGGGACGACGACGGGGGCGGAGAAGCGGGTCCGGTAGTCGACGATCGCACCCGGGTCGCCGAGCCATTCGGCCACCGGAGCGATGACCGCCGCCATCGAGAGCATCCCGTGGGCGATGACATCGTCGAGGCCGACTTCGCGGGCAAAACGTTCGTTCCAGTGGATCGGATTGTGATCGCCCGAGGCTGCGGCATAGTCGACGAGGGAGGCACGCGACAGTGGGATCTCCGATTCCACGACGGTGTCTCCGATGGTCAGTGTGGAGAAGTCGATGGCGCTCATTCTCCGTCTCCTCTCACGACGATGGTCGAGGTCACGGTGACGACGGGCTGCTCCGCGACATCGGTGATCTCGGTGCGGGTGGTGATCATGGCGTTGCTGCCGGCGGCCCGGACTCCGTCGACGTGAGTGACGGCGGACAGGGAGTCACCTGCGACGATGGGACGGTTGAACGAGAACTGTTCGGAGCCGTGGACGACCTTCGAGAAGTCGATGCCCGATTCCGGGTCGGAGATATAGGCGGCTTCCGATTTCTGCGCGATGATCACGGCGAAGGTGGTCGGGGCGACGACGTCGCGGTAGCCCAGCGCGGTGGCCGCCTCGGCGTCGAAATGGTAATCGGCCTTCGCTCCGGTGGCGAGCGCGAATTCCGCGATCGCCTCCCTGGAGACCTCATAGGGCTGAGGCAGGGAGAACGTGGCCCCCTGCTTCTCCGTATTCACCGGCATATGCGCTCTCTCTTCCACTGGGGTCGGTATCGACACCAGCCTAAAGCACGGCCTCAGGATGAGGCTCACCGGCGAAGAATTGATCGCGCGTTCGTATCCGGTTCACACAATTGCTGCACCATCGGGCTCATGGCTTCGAAACTGGTATATGTTGTCCACATCACATTTGGTAAGGAGTAGTGCGATGACGAACGAATCCCCCAGCGCTGACCCGAAGAGTCCCGAGGCACAGACGGTGACGCCCGGCGCACGAGTCAAAGACGCAGTCGCGGTCCCCTCACCGCACACACCTGGCCCCGGCGCCCCCGCTGCGCCTGCACCAGCAGCCGGCGGTTCTGATCCGGCACCGGCACCCGCCGACGTCGACCCGCCGCAGGTCGAAGTGGCGGTGGCCACCGACGCCGCCTACGCCGGCAAAGAAGCCGACAGAGTTCAGCTGCGTCGACCGCTGCGCAACGTCTCCGAGGTCCGGCACTTCTTCCGCACGGATCAAACCCCGATCTTCTTCGTCGGAGCCACTCCGTTCAACCTGCTCGGTCTCGACCGGTGGGTGCGCAACTTTTCGTACATCACCTACTACGACGGCTGGGACGGCGGACATCCGCGTGTCTTCTCCCCGCGCTACAAGCCCTATGTCGAGTTCGAATCAGGTGAGGCGATCAACAACTGGCTGCTGCTCAACGCCGAGGTGCGCGCCCATATGACGCGCAACGTCCCCCACGGTGAGCGGGTCAAGGTCGCGATGGTCTTCTTCGACGAGGAGACCGAGCGGATCTGCCGAGAGCTCGGCTACGACCTCATCCTGCCGTCGGCAGCCCTGCGCAATCAGCTCGATTCGAAGATCGAGACGACGAAACTCGGCAATGAGGCCGGTGCGTTCTCCGTCCCGAACGTGCTGACCACCGCCGACACCTATGAAGATCTCAATGAGCGGGCCGCCGAGGCGGGGCTGGGCACGGATCTCGTCGTGCAGACTCCGTATGGCGATTCCGGGAAGACGACGTTCTTCATCTCCGATGCCTCGGGCTGGGAGGCGCACGAGGACGACATCATCGGCGAGCAGCTGAAAGTGATGAAGCGGATCAACAACACTCCGGTCGCCGTCGAGGCGGTCATCACCTCCAGCGGTGTCGTCGTCGGTCCGTATCTGACAGAGCTGGCCGGCTTCGCCGAGCTCACCCCGTACAAGGGTGGCTGGTGCGGCAACGAGATGAAACCCGATGTCCTCAACGCAGAGCAGCGGGCGCAGACCCGTGAGCTCGTGCGCAAGATGGGCGAAGGCCTGCGCAAACGCGGCTATCGCGGGTTCTTCGAAGTCGATGTCCTCGTCGATCTCGACAACGACGACTGCTACCTCGGTGAGCTCAATCCGCGCATCTCCGGGGCCTCGGCGATCACGAACGTCACGGCAGGCGCCTATGCCGATGTGCCCCTGTTCCTGTTTCACCTGCTCGAATACCTCGACGTCGAATTCGATCTCGATGTCACCGAGATCAATGAGCGGTGGGAGGAACTCTCCGGCGCCGACGAGTGGAGCCAGATGATCATCAAGGAGACGGCTCCGATCACCGAGTACATCACGCATTCCCCGCTGACCGGTCAGTACTATCTCGACCAGTACGGGACGCTGACGTACAAACGTGCGGCACTCGACTGGCACCCCCTGCAGAACGGCAGCGAGGTGTTCTTCCTGCGTATCTTCGGGGCCGGGGACTACCGGTGGAAGGGCGCGGACCTCGGAGTCCTGGTGACGAAGAATCCGCTGCAGACGAACGTCGGCGGACCCGATGCGCTGAGCATCCGGGCCAAGCACTTCATCGATTCGATCAGGGCGATGTACGCCGGAGTTCCGGTCGTCGCCGACGATCCGTCGCCGGCCCTCGGCGGACCCGGAGCCAAAGGCGACTGAGCCCGGCGCCGCCCTCTTGTACGCGAAGGGCAGATATACGCGAAGCGCGGAGCCGCCTCGGTGATAATCTCAACACGACCCGAGGCGGCTCCCAGCTGCCGTCCGCGGAGCCGTTCCGCGGACAGACCGATGCGAGAATCAGAGGAGAAGAGTGATCGAACCGTCACCGGACCAGACCGCGGCCGCTCCCCCGACCGACCATACCGTGGCCCCATCGGCTCCCGTCGATCCGGCGGCCGGAATCGACCGGGACAACTGGCAGGATCCCGACAATGTGCGATGGTCGTTCCAGAACGTCGCACGGGTCCTTCCCACGACGCCGATCTCCCGGGGCACCGGTCCTGTGGCCGAGCTGCCCGCCGATCCACAGGACCTCGGCGAGGTCGAGGTTCCCGCGACGGAGTACTCGGAGGCCCGCAGCGTCCGCAGCGTCATCGAATCCACCGACACGGATGCCTGGATGCTCATGCACAACGGGACCGTGCTCACCGAGGAGTACTTCGGGGAGATGACCGCGTCGACCGAGCATCTGCTCATGTCGGTGTCCAAATCGCTCGTCGGCACTGTCGCCGGGGTGCTCGCCGGTTCGGGTGACCTCGACCCTAACCGCCTCGTCACCGATTATGTGCCCGAACTCGCCGAGTCCGGCTATGCGGGGGCGACCGTGCGCCATGTCCTCGATATGCGGTCGGGCATCCGCTTCTCCGAGGACTACCTCGACCCGAAGTCCGAGGTCCGGCAGATCGAAGAGTCGATCGGCTGGTCCGAGGCGAAGCGGGAGAACCCGGGCATCGGCATGTACGAGTTCCTCACCACCCTGGAGGCGAAGTCCGAGCACGGCGGGGTCTTCGAATACCGGTCGTGCGAGACCGATGTGCTCGGATGGGTGTGCGAGAAGATCGCCGGCGAGCGCATGCAGTCGCTCATGTCGCGGGTGCTGTGGTCTCGGATCGGCGCCGAACAGGACGCGATCATCGCCACCGACCAGTACGGGGTCGGGATGTTCGACGGCGGAATCAACACCACTCTGCGCGATCTCGCCCGATTCGGCTACGTCTACACCAACCGCGGGCAGTCGCTGACCGGACAGCAGGTGGCGCCGACGACGTGGATCGGCGATACGCTGACCACCTCCGAGGATGTGCGTCAGGCGTTCGCCGATGGGCCCGGAGACAATCGGATGCCGGGCGGGGCGTATCACAACCAGTTCTGGTTCCCGTTCCCCGATTCTCATGCGTTCCTCGCCCTCGGCATCCACGGGCAGATGATCTATATGAACCCGGGTGCCAACGTCCTCGGCGTCAAGCTCTCGAGCTGGGGGCTGCCGCAGGATGCGACGAAGCTGTTCCCGACGATCCGCGCATTCGAGGCTCTCGCGAAGGCCGTCAGTTCCCCTGCCGCGGAGTAGCCGGAGCCGATCGCCGTGGAGCAGGCCGGATCCGGCTCCCTCCCGCCACCGGACCCGGGGCCATCTCCCGGTGCGGATGTGCCCGAATCGCCACAGGTGTCGCCGGATCCGCACACCGAACCGGGGTTCGCGGCAACCGGCCGTGGCAGAATCGTGGTGTATCGACAACGTTTGTGATCGCCTGAGTGCGAAGGAGAAACACGATGACCCCGATTCGCCGGTCCACCTGGATGCCCCGCCTGCTGACGGCCACCGCTGGAACCGTTCTCGCCTTGTCCCTGACCGCCTGCGGAGGCTCCGGAGGGGACAAGCCCGCCGAGGATCAGAAGTCCGAGGCCCCGCAGACCGAAGAAGGCGGATTCGGCGGAGGTGCTGTCGAATCGAAAGAGGCCGAGGCCCCGGGATCCGAACCCGCCGAGGCGGAGCCGACCGACACGAAATCGACCGATCCGTTCGCCGATGCTGCGAAGACGACGAACTGGGCCAGCGACGACGGGATGAAGATCGACAAGAAGGGCAACGGCATCGTGCCCGCCTCGTCGATCGAGGCCGACCTCATCGACCTGTTCGAGAACAAGCTCGATTGGAAGGTCAAAGAAGCCAAGTGCGATTCCGATATGGAGCTCCGCGAGTGGTACGGCTTCAAATCGTGCCAGGTCACCGTCAAGGACAAGGACGCGTACAAAGGCAGGAAGAAGTACTTCGGCACCGTGAAGATCGTCGATCACAAGGATCAGATGATCAAGTACGAACTCATGTTCCCCGGCATCGACAAGGAAGACTTCGACTTCAAGGACTGATCACCGGGGCGGCCCCTCCCCTGGTCATCGATCGGTTCCTGAGGTTGCGACTGCACGCTCATCGTCGCCCGTACGACCTTCGGCCGTGCGGGCGACGAATCGTCTCCGCGGATGTCCGGACGAACCGGTGATGACAACGCTGCCGGCCGCCTCGGCGAGGGATCGAGTGTTCCCGCCCGGGGCACGTTCGGAATGCTCAGTCGAACCCGGGGCAGCAGTCTCCGAGCTCCGGGCGCTGCCCGGTTCGTCCAGCGCCTCTCGGATGATCCGGCGCGGATCGTACTGTCGCGGATCAAGAGTTCTCCAGTCCTCGGCGCCCATCGATTCGGCGGCCCGAGTCCGCGCCGTATCGACCTGGGCACGGAGCAGGCGGGCGAACTCGCCGAGCTTCTGCGCGTAGTGGGGCAGCCGCTGTGGGCCGATGACGATCACAGCGAAGATGCCGACGATGATCAGTTTCTCGAAACTCAGGCCGAACATGTCCGAGTCCTTTCCGTTGGCGGGATCGGCACTCGCCCGGACCGTTCCTCCTCCACGTGCGGATCACCGACCATCCGGCCGTAGCCTCGGGTCCGGTCGTGGATGCACGCGATGACGAGCGCAGCGAGGAAGAGCAGCGCCATCGGGGCCGCGACTAAGAACATGGAGAGCACGTCGGCGGCCGGGGTGATCAGTGCGGCGAAGATCACGATGGCCACGATGGCGGCTCGCCAGGCCTTCGCGATCGATCGTGCAGGGAGCAGGCCGATGAAGTTGAGGACGACGAGGAAGACCGGGAGGACGAAGGCGACGCCGGTGGCGATGACGATCTTGAACACGAAGTCGAAATAGTAGGACGCCTGCAGGATGGTGCTGTCCTCGCTCGCGGCGAACGAAGTGAGCACTTCGACCATCCGGGGGAAGACGTAGAGGCCGGTGAGGCAGCCGGCGACGAAGAGGGGCACTGCGGCACCGAGGAAGCCGAACGTCACCTTCTTCTCCTTCGCCGTCAGTCCCGGGGTGAGGAATCCGAAGATCTCTCCCAGCCACACCGGGCTGGAGAGGACGATCCCGGAGTACACGGCGATGCGCAGCTGAAGGTCGAAGGCGCCGGTGACGCTGTCGTAGTTGAGCGAAGCGCTGCGGGACTCGGCGAGCTCGGTGATCGGGGCCCGGAGGACGTCCATCACGAAATCCGAGGTGAGATATCCGATGACCGTGCCGATGAGCAGCGCCACCGCCGCGCGCACCGCCCGTGTCCGCGCCTCCCGCAGGTGCGCGGACAGCGGCATCTTCTCCGCGGCGGTGCTCATGAGTGGGGTTCCGTCTCATCACCCGCCCGTGAGTCGGATGATTCGTCCTTGAGGATGCGCACGGACTGCCCGAGGCTCTTGGCGAGTGCAGGCAGCTTGGCTGCGCCGAAGACGAGGATGATGATGGCGAGGATGACGAGGGCGTGCCAGCCCGTGAGGTTGTGCAGCATGATGGTGAGCCTTTCTCGGAGTTGTCAGGGCTTTTCGGGGGCGCCGTCGGGTGGAGCTTGTCCTTCACCGCCGCCTCCCGGGGCTGCGCCGCCGGTCGGTTCGGTGTCGGTGTCGACGGGAACATCGAGCGTGGCGGTGTATCCGGAGTCCGTGTCGCCGCTGATCGTGGCGAGCTGGTGCTCTCCTCCGTCGTCACCGAAGACGTTGTCGTCGTCGAGGGAGATGGCAGAGAGGTTCTTCGCCGATCCGTCGTAGGTCTCGAGGGCGAAGACTGCGTTGCAGGCGTCTTCGGGCAGGGCCATCTGCGAGGTGGCGATGGCGTTCTCGGCATCGGTGATCGAATCGACGTCCGGGTAGACCTCGAAGTGGATGTGGGTCCAACGACCGGAGTAGCAGCCGGGGAAGACGGAGGTGAAGGTGACTTCTCCTGCCGCATCGGCGACCTGGACGCCGCGCAGCCAGGTCGCGTCTTCGACGCCGTCGGAGTACATCGAGTAACGGCCCTGAGCGTCGCAGTGCCAGGCGTAGACGGCTGCGCCTTCGAATGGAGCATTGTCACCGGCCATATCGGTGACCTTGAGGGTGAATGTCAGGGGCACACCGTCGACGGTGTTGGTCCCGTCGATGTTCGAGCGGATGTCCGAACGCACGATTCCGGAGTCTTCGAGGATGTCCGGTCCGTTCGATCCGTCCGCCGGATACGGACCGGCCGTTTCGTCGGGGATCTCGGTGACCGATCCGCTGCCGCTCGAACTCGATTTCGTCGATCCCGCGGCCCCGGAGGTGCAGGCGGCCAGGGCCATGGTGCCGACACCGGCGCCGACGAGCCCGAGTACTCCTCGTCGGCTGAAGAGGGTGCGGATGTCGAAGGAGGCGCCTTGGTCGACGACCTCCTCGTCGGGACGGTCGAGGAGCCTGCCTTCGTAGGCGGGTCCGTTGGGGGTCTGGTCCGGT
This sequence comes from Brevibacterium sediminis, assembly GCF_024895295.1. NCBI lineage: Bacteria > Bacillati > Actinomycetota > Actinomycetes > Micrococcales > Brevibacteriaceae > Brevibacterium > Brevibacterium sediminis. Next base: position 567,515 of record NZ_JAHQRN010000002.1, on the reverse strand, counting down.
TCGGGTACGCGAGCCATGAGCTGTCCTTCCTTCGATGATGTGTGATGACACCATCGTGGTGACCGGCTCTGGCGTGGGACTGTGGCGTTTCTGGGCCGCGGCTGTGGATGCTCAGTCGGTTTGTGTTCCGTCCCACCAGTCGAGGACTCGCTGGGCTTGCAGGGTCACCCATTTCGAGGGTTCGCCGACCGGAGCGTCGACGTGGAACCAGACGTCGCCGTCAAGGCGGTGGTCCTGAGTCCAGGTGCCGTCGTCGGAGCGTCTGGCTCGGACCTTCCCGATTGCCTCTTCCATTCGCGGGTCAGGGGCGCTTCCGTCCGCGCTCGTCGCTTCGCGGAAGTAGTCGAGTGCAGGCAGGATTCCGTAGAACCAGCGTCGGGGGTGGAAGAGAGCGAGGGCACGGCCGTCGAAAGGATCACCGGTGCTGCGCGTGCGGAACAGGTCCCGCGACAGCAGGTACTCCTCTCCCCTGGCTCGGGCCTCCTGCACACGCGCGGCGTCGCCCGTAGCCAGCTGATAATCGAGCAGCGCGACGAGGGCGTTGAGGGTGGAGTGGAACGACGAGACCTTCGAGCCTTCGACCCATTCGCAGTTCCATCCGCCGTCGGGCTGCTGGTGGCCCAGGAACCAGTCGACGATGCCGTCGACATCGGCGCCGAGCCACAGGCCGTTCGACAGCGTCCAGGAATTGATGCAGACGTCGACTTCCCCGCCCCAGTAGGGCAGGTTCTCGTATTCCCAACGTGCGGATTCGAGTTTCTCTGCCGTTCCCTCCAACGCCGAGGCGGTCAGTCCCCACTCGCGCAGGTCCTTCAGAGCCCACGTCGTCGCAGTCCACGGCTGTGATCCCTCGTCGTCGAATGCGAAGTCGGAGGGGAAGAAGGCCCCGCCTGCCCATTGTCCGTCCGGGTCTTGATAGGCCAGCAGCTCTGCGCCGAAGCCTTCGTGTTCCACGCGTGCGCGGGTCTCCTGCCAGGTCGTCTCCTCTGCTCCGAGCAGGTCACGTTCGGCCTGCCAGCGCAGGGCCGGGTCCGAGTCGAGGAGCCAGTCGGACAGTTCTGTGCTGATCATCGTCGATCTCCCACGTCGGTCGAACAGTCACTTCGAGAGTAGGCGCCGAATCGCGCGAAGACCATACCCCGGTCCGTGGAAGACAGGTGAATGATTCATCGCCGAGGCGGCGCTTGGTGCCGTGCTGACACCGCTGAGCACGCCCGATCACCCTTGCGGGCTGCGACCGGCAGTGGCACAGAACGAATTCTTCGGGATATCCCCATGGAAGGGCAGTCCCAAGCGCAGTATCGTCGGCGGTGTTGATCGCATCAAGCTGTTACACAGCGAAGGAGTGAAATGACCCTCTCAATCGGAATCATTCTTCTCATCCTCCTCGGCCTCGCGGTACTCATCGGACTGATCCTATTCATCGCGATGATCGTCACTGCGCTCCGGACGACTCCGAAACCTGAGGATTCCGGCTTTCCCACAGGCTCGGCCGATGAGGCGGAACCGACCCGATCATCCGCGCAGTGACCGCTCCCAGGCCAGGGTTGCGAGCGCCGCAGCCTGGTCGGGCAGGTGCGCATCGTCGAACTGGACTTCCGGCGAGTGGTTCGTTGCCGCCGACCCCGGATCGATGCCTTCGGGCGTCACGAAAAAGAACATGAAAGCACCGGGCACCTGCTCGAGCACGAAGGAGAAGTCCTCGGAACCCATGAGCGGGTCCGGCACCTGCACCGCCCGCTCGGCACCGAAACGATCGGCCAGAACTCTCAGAGCGAAGTCGGCTTCGGCGCCGTCGTTGACCGTGACGGGATACTGCTCGGTCCACACCACCTCGGCCGTGCACCCGTGTGCGGCCGCAATCGACTCCGCCAACTGTGTGGCGCGCTCGGGGAATTTTCGCGTCGACTCGAGGGAGAGCGTGCGCACAGAGGCTCCGAGCTTCGCCGAGGCGGGGATGACATTGACGGCCTCCCCCGCTTCCAACTGCGTCACCTGGGCGACGATGGGATCGAACACGCTGAATGATCCGGTGACCATCGTTTGCAGCGCCTGTCCGAATTCGAGAATCGGACGCACCGGGTCGACAGCATCCTCCGGTCGCGAGCTGTGGCCTCCGCTGCCGTGCATCGTCACGTGCAGAGTATTCGCCCCTGCCATGATCGTACCCGGTCTGGTCACGAAGGTTCCCGGCACCCCCGGTGCCACATGGATCGCGTAAGCCGCATCGGGCTTCTGGCCGATGGTGTCGAACATTCCTTCTTCGAGCATGATCTTCGCCCCGCCCATCCCCTCCTCGCCGGGCTGGAACATGAAGGCCACCGTGCCCTTCAACTCGGACTGATGAGCGGACAGCAGCTTCGCGGCTCCGACGAGTCCTGAAACGTGGAGATCATGCCCGCAGGCATGCATGTTCCCATTCGTCGACGCGAAGTCGAGTCCGGTCGCCTCGTCGACGGGCAGAGCGTCCATATCCCCGCGCAGGAGCACCGTCGGGCCGGGGAGCGCTCCGCGCAGGACGGCTACGATCGAGCTGAGCTCCTGACCGAGCGTGATCTCAAGCGGCAGACCTTCCAAAGCGTCGAGGATCCGACGTTGGGTCTTCGGCAGATAGAGTCCTATTTCGGGGTCCCGGTGCAGGTCGCGGCGCAGTTCGCGCAGGTCATCGGCAAGTGCGTGGGATTCGCTGGTGAAATCGGGAGTCATTGTGTGCTTCACTCGGCAAGACTGGCACGGCCGGAAGGAGTCGCGCAATACCGTCTCGGGGAGTTCCCGAATACAGAAACTCCCCCATCGGATTCGTCATCCTGATGAGGGAGTTGATCGGTAGCGGGAGGGGGACTCGATCCCCCGACCTCACGATTAGAGGATTCACGACAGAGGCCGCTTTTGCCCAACTAATCGGTGATCATATTCCGCTCGCCGGTGGACAACTACTCGCTGCCGCCTGGAGTATGGCTCTTGTCGATCTTCTCGCCGAAGAGGTCGGACGATGACGGCCAAACATCTCACGGTCGGCTCGGTACGATCGATGCTCACTCGGGCCGGAATCGATTACTCAGCCTTAACTTTCGCTCTCATCGACAGGTCAGGTACGCACACCAGCGGTATGCACGAGGGCCAGTACGTTGAGGAAATGGACGTTCGAATCACCGGAGACCCAACCGCCCGGCGAGAAGCTCGAACAGTGCTCGGAGAGCGCGGACTGTGGCTAACACCCACCCGGGAATACGACGACTGGAGCCGCGGTGCTCTTCCAGTAGTAGCGCGAGCATAGTGCCATGTCAGTGACGAGTAGTAACGTATGTCACTTAGTACCAGCACAAAAGGCAAGGAGACGCGAACATGAACATCGGAGTCATCGTGGCGCTAGTACTCGCCGGATTTTTGCTTATCGGAATCCTCGGAATAGCCGTCAGGCTCGCGTTCTTCGCCTGCGCTGCACTAGCTGTCGCCTCCTTCCTTCAGATCTTCCTGGTCGAGTCTTCCGGTCCGCTCTGGCTCGCAGCGATCGGCGGCACTCTAGGCTTCTTCATCTTCGGGGCCCTGTCTGCGCGACCCCGGTAGTAGGACAGCTAATCGCTAATGCTAAAAACAATCTCACTTCCCCTAATCGAAAGTGAGATTCCATGTCCGCCCGCGATCTGTCAAAGCCCCACCAGGCACTTCACGACTCCTTCACCACGTCCCTCTCTAACTACCGCTCCCCACATACCGTCGAACTGCGCGGGTACTATCTTCAACGACTGATGCTCTGGACCCAAGACACCACCAACCACAAATCAGTCCTAAAGCTCACTCTCGTCGACTTCCACACATGGCTCTCCAAAGACGTAGGACCAGCGATCTCGACAAAACGCTCAGCTCGGTCCACTCTCAGCGTCTTCTACGAGTGGGCCGAGACCATCGGCAAGATCAAGAAGAATCCCGCCCGTAAACTCCCCAAGATGCGCAACAGCATCGGCATCCCAAACCCCTGCCCCCTCGACGACATTCACAGAGCAATCGAGCGAGCAACCCGACCCATTGATGTCCTCATGATCCTCTTCGGGGAACTTCAAGGAATGAGAGCCGGTGAGATCTCCCGCGCACACTCCGACGACGTCATGCTCCCGACCAAAGAACTAAGGGTCCTCGGCAAGGGAAACAAGCAACGCCTTGTACCACTCCACCCCCTCATGCAGGACCTGTTACCTCAATTCCCGGCCGGATACTTTTTCCCTTCCGACCAGAACCCTTCAGGTCACATGCTGCCCCGATCAATCGGACGACGAATCCGGCATCTGCTCGGTTTTCAACCGGGGAGGAATGCCCACTCTCTGCGACACAGATTCGGCGTTGACGCACTCGAGCTCAACCCCGACCTCATGGGTCTCCGTGACCTCCTCGGCCACGCTTCAGTCGCTACGACCCAGATCTACACCAAAGCTTCCAGCAGCCGTTTAAGGAAGCTGGTCGACGACCTGCCAGAACCGGCTGGCCACCGCGACAAGATCCAGGCTCTCCGGCGACAAGCAATCTCCTAGTCACGAGCGTAGCGAGACCCGTCATATATCCCGCGACAAACACCAACATCGCGTGTGCCCGAACTTCGTGCACACGTCCACGACGAGACAAAGGAACCGTGATGAGCAAGATTCCCACTCACTACCCCGTCAAATACAAATGCGGCCATACCGCCAGCACCGATCTCTCGAAGGTGCCACCATCGAGGCGCGCACAGGCTGCTAGGTCTGACTTCTACGCCACCAAAGCGGGCAAAGATCAGAACGGAATGATCTGTCCCAAGTGCTTCAAAGAGCAACGGACTGCCGACACAAAGAGTTTCCTCAATCAGCTCATGCTCGACACTGAAGCCTTCGAAACCGAGCATGACCTTCCCTCGCTCGAAGGAACAGACCGCATGGTCTCGTCCGGACTCGTCGACAGTGCACGACGTGACCGATACACCGTTCTCTCGACTCTTCTTGGTGAGGATACGGAATACCCGGACAACCGCGACGACGTTCTCGGCGCAGCCCAGGCGCTGACCTGGGCTGGGTGGTGGGCCAATACGTTGTCCTACGGAATCCGCAAGGACAACGATTACGGCCAGGAAGAGTTCTACACCCTCGTCATTGACGGTTCTGAGCAGGAGGCCAAACGCGATAAGAGCGATCGCGTCGTAGCTGAGAACCCCCACGACTGGAATCCCAACAAACCAGAATGACCTACCCGAGGTGAACACCATGACCACCCGAACCGAGGAGGAACCAATGTCCAACATCACCGTGTGGGCGGCCCCGCATTGTGGCAAGTGTGAAAGCACGATCAGCTTCTTTAAAGGTGCTGGCTTCTCGCCGAACGTCAAGGACCTCTCCGCCCCTGAAAATCTCGACAAGCTCAAGGAAATCAAAGCCGCCGGTCACCGAGAAGCACCCTACGTCGAGACCCCGACCGACTCGTGGTCAGGTCTCCGGCCCGACAAGATTGCCGAAGCCATTGCAGTTGAAAGAACCGCAACACCATCACCGGCCGTCCAACCGCCCAGTCACGCCCAAGACCTGAGCGCATGAGAACACTCCTTACCCGCCTTGACCACGGCACCCGCCTCGCTACAGCGGTTGTCGTGGTCATTGCTGTGGCCCTCATTCCTCTCACCATTGCCCTGTGGCCAAACCCCAGCAACACCACAGAAACTTCTTACCCGAGCGCCGTCCTGACTGAAGTGTCCTACACCGACTGCGAGAACGTCAGCGACGAAGTCCCGTGCGGAGACGCCACCGGGACCCTGAGCACCGGGCAGCAGATCAACGTCATGCTCTTCCGAGACGCGTGGCTATCTCACGTGGATAACGGCGATCGATCAATCCTGTACGCCTCCGAATCCGACGACTCCGAAACTGTCTACACGTTCCACTCCCATGACCGCGCTTTGAAGCTCGCCATTTTCACGATCATCATCATCGCACTCGTGCTCCTGGTCGTCGGAGGCAAAGGGATCCGAGCCATCGCCTCTCTTCTGGCCTCAGGGCTGTTCATCTGGGCATTCCTCATCGGCGGAATTGCAACAGGCGGATCCCCGCTGCTCTACACCGCCATCAGCATCGTCCTCGTCCTCACCGGCGTGCTGTTCTTCACCCACGGACTGTCGACGAAGACCCTCGCCGCCTGGGGAGGAACTATGTGCGGTGCCGCCACTGCCATGCTCGCAGGCACTCTGGTCGCGACCTGGCTCGAGTTAGGTCCAGCCGACGAATCCGCATCTGCACTGACCTACACCAGTCTCGACATCGACCTCTCAGCCCTATCACTTGCCGCTCTGCTGATCGCGCTCGTCGGCATCCTCAACGACATTGCCGCAGCCCAAGCCGCCACCGTCTTCTCCCGCACCACCCCAGGTACACCCCAGACCTGGCGAGCAATTCTGCCCACAGCTCTCGCCGTCGGACGAGACCATTCCGCCTCAGCGATCTACACGATCAGCTTCTCAGTCGTCGGCGCCGGCCTCGCAGCATTTGTCCTCGCCCATACGTACAATCAGCCTCTGTCCGCGTTCCTCCAAACAGACACCGTGGCCACGACTCTCACACAAATGCTCGCAGGCATCATCGGCATCATCGTCACCATGCCCGCCACCACCGCATTCGCGCTTATTCTCTCCCGGATTCCCACACAGTCAGGTCCGACACCGCTTCATACACACTGACCCTCCACTCCCACTGACGGCTCCACACATGAGTGTGGAGCCGTATTCATGTGCAAACGACCGGCCTCCTTGACAAACATTCGCCCGAGTTTTCGGGGAACAACACCTGAAACCAGGATTTCCCTCAAGGCGGAGAAACATGCACGACACCACAGATACGACCCCAGACATCGAAGTCGGTGAGACAGCTCCAAACGGGCTGATCGTCACCGCCGAGGTCACACTCAAAGACCGGTCGAATGTCTCCGTGTCCAAACCCGCCCTCGATGCAGCTCTGGCCGTCATCCGGCGACGCCACCACAACCGGCACCCGATCATCGAACTGGCTCCCATCCATGCAAAAGACACAGTCTGCTTCCGAGCCAGTCGGTGGCGAGTCACGCCAACCGACCTCGAACTCCTCGACCCGAACGAAGCGACCCCCACGACATATCAAATCGAGTTCCACAACTTCTCGATCATCACTCCAGGAGAGGGCTCTATCGCCGCGAAATCCTCCTTGGCGACCGTCGTGGCCGCTGCCCAGTCATTGGCCAACCGCAACGTCGACTCCTTCGAACTGACCTCCGCACTCCCTGGTTTCCGTGCGCTGGTCCTCGAGCCGGAGAGTTTCGACGACACCGTCGAACTCTCCACCGTCCCCGAGCTGCCGCCCAAGCCCACAAGCAAGCCTCACACCCCTACAAGGATCGGTCGCCTCCTTTCCCGTGCCAAGGCCAAGTGGGCCACGATCAAACTCGCCACCACGAAGAAGTCGACATCCCGCGCACAGACCAATACAAAGAACAGCTTCTCCGATCCGGCGTGGGCCAAACGCGCCCCAATCATCATCACTGCCCTCGCTGTCTTCCTAGTAGGCCTCCTCATTCTGAGTCTTCTGCAAATGGGATCCTCTCGCCAGCCCGAACCCGCATCCTCACCCACCTGGTTCACACCAGCACCTGTGGCTCAACCCGCCGACGCCGAACTGCTCGACGGCTATGACAAGCAACTGTGGGAACTGCCAGCAGATAAGGCCTCAGCTCTCGGCTGGTTCAAAGCCGGGGTCGCCTACGTCACGCCCGATAGCGGAGAGCTCGTCCTGACTAACACCCGCAGCGGAGACGAGATTGGAAAGGCGAAACTCGCTGGCACGATCAAATACACCGCAGAGTTCACCATCGGTGACACACCGGCAATCGCAGCTCGAACCGACAAGACGGTCACAGTCATCACAGCAAAGGGCAAGACTCAGACCTGGCCGATCGGCAAAGACCAGAAACTCAACGTCACCGGAACAACGCCGATGATCACGACCGAAGACGGCGATATCGAAGCACTCATCGTCGGAGAGAAAGACCCGGTCAAGGTCACCACCAACCCCCAATTTCTTCCTGTGGCCATTGACGATCACGCGCTCATCCAAGTCGAGTCTGGAAAACCACGACTCGTGAGCGTGCCCTTCGGGAAGAACAAAGACGCGGCCACCACGATCACCCTGGCCACACCGACAAAGGGTGCAACGTTTGTTCGCCATATCAATGCCGGTCACGGTCTGGCCGTCGCGGAATGGTCAGTCGATGGAACCAACTACGTCGTTGTCCACTCCCTCGCCGATGACGGTGCCGTCTCCGGAGCATCTGAGGCATCACCGACCGCCATGGACTGGAAAGTTGGTCGTGGTCTCGAGACGGCAATCATCGGCAATACTGCATTCAATCTCGACGACGGAACGGTCGCCGCGCAATCCACCGAGGGAGACTTCACGACCGCACTCGGAGCCGCAGCAATCACCGAAACCGGAGCCGAACGCACTTACTACCTCAACAAGCACACCTACACCGATCCAGATCGTGTCATCGGCTACACCAGCGAAGGCATCGCACTCGTGCGCGGTTCCAACGGTGTCGTCACCGCTAATGAGAAAGGTTCAACTAAATGACACAGCCAACTCCCGCCAAGAGGCGCGTTCTTGCCGCCGCAGTGGCGGTCGGGCTTGCAACGTCCGGGACGACTCTGGCGACTTCATTGGCCCATGCCGATGAGCCAAGCACAGAACAGCCCGCAGAGACTCCCCCTGCTCAGCAGCCAGAGGCGGAACCGTCCGCCGAACCAGAATCTGAGACTCCAACAAAGGTCGATACTCAGCCTGCACCGAAGCCAGAGCAGCCAGTTTCCAAACAGCCAAAAGTCGACACTCCTATTGCGAAGAAGCCTGACGAGCCGTCGGACGCTGGCGCACCTTCGATACCTGCCAAAGTGCCCACCGCCCCCAAAGACGATATAGATCCAAAGGGTCCACTCGACAACGATGTCCCTGTCGACGAAACTACCGAGGAACCCACCGATGAGCCGAGTGACGAGCCTGATTCCCCGGAGCCTCCCGAGGAAGATTCCTATGACCCGACGAATCCAGGTGACCGCGAAGAGCCGGATCCCGATGCACCCGCTCCCCCGCCCGATTCGGAGCACCAGTACCCCGCTGACAACTCGGACTCTGTGACGGTCAAGCCAGCCATTCCTCCAGAGGACTACGACCAGACATCTATTGGTCTTGTCGACCCTAAGACTGGCAAACGCTCTCCTGCAGTTAGGGTCGACGGCTACGGCACATTCGTGACGCTACCCGACGGTTCAGTGACGTTCACTCCTGATAAGCCGTTCGAGGGATCAGTCACGATCAAGTATTTCGTCAAGAACAGCGACGGTGAGTGGGTGGTCGGCTGGTTCACCGTCCACGGTGGAGGCACTACCCCACCCGGCGACAAGAACGCGACCGCAGACAGCAACGGCGACGACGACACCGGAAATGCCACCGCCGATGGAGCCGACTCCAACGCAGCGTCCGACGCTGGAGCCGATGGCTCCGACGACGCAGGCGGCACGTCTGCCGACGACGACGCCTCATCCGATGGTGCAAACGGCCACCATGACGATCGGGGTGACGCGACCGGTGGCGGTAATGACTCCACTGCTGCTAACGGTGATCGGGAAGCCGAAGCCGAAGCCAATGCTTCAGGCGATAACGCGACCGCAGACGCTCAAGGTCCGCCTCCGGCTGCCGATAGTGACAGCAATGGCGGATCCTCAGACACCGACGCTGACGGAAGTGCCGACGATGCTGGCGCTGACGGTGGAAAAGGCGATGAACCCAAAGCAGGTTCAGACGGTAGCGACGATAAGGGCGATAAGGGCAAAGACGACGAGGACAAGGATCAGCCGGATATTGCTGATGATTCCAATCTCGAAGACAACGCCCCGTCCACTCCTCGCGACGTTCCCGAACTGCCGACCGGACAGGGCGACGAAGACCAGTATCAGCGCCCGGCCCCACGCGATGAGACAACCCTCGTCGATCGTGACGACGATGCCCCCGACGATGAACCCACCGATACGTCCACTCCCTCCCCCGATAAGACCGACGAAGTCGTGATCACCGATGGCGGCTCGCCCCAGGCCGGTGAACCCGCCAGTGAGGGTGTCAACGGTGTCACGGTCGGTTTCAGTCTCGGTGCTCTCGTCGCCGTGACGGTCGGCGGATTCGTCCTCTTCGCTGTACTGCGTCGCAAGAAGAATCAGTAATCAACCATGATGACCACCGGCCCTGCTCTTTGGGGTCGGTGGTCATTGCCGAAAGGCCCTCGACATGTTTTCACTCAAGTCGCTCCTTCCGGGTGCTGCCAGCCTCGGTGCAGGCTTCCTCGCGCTCGTCGTCATCGTGCCGATCCTTTTTGGACTCATGGCCGCAAGCGGGGCATGCACGCCGGTCAGCGACGACGGTAATGGTGGAGGCGATGTCGGCGATATCGGTGATATCGACCCGAATGAGAAGGCCCACGCGAAGGCCGTGTTCGAGGTGCTCTCAGATAAAGGAATGTCAAACACCAATATCGCGGGAATCCTCGGTAACTGGTCTCAGGAGTCAGGCGTCGACCCCACCAGCGTGCAAGGCATCATGGACTCCCCGTACAAAATGTCGCCGAAGAAGCGCGAAAAGGCCGAATCGTCCTCAGGAGGAATCGGTCTGGGGCAATGGACAGGCGATCGCAACAGCAAGCTCAAATCGTATGGCAAGAAGAAGAACAAAGACTGGTGGACGGTCGAAGTTCAGTTGTCCTTCATTTCGGATCCCAAGGGTGATAACCCAGGCGACGTCGAGATCTTCGAGAACATGATCAAGAAAGAACTCGATTCAGTCACCGCGGCAACGAAGCATTTCCACGACAAATGGGAACGGGCCGGAGCACCCAACATGCCCAATCGGATCAAGCAGGCCGAGAGGTGGTTCGACGAAATGAAGAATTGGGAGTCAGACGGTAAGGCCCAAGCTGCCAGTGCTTCTACGAACACCGATGAGGCCATTGCCGGTGGCTCTGTCACAGTTCAGAAGAAGCAACTTCCGCTCGGCAAAGTGAAACCCCACGTTCAAGATGCCGCCGAGGTCATCCACGACGAGTACGACGGCATCACGGGAGTCGGTGGATACCGGTCTGGCAACTCGTCACGAGACCCTAACGGTCACCCTGCCGGTCTCGCTGTGGACTTCATGGTCCCTTTGAACAAGGACGGCAAGGCACTCGGCGACGACATTGCGAAGTTCGTCATCGACAATCACAATGCACTCAACGTCAAATACGTGATCTGGTACCAACGGATCTACAACGTCGAACGCGCTGATGAGGGCTGGCGCAAGATGCCAGATCGGGGTGGCGACACTCAGAACCACAAAGACCATCCACACGTCTCGTTTCAGGCCGAGGCCAAGGGCGACCCCAAGGACGCCGTCGGCAAGGGCGGAAAAGGCGGCGGCGATGACAACGATGACAGTGACGATGGCAATGCCAGCAACGTCAACTGCGAAACCGACGGCGGTGGAGGCTCCGGTGGGGGTGGCGGCGACGTCCCCGACGACGGTCGACATAACCCCGGTCCGTGGGGCAGTCACAAGAATGGAGAGATCCCGACCAGCAAGCTCAAAAAGATCCCTTGGACGCCCAAGAGCAAGGAAGAGTTTCTCCGCAAGGATGCCACCGACGCTCTGATCGCGATGAACAAGGCGTACAAGAAGGAGTTCCACACTGACATCGCGATCACCGACGCCTATAGAGACCTCGCAGAGCAGAAGATCCTCTTCAAGAAATACGGTCCCGGTCGAGCCGCCGTCCCTGGAAAATCAAACCATGGTTGGGCTTTAGCCGTTGACTACGGTGGCGGTATCAATAAATTCGGCTCTCCGCAGCATAAGTGGATGCAGAAGAATGCCAAGAAGTTCGGCTGGGAGCATCCGCCCTGGGCACGCGAAGGGCAGAAAAACTGTGAAGCGTGGCACTGGGAGTACTACGGCAAAGACAAGGAATCCAAAGCCTGAAGACATCACCATAAACACCACCAGGCACCAGGCAATCTCACGTTGTAACTTGGTGGAAGCAATGCTCTCGGTGATGTGTGCTGAGCAACACGAACTACTCGAGTAGGAGAAGACAAAGCACACATCACCGCGAGCAGGAGAGAAAAATGACCGACCTCACCACGTTCTCAAGCAACGAAGCCTGGGTACTGCGCCGACTCGTCGACGGAGGGATCCATGACTTCGAAGAACAGGTGCGCAACGACCCAAGAATGAACGATCACATCGCCGACAGCGAGTTGTCACTCGAGGACTACCGCGAATTGCACACGCGCATCGCCAACAAGCTCCAGGAACACGAAAACGACGGCTTCGACTGCCGCCCGTTCGACCGTGACGAGACACAGTTCATCGCTCATCTCGCCCAAGTCGGCAGCGACGCAAGCCGTTCCAGCGCAACGTATGTTCGTGAAGACACTCGCAAGTGGCACACCACTCTCATTGATAAGGCCCAAGCTATGGATCAAGACCGCCGCACCACCGACTCGACTCCGACCACCACCGCGCCTGCAGAATCCGAACGCACGTACAACCGTGCCACGCTCGCCGCCGCCGGCCACCAGCTCGAAACGGGAGACTGGGATGCCCATCGAAAGCTTGCTCAGATCGCAGTCAAGAGTGGCTACGCCGCTGAAGTAACGCAAGACTACATCAACGACGCTGGTACTTACACGCTCCTGGAACACAAGATCGAGATCCTCGACCCTGGTGAGGCTGCCCCTTGTGCGACTCCCGGTCTCCGTCTCGAAGAAGAAACTGTCCTCGGCTCAACTATTTCAGTCGAACAGTTCACTCCCGAGACTCCGCACGGATTCTTCGGAGCCGTCACTCCACTCGAAGATGCCCCGACCGACCCCGAAGGTCCAGGCAACCCCGTCGCCTCCGACGCGCACCTCAGCGCACTATCCACTCAGCCGCCTCAACCCCAGGCACACAGCACAGGTCCCAGCCTGACCTGATCGCACTACACCTCTCTCCAACGACGGACACTTCCACCAGCCAGAGGCATCATTAATGCTTCTGGCTGGTATTATTGATGCCATGAGTTATCAAGTGGTTGCCGCGCTCAGTCCCGTGGCCTACGACTACAACGGGTTCGTGACCTCCCGGCTGGCCCACGACGTAGGGGTGTCGAATTCACAGCTGAAGTCGATGGCCGACGCCGGAGTCCTGGAGCGAGTTGAACATGGGATCTACCGATTCGAAGCTGCCCCTGGGCAGCTCTCCGATCCGACGTTCTGGCGCTGGCTCGCGGTCAGCCAGGGCGACCGTCACGGAAGCAACGGTGTGCCACCGGTCATTGTGGCGGGAGAGAATGCCGCTGAGCTCCACGGAATCGGTGATTTCTGGCCTCGCGTCTTTGACTTCATCGTTACTGCCCGTCGATTCACCCGAATCGATGACGTGCGACTTCGGAGACGGACGGTCGAGCCGATTGATGTCGACTATGTTGACTCGATTCCTGTTCTGACTATCGAGGCCACCCTGGCGGACCTGGCGGGACCGGGTCAAGGTGCAGATCTGTCACTGATTGGGGATGCCTACAGGGACGCCCGTCGCCTGGGGAGGATTATGAGGCCTGAGCGTCTGGTTGCTCTTCTTGGGCGACATGCCCACCGTCACGGCTTCTCCCGAGGCGACGGAGCGGGACTGCTCGACTACATCGCGCCGAACGCCGATAGAGTCGCCGCATGACAGCATGACAGATTCCGGCTACTCGACCTGGACGGCCACCGACAAGGCGATCAAAGCAGCGGCGAGGGCAATCTCGAAACAGCAAGGACGAGACTTTCACGCCCTCATTCGCGGCGCCTACTTCGACCGGTTCCTCTCTCGCGTGTTCGATGAATCGCAGGGAAACCGCTGGGTGCTCAAAGGTGGTTCTGGCATGCTCGCCCGAGTCCCCGACACTAGAGCCACCAAAGACGTGGATCTCACTACCTCAGCCATGTCTATCGACGATGCCGAACGAGCACTGATCGAAGCTGCGTCCAACGACATCGGCGACCACGTAGTGATCCGCCACCGCGACAGCCGTCCCATCGTCGAACATGACGTGCAACCCGATGTCACAGGGCGACGAATCACATTCGAGATGCGTGATGCTCAGACATTGAAGCTCATCCACACGATTCCTGTTGACTTAGTCGTCGAGGACGTGCTGATCGGCAGGACCGAAGTGATTGATCCAGCCTCCCGAGTCGTGCCAGCAAGGGGGCTGCCTACAGCCCCCTACAGTCTTTACCCACTGGCAGATCAGATCGCAGATAAGGCCAGTGCCACCATGCTTCGCTTCAACGGTAGACCGAGCACCCGGACCAAAGACCTCGTGGATCTCGTCGTAATCGCGCGCACACAATCAGTTGATGTTGGCCAAATGGAATCGGCGATAGTGGCTCGTTTCGCGGCTCGTCGTGAACCAATTCCGACGCTGTTCACTGTCCCAGACGGGTGGACTGCCCCGTACTCGCGTATGGCAAAAGACGTGCCTGCCTGCAGGGGCTTCGCGGACGTCCATGCTGCCGAGAGACTGATCGGCACACTTCTGGCTCCGGCTATCGACCCCGCGCACCCACAGGTTCGCAAATGGATGCCGCAAAACGGTTGGGATACTAACCCTGCGGCCAGGACGAATCCTTCACCAACGGATCCGACGGTGATCGCGCCCTCGGCACAACATCCTGGACCAGACGGCCCAACCCCGAAATAGTGGTTAACTGCCGACTCCGGCACCCTGGTTGGTGCGGTCGAGGAGTAACGCCAGACGCGACAGTCAGCTAGTGGTCGGCCATTAACGATGAAATCCTGCTGCACCGGGCGGCGTGTTCGCGTTCTGTGCTTCGCGACCGACGTTCGTGCCCTCAGAATGTACTCTCCTGCGTGAGGCTGGGTCGCCGAATCGTTCTCTTTAGCAGTTGCAAGACTGTTCACCGCGGGCTGAGACCTGTTGAATCAAGCTGATCCTGTCTGGTCGACCTTTAGGCCCCTAGAGTTTTCCTCCTTCCGCCTAGAGCGACCGCAGGCTCCTTCTCAGATAGGATCACTATCAATTTGGCAAGAGATGAGGAGGACTCAGTGCACATTGAGTCGATGTTGCTACGGAATTTCCGATGCTTTGGTAACCAGGCCACACCGGTGACCTTGGAATCTACCCTCACTGCGTTGATAGGCACCAACGGGACGGGCAAGACCGCAGCGTGCCAGGCTCTCCAGCGCATCTTCGGGATCTCTGCCGAAGAACGTAGTATTCGAGTTGATGACTTCCACGTCCCTGCCACAGAGGCACCAGGTTCCGAGCCCAACACTCGAACCCTGCGCATCGAGGTCATCCTGGCCTTCCCTGAGCTCAATGATCATGACGGCGAAGTCTCGTCCGTTCCGGACTTTTTCAAACGCATGGCGGCGGACACAGATGGAAACATGAAGTGCCGCGTCGTTCTCGAGGCCACCTGGGAAAACGACGGCACGCTCGATGGGTCTATCGAAACGCGTCTCTTCTGCGTCGCTTCTCTCGATGACGGGTATACCGAGGACCAAGTTCATACGTTACCGCCAGCCGAACGTTCCCGGATCCAGTTCGTCTATGTCCCGGCTACTCGAGATGGTTCCAAGCAGGTGTCGACCTTCCTCCGAGGCCGCTTGTGGAAGGCTGCGCTATGGTCCGACGACCTCAGGGAGCTCGTCCGTAACGTTGCGGACGACGTGAGTAGTCAGTTCCACACTGAAGCCGCGACAAAGACCGTCGAAAAAGCTTTCGGGGATCGCTGGCGAGAACTCCAGGGTGCTGGCACTCACTCGCAGCCCCGCTTTCAGCCACTCGAGCCGGACATCGACCAGTTCCTCCGCGGCGCTGAGCTCACTTTTGAACCCGACCCCAGCAGCGCTGCACGTCCAGCGCGTCTCCTCAGCGACGGACAACGATCGCTGCTCCACTTGGCGCTCACAACCGCGACCCTCGATCTCGAACGAAAGGTGTCTACTGATCCTGCCTCCGGGTTCGACCCTGACGCCACCCATATTCCGGCCCTGACGATTCTGGCAATCGAGGAACCAGAGAACAGCCTTTCTCCTTACTACCTCTCCCGAATCATCAAGCAATTGGACGACCTCGGCAAAACCTCACAGGTTCAAACCTTGCTTTCAAGCCATTCCACCAGTGCTCTTGGCCGCATAGATCCGCGCTCGGTTCGTCATTTCCGGCAGGAATTCACTACCGGCGAATCCACCATCCGCCCGATCACGCTACCCGAAGACGATGCCGCGGCTGCAACATACATCCGCGAAGCAGTTCGAGCCCATCCTGAGCTCTACTTCGCACGATTCGTGATACTTGGTGAAGGCGACTCGGAGCACATCGTCATCCCTAAGCTGGCACGCGCCCTGGGCGTAGAACTCGACCCATCGTTCATCGCGATGGTCCCTCTTGGCGGGCGCCACACACACCATTTCTGGCGCCTCCTGACGGACCTCAAAATTCCGCACGCCACCTTGCTTGATTTAGACCATGGGCGTGCCGACGGCGGTCCAGGTCGCTACAGAACAGCGATACGAAACCTCAAGGCCAACGGAATCGACGTTTTGGACGACGTCGACGACTTCACCACAGTCGATGACATCTCCGACGAAGCCAAGCTCCAGGACCTCACAGAGGTACGAAACCGGCTACGCGACTACGGCGTATTCTTCTCCTCCCCGCTTGACCTCGACATGCTCATGCTTCAGCACTACGGGAGCGCCTACACGACGTTAGAATCTGGTCAACACGGACCCCAATCCACCGATGCCACAAAGACGGTCCTGGGAACCGGTGGCACAACCCGAGGGAAGAAGTACTGGAACCCGACCGACAAGGAAACGCAGAAGAACCGGCAGGAGGACCTGCAGTGGTACCGGTACCTCTTCAGCAACCAGTCGAAACCAGCAACACATCTTGCAGCGCTAAGCCGAATGGCAACAGAAGAGATCGAGGTCAATATTCCCGAGGTACTTCGGGCACTGATTGAGTTCGTCCGGTCCGAAATCACCCCCTGATAGCGACATGGATATCCACCAAAGATTGGCGGCGACATGGCGATCGGTAGGGGTTCCAGACCTCGAACCAGCCGCCTGGACCGCTCTACGGCACCCTGGAAGTACCGCTGTGACTGCAGGGCCGGGTGCGGGAAAGACAGAGTTCCTTGCTCAGCGGGCGACGTATCTTTTGCAGACTGGCCTCTGTCCACCCCCGCAAAGAATCCTCGCAATCTCCTACAAACGCTCATCGGCTGTCAACCTTGCCAAACGGGTGGCCGACCGCGTCCCGGAAGCCGCACATCGATTTGAATCGATGACCTTCGATGCCTTCACCAAAGGCCTCTTTGATCGATTTGAACACGCCCTACCATCTGCGTGGCGTCTCAACGGTCGCCGCTGCGATGTGGGCCTGTTTAAGAAGCCAGAGATACAGATGTTTTTGGATGATCTCGGTGGAAGCCAGCCTCAATGGCTTCAGTCTGAAATCTTGGCGATTCAGCCTGGACGGTTCCTTCCAGACATTGTGGGAACTTTCGCGCTACCCGAAGACCCAACTGGCCCATCTGCATCTACCTACGAGTTCGTTGCCCTGCGCTGGTGGTGGATAAACTTCGGAGCGGCAACGTCGCCCGTGATCGACTTCACGATGATCAACCGTCTAGCTGAGCTACTTGTCCGCTCGAGCCCGCAGATTCTGCGAGGGCTACGAGCGACGTACCCGTTCGTGTTCGTCGATGAGTTTCAAGATACGACCGCCGCACAGATCACCTTCCTCAGGACAGTCTTCGCCCACCCAGGTGTCGTCGCCACCGCAGTCGGAGACGGCAAACAGCGCATCATGAGCTTCGCTGGCGCACTCGAGGACGCCTTCGACCGTTACGAAGCAGACTTCTCAGCTAGGCGTTTCGCTCTCACCTGGAACTTCAGATCCTCAGCCGACCTCGTCGCCGTGCAAAATCGAGTTGCAACCAGCATCGACCCAATGGCAGCGCCTACTGAGTCCCGGGCAAAGAGCGAGACCGATCATGTTCCCCTAGTCGTTTGGACCTACCCCAGCGCCGAAAAGGAGGCTGAGCACCTCGCGCAGTGGATCGCAAACGACATCGCATCATCTGGCCGCACCAGCGCAGACTTCGCACTCATCGCCCGGCAGCTAGTTGCACAACTCGAGCCCGCGCTGACCTCGGCATTCAAACGACATGGGCTCTCCATCCGCAACGATGATGCCGAATGCGGGAAGCTCAAGTTACAAGATCTACTCAAACACGACGTCACTCGTTCTCTCGTTGGCCTCCTCACACTCGCGGCGTACCCTGCAGGACATGCCGACCTTTGGAGCGAAACTCTTGCCCTCCTCCGACGTGTTGCGGGTAGCGACGGCACCGAACAGGCCGAGCGACGACTATCCGACCAGCTGACAGCATTGACCGACGACCTGCGCGCTTGGTTAGGCAAGAACGATGTCTTGGGCGTCGATGCCACGGATATCGTCGACTACACTGCCGGCCTCATCGGTTCTGCCGCACTCGCGGGATTTGTACGGGGACAAAACAGCGGCGACAATCTTGGGCTTCTTCTGGAGTCGCTCACCGCGCGAATCAACAGCGTGAAAGACGAGGCCAGTAACTGGCGGGAACTCGTCGATGCCATCGAAGCCGCGGACTCAGTCGCGCTCATGACAGTACATCGAAGCAAAGGGCTTGAGTACCACACAGTGGTCTTTCTCGGCCTTGACGATGATCAGTGGTGGTCCTACCGAAAGGATCCGATAGGTGGGAACTCGGCATTCTTCGTCGGACTGTCGCGTGCGGCCTACAGACTCGTGTTCACAACAACTCGACCGCAAGCCGCACGGCGTAATATCAAGCCCTTGCTCGAGCTTCTGGAGGAATCGGGAGCAAAAACACAGCACTGGACATAGACTCAACCGCATTCTCGTCACATGGCGTCGACAGCCACATCGCGCTCATCGAGCCATCCTTAGTGTGGCACCCGTAGCCATTCTCATAGACCCGTCCGGGGGCTTTATGTGCGCCGGGCCCTTTGGGGTCCTTAGCTTTGGCAATGCCATCCTGTGATCTGATCTGGCAATTTTGCCAGTATTCGCCGTTCGGGAGTGCAGCGAGCCGTTATCCGAACGAGGGCCCCGAAGGATTCATCATGCCTTGACGTCCCCATACTCAATCGTTTCACATCCCGAAGTAGATACCAGCAGACAGATCCTCACCGCCGAAGAGAACTTCAGCGCTTACCAGCACAGTTCACACGCAACCCCATGCCGCGCAACCTCAAGCAGAAGAGCGCTTCTCCGACGAGCAAATCCAACCTCAAAAGCTACACACCTCTGGCACCAAGGTGCATACGTCCCACGTTTCCGTGGGACGGTGACAAACGGCCAGCACAGCCTCCAACGAACCATGAGCATGAGCAATCGACCCCGCACATGCATCGAATGCGACACGACGCTGCCAGGCGAGGCCCCGCCGAGTCGCCGGTATTGCGGCATAACCTGTCGCCGACGCGCCAGCCGTCGGCGCGAGCGGCGGGCAGCGCACGAGACCGAGATCGCTCGGCTAAAACGCCTACTGAATGAAGCCACCGCCCGCGAAGACCGGCTCGAATCACGCCTCGCGGCCGCGCGCGAACGCATCGAGACCACCCGGACGAAGATGCGCCGTCAAGCGGTCAAGCACCGCAAGCGCGAACGCCACGCCCAACGGGCGATCATCGACCGCCTCCACACCCTCGTAGCCACACGTGACCGACTGGCCTCGGTGACCGCTGACCTCGAAGCTGCCGCCTCAAACCAAAACGACCGGACAGACCTCGAAATCGCCGCCCAGCAGATCGTGGATCTACAGAAGCGACTGGCCACTTTCGCAGACCGTCACCAAGCACTGACCGGCCAACACACTGAACTGCGTGACCGGTATTCCGCTCTCGTGTCCGACTACAACAAAGCCGTTGACCGACTGAACGACCTCGCCCGTGACCGGCAACGTTTCCGTCCGGTCATCGAGGCGTGGGACACCCTGGCCGGTCGTCTCGCGAAGTCGGCCAAGACGACTACCCTGTCCGCCGGTGACCGAGAGATTGTCCGCATGTGGGCGACCTGGCAGACCGGACGTGACCGCCGCCGACGGACCGGACAATGACCGCTGTGGCTGTGACCGTTGACCGGCTACACCGGTCCGTGACCGACCGCTCGACCGTAACCGAGGGAGACCGCTCATGACCGTGTCCATCTCGAAGATGTCCATCAACTACTACCTCGAACATGCCGCGTCCGGCGACGGTCAGACCCGCGACATGACCTCCTACTACACCGAGGCCAAAGCCCCTCCGGGCACATGGCTCGGCAGCGGTCTCGACGGGTTGACCGGTCTGTCCGTCGGTCAGCAAGTGACCGAATCCCATGCCCGGTCGCTCTACCAGGCCCAGGAAGACCCCGTGTCCGGTCGTCCGCTCGGTCGGCCACTGATGAAGACACAGTCCACACCCAACGGTGCGGTCACACCTGCCGGTCGTCCGGCCAAGAATGAACGCGAGGGCGTGGCCGGCTTCGACCTGACCTTCTCCCCACCGAAATCCGTGTCCGCTCTCTGGGCACTGGCCGGTCCCGATCTGCAGGGCCGCATCCAGGCCGCGCATCGGATGGCGCTGGAAGAAACACTCGCGTGGGTCGAGGCCAACGTCATTCAATCCCGCGCCGGTCATGGGGGAGTCGCCCACGTCGCCGTCAACGGAGTCATCGCCTCCGCATTCGACCACTGGGACTCACGGGCCGGTGACCCGCAACTGCACACTCACCTGGTCATCGCCAACCGAGTGCAGCGGGCCTCCGACGGGCACTGGGTCACCATCGACTCATACACGCTTCACCGGCACGTCGTGGCCATCTCGGAAATGTACAACTCGCTGATCTTCGACCGGCTCGCCGTCGACGTCGGCACCGTCGCCGAATCGCGCACCGACGTCGACCTCGACGTCCAACAACACATCGAATCCGGCACAGACACCGAAGCGGAATACGAACCCGCACATCGGGTCGAACTAGCCGGAATCCCCGACGAACTCATCGAGGAATTCTCCAGCCGATCAATCAGCATCGAGACCCGCACCGATGAACTCATCGCCGAATACACCGACACCTATGGCACGCGACCGACCCCACGCGAGGTGCTGCTCATTCGACAGCAGGCGACCCTCGAGAACCGGCCTGAGAAGAACACAATCGAGCGCACCACTCTGCCGGAGAAGATGCACTGGTGGAGGCAGCGCACTCACATGGCCGGTTTCGACCCGGACACCCTCGTGAAGAACGCGGTCGGTCACCATGTCCGGACAGTGACCGCCGATATGCTCACCGGCGACATCGTCGAACAGATCAGCCAGTGGACACTGACCGACGCTTCACAGCGCCGCACGACGTTCTCCCGCGCTAACGTGCGTGCCTCGGCTGAACGGGTCCTTCGTCTTGTCCGGTGTCCGACCGTCGATGACCGGCACGCGCTCGTGGACAACATTGTCGAACTCACTCTCGACAAGGCCGTCTCTCTGACCCCTGATCGGTCACGAGCGCCCGAGGGACCGGACACCACGGTCAACCTCCGTGACCGGTCAGTCTTTGACCACCAGCATCACTCCGGGATCTACACGACCGAGCAAGTCATGGCCGACGAAGACCACCTCATCTCGCGTGTGACCGCGACCGGGGCGCCGACCCTGGCCGGTCACCCAGAGCACGTCGACGTCCTCGAACACTGGCGGACCGTTGATGGACACCCGCTCAGCGCGGATCAGATGCGTGCTTCGAAACATGTACTGTCCTCCGACGCGGGGATCTCCGCCATCATCGGTCCCGCAGGCACCGGCAAGTCCACCACTATGGGCGCGATCACCGATACCTGGCATGCGGTTTACGGTGAGCAATCCGTCATCGGTCTCGCTCCGTCCGCGGTGGCGGCTGGTGTCCTCGGTGATGAGATCCACGTGGACACCGACAACGTGGCCAAATGGCTTTTCGAATCAGTCGGGGAGGGTGCAGCACGGCGTGCCGAACGTGTGACCAACCTCGAAGCACGGCTGGCCACGCTCAACACGACCATCAACAGCACGCCACATCGTGATCGGGCCAGACTCGTCCAGCAACGCGAGGCTATGCAAGCCAAGCTCGCCGCCGACTACGCCACCCAAGCTCAATACCAATTCCACCCCAACCAGCTCATAATCGTCGACGAAGCCTCCATGGTCTCAACATCCAACCTCGCTGAGCTCTCCCGCCAAGCCGAGGCCGCAGGAGCCAAACTCCTCATCGTCGGCGACCCCGCGCAACTGGAGGCCGTCGACGCCGGTGGCTTCCTCGGGCACGTCGAACGCAACCTCGACCACACCACCCTCGATACCGTCTGGCGATTCAAAAACGAATGGGAACGTGCCGCTTCCCTCAAACTCAGGTCGGTCACCGACAAAGACGGAATCGACGCTGTCGTAGACACTTACGACAAGCACGATCGCATTCACGGCGATCCCAACCAGGAAGCCGCCGACACCGCCTACTCCGCATGGAAAGCTGACGTTGATGAGTGTATGTCATCGATCCTCATTGCCTCTGACAATGAGACCGTTGCCGAGCTCAATCAGCGTGCCCACACCGACCTGGTGGAAGCGGGCGAGGTGGACATCACCCACCCGGTCACGCTGCGCTCCGACGTACAGGCAGGCATCGGCGATGTCCTCCTGGCCAGGCGCAACGACCGCAGCATCCGCGACTCCAACGGCGCATTCGTCGCCAACGGCACCCGCCTGACCATCACAGCGATCCGCCCTGACGGCAGCGTCGAGGCCTACGTGCAGACCGGGGAGGACGGCACGCCTCCAACGATCGTGCTCGACGCCGACTATCTCGCGTCATCTGTCGAACTTGGTTATGCCACCACCGCGCACCGATCACAAGGAGTCACCGTCGATACCGGCCACGCCGTGGTTACCCCGAAACTCTCTCGTGAACTGTTCTACGTAGCGATGACACGCGGCAAACGCGGCAATCACGCCTACGTCGACATCGACAACCCCGAGAACCCCACACCTGAAGACTGGAACGTACAGCTGACTGCCGCCCCAGTCGACAAGGACGGGGAAGTCATCGACGACCCTGCTTTCTACATCAAGTCTGTCGTCTCCCGCTCCACGGCGGAGAAGTCGGCACATGAGGTTCAGGACGCCGAGTTGGGCTGGGCCAACGATGTCGGGAGGCTCTGCCATGAACTCACGTACCTCAGCTGGGCGGCGAAGGTTACCCGCACTCAAGAATGGCTCGACCGGCACGCTGACCCGACTCGTGCCGAGCAGATCCGCACCGGTAGTGACTGGCAACGCCTCATCAGCGTCGACCCGGTACATAACATGCGTGGCGAGCTTCAACTAACCGACACAGCCGAAACGATCATCGACCGCTGTCACAAACCCGCCGATACTCCGGTCACCGGGCCTGGTGATATGATCGCCGACACCATGACGGCCACCGACGAGCAGGCGCGGGTATGGGCACAGTCCATGTACGACCTCCAGGACCAAGTTGACGCGCGGCGAGCAGTGCTGACGAAGGAACCTCCTGAGTGGTTTTCGACCCTTCGCGAGCAGTACGCACATCACCCCCGCTACGACGACGTTATCGACGCAGTGATCGTGTGGCGCGGAGTTTCCGACCAGACCGACTCCGCCACAGCGCTGGGAGCAGAACCGCCGAAGGACGACTACCTCCGCCTTTACTGGGTCAGATTGCAAGCAATCATGACCGCAGTCGAACCTGCGGACCGGCAACGTGAAGAAAAGCTATCAGTGGTGAAAGTTGTCGAAGCTGTCGACTGGAAGACGGTCTCTGCCGATCTTGATTACGAAGCACTCAATGACACTTCGCTACCGGCGATGGTCGCTCCAAGCACGCGCCCGCAGCCACCGATCCCTCAAGCTACGTCGAGAACAATGGCCGGTTGGGATCGATGACCGATCTCCACAACGCATTGTGTCGTGTAGTCGCTAGGGTGGGGTCGCCGCGGTTCATCATCTCTTGTCAGCATCGTGAATCACGACTCCGCCGGAGCCGTCGTTCCTCAGAATGAATATGTACAGCAGGACACCTGTGACTCCGGCAATGTATGGCAGGACATCTGTTAATCCGGCAATGCTCAGCGCTACCTAAAGCTCAGGTCGGTCCACCACGGCAAACGCCGATGCAGCCCATTGCACTCTGAAGCACAATCACAGCTTGTTCGCTCATCGACTGTGACCCACATAGTCTGAGCGGGGTCTGTCGTGGCGAAGAAATTTGATAAGAACAAAGGCGGATAGAACCAAGATCCCAATGCCGCTCAGGAATTGCATAATTCCAGCGTACGTGAGCTCTCAGAGACCAAGCAGGGTCAACGGATACCACGAATTGTGCAGGTTGCCTCGCGCCTGGCCGATCGTAGTGGGCACGGTGTACGCCAGCGCAAGATCGTCCGAGACTGTAGCGCCTGAAAAGATTATCGCTCAACCCGCCGCTGTAGCGACCGTCCGAGGCGTAATCTGCTCCGGCTTCCCAGCCACAGCCAGGGGAACGTTTACAATGGTTGATCGCGGTGCAAGAATGATAACTGCTTCTTTGAGCTTCTTCCGCCCGCCACGAGGAGTTCCATCGTTCGACCCGCCGAGAGTGCTGTGGATTGAATTAACATAGTGCGGCTGGACGGTCCAGTCTTCGGAGGCCATCGCAATAATGTCTTGACCGCTGAGCCCGTTACTCGCATCTGCATCGGGAAATGTAATCATCACACGGCACCCACGCCTGCGGAGTCCGACCAATAAATTCTTCATCGCCGCGGGCGCCTTCGATTTCATGCTGAACTCCGACGTCTTCCTCGAAGCACGCGCAGGTGCCCGCCCATTACCGCTAACCTCGTCCCATCCACCACGTCCGATACCTTCGAGCACATGGTAGAAACGGCTATACTGCACTGAAGAATACGGCGGATCACAAAATACAAAGTCGCCCTCGCCTAGAGTCGGCACTGTCGATTGCGCGTCACCGACGCGAGCCTCACCCCTGACTGTAGCGAATGCGGCTGCGAGCCGTTCAACTACGTTGCGAGCCGTATCCCGAACGCTACGAGACCATGCTTGTTCGATGAATGGTAGGAGCGTTTCGGTCGGTTGGAAGGGTTGCGCAGTGTGCCCCGGGGCCGCTGCGCATGCGCTGGCTGTGTGAATCAACGCAGCAAGCGCAACGGTCCGCTGAGGCTCAGACTTAGGAAGCTCGGCATATAGCGCGTCGAGAGTGCGTGCCTGTACAAGCGAGTAGTAATGACCACCGTAGTGCCGAGTCACAAAACCTTCTGAGAAGGAACTCGCTTGGGCTCTCTCAGCATTAACAATTCTTGCTGTGAGTGGATTGGGATTGTCAGCGCGAGCTGCAGAGGCATTAGAAGTTGCCAGCCAATCTTCCAACACAGTGTCGCCGACCAGCGAGCCAGTTCGCTCAATAATCGCGGCCGATAAGATTCGCGCGTACTCCTGAAGGTCCACGGTCAGAACGGGAAGCTCCGTTCGCTGTGCGATAAAGTGTGCGACAGCACCAGACCCAGCGAACAGATCGACAAAGCGATTCGCTGTCGCGGATTCGTGGAGGAGGATCTTGCCGAGGTCACCGCTAAGCAGAGTCGACTTGCTACCCATATACTTCATGCAAAACTCCAGCTGACAGCACGATCTGTCTGACCAAGCAAACCGATACCATCCGATAGTTCTCTAACAAGTGCTCCGAGACTCAAAGCTTGAGACTCCTCCAAAGTCATGCGCGGAAGCTCAAGGTCAGTGATCAAGTCCGTCGCCGGCAAAGGGAGGGGCACTGCTTCGATATGTCCTCGCGACTCAGAGAATGCCTCGGTCCACGCAGTCAGTTCTCTAAAAGACTTCCCAGCATCGGTCAGCACTCGAAGGCACAGCCCGGTTGCGATCCTTGTCAGAAACGTGGCCCGGGAAAGCATGGGGCGGATGAACTCGGCAGGATCTGTCATGGCCGAAGTATCGACGAAACCCGCACCAAGAATCTCCTTAAACTCGGAGCCGGTTGGATCGCTTCGAAGTACCTCCTTGAACGCTGAGGGGCTTAACTCTGCTGGAGTGAGTGAGTCAATCCATGAAACCCACCCAGACCAGTCTACTACGCCTCTTGAAGGGTCGCTCGGATTGGGAGTCAAGTTCTGTGCTGAATATTGACGGACGAGCACGTTGGCGAGAATTGCGCGGTCAATCCCGGGAAAGTCACCACCAGCCATTGGTTCGATCTCTGACCAAATCTCCATGACAGTTCGGCGAATAGTGTCAACATTCAGCGTTGCTGGCATCAGCGTGGTGGGCTCATAACTTGCCAAATTTCGACGTTCTCGGTCTTCCGAGAACGATTGAAGATCGAACGCGATTCCCGCCAGCATATCTTGCATTACAGCGTTCACCCCGCCAGGTATTTGGCCGATCCAGGATTGGAGGTTTTGGCCGCCCGGCGCGACTACCTGCGCGATTGTGGTTACGGAACTTGGCTGCTGAAACCACGTTTCAATTAGCTCCCACGCAGCTGTGTGGGTTACATTTCCGCTGACTTTCGTCAAAGTGGTGTTCGCGTCAAGAGCACAACTGTAGCGGTTGCCCACGAATACGCCTTCGGCTGCAAGCAGGCTCTTAGCCGCCCTCAACTCAGCGTAGTAAGTAAGGTGAACTGAGGCATGAACATCACCTTTGAGCAGGGCGTCGACTGCACGGCCGACGTAGCTCCAGGCGTCCGCGCAGTGAACGAAGGATGATGCACCGACGTACGCAGCAACTTTATCGAAGTCCGCCGTACCCGCCTTGCAGTCGTTAACTACTTGCTTCGAACCGCCAACTAAATAGGGATTCGCCTGTTCGAGCCAAACGCCATCGCTAGAAACTTGGAGTCTACTTACTGCGTTCACCAACTCCGAACGAAGATCTGAGAAGCTGAGGGCCGACAAAGGCACAACTGGGTTCTGAGCCACTAGATCCAGCCCTTTAAGGTGGTAGCTGCATCTGCGATATCGTGATTCGCCGCGGACGAGAGGTGAACGACGAGCTGCTCTCGCATCTCTTTGTAGCCGCC
This sequence comes from Brevibacterium sediminis, assembly GCF_024895295.1. Classification (NCBI taxonomy): domain Bacteria; kingdom Bacillati; phylum Actinomycetota; class Actinomycetes; order Micrococcales; family Brevibacteriaceae; genus Brevibacterium; species Brevibacterium sediminis. The sequence goes on along the minus strand of NZ_JAHQRN010000002.1, from coordinate 540,275 downwards.
ACTTCCTCTAAGAGCCGCCTTGGCCAGACGCTCATTCTCATTGAGTCCGGGGAAGCCACTGGTGCGCCAGTCATAGGTGGCGAGTCCGTCTGCGATCCCCTCCAGAAAACTGATGATTGTGTCGGGTATTGTTTTCGCAATCTCCGCAATGCTGTCGGGAGACACGTCCGCGATGTCACCAGTGTCCTGCCATGAGGCCAAGCCGAGTGGCTTTTCGCGAATGTACGCCAGGTCGTTAACCACGTGCTGGAATCCGCGAACGCCCTGATCAGTGGCGAGGAAACTATAGCGCCCGCTGAAAGCCGGGTCCTCGTCTAATAGGTCGAGTTGTGCTTGCTCCTGGCGAATGGCTTCGGCCCAATCAGAACGATTCGCCCGGATAGCGTCCGCGAGCAATCTCCATGCCGCAACAAGGAAGGCAGCTTGTTGCACTCGGGACCACGCAAGGCCGTCATTCTGATTTGGCGTGCCCCCAAAGATGCCACCGGTTGCCTGCCTGCCGGACCGCTTCCACGGCTTGACCATACTCGCTATCAGGCTCCGCACGAACGCTGCTTGCGTAACCGGTCCACTTTCTTTTCGAGGACCGCCAAGCATGTTGATCCGTTTATACCAAGGGCTTTCTGGTGTTGACCAGAGCACTTCAGTGAGCTCCTGGGCCCTGCTCTCGCGGTATACTAAAATCCGGTCACCGCTATCGAGCCAATCCTGCTCGCGAAGTAGTGGATACAGGTCGAAGGCAAGCGAAGCATTTATCTTCTTCGGTTTAATGTTGATGGTCCAGAAGAGATAAGCCTGCCAAGAGATATCAAGACCATGGAATGCGACCACTGGCAGCTCGAAGTCGGCAACATTGGGATCATCGTCGTCGAAGGCAAACAGCCGGTGCTGGCCGTCAATTACTTCAATGGGCGGCAAACCGTCATCGACGTTGTCTGGGAAGGTCAGATTCGCGAAGACCTCGCCCGGTTCGTCGGACACGGTAATCACATGGTCGGAGCCGATAGTTTGCCCGTTACGCTGGTCACCCTCGCTGAGGATATTGACAACGACGGCGGTTGGGAGCCAACCTGGTTTCCTCAGCCCGTCATTTGCAGCATTCTTGCGTTGGGCCTCACTTAGTCCAGAGCGAGGATACCCCTCAACTACATATCGCTGGATCTCGGCACTACGCTCGGGGTCGTGTCTCCGCTGAATACCAAGGTCATCCTGGCGAGCAGTCATGTCAGTCGTGTCGCGACGGTAGATCGCCGAAAGCTCCCGAAGGCGTGCTGCGGACAGAGAGAAAACGTAAAAGTGAGGCTCGGGTTTCGCCTGATTCTGATCGGCATCAAAGTTAACTTGTTCCCACTCCGGGAGCCACTGTTTTACCCGTAGTGCGGGCACTGAAGAGATGACACCGGGCGTCGACATGAAAACCTCCTGTGGTCGTGAACGGTTCCTGCTCCTTGGTATCGGCGAGCCAGATCCAAAGCCGACACTGCGAGCCTAAGTGATTCCACTGACATCGACTATAGCCCGGGAGGCCGCCCTAATGGCGGACCCTACTTTTCTTAGTCTAGATGAGCGAGTCCGATTGGGGCCCTTCGACGTGCCGGCTGGACCAGGCATGGGACAGAGTGTGTTCAACACGTCGCGCCAGCAACAAACTGAGCACTACCTTGACCACGTTCCGATTACCGTGTCCTGTCCGCGATCGGGCACACCACGATCACCGGCCCGGCCTTAATCTCTGTCTGTCAGATTCGCTGCTGATCTTATCGTCCGAAAGCCCAGCAGCGCTTCCAGAATCCCTCCGATCGACGATGGATCCGCTACAGCCACTCCTGCCTGATCGGCGTACTTCCCCAGTTCGAGGGCGAGGGACTGCTGAAGGTTTGGTTGACTTCCCGCCTGGATAGATTTCAGGAAGGATAGAATTCATGCCAAAGATCTGCATCGGCGAGTTCAAGCAGTCAGCGCTCGAGCTCCTGAGCGAGGGGATGACCCAGAAGCAGGTGTGTGCCAACCTCGGCATCTCGAAGTCAGCTTTTCAAGACCGGGTGCGTGACTCGCGGCTACGAGACCAGGGAATCGAGCCCGCTAGCGATCCCGACGAGTCTCACGCCCAGGCGGCAGCGCTGAAACGGATTCGCGAGCTTGAACACGAGGACAAGATCCTCCGCAAGGCTGCAACGTAACTCTGACAAGCGAACTTGAAGTTTAGTGGTAATCACCCAAAATGATGTACCCGCTGGTCCTCGACCTTGCTGCGACCGGGATGCCGGTGACAGTGGCCTGCCGGGTTCTCGGCTTTACCAAGCAAGGCATCTACAAGTGGTGGCCGAAACCTATCTCTGACCAGGATCTCGAGGAGGCGCACTTGATAAATGCCGCTTATGACGTTCATATGGACGATCCCGAGTACGGGCACCGGATCATCGCTGATGAACTCCACGCGTGCGGATACGAGAGGTCAGAGCGTCGTGTGTGGCTGCTGTGCTCGCAGCAGGAACTGTTCTCCCACATGATCAAACGGGCCCGGAAGCACGGAAAGAAGCCCGGCCCGCTAGTGTTTCATGGCCTCGTCGAACGCGACTTCTCAGCGACAGGGATCAACGAACTATGGTTGACCGACATTACCGAGCATCACACCAGTGAGGGCAAGCTGTATATGTGCGCGGTTAAGGATGTGTTCAGCAGCAGAATCGTCGGTTATGCCATCGATTCGGGGATGAAATCCCGTCTGCCTATGGCGGCGATTGATGATGCTGTGGCTCGTCGTGGCGGACCGCCGGCCGTGGCAGGCTGTGTCGTTCACTCGGTTCGCGGGTCGCAATTTCGTTCTCGTAAGTACCAGCAGGTTCTACGGCGTTACGAGCTCGTGGGATCGGCGGGAAGGGTCGGTGCTGCTGGTGATAATGCGGCGATGGAATCGTTTTTCGCTGTGCCGCAGAAGAACGTCCTCGACCGGAGCCGTTGGGACACGCGAGCGAGGTTGCGGACAACGATCGTGCACTGGGTCGAGCGGACCTATCACCGGAAGCGTCGACAACGACGTTTGAGTAAACTGGCTCCGGTTGAATACGAGCTTGTTCACCACACGGCCGTCGCTCTGGCGGCATAAGCCTCGGAGCCAACCCAACCTTCAGCAGTCGCTGACGTCGATGCCGGTAGTCGATGTCAGGACCACGGCGAGAAACCTCACCGAGGTGGTGGGTAAGGACTTCGAGCCTGCCGGACACCTCGCATCGCATCCCGGGCTGACGCCAGTGATGCGGCGGCCAGGGACCTCGATCCGGGGTGATCATTCCTCGCGCCGGGGCAACAAGATCCTCAAGCGGGCTCTGTTTTCTGTCCGCGTTCGCGGCGTTGAAGGACCCGTTGTCGAGGGCGTATCACGACAAGAAACGTGCCGAGCATAAGAAGCACAACCAGGCCCTGATCGCGTTAGCTCGCAGGCACTGCAACGTCCTCTACGCAATGCTGCGCGATGGTGCCTACTTCCACGCACCCGAGGTGGCCACTGCCGCCTGAACCGACCGCTCGCGAAGCGCCTGTTCAGTCTGGGAAAAGGATCCCGGACCGATCATTCCTGCCTCTCGACCGTCGTTAGATAGTCTTGAAGAACCTCGTCGGTGCCCCTTGACTTAAAACATAGGGGCACCCCCGATTCCGCTAGTTCATCTGATGCGTTCGTAAAAACGTATAGGACGTGACACACCTCGTCAAGAACGCTGTAGATTCAAATAGACAACGAGTTTCCACCGTGAAGCTTTACATTATTTTGATAAGCTACACAGGGAACCAGCTCTCAAGCGCACAGAAAATCCAAGTTGTTCAAGCAGCCAATGAAGGAACGAACACGATGCTTACACCCAAAGAGTCATGGGCCCTCCGCCAAGTCTTTGAAACAATGAAGCACTACGATTGTGAAACATTACTTAAGGATCAAACTGTTAACATCTCAGGATCCAAACTGCGCGAAACTTCTAAAGCACTTGCTGATCTGTTAAGTCGCATTAACGTCGATAGCAACTCGCTAGTAGCTATCGAATCACCCAGAAATATAGACACCGTTTCAGCAATGATAGCCACTTGGTCTCTAGGGGCAGCCTATATTTTGCTTCCTAATGATATGCCGGAGAGACGAAGAGAACATTTAATAGAACTTTCTCGTCCTCATGTACTGGTCAAATGTGCGCCCGCTGTCAGCAATGTACGGATTACCGAACTAAACAGCGGCGCCCGAGCTCGAAAACTACCCGCGGAAGCTGCATACGTCGTATACACGTCAGGAACGACAGGCGAGCCTAAGGGTGTAGTGGTCGGAACCAACGGACTGGATTGTATGCTGAAATGGTACTCAAAATTTATCATTTCGAACCAACGTGAAACAGCTTCACAACTTGCCAATTTTGGGTTCGATGCAGCAACTTGGGAAATATGGGGGGCTCTCACGAGCAAGCTGAGGCTACACTTCATCCACCCAGCAGCGCTTCAAACTCCGGAGAGTCTGCGAGACGAACTGATAAGCAACAGAATCAACTATTCCTTCATACCAACAGGACTTCTACCTGGTCTATTCAAAACAAGATGGCCAGATAGCAGCCAACTTAGAATAGTCTTCACCGGCGGTGATAAACTTAATCGAGGACCAGACCCCCGCTTCCCTGCCACCGTAGTAAATGCATACGGACCAGCAGAGTGCACAGTCGTAGCAACTGCCGCATCAATAGGCCCCAGCAAACCTAATGTCACCCCTTCCATCGGCACGCCGCTCCCCCATGTCGACTGGAAACTCGAAAAAACGGCGGCTCACGAGGGTAATCGCATCGGCGAATTGCTTCTACGGGGCCCGGCCATCACTCTTGGATATATTACAAGCGAGAATCATACGGATCTTGTATCGGCTACTGACGCGTCCGGTTGGTATCATACCGGAGATATAGTTGAGTTTAATAGCAACAAGCTCTTCTACATCAGCAGAAATGATAATCAATTACAGATAAACGGCAAGCGAACAGAGCCATCCGAGATTTCCCGCAGACTGATGGAACACCCGGGCGTCGACGACGTATACGTGTTTGGGGTAAATTTCGACAAACACGTCAACACTCGTATCGCAGCTATCGTTTCTGGGAACAATATCACGGAGAACGAGATCCTAACCTATGCTCGCGAGTACCTGCCTGAGCACATGATTCCCTTTTACATACACCTCGCGTCGAAAATCCCTATCACTAGAAACGGTAAATTCGATCGCGACGCTGCCGAACGCCTTGTTCGAGAGGATCGAGCAGAACCCACAGAAGCTATTCACTTCAAGCCCAGTTCATTCGAGAAAGATGCCATCGAGAAACTACTGACAGCCGAATGGACGCGTGCAGCGCCAGTTAGAAGATTCAGTCAATCTGACACGTTGGTTTCGGTAGGCGCCCGGTCCCTAGAGATATACAATCTAAAATCAAGGGTGGAGGAATCCTTAGGAATCGAGATCCCCGTGAGAGCGCTCAACGGCGAGCAAACTCTTTCTCAACAGATCGAAACTGTATCGCTACTGGCTGCATCCAACAAACCATCGTCCCGGTGCCTTAACCGCGCGCAAGCATCGACGGGACGAGCTTCGGTCGGTCAAGAAAGCATCGTCTTCGAAGAAGAGTTGTCATCCGACCCGCTCCCCTACCAGTATCAAATGCTACTTTCCGGACCAGGACACGTCGATCCGACTAGTATCAACCGAGCGCTACGACAAGTCGTCGATGCTCATGAGGTATACCGTCACCAATGGGAGTCAACACCTGAAGGGGTTGTATGTATCGTACATTCCGACGCAACTCCCTCGCTTAGGGTGCATTACTGCACCGAATCTGAACTCAGTAAGTCCATCGAAAAATTGGTCACAACACCCATTAGGTATACCGACTTCCCCCTAATACGGTGGGATCTATTCGTGATGGACGGCAGCTCGGCACTCCTCCACAGAGAACATCACCTGGTCCATGACGGATGGTCAGTTGGCGTTTTTCTAGAGGATCTTATGACAGCTTTCACAGGAAAACCCTTGGAGCAGAAGAGCCCCTCCACCTACTCGTATCTCCATTGGGCCGATCAGCAACGTGCCTATCTAGATTCGACTGATGCGAAAGATCGGCAGCTATATTGGGCCAATGTCATGCGGGGCGCAAGAACTACACGACTCCAACTAAACGACGGTCAGATAGCGCCTCCTGGGCCCAGTCGCCAGGCAAAAGTACGATGGACCCAATTTACCGCCAGTTTAAGTTCAAAATTGGATAAAGTTTGTGCACTGTCTTCAATCACACCCTTTGCACTTCAGCTTGCGGTGTTCAGGCGATGTATTGAAACTTTGTCAAAGAGTGACGACATTGTGATAGGCACAGCTGTGGCCAATAGAACTCCAAAGTTGAACAAGACTATTGGGATGCTCGTCGATGTACTACCATTACGGCAGACGAAGATCACGAATAGTATTCTCCAAGCAGCGAAGAATGAAATGACGCTTATGAATGAAGCGTTAGATCATCAACTTCCAGTAACCGAAATTATACGTTCAGCTGGCGCCAGAACCAACGGCGAGTACACACCGCTCTATCAAACTGTTTTTAGCCATCACGATTCTCCGCAACCTGAGATACAGCTTGGAGACTGGGCTCCGGAACTCTCAGTCCTCACAAATGGTACTGGCAAAGCTGACTTAAACGTGATAGCAATTAATCGCAGATTCCAGCGTTCCAGGAATGCAGAAGCTGTCAGTCCCACGCGCGATACTGAATACGAATTTAGATGGGAATTTAACCCGGCGATCTACTCGAACGAATCGATCACCAAATTGATCGATCGATTCTCTGCCGAGGTTACGAAGTTTGCCAACAACACTCTTGCCAATTTCCGAATGGGATAATCTACCAAACCGGCTCTTCGCAGTTGATGGTATAGGTATGGATCGAGGTCTTCCAGGATGGAAGTTCCTAAGCTCACCGTCCGAAAGACCTCGACTTGCATCACGCTACCTTTGCTACCCCAGATGTGTCCACGTTCTACCGTCTTGACGAGCTCGGTCCCTAGGCCGTTGGGCAGTTGCTTGAGCCTAACCGGGCGGTGCTAGAGCGCCGTGTCGTCGAGGACGCCCCGTGATGTCGAAAGTGCGCCACCAAGGGCGTGTCGCGGGGATCGGCGACGCGTCCATTTGGGCACCGGCCGACGACGCTGCTGCCGCAGGTCTCGAGGCGTGGTGGCGCATTGCGAACACCACGATTCTCGCCAAGGGTAGAAGGCGACTCATCGACGAGCCGGGCCGGTTCAAGAGTGTCACCACGATCGGTGTTGATGAGCACGTCTGGCGTCACACCAGGTTCGGTAACGAGTACGTCACCGTGATCGTCGACCTCGACCCAGCCCGTCACAAGACAAGCCAGGCACAGCTGTTGGCCCTGGTCGAGGAACGTTCGAAGGCGGTGTTTAAGCAGAGGCTCGCCACCCGCTCGAAGGAGTGGAGCAAGCGGGTCGAGGTGGTCGCGATGGCCGGGTTCAGCGGGTTCAAGACCGCTGCCGCCGAGGAACTCCCCGACGCCGTCCCGGTCATGAACCCGTTCCACGTCGTCCGACTTGCCGGCGATGCGCTCGTTGTCGACCGCAGCCCCGTGTAGCAGGACATCATCGGCCGCCGCGGGCTCAAGAGCGACCCGCTCTACAAGACCAGCCGCACCCTGCACACCGGGGCGAGTTTGCTCACCGGTCGGCAACGGGCACGGCTGGAAGCGGTGTTCGCGTTTGAGGAGCATGTCGAGGTCGAAGCGACATGGGGCATCTACCAACGCATCGTCGCCGACATTATCGCGTTCCTCGACCGGCCGGCACATCCAACCGGCCGGCAGAAGCGATCAGTGGCCGTTTTGAACACCTCCGCGGCTCCGCCCTAGGCTTTCGGAACCTCACCCACTACATCGCAAGATCGTTGCTCGAAGCTGGCAGTTTCGAACCCCACCTACGCCCTCGTTTACGATGAGCCACCAACCCAGCTGTTCATAGATAGGGCGGGGGCGCCCCTATATCTATTGCTGGCCCTGAACGGGGTCTGGTCGCTGGTCCTGGTATGGCTGATTCGCCCTGTCATTGATGATCCGGGGGGGGGTGTTGCTGCCAGGAATCCAGGAAGCGCGTTGACTGCTGACAGGGGATCGGCCCAGCTTTGTCTGAGGTCTCGTCGTAACGTGGGTGCCAGCATCGGGTGTCATGACAAACCTGCGGCCATGGAACTGATGGTCGAGGAGGACTGTCATGAACACTGAATACGACGTGTGGCTCGGCCTCGACGTCGGCAAAACAAGTCGTCACGGTTTCGGACTGGGGCGGGCAGGTGAGCGTGTTTTCGACTACGAACTTCCGCAAGACGAAGTAGCACTTCGGGACGTGATCACGACCCTGCAGGACGAGCAAGGTCGAGTGCTCGTCATCGTCGATCAACCGAACATGATTGGGGCGTTACCTGTCGCCGTCGCCCGGGTTTGTGGTGCCGATATCGCCTATCTTCCGGGGTTGGCGATGCGCAAGGCGCTGACTTGTATCCGGGTTAGGCGAAGACTGATGCCCGGGATGCGTTCACCATCGCCGATACCGCCGGAACGATGCCACATACTTCGAGGTCGGTGGATCGGGAGTCGGATGTGCTGGCAAACATCAAAGTGTTGGCTGGTACGGATGAAGACCTGGCGCACGACATTACGCGAGCGATCAACCGGCTACGGTCCCTACTGCTCTAGATCCACCCCGCGCTGGAACGCGTCTTCAAAGGAACCGTGCTGACCAGGAGCATCGTGTTAGATCTGCTGATTCAGTATCGGGGTCCAGCAGGGCTGCGTGCGGCGGGGCAGTCGGGGGTGAAGCGGTGGGCGAAGAACCACACACGCAAGGATCCCTCGGCCTTGATCGATGCGATCTTCGACGGGTTGGCTGAGCAGACGGTGACCGTGCCCGGCATGGAAACGTCGGAATCGGTGGTGCCACGCCACGCTAGCCGGATCAAGGAGTTGAAGGCTGAACAAGGCGAGATCGAGGCTGAAGCGGAGGAACTGGCTGATTCGCTCCCTCATCTTCAGGTCTTAACGTCCATGCCGGGAGGCGGCGTTAAGACCGCCTCCCAGATCCGCCTGGCAGCCCGCGAATTCTCCCCTGAGTTGCACAAAACTTTAGTTACCCACCGCTGAGGGCCGAATCTACGACTTTTCCAGCGCGTTGAGCATGTTCTCGACGGCCCTGGGCACTTACGTTGTGAACGTGATGTCCTGCCCACCCATACGCCTGGTGCGCACCCGCAACGGCCGCAAACACCTGATGAGCTTCTTCAACGACGCCCCCCCCAGTCGAATCCTGCATATATATGGATACAGCCAATGCAGTGAACACGACCGTCAAGTGCGCCACAACCGCGTCCCTTTTCCGGTGAAAGATCGGCCTGGCTCACAGATCTGTCTTCGACATTCGAAAAGACTGCTCGACACGCCACAAGTCGTGACACCTGCCAATTACCTCGACAGCAGTCATGGTCCCGACGGGAAAGTTCGTCACGTAGCCTTTGAATCCAAAGAGCTTCATCGCTCGCTCATAAGCCTTCTCACCGAAGGCTGTCACCTCGCCCGTGACCTTCACAGACGGGGCTTTCTTCGCCGGCTTCTCACCATCGACAATCGCCAAGGCCAGGTTTCGTTGAATGTTCAGGGTCTGCTCATCACGCATCGCCCGCTTCCGACGGTACTGCCACACCACCCGCCATCTGTACGGAAGCGCCTTTCGGTAGCACCTGTGTAACAAAGTGGTAGCAGCTATGTAGGTACCCGGTAGCAGTAGAGCAGGATTGCTTTCACCCACAACAGTGAAGTCGTGATCAGTGAAAGGAATCCTGCTCATGGCCGACTACCGGCTCATTCTGTCCCTGATCGTTCAGGGACACTCCTACCGCCAGATCGAAGCGATGGCGCATTGCTCGCACCGGGCGATCGCGAAGGCCCACACCATCGCCAAGGACCAGTCGATGACGACAACGGACCAAGTCGATGCCCACTCCGTCGACGACCTAGATCGGTTCTTCACCGATGGCCGCAAAAGCGTCGACGGGGACTTCGTTCCGAACGATATCGATGCCGTGATCAACGCTCGGATCGGGCGGAAGAAGCCACCGTTGAAAGTGCTGTGGGCCCGCTACCTCAACACCCCGTCACCCACTGCTTCGGCGCGTCATTACAGGTATGAGCGGTTCTGCTAGATCATCGCCGAACACGTCCGTACGCACGACCTCACCAGCCCGATCACGCACACCCCGGGGCACACGATGCAAGGCGATTGGACCGGTACCCCGATGTGGATCACCGACCCGATCACCCGCGCGACCACGAAAGTCTCGGTCTTCGTCGCCACACTGCCGTACTCGGGAATGATCTTCGCCTACGGATGCCCAGATGAAAAACTGGCCGCTTGGTGCGATGCCCACAGGCGTGCCTTCGAATACTTCGGTGGCGTAGCCCAGGTCATCATCCCCGACAACGCGTCAACAGCGTCGAACGAGATCACCAAATACGACAAGACCCGCGACGTCAACGCCTCCTACGCCGGGTTCCTCGAGCACTACAACACCGCAGCCATACCGACCCGGGCCTATAAATCGAAGGAGAAAGCCAACGTCGAATCCGGCGTCAAGATCGTCACTAACTGGATCATTCACTACCTCGCCGACCGAACATTCGTCGACATTAATGACCTCAATGACGCCGTTGCCGACCGGGTCGAATGGATCAACGACCGCACCCCGTTCCGCAGCCAGTCCAGGTCCTGGCGTGAGTGGTTCACCGACGACGAAGCCGGAGACCTCATCAGCCTGCCCGACCAGCCCTGGCAGGACGTGAGCTGGAAGAAGGCGAAAGTTTTCCGGGATTGGCATATCCAGGTCGAAATCATCAAATACGCCGTGCCCGCGGCGTTCGTCGGCTCCACCGTCGATGTACGCATCATCGGCACTCGACTCGACATCCTCGCCGTTGGGGACATCGTCGCCAGCCACCGGGTGGCTACGAAGACGCATTCGTATGTCACCGATGCCGACCATGCGCCCGCTTCTCAAGGCCAAACGACTGGGCTGTGGACCCGTGGCTACTTCCTCCGGCAGGCCGCGAAGGCAGGACCGAACACGGTTGACGCGCTCACTCGACTGCCAGATGCCAAGAAGATCGAAGCCCAGGGTTCAGAGCCTGCATGAACATCCTGTCTCTCGGCAAGGGCGATAACCGGCCGCTGCAGGAACGGGCCTGCCAGACACTGTGTGCCGATGAGCGCCGGCCGATCAGCTACACCGAGATCAAGCACCAGATGACTGCCATCCGCGCTGAAGCCAAGCAACGATCTGTAGTTGCACCACCACCATCACCAGCCCCAGCCTCGGCTGTGTCCAGGGATACCAGCCGGGCTCATTTGACCGGTGTTGATCAATTCCGGCTTCAGGCGCTGACGAACGAGGAGAAGGGATCCGACCGATGAGCGACCACCTGACCATTGATGACATGGCGACTTTCACCCAGCTGCGGATGACCGCGTTCGGGCAGGCCGTGATCGATATCGCCAACGACTCCGACTACGACGACTGGACATTCTCAGCAAAGATCCACCATGCTCTCGATATCGAGCTCGCTGCCCGGGCAGATCGCCGGGTTCATAAACTCGTCAAGGCCGCGCATGCTCCGAACCCTGCAGCCTGGGTTGAAGACATCGGGTACCTGCCCGACCGGACGCTGACTCGCCACATTGTTGACCGGCTGGCCTCCTGTGCCTGGGTCGAGAACGCAACGAACTTGGTCATCCTCGGCAAAACCAGTGTGGGGAAGTCCTATCTGGCCCAGGCCCTGGTCAACGCTGCCTGCCGGAAGGACTACACCGTCGCTTACTGGCGGCTTGATGATCTGGGGAATCGGTTGGCTGTCTACCAACCATCGGATCCGGGAGGATTACGATTCCTCGATAGTCTCCGGCATTGCGATGTCCTCGTCCTCGATGACTTCCTCACGACTCCGATCACGATGGACACGACCGCCAAAATACTGAACATCCTGGCCAGCAGAGAGGGCAAGGGAGCCACGATCGTGACGTTTCAATTCGACCCTGTCACTGGTACAAATCACTCCACGACGCCGTCATCACTGAATCAATCCTCAGACGGTTGGTATCCGTCAGCGAGATCGTCCAACTCGATGGCCCGGATATGCGCAAGAAGACTCGACAACTACCCGAGGTCGATAGTCTGGCGTGATCGTAGACTTGGAGCGCGGGGCACCGGAGCAGTGCTACCGGACCCCCGCGCTCCTGCTACCGGTTCGATCCACAGACGCTACCGAATGCAGCTTCCCTAAACTCTTCTTCACCCGGTCCGGATTGAGTCGCTTCACCCCTTTCGGAGTGATCGTGCCAATAATCTGCCCATAGTCGGTGCATTCGCCGCTCCACCGAAACTGCATGGCCAGACCGTGTGGGACATTCGTCTGCCTGGACCCAACGATGAACCACAGCCCAGCATTATCGAGTTCCTTCAAACTCTTTGGCCAAGAGTATGCCGGCATCGGCGGCAACGATCATGTCTGTGACGTGGTGGCGGTCGTCAAAGGCTTTGAACATGGGAATGATCATTTGGGTCTCAGCCTTCGATCCTTCGAGACAGCCGATCTCTAGCGGGAATTCGGTCCGGTCGACGAGGAGTCCCATGACGGTCTACGGGTCGACCCGGCCTTCTTTCGAGTATCCGACCTAACAGAGCGCGCCTTCTTTCTCAGCCTCAAAATGTAAGGTCGTGACGTCATACAGCAGCAGACTGATCCCAGTGGTGGCGACACTGTAGACGAAGCATTACTCAGCGATCCGTGCCCGGTAGTCAGGTTCTTACGTCCGGACAAGGCTGTTGAGGAACGTGTGGCGGAGGACGTCCTCGACACCGAGTTCGTCGATGACTCTGACACTGTCAGACTTTGATGTCGGCTCAGCCAATCAGGCGGCAACGCGTTGGAGAATGCTTCATTATCGATGATGTCGAACCCGAGTCTTTCGTACACGGCGCGGATCGTGTCGATGAGGAGCCCGGATCTGCTGAACTTCACGACTGAGGATAACACTCGCGTTTTGACGGCAGTGTCGAAGTCGAGTGTGGCATGTCCGAGGTCACGGAGTTCTTCGCCGGCCTCGACGACCGCAGCGAGGTCATCGGGCGTGTGGGCGCCCCCGAGGTGCTCGACAATCCGGTGCCGCCAGCCAGTCTTATCGGCAACCTGCGGCGCCGTGGCGACCAACTCGGTCGAACCTTCCCCACGAATGAGCTAATTCCACCATGATACGGCTCAAATCAGTTAACCAAAGCCGAAAGAAGCAACCGTCTATCCAGTATGAATATGCGTGGAGCTCACGAACACCTCATCTACTTGTACACGGCAGGTCCGATCGCCAGATAGAACACGAGAGCAGCCCCGATGCCGATAGCTATAATACATTACCAATTGATTTGCTTGAACTCGAAGGAGAATTCGAAGGAAAAACCTTTTCTCCAACAAATTGCACGCACTGGATATTCATTAGAAACCATGAACTAAACCATCAACCAACAGACGATCGGCACCAAATAGGCAGTGAAATGAAGTATCGCAATTCAGCGAGGGTAAGCACCGGATAAATGCATAGTCGCCAATGCATTGAGACGTAGGTTCAACCGAAAACCCAACAGTAGAACTACCAGCTATAGTCTACAACCGATCGCGAAGCGAGTATAACGAACCGAAAAATATCCTTAGCTGAAGCTACTAGAACCTGAGCTCTACAATTCCAGATCTCAACTCCACACCGTACCACCAACAGAATGAAAGAATCTGGATACTAACAGCAACACCGTTTTTTGACAGTAAGCAAATGATACGGAGTGCCGGGGAACGCTCTATGCACACGGCCACCGAAACCATAAGATTGCACGTACTCCAAGACTATCTGAGGATCAACCACAGACTCATCGATCTCAGCAATTATGCGTTCGGCGTTCCGAAGCTTATCGCCCGCAGAAACTATCAGTTCTTGCTCAGTACCCTCAGTATCAATCTTCAATAAATCACACGGCTTATCCAACACGTAATCCATAGACACGGCAGGTATATCTATCGAACCACCACGTACGGGAGCACCTACGTTCTCTAATAGAGAATTCCGAGTGTGGCGATCCCTGAGATACAGCCGAGCCCTCGACCGGTCCCGCTCGGGGACTACGGCCGCGTGAATCACGTCAATCCAACGCCCAACTGAATGCTCCCGAAGTTTATCAACAGAACTCGGAGAAGGTTCGTAACTGACGATGCGGCCTCCTCGCTGAGAACAAAGCAACGTAAATATCCCGACATTTGCCCCAATATCAATCACGCGCCACCCGGGTTGAACTACGTACCCGGTAAAGTCGTACTCACCACGCATCCAGATATCTTCGATGAGACGAAGTGAAGCTTGGCCAGAATCATTTATATCTACATAAACGCCACCCAACCGAATGGAATCCGCTAATCCTACGCGGACGCGCAACAAGTCCGACACTGAAACACGATTACGAAACGCAGAAGTCCACCTCACAAGCCGACTATCTCGAAACCGAAAGTCGAAGTCAGCATCTTCGCCCTCGGGTTTCGGAACTACCAGTTGCAGAACTTTACGGCGAGATTTCATTTAGCACACCCCTCTCAAAATTGCTCACATCGGAATAATATTACTACTCGATACTAAACAAACAGAAGATTCTACGTTCTAAGATTCTCAGCACCATATCGCTTCTGAAGAAACGCTTGTTCAAAACAATCACTACTAATACTTCGAAAACTAGCATCAGACAAAGAGGGGCCGAATGACGCTACCAAAAATCCAGAAAGCGACCAATTCAAAACACCTTTAGACAAAGAGCATAGTACTTCATCGTACACCCACGCGTCGGCGGAATTAACGAAAAGCCGGAGACTCCGCATGTCTCGCGCAAGCCCCTCTCCAATCATCTTCAAATAAGCTTCCTTCGCCGTCCATGTCACTAACGAACGAAAATCACTGAGAATCGGATCCATATCGATTTTGTCATCAGTAGACCGTATGTCGCCGATAACTAGATCTGATAAATGCGTGGCGTTCAGCGGTTCACAATCTATCCCAATAGACGTGCCCGATGATATCGCACATATTAATAAAGTTTCAGAATGGGATAGAGAACACCCGATCTTCGGCATCCCAGACAATTCGTGAATGATACGAGGTTTCCCATGCGCCTCCCCACAATTGTGACACGTACGGTCCACTGAAATACTTTCAACGTCACAAGTCAGGAATTGTGAAGCCGCAAGCCTAAGTAGCATAGTTCCGTAAACAAACTGATTTAGACGGTGAATCGACTTAAAAGATGCAGCTCTCTTGACGTCCCGGTCCGAAAGAAATCCGAGGGACATGTCAGGATTCGACAATTGTGAACTTGAACAATGGGAATAATAAATGCGTGTCATACCGACAACGCCGGGAGTCTCCACTTGGTCAATCACCGAACGTCGGCTCCTCCGATGATGTGTTCAGCAAACGTTCAACAGTAGCAACAAAATCTTTGAAATTGGGGTGCTCGAAAATTACATAGATCGGCAATTCAAGACTGAGTTGTGCAGAGATGCGGTTACACAATCGCGCGGCGCGCAATGAATCTCCACCGTCCGCAAAAAAATCGGATGGGCGGTCCCCTATCACGGTAACGTGCTCCATCCATGCGGAGTAGACAATATTAGCGACCTTCGTGTCATTCCTCATTACGCACCTTCCCATCTATTCCAGTCTTCGCGCTGAGCGTATAAACAGACATAAAACCCCCACCGAGCATGCACACAGTCCGCTGATAACGGTAACAGTAACAGGTCCGATAGAGTCGGCAAGCATACCAAATACATTATTCATTATTAACATCGGTATCGTTTGCGCGAGCAACGCCGAAGCCTGAATCCTCGAAGTTAACTCTTCGGGAGTGTTGATAAGAAGCGCTGTGGCCGTCCGAACAGTAAAAGTACCCGCTCCAAATCCTGACACCGCGGAGTAAATGGCTGCTATCCAAAAAGTGCCTGACAATGCGATTCCGACTATGGCTAGTCCCGATATAACCAAGCCTACAACGACTGGAATCTTAAGTAGCGTTTTACCACCGAATCGATAGACCACCAAAGCCGCGGTACCAAGACCGCCAGCAAACGCTCCCGACACTATGCCGGTTTGTGCAGCTGTCCAGCTATTGGTGTGGCCTAGCAATGGAGCGAGCAGAGTCATCAACGGCAAAACAAAACCGGCGGTACAGCACAATAGTAATAGTATGGTACGTACCTTAGGCAGAGAGGCGGAAGCCCTTATTCCAAGCCAAGTATCAAAAAGTAGGCTGTTTCTATTCTCAGCTCTGTTGAACTGTCCCACACGCTTGCGCAGGATGGACATCAGCACTACCATCGCCAAAAAACCAACAGCAGCAGACAGCGCGGCTCCCTGTAGGGCGAAAGCAGTGACGACTGAACCAGCTATAGCAGGACCGGAGAACCCAACGACCTGGTTGACCGCCTGACGTGCAGCTACGGCTCTATCAAGCCCAGATTCTGAAACCAGCAGCCTCGGTACGGCACCACTAGAAGGACGATAGAAAGCGTCCGATGTACCGATTAGAGCTGCGATTAGCACTAGCACCCAAGGCATTGGACCCAGATTTAATACAAGAACGTACCCGCCGACGCCAACGAAAAACATCGCACAATCGGAAAGCAACATAATTCGCCAGGGCCCAATTCGATCAGCTAAAGCTCCCGCGGAAATCGCCAGGACCAGGCGAGGCAACGCCACTACACTCAGAACTATACCGCTTAACGTCCCGCTAATTCCAGCGGCCGTCCAACTCAGTCCATAAGTCAACACTTGCGTTCCCAAGAGGGATACAGTTAGGCCTGCAAGCCAAACCCTAAAGACCTTTTGGCCATCCATTTCTCCATGGTCCGACAAGCTGGATCCTTTCCTGCACCGCGTACTTAGACAGGCGGGCTGTAATTACGCTCAATATTGCATCTGAATAGCTAGCTCGATTTTCGCCTTTTAAGAGAAATCCGGGTTCAAAAACGAATCTGGTCGAAACTGAGAGTGATGAGTCTTCTTAGCTCGTCGATTCTGTGCTTGTCAAGTACCGACTTCCTGATGATAGATCGAATGGCTATTTCGGTCGCCGTAATCTGGCAGTAGATATTCAGCGGCCGCCAGTGTATCCGGTCGAATGTGACCGGATGACGGACGACGTTCGCGTCAGGAAGGCTTAAACTTCGATTAGGATTGTGCAACGAAGTGGTTAGATTTATCTTAACAATATCGGTTACGCCGAGGGTATCTCGAATCTGCCCTTCATATACTTCTTTTAGATGTAGCGATTCGAGCCAATCGCTGCGCGCGCTTTCGATGGCTTCAATAACCGTCTCAGTTTTATCAAAACTCATGTAAAGCTGACGCGTGGTCACCATGAAACCTATAACAGATTCGTATTCCTCTAATTTACGGTCGGATTCATCTGAAACACATAGGACATTGCGACAGTCAGTTAGCTCGGCGACAGCTTGAGAGAGGAGACATCGAACAACAAGAAAGGGCGTGACCTTTTTTATACGTGCGAGCCTGTGGACGGCCTGCGCCGCTTTCCTCCCGACCAGAAGCGAACTATCGTGTACATCAAGTTTTGAAGCGTCATGAAGGTTACTATAGACTCCATCTCCCCATCGTTCCTCAGCGGAAACGGTGTGGCCCTGAAGTTTCTTACTCCAGTAATTGCAAGCCTCAGAGGAATTGCTCTGATGGAGAATCGATTGCCTGGATACATATGAAGCATAGTCGCTTGAACCGGATACATTGCTATTCCCGCAGTACGACGCTCTAATCTTTTTCCAAAGCAACGCCTCAGACCAGGTGTCCGATACTAAGTGATGTAGTTTACAGATCAAGACAGTCGGATTTCCGACTCTTATCTCGAAGTTGACCAGCGGTGCCCCGTTACACACTTCATCAGCATTCAGCCGGCACCGTTTCGCTTCGGTTACATGATCTTTAACCGATTTGCATCCAGACGAATGTGTCACTATTAGGTAGCCTGCGAGATTCTCTGTCTCCCACCCGCTAATGCTTCCTGTGGATCGATCATACTTTATATAGGTACGAAGTGCAGCATTTTGCCAAAGCACACTTTCTATGGCCGACGTCAAACGTTCAATATCGAAATTACCTTCGATGCTGTACACGCTTACGTAGTCGTAAGTGTGAGCGTATGCAGGAACTCGCACGATGTTTCGCACCATCTCCTTTTGCTGAAACGACAATGCGATACGACGATTCTCCCCGCGCTTTAGACGCTTATCCCTTGTAGTCTTCATATCTTATTCACCACGGTCGCTATTCGTCATCTGTGTTTCATAGCAAATTATATATTATCTCTGTTTGCACCTCGGACGTGCCATCAATAATACGGAATGCTCGCGCCTCTCGATATGCCCCTTCGAGCTTATAGTCTCTCAGCCATCCGTTCCCGCCGAGGATCTGCATTGAATTATCAATGATCTTGCATGCACATTCTGTTGCCCACAACTTCGCGGTCGACGTTTCAAGCAATCCGTCACTGCCTGAATCTAGTTTACTTGCAGCTTTTCTTACCATGTGGACGCAAGACTCTATGCTACAATAATTTTCGACAAGCATATGCCTTATGAAATGGTTTTCGCTTATAGCGCCATGAACGAGTTTACGATTCCTCGCGTATTCGATAGCCGTTTCTTGCGCAAACTTTGCTAAGCCCAATGCTCTTGCGGCAATCGTTAATCTTCCGTAAGGGAGCCACTGCAACGCCTGAGCAGTCGCGTGGCCTAGCTTCCCGATCCCGCCGAGAATGCTCTCGTCGCTCACATGCACGTCGATCTCGACATCGAACTGATGGTAGTCCTCATGCATGCCCGCCAAGGGCCTCACTACCCAGCCCATATTGCTCGCGACTGGAACGATGAAGTTTGTCGGGCCGTCCTTTTCCCGCCCCCTTGCGTATGCCATCACGATAGCTAAGTCTGCCGAATCAGCGTTGGAGATGAGATGCTTGTTTCCCTTTAGGTGCCACCTCGATCTTGAAGGATCCCAGACTGCCTCAGTAATCGATCGACCGAATGCGGAACCTCCAGTGTGCTCGGTCATAGCCGTGCATCGAGTAACTTCTCCCTTAACTAGAGGTTTAACCCAATTTTCACGCTGAGTGGGAGTACATTCGTTCAACACGTGAGTGGGCCCTTCAGGCCCCGCAAGCGTATAGCGCGAGAGGTCCAGCCCCGATTCCGCCGCAAGTACACGCATCTCCGACATCTCCATTTGAGAGATGCCACGGCCTCCGAGATCAGTGTCAAAATCAGCAGCGTAGAACCCTCGCGCTATCGACAACTTGCGTATCGCGTCAGGAGTCTGTTCAGCCAGGTGCCCGAACTCTCCCTTTTCCAACATCTGAAGAAACTCTTTGAACTCAACCACCATACGGCCCCTCGTACCTTTGTCGAGGGCGCACTCGGTCTCGACTTCCATGGATCTCATCAAGACTGTTTGGCTATATGGTGGCAGAAATCACCGAACAGTGGATGTTCGAAAATCATCGACACAGGAAGTGCTATGCCAAGATCATCACGCAAGCCCGCGATTAGGCGCACTGCTAACAATGAGTGCCCCCCAAGCAGAAAGAAGTCGTCGGTGGCCTCGATATCATCAAGGTTGAGAACAGCTTCCCACCGATCCTTGACCAAAGATGTAACACGCTCAAACTCTTGAGATGATTCAACTACCATTCAGAATCACGGTTCCTCACACGTTCGTCATTGAAGGTTGAGTTAAGTTGCTACATCCAAACATACATCCGATCTGATGTCCAGCAAGCAAAACAACGTGCTGTCTGCGTCCGTGATTCGAAGCACAGCGTTCTATTCTGTTCCACCGGCAGCACTATGCTTCGGGATCAGCGCGAAGTCACTTACCAACAGCCGTAATTGGCACTTCAATCAAAACTACGCAATATAGACCCACACTAAGCATTCGAATATCTCCGCGGACAGCTTACTCTGACCCCGGAAGCTACTCCGTCATACCAACAACAGCTTCGGTACGCCGCACAAGCACTGTCTCTACTATGGATCAAGCACCTACGTAGACAGAGTCACCCAACTTGTGTCTTCACTTTACCAGCGAATGCCAAGGCCGCGTGACAAGATCTCGGGTCCAATCGGTCACTCGCAGGCGAAACACCGCTCCCACCTACCGAGAGTCCTTGTTATCGAAAACTGACCAACAGATCGGTGACAAAGCCGGACCCGGATCCTAGAGTATAGCACAGCTGTATCGTTGAACTACAGTAGTCTACCGTCAGTACAGCCAGCATCGACATTGACGAATCCTCACTGCCGTTCCGATTGCGATTACGAACTGATAGATTAAACAAGTACGCCAACGACGGCGCTCTACGACTAGACAACTTCGCAACGACGCGACAGTTGGCAAGGAGGCGGGATGTACCAGCAAATATTGATTACAGGTGCCTCTTCAGGAATCGGCAGAGCAGCAGCTCTACAATTCGCACGTAAGGGACATAGAATAATCGGTGTCGGCCGGTCCCAATCAAAATTGGATTCGTTGGAACGCGCGTTACGTAACGCAGGCCGTCACGGCAGTGAGAATCACCTAGTTCTACAGACCGATCAGTCCAGCCTTCACGATACTGTGCGCTTATGCGAATCCCTAAAACGAAACAATGTGGTCCCTGATGTCATAATTGCGAATGCGGGGGTTCAGCCGGCGACGAGGCGAGCGACCTGCGAGGGACTTGAAACGACGTTCGCGGTCAACCATCTATCTCACTTTCTTCTAGTTAACATCCTCGCACCAATTGTTCGCAAAGCGAACGGTAGATTGATAGTTACCGCGTCCTCTTCTCACTTCGACGGACCTACCCTCGAGGACGATCTACTATTACGTGAAGGGTGGACTCCCGCTGACGCATACGGTAGATCCAAACGAGCAAACATTATGTTCTCAGCCGAAGTCAACCAACGTTTGAGGATACCATCCACCGCATTCCACCCAGGGGATATCCGAACGAACATCAATCGCGAAGCAAGATATGTTCGTTTTACCAAACCCTTTGAGTTCATCCGGTACGAGTCGCCTACCAAGGCAATTGGAACGCTAGAGTGGCTCGCCTTTAGTTCAGAAGGTGCTGAACCGAGTGCGCTCTATTATGCAAACAGAGAGCCAGCGATAGTCGCAGATGAAGTTAACGACGAATCACGAAGAGCTCTTCTATGGTCGGCTTCGGAGCAGCTAGTTCAGAAGGTACTGGGAGGACTCCCATGGTAAAAGAGTTACAACAATACATACACGACATCTGGGCAGATATGATAACTGATCCAGCGTTTCCATGTGTGGGAGCCGCGGGAGCTGTCAGACGTGGCGACTATTTACACGAAACCTATACTTCGTTGACAGAAGTATCAGCCGCCAAATCGTGTGCCCGGAGTTTGAAGTCATTCAATAATTCGAGGTCGAGACTCAGTCATCCAGTGGCTGTTTTCGCGGCTAGTTTCGCCTTTTCATATCACCAAAATGAAGAGGAGTTCGAATCAGAACTTTGGGCCTTTCTAGCAGCTTTATGCGAATACGACCAAGACTCACCTTCGAACAGCTCACAGACGATAGATGAACCTGACGACATCGGATTCATATTCGACGGTCGACACTTTTTTGTTGTTGGCATGCACCCTCTAGCATCAAGACCTGCCCGACAATTTGCCGTGCCTACTCTAGTATTCAACGCGCTCTCGCATGTCGCTCCCCTAGTTCCTAATGGACGATTCGAACGCATGAAGACCCAAATAAGGAAAAGAGACGCGCGGTTGAGCGGATATGAAAACCCAAGCTCGGAACTCCCGCGTCGAGCACAATTCTCCGGACGACAAAACGATCCAGAGTGGACGCCGCCCCATCAATAATAGTTACCACTCCTTTTAAGTTGACGCGTCTAAGGCTGAAGCATCAACCCCAATCTGCCCCGTAAACAAAACTAATATCAGAAACGGACGGATCGAAATGAGCTTTGTAAGTACACACAATGAGTGGGATCCGCTCGAAGAAGTAGTAATTGGTACCATGCGAGGTGCTCAGGTGCCGCAAGTCGGCGACGATCTGTTTGCCGTAGAGTTCTCGAACTACGGACACAGATCCAACGTTCCAACAGGACCCTATTCCCCCGAAGTGGTTGAAACAACAGAAACGGAGCTTGATGACCTCGCGCGGACTCTGAAACAGTTAGGAATCAAGGTACGCAGGCCCGAGCCGCGCGACACGTCCAAGATGTTCTCAACCACCGACTGGGCAACAGACGGGTTTTATGACTACTGTCCCAGAGACGTCCTACTTACCATCGGTAATTCTATCATAGAAACCCCCATGGTTCTGCGTTCACGATATTTGGAGCCGAATGCATATAGAAGTATGCTAATCGAGCTTATGGAGAACGGGTCAAGATGGTTCTCGGCCCCTAAACCACGTCTCCTAGACGAATTCTACAAAGAGACAAACCCTCCCGGTGAACGCCTCCTCAATGAAGAACCCGCATTTGACGCCGCAAATGTCCTCAAGCTCGGTACCGATATACTCTATCTAGTATCAGATAGTGGCAACGAAAAAGGGCTCGAATGGCTACGCCTGATGCTAGGCGAAAAGTACACAATACACCCTTGTCGAAACATGTATGCCTCCACTCATATCGATTCAACAATAGTACCGATCCGACCCGGGTTGGTCTTGCTGAATCCAGAACGAGTGACCATGGAAAACATGCCAACATTCCTTCGGAAATGGGACCATATATGGTGTCCTCCGCTGCAAGACACGGGATATGTATCGAAGCAGCCATACAGTTCCACTTGGATCGGCATGAATCTGCTGGTCGTTTCGCCCGGCAGGGTCATTATTGATGATAGACAGACAGAATTGATCGCACTACTCGAGGCAAAAGGCGTCGAAACTATACCTCAAAGACTCACACATTCGCGCACGCTAGGAGGATCCTTCCATTGCGTCTCTCTCGACATTCGTAGAAGCGGAAGACTGGAGACATACCAATGAGCAAGTTTGCATCCGTACCAATAATAGTAGGAGGCGGTTTCGCTGGTTTAGAATTAGCTAAATCTCTATCTTGGCTAGGCGTGTCTGACGTCATCGTTCTCGAAAAAGGCAGTTCCAATGGCCGGAACTTACACAATAACGTGACGATGAACGACACAGAGGCAGCCAATATATGGCTAAACTACAAAACTGACCCGGCCTACCGCCAGTCGTGGAATTCCGGGCACCCCCCACACTATGACTACGGTTCAGGTGAACGCAGCCTCCTGGGAGGGCGGTCGCTGTACTGGTCAGGTGTGGTACTTCCAATTGAACGTTGGGCGCTAAGAGACTGGCCACCTGCCCTCGTCGCAGAGCTATGTGGCAACCAAAGAGACGGCGGTCTCTACGGAGAGATTCAATCGGAGCTAGTACAACAGCTACCGTCCCGACGCGGGCGCTGTATAGAGGCATTTGGACTTGTATTTGGAGAAACGCCGAAAGCAATAACTGATATTGACGATAGTCATTGGTTTGCGTACTCTCCACTCGATCATTGGAGACACCCTGTATCCGGGGAATCTCCAGGAATGCCAGGGCAGTCGAATTTTAGACTAAACAGAGAGGTACTAAAACTGGATGCTCGCGATGGACAGATCCAGGGAGTCCAGACTGTTAACAAAGACGGCCAATATGAATACTACAGATCTTCTACTGTCGTTCTAGCTGCAGGAACTATACCTAGTGCGAAACTCGCGATTGATTCTGAGATCCTAGTTGACGACACTGCCGTCGGCATAGCGGACCATATCGTGCAAGGGTTCTGGGTGAAACTGGATCGCGATAAGGCAAACGCCTTGGGCACTTTGATTCCCACCGGATCATGGGTCGCCTTCCTACCGGAACCCGTCCGTTCTAATATATTTGTTGAACTTAAACGAGCGCGCGAAGAGTCGCCTTTATACTTAGATATAAAACTAACCGGCGAGCAACAGCGTTTGACAACCAATACGATTACTCTCGACGGATCCGGGACACCTGTTGTCGCCGCAAGCCTCAGCTCGGCGGACAAGAGCCTAATTCAACATCAGAGAAGGCATCTTTCAGCCATGTGGAGTGAAATCTGCAAAACCATTGGGATAGCGCCACATCCACTTGACTTTGCACCCTACGAACTACAGTCAACTGGTAACTCTGCTCTTATCGACGGAACTCTCTCTCGTATCTCAGAGAACACCCCATTGACTTGGTCGAACTTTCTTGGCACAGAAGATCATGAGAGCGGAAGCCTTGCAATAGGAGAGGTAGTCGATCAAGATCTAGAGTTCAGGTCGGTGAAGGGCTTATACGCCGTCGGACCAAGTGTATTTCCTCGCACTGGGGCTGCTAATCCTACTTTGACTACTATTGCACTTGCCCGAAGGTTGGCCACTACTATTTCTCAGCGGGTCGGGGGCACTGGATCCTCACATGATAGGCAAAACTAACCATGAAGAATCAGACAATACAAACTGCAAAGTTCACTCCTGGAGACACGGAAATCCCGTTGTATATAGGATCCTCTTGTCCTGAAGATTTCGCCCGCTATATCACATCCTTTGGGGTCGATCGCCTGGCCATTGTCACCGACAATACTGTCATTCGGAACTTGCCCCGACTACTGGATGCTCTTCAGCGTTTAATACCGACTGTGCTCCTTACTGGGGAACCAGGCGAATCAATGAAGACAATGGAGATCCTAGATGCGCACCTGAACACGGCAATCGAGGGCGGCCTAACAAAACAGAGCGCGATCGTGTCTTTTGGGGGCGGGGTTCCAGGAAACTTGGCAGGCATGTTGGCAGCGCTGCTGTATCGAGGACTACCTCTCTTCCATGTTCCAACCAACCTAGCTGCTGCAACTGATTCTGTACTTTCATTGAAACAGGCAGTGAACAGCAATTGGGGGAAAAATCAGATCGGAACTTATTATGCACCGACCGCTATATTGGTAGACGTTGATTGCTTCTTCACACAAGGCGAACGTGAAATTCGAGCAGGAATGTGCGAGGCCCTAAAAAATGCTCTGGCGATTGACGCAGAACAACTAACGTATATCAGTAAAAGTGGCCTCCCCAGTGAGGCGGTCGAGTTCAGAAGCATGCTTGACGGTTGCATAAAGGCAAAATCGAAAGTTATGCTAAACGACCCCAACGAACAGAAAGAGGCACTTGCTTTAGAATACGGGCATACAGTCGGCCACGGTATCGAACATTGTCTCCGGAGAGAAGGAAGAGGCCAGTCCCTGACTCACGGCGAATGCGTGGCAATCGGCATGGTCTCTGCCGCTATGATTTCGTCAAAACTTGGCTATCTCTCTGTTGCGGATGTCAGATTACACGAGAAGCTCATTTCCCAGATTGGTGCCCCAACTCGACTGCCATCAGGCATACTGCCCGATACGGTTTTAAAGTACGTACTCAAAGACAACAAACGGGGGATAATAGACGTAGACCCGAATGATATCCCAATGGTCTTACTTCGTGATATTGGAGTCCCTGTATTCACTGACGATGTTCCACTCGTCGGTGTACCATTGGATCTAGTTCGCGAGACTCTATTGGAAATAAGCGCCTAGAATAATTCACTATAACCGCTGGGAACGCAGCGCGCGTTTGAATGCACGACAATTATTCTTCTTGCGTAACGTTGCATTCTGTAAGCTATTTCCATAATCTTTGGAGGCTTCAATGGAATATCATGAAGACGCTCTGAGCGTACTCGAAAATCAAAAGGCGTATGTGTCAAGACTGTTTAAGACGCTGACAGCTGACTCCGATGAAGAGACACATTACGAGGAACATCTCTTTCTTATCGGAAAGGGTGCCGAATGCATCGGCGAACTTGAACAGCATATTCGGCAATGGCAAACGAATACACCAAACATCGCAATAACTATTCTGGGGCGAAATTGTGATTTGGTAGCTAGACTGGTAGAGTGGCGGCTTAACCGTTTAGGCAGCGAACGTCCAGATATCGCCCTCACGCAAACCTGGTATGAACCGAATCATCGGTCGCCTTATCGACGATTTCCTTGGTCGACCGTCGTAATCGTAGTGAAGCGATTGAGGTCGGCAACCCCGATAGTTCGCATCCTTGCCTCTCAACAGAACTCACCTGCTAAAGAGTGGAAACATCTTTCGTTTGCTGCCGATGGTAGAAAGCCCAATCGCACTTCCGCCCATGTCCATAGTGTCCTGGGAATTGACGTCGAGCCCCTCAGAGTCAATTCGCTTGTAGACTTCGATTTTGCCGAGATCGCACCCCCTAGTCCTACAACAACATCCAAGTCCTCTTGGCAACAGGCTGGATGGACTTACTCGCTACTGGGAGAACTAGATCGGCAGCTCGAACAAATTGGCCACAGCAGGACAGGACCGCTGATATTCCAGCGTCACTGCTCGGTCTCCAGTCTCAATACGGTGAACTCCACCTTGGGACTGCTGTGGATCAAGATGAACCATTCAGCGTTCCCGTCTGAGCCAGAATTCCTAGGAAGGTTGCCAACACGTTTAAAGCGGTACGTGCCCGTCGTCGTATTACACGGCACCAATTGGTTTGCTATGCGCGACTATTCGACGTCGAATCCGCCAAAGCTATCGTTAGCCGACACTGTGTCGACATATCAATCTGAAATACGGGCAGCACTGCAATCCGGAAGCTTCGACGATATTTCGCTTCGCCGTCCACTCAGTGACATCGATAATATCTTCCAGGAGTTACTAGATTTGCATAGTTGGCTACCTGATGAACTTGGGCAGCGTTTACAACGTCACTCAGCGGAGATCTGCAGCATAGTTGAAGCTGAGTCAGAACTCGAGGAGACACTAGTTCACGGCGATTTGACAGCGTCGAACATCGCTTCCGTCAGGCAAGGTTTCGTGATTCACGACTTTACGGATATAGCGTTTGCCCCATCCTGCGTCGATCTGGTGTCGCTGGTTCGTACCCTGAAGTCTCCAGTTTTAAAGCAGCAAGTTTGCGAAAGTCTGAAGTTGCATTGTAGCTATGACCCGGTCAAGTTTCAGCGATCGGTCGTTGTCGCTGAAGCATTTCAAGTAGCTAACTACCACAAACTTGTGCAGTCAGTAGACCAGACAGCAGCTGACCACTCCTCGGGCACTTCTCTACAGGGCCATCTACTTCAATCAGCGGTTCAACTTCTCGACGCTTTACACGGCAACTTCGCGATGTAGCTGTCCGGCCGTGTGAGATTTAACTGATGCGACAGTATTCAGCTAAAACGCTTTCTCAGGTGTTCATTCGCCGAAACTGAACTGTTCAATAGCGAATATCAAAGACCTCCTCTATACCTCCGACGTTCTCAAGTTGCTGTACCTTCTACGCAATACAGGAGCTCCCCAATGCCTAACTCAATTCTACAGTCATTCCAGAAGCACGCGGCTATTCATTCTACGTGCTTAGCAATTGACGATAGAGAATCTAGAATCACTTACCTCGGATTGGACTCGCAGAGCAGTCTTTTAGCCGAATCATTTATAGCACACGGCATACAGCCAAACTCTCTGATCGCTTTAATAGGTAATTCTCTAACAGATTTTGTGACGATGATGCTCGCGGCATGGAAATGCAACTGCGCCTATGTTGCTGTCTCACCTACATCTCCCGCCACGCAACGCAGGTATATAAGCTCTATTTCCGCCGCGACTGTTGATACGAACGGTACAGTCTCGTTCAACGACGAGAGAGCCACAGAAATCCTTCCTGCAGGGACCGCGTATGTCATATTCACGTCAGGCTCCACCGGAAACCCCAAAGGAATCGCGATAGGCCACGAGGGTCTGTCTAGACTCGCTGCATGGCGGGCTCGGTTTGCTAGTCTGCAACCTGGCGACCGCGTGGGGCAGGTTGCAGACCTAGCTTTTGACGCGAGCGTTTACGAGATCTGGCCAGCCCTTGCTTATGGTTGCACGCTAGTGCCGACCACCATGCACTCGATACTAGAACCAACCGAACACAAACAGTACCTCTGTGAGAATAGAATCAAGGACGCCTTCGTTCCAACAGCGCTGGCACCAGGCCTGTTCGATCAGTCTTGGGATGGAAACTTCAGTCCTTCGACTCTACTCTCTGGTGGCGATACGTTACGCGCTTGGCCGACAGAGTCGTTACCATTTGTATTCGCTAATGGATACGGCCCGGCAGAAGGAACTGTAATGTCGACTGTCGCAGTGCTGGACCGATACAGTCACAAGCAGCGTCTGCCACCCATCGGGCGTCCGCTACCTCACATCAGTTATAAAATAGTACCAGAATCAACATATTTTGGCTCAAACGCCCGGGGTGAATTGTTGATTGGTGGCGCCAACGTTGCATTCGGGTATATCAACGCGGACAACTCGGCTTTTAAGGAAGTCGCAGGTACAAGATGGTTCGGTACCGGCGACATAGTCGAGGAGATTGAAGGCGATCTGTATTTCATAGGAAGAAGGGATAACCAGATTAAGGTAGCAGGAAGACGAGTCGAGATAAACGGTATCGTCACGGCACTATGCGCTCTCCCAAATGTGTACGATGCGGTTGTGCTACAAGCGACAGAGAATACTCACGGCCTACCGATAGGAGCTGTTCTCGCTATGGAGTCTCACGAAACCTTTGACCGTCGTTACATTCAGAAGTCTCTCGCTTCCATCCTACCCCTCCACGAAGTTCCCAGCCTATTGATTCGAGTGGCAACAATCCCAATGACGAACAATGGAAAATACGACCTCGACAAATGCCGCGAATTGTTACGTGAACATCATTCTGGCTTCTAGAACTCATTTTCCAGTTTTAAAACCATTTCGACCACTGCAGATTGAAACTCACTAGATACCGCAGGAAAATCATGCCCACCAGGCACGACTGACATTCCCGCAATTGGATTGAATACGCGGGACCATGCGGCCATCGTCCAGCTAGGGGATATTCTATCGGTGTCGCCAGCGAGCAGGAAGCCAGGTACCTTATACGGTAGTTGTGCTTCATCAAGAACTCTATCGAACGGCTCCATGAGCTGAGAATCTTGCGCGATCTTTCTATGAAAATACTCGAGGTCGCTCTCAGTGAAATTCTCTATGCCTTCTGATTGGGAAACTGCTTCCGAAATACTCGTCGGACGCTCGTTTTTTCTCTCGGAGGGAGCAGTAGCTCCTGAAACTATCACTCCTAATACTCTTTCACTGTCTAGCCATTTAATAAGCATTGAAATAATGTAAGCACCAAGGCTATGACCAAACAAGACGGCAGGAGCGTCTAAATCT
Source organism: Brevibacterium sediminis (assembly GCF_024895295.1). NCBI lineage: Bacteria > Bacillati > Actinomycetota > Actinomycetes > Micrococcales > Brevibacteriaceae > Brevibacterium > Brevibacterium sediminis. Next base: position 510,765 of record NZ_JAHQRN010000002.1, on the reverse strand, counting down.
TCGTTTAGCGCCTCCGCGAGATTTCGCAGGGTGTCAGTCGCATCCCCGCCAGTCAGTTCAGCATAGTCCACATGAATCACATTGAATGATGAGTCACCTTTCGAGATTAAATACGATAAACTCACACTGCCGCCGGCGTGGGGAAAAACGACTATATTGGTTTTGGTTGATGTAGGCATCGATTGCGTAATGGACTTAAGGGCTGCTTTGGCATTCATCTTGATGCAACTCTCCCATGGTTTGACTCTCGCCCGAAGGTTGATGATTAATAGTCTGTATACGGTGAATAATAATACTGTACGCGTAGCGGATTCCTGTGCAGAACGACTCATTTTTCGATTTTAATGTAGGTAAGTCTACACGGATTTCGCGTACCGATACGCCCGCGTTGCGATCATACTAAGAAATATCTGCGTGACCATCGCAGTTACAGTAGCAAGATCTGCCCCGAATAGCCTTTGCATAGACTACGATGTGTCGTTTCCTGACATTCGTGTTCGTCCTGTAGCGGCTTGGTTGACTTTACAGGGCACCCATGCTTAGATTCCCAAAAGTAGTTTCAAGTTCGCCAAGTACAGAGTTGTACAGAAGGGCAACAACGATATGAGACTAGCCATTGATGGTGGTCCTCCCGTGTGGACTAGCGCTTGGCCCGAGTGGCCGAAAGCTCAAAGAAATCTCATTACCGATATAACCGAAACCCTTGAGTCGGGGCGTTGGGCGGTGAGCGGGCAATGGACGGGAGCAGAGCCGGTCGACCTCCGCCTTGGGAGAAAATTTGCTGAATACTGCGGCGCTAAATATGGCCTGCCCGTGGACCACGGTTCGAGCGCGCTTATGATTAGTCTGCTGTCGACTGGCGTACGACCTGGCGATGAAGTGATTCTCCCAGGACTGTCTTGGGTTGCGACAGCGTCAGCGATCGCCAGGATAGGTGCCATACCAGTTCTTGCGGATGTGGAACAAGAGAATCTCTGCATCTCTTCGAGCGCTGTGGTACAAGCAATTACAGATAGAACGCGGGCAGTGGTCGTAGTCCATCTATATTCGACGATGGCCGACATGGACGCCCTTGAAGAAATCTGCCAAAGACACAATATTTTACTCATCGAGGATTGTGCACAAGCCTACGGTGCCAGATGGAATGATAGACCCGCGGGCTCGATCGGTATCGCCGGGGCGTTCAGCACACAGCAAGGCAAAGCGCTCACATCTGGGGAAGGCGGACTCTTCGTCACTTCGTCCGATGAAGTATACAAACGCGCAGAGATGTACAGAGGAGATGGTAGAGCATATCCGTCGGATCCGCCGGCAGTAGGCTATCCGGCTTTGTCCGAACACGACGAAGTCCAAGGTTGGAACATGCATTTATCAGAGATACAGGCGACTATACTCTTAAATGGCCTGAGTAACCTTGAGGAAATGGATAATAAGAGACGTGCGGCCGCAAGTTTTCTCGATGGTGAACTCAGGACGCGCTTGTCCGAGTTCTTTCAACCTGTAATCCCCTATCCCCAAAATAGAGTACGCGGCTACTATCATTACGTGATTAAGTTGCGCCAGTCCGCTTGGTCTGGAATTGATATAGAAGCCGTATGTAAAGCGCTCTCTGCCGAGCTGGGCATGCAGTCACACGCGACCTATATCCCGCTAAATCAGAACCCCCTATTGGACCCCCAGCGACTTTGGGGAAATCACGATCAGTGGGACCTTAGTCGATTCGAATTGCCGAACTCAGAATCGGTTAGAAACTCATCCATTCTATTACATCACAGTGTTCTGCTGGCTGATGATGACGCCCTTAATTCGATTATCGTGGCATTGCATAAGATTGCCGTATGCCAGGATCGACTTCGGGAGTGCGCGTGATATCTCAAGGGTTCGCATGGTGGTCTTTCGATAGTGACCTGATCGATGAGCACAGTCTACTCGAGCGAGCGTGGGAAGTCGGGATGCGCGGAATAGACTTTCTTCCGCAGCGACTATGGAAAAGTGCCAAGGAAATCGGATTCGAAGTGTTGACTATTGATGGACATCCTTCCATCGACTATGGGCTAAACAATCCGTTGGAAAGCGCCACGATTCTCGATCAACTTCGCACGTCAATCGACTTAGCTCACGAGAATGGAATCAATGCTGTAACAATAGCTTCTGGGCTACGTAACGGGATACCTAGGACCGTGGCAATTGAAACTATGATCAACACAGTTTTGGCAGTTAGTCATCACGCCGAAGAGTCTAACGTTTCTGTTCTCTTGGAACCTCTCAATTCTAGGTACGATCACCCAGGGCATCAATGCGATACTGTAGAATTCGCGGAAGAAGTAATCAGAGGTACAGGTTCAAGTCACGTTAATCTTCTGTTTGATGTTTACCATGTTCAAATCATGCAAGGCGATGTTACTAATCGCATTAGAAGCTGCTCGGATATCCTCGGCCACGTTCACACCGCAGGTGTTCCCGGACGTGGCGAGATTGGGCTAGGGCAGGAGATTAACTATCGATGGATCGCCTCCTTGCTGAAGGCAATCGATTACGGCGGCTGGATCGTTCACGAGTTCGTGCCGCGCGCGCATCCAATATTGGCACTTAACGAAGCTTACTCGGTGTTTGATAATGAAGAATGAACTCACGTTTATGATTGACTTGGTCCGGTTAACATCCGCCTACTCGTCAACCTGGGATGGAGAATTAAATACGTGCTCCAAACCTGACGGATCACCCGTGACCTCGCTGGATTTGATTTTGGATGAGATAATTCTTTTCCATATACGCAACAGGTGGCCCGATGATTCAATACTCAGTGAAGAAGCTGGAGTGATTCCAGGCTCGTCTACCCGGACTTGGGTCATTGATCCCCTAGACGGTACCTCGCGATATATTCGCGGCGAGCCCTCCTGGGGCACTCACGTTTCCCTTATGGAGCACGACAAAGTAATCTTAGGTGCGATTTCTCGACCTATTCTTGGAAAGCTAATCTGGGCCAAACAGGGGTCTGGTTCACACTTGATGACGAGCGCCAACGCCGGAGGACAAGTTGAGCAGCTCATGCGAGTCTCCACGATCGGAAACTCATCGGAAGCGCGGGTCGTCGGCCTATTGGAAGGTGGCGGATCAACTGAGAGAACACTTGTCTCAGCAGCCGTGAGCTTGGATCTTTTTTCCGACTTCGCGGTCGAAGACCTAGCTATGGGTAGAGCCGACGCGCTTTTCGACGACGGCGGGAAACTATGGGACCAGGCTCCTGCCAGTCTCATCGTCCGTGAAGCTGGTGGATACTATTCAGATATTCATGGCGGAATGACTTTGGACAGCGGTTATGGAGTCTACAGTAACGGTGTACTTCATCCATGGGCGTTGTCGCTCGCTAAAAAGAGCTTTTCGTGCTAGCTCCACCTGAGCAGATAGGCAAGTTAGAGCTTATCGAAAACATCGAATACTGGTACGGAATCGATGCTGGAGAGTTGGAGTTCCAGCCATCCGGGGAGGATAGCTGGAACTTTCGAATTGGAAGCCTTTGGTGGGTTTCAGTTCGGCGCGATTTTCGGGGGCATGTTCCACCTGCTTACGCAGCGGCAAGGGAACTCGCGGACAGCGGTATAGATTTCATTATTGCGCCCACTCGGAATCGTGATAGCAATTGCACTAGTTATCTAGCCAGGTCTGGGCTACCTCTAGTTGTCTATCCCTGGTCACGAGCAGTTCCAATAGGCCAAGTCAGATCGCCTTATTTAGCCTCGTGTTTAGCCGATTTGCTCGCGGTTGTACATCGTAGTTCGGTCGAAGAGGTTCTTCCTAAGGAGGATTTCAAGCTTGCAGCGGTGGAGTCTCTATACGAACATTTGACCTGGGCGGACAGAGTGGTTAACCCTGCTAACTATAGCTCGGACGACGATCTCCATAACCTCCTCAGCAATCATCGGGCGTTCTTACTTCGATTGCTGGACGATACCGTTAGGATAGGTGCTATTCTGCGCGAACGGGCCCCGTCTCTGTTCCTCACACACGGCGACCCGTCAGCGACCAATTTCCTTAAGGAAGACGGCAAAATATTACTCGTCGACTGGGGCGGAGCTTGTCTCGCACCCGCTGAACGAGATTGGTTCCATCTGAGAAAGAACTTTGGTTCGGCTCCATTGGGAGATCTTTTGATTGAAGAGTTTTACCGGAAGTCTTGGATTCTTACCGAGGTCGACGAGTATGCTACTTGTTTGAGAAAGAAAAGTGTTGGTGAGGCCGATGCTAGCGCAATGCGGAACAGAATGCGTCGTTGGTTGGCTGCAGCGGTGAAAGAATATGACCGCTAACAAATGAGCGAAACGCGGCCTTATCATCGAACGAACCAACGCTGGTTTGAGCTCCGCACGCGCCAGAGGACGGGTCGGTGGGCGCGAACCAAAGCTGACCCCGTAGCAAGAACAAGCAGTTCTTTCCGTCGTCGACGGCGGAACGCAGAGCCTCACTGCTATAGCTGCCGACTCCAACATCTCCCGCTCTACCCTTTACCGACTCCTGCGTCGGCCATAACTTAGCGAACGAAGTCGGCCGGTCCCGACGTGTCTGCTTCGGGACCGGCCTGACTCCGCAGAGGAGCATTTGGACACACGATATCCGGTTTGATTGTGTCATGGCGACGCCCTCGTTCAGTTGTCTTCATTTGTAGCGGATGCGTAGTAAAGCGGGCGTCGCACACCCTCCCCTGGGACTGGATATTGCGCGTTCTCCCCCTCGGTCGGAAGCTTCACTCAACGCTGGGCACAGCAGTCGCCGGCTGTGGCGCAGGCAGAGCATAAAGATCCGGTGACACCGGCTCACCTGGGGACCGTGCCGTCTGGACCTCAGCGCTCTTGAGATTCTCCAGGAGCTGCTTGATCTTGCCATGAGCATCGATCAATCGTGCTTCGTGGACCTTCAGGTCGTCCTCGTGTGCTGAGCTTTCCGCCGTATCCACAGCGGCCGAGAACGCTTCCAATCCGGTCGAGCACATACTGGCCACCCGTTCCAGCTCATACCGGTAAACACTCAATGCAGATGAGAGCTTGTGCTTATCCGTGGCCTCACGACGCACTCGCTCCACCGCCGCTGCAGTTCTTTCCTCGATCTGACTCGTAATCTTCTTCGCCTCGTCGCCCAGTCTTTGCGACCGTCCCATCCGTGCACTCTGAGGGTGCGCGGTCGCTTCGGATTCCGCCTCGTTCGTCGCCGTCTCGGGCACGCTGGACAGTCGTTGCCCTGTCTCTGTGTACTCGACGGTCTCCGATTCGCTCACGGTCACGCCCGATCGTGTCGGTGTCACCGCGACCCTCGTCACTGAGTATTCGGCCTCGGTTCCGTTTCCATTCGCCTCTGGTCCCGGCTCACGCTTCTTGCGGTCCTCAGCCTCTTGCATCTCCTTGATTTTCGCGTCGATGTCAGTCAATTTGGCCTTGGCCTCTGCTAGCTCGTCGGCATGTTTGAACGGCTTGCCCAGCTGCTCATCGGCGGCCTCTAGAGTCTGCTGGGCCTCGTTCTGGTTCGCCACCAGCCGGTCTCTGACCTTATCCAGGCCCGTGACCTTGTTCTCCAGCAGTTGCGCGACATTCCGCGGTGCTGAACTCTGCGGATCCAGTATGGCGTCGAATTCGATCTCCACCTGCACTGATTCAGGCAGCGCCCCGGTGTCTTCCAAGGTCAGGAGGACTTTTCGACCCGTCGCGTAGTCGTGTCGGAAGTCGACGTTGACGAAGAAACCACCAATCTCGATGCGGTTGCCCTCTCCATTGATCAAACCGCCCTCGGGCCGAGTGAACCCCTTGATGTGCGAGTAGATCGCTTCCGACGCATCCCCACGATTGTCATATTCGACACCGGCGACCCGTGCTCGGAAACGATCACCCTGCGTGTCGATTCGCCGCGTCAGCGCCTCTTCGACCGCAGGCAGGATGCGCGTGATCTGCCCGAGCCGCTGCTCAGCCGAACTCCTGCGGAACTTCAACGCAGCCTGCGCCTTGTCATGACCGCGTGCACGCCGCGACAGCTTCTGCACCGTCACATCGACTTCGGTGCGTTCGACCAGTAACGGGTTTCCGGAGGATCCAGCCATCATCTGCTGCGCATCCAAGGCCAGGTCGCCGGGATCTTCGAGCTCCCTGACATCGAGCCGGCCCCGCATCACCTGAGCGATCGCGGTGGCCTTTCGCCCGATGATGTCCCAGGACGTGCTGTCGAACGTGTTCTCCGTCGCGTACCGGTAGATCTGGACTTCACTGTTCTCGTTGCCCTGCCGCAGTATCCGTCCCTCACGCTGTTCAAGCTGGTCGGGTCGCCACGGACAATCAACATGGTGCATCGCCACCGCACGATTCTGGATGTTGGCTCCGGTGCCCATTTTCTGGCTGGACCCGATGAGCACGTCGACGCGGCCCTCGCGGGCATCCCGGAACAGGTTCGCCCGCTTCTCATCATCCTTCGCCTCGTGGATGAACCGGATCCGCGACCGATCCATCCCGTGCTTGGCCACCAGATCAGACTTCATCTGATCGTAGGCATTCCACTCATCATCGGTCGGGGTCGACGAGTCACAGAACACCAACTGCAGCCCACCCTTGTTCTCCGAGACATCAGGTGTGCCGGGAACCAGGTATTCGTTGTCGCGGTTCTCTCGCCAGATCGACGCGATTCGGCGAGTGACGTAGTTGAGCTTCACATCACCGCTGAACTCGAGACCGACCATGCGAGGGTCCAATGCCACCTGTCTGCCGTCGTTGTACACGGTCAGGTGGTTGTCCTCGCCTTTCTCTGGCCGACCCGACAGCTTATCCAAGCGACCTTCGAGGTACTCCATGTACTGTGCGTGAGCCTCGGTGCGAGGGATCACGACCATCTCGGGACGGCGGTCACCATTGGAGTTGACCACCTGTTCGGGCACCGGCAGGTTCAGATCCTCGGCACGCTTAACATCGGCGAACTGTTGCCATGACGCCAGCATTTCGGGGACGTTCTTGAACTTCGCGAACCGAGTCCGCTGCTTCAACCGACCCGCAGCGTCACGTTCGACTCGGGTCACCGTCTCACCGAACGTTGACCCCCACTGGTCGAACGCGCGCACTCCGGCCTCTTCCAACAGATCAGGACGCAGATACCGTGTCATCACGTGGGCTTCACTGATGCTGTTGGCAATCGGGGTGCCCGTAGCCATCGTGACCACCCGCTCACCATAGGTGTCCCGCAGATAGCTGATCTTCAGCTCCATGTCGGTGGCCTTCTCGGATCCTTCGATGAAAGCACCGGCAATCGAGGTGGGCGTGTGCAGATTCTTGAACTCGTGGGCCTCATCAACTGTCAGGTAGTCAATCCCCGTGGCCTCGAACGTCAGGTTCGTCTCGTCAGCGGCGGCGAGAATCTTCTCCAACCGGGCTTCCTGCTTCTTCTTCGCGTTCTCGATCTGCTTGACCGTGCGGTTCGTTTCGCTCTCCGTCGACGCTTCCATGGCCGCTTTGGCTTCGTCGAGCTCGGCGGTGATGTCACGGAAGTAGCTCTTCGCGGTCTCCGGTTTCACTCCCAGCATCTTGAACGACGAGTGCGTCATGATGATGCCGTCCCAGTCGCCAGTGGCCGCCTTGGCCACGAATTCCCGGCGCCCAGCCAGACTGCCTTTCTTCACTGCCAGATCATCACTTCCGGCAGCAAGCAGCCGCGCGTTGGGGTACATCTCCTGCCACTCGCGGGTGAACTGTTCGAGCATGTGGCCGGGAATCAGCACGGCAGGCTTGGTGACCAGACCGCGCCGTTTCAGCTCCATCATCCCCATCACAGCGGCCCCGGTCTTGCCCGCACCCACGACATGGAATAGGCCAACTGCCGGTTCGGCGATCATCCTCGCCACCGCTGTGCGCTGATGCGGTTTCGGTACCCAGTCATCGACCAGGCCGGGGAAGGTCAGTCGCTCGGCCTCTGGGGTGTAATCACGGGGCACGAGTGTGTTGAAGCGGCGGTTGTAATCGGCACTGAGGCGTTCGGCTCGCGCAGGATCGGCAAACACCCAGTCCTCGAACCGCTCGGCGAGTTCCTCGGCTTTCGCTCGTGCCGCCTCGGTCTCGGTCGGGTTGAGGACACGGGTCTTATCCTCCATCGTGTCCATGACCTGAATCTCCGCACCGATGAGCAGGTGGCGGTAGATGTCATAGACGGGCATTCTCGATGTGCCCCACTCCGTGGTGGCCTGCACCGACTGGCGTGCACCGGCCTCTCCGAACTTCACATCCCAATAGCCTGCGCCGGCCTTATGCACACTCGCCCACCGGTCCCCGGCGATCTCTTGCAAGAACTCCTCATGATCGGACGCCGGAATCCACACCGCCCCGATAGTCGGGGTGATGTCCTCAACGGGAATATCCTCCGGGATCACCGACTTCAATGCATCCACGTTGACCGTGTACCGGTCATCGTTCTCCGCCGCACGCTCGGCCTCAGCTAGTTTCCTGCGCACGTTGCCGGACAGGTATTGCGCCCGCGTTGCCAGGTCTCCGGTGGTCGGGTCGTCGAACACGAGATCGGCGAGCTCTTCGCGAGCGGTGGCTTCGTCTGTGCCCAGCAGATTCGCGATCCTGCCGATCTCGGCCTTGCCCTTGGCGTCCAGGCACAGCCCGAGGGCTTCTTCTGCCGTGTCCGCACCCAGCAGGGGCCGGTTCTGCTCGACGGTGCGCTGGTGCAGAATGTCTGCCACGACCGCCTCTCCGGTCTCGTCGTTGTAGGTTTCCAAGGCTTTCGTCAGTGACCACAACGGATCATCGCGCATGACCTGTGCCGGTTTCGGGTCTTTCCGAACCTGCACCCGAATCTTTTCTTTCTCCCCGGTGTCGTCGTTGTCAACTGTCACCGTCTGCCACTTCGTTCCGTGCCGATTAATTGGACCGAACTTCGCGACGTGCTTTTCCCACACGGCCCGTGTGTCTTCGCGAAGTGCGACTAGTTCCTCAGTATCGACCGGAGTGGCCACCTGTCCCTCGATGAGGGCACCGGCACGGTCTCGAAGATCCATGAGTGACCGAACCTCGGCCATGGCGTTCTTCGGCACCTTTACGTCCACGTTCTCGCCGTCGACGACGCGCGCGAAATGACCTGGTTCTGTCTCGACGATCGTTCCCGGCCATTGGCCCTCAGCCAGTTCGACGGGAGCTTCACGCTCTCGCTCAGCCAGCACCTCCGGCGTGGGAGCCACGTACCCGCGACCGCGTTCGTTGGCTGCATCGACGATTTCGGTCAGCCGTTGCCGCAGCAGTTCCGGTACTTGCTCCAGGCTTTCGGCACGCACGTTGATCTTCGATTCCCGGAACGTGCTCGCCTCCCGCTCGTCCAGGATGTTCTCTGGGTGGTCGTGGAAATACCGATTCATCAGGGGCCGTGCACCGGCCTCTCCGAGGTCCGTCGGCTGCGTCTTCACCCACCGCAGAGTCTCCGGTGTGGGTTCTTCACCGGGCAGGCGTTTGCGGAACACGAGCACATCGGTGACCACTTCGGTGCCCGCAGTACGGCGGTGTGCCCCAGTCGGCAATCGCACCGCGCCCAGGAAGTCGGCCTCGCGCCCGATCTCTGCCCTGAACGCTGGATTCTTCGCATCCATGGTGTAGGCCGACGTCATCATCACCGCAACACCACCGTTGTGGAGGCCACCGACGGCTTTGCGGATGAAGTGATTGTGGATGGAGAATCGTTCGCCCGGATTCCACGACGGGTCGAAGACGGGAAAGTTGCCGAACGGGACGTTGGCAATCGCGGCATCGAATTGGTTTGGCCGAATCAGGGTCTTGCCGAACGATTCATTGCGCACATCGGCGTGCGGATACAGATACGATGCGATCTGCGCTGACAGTGGGTCGAGTTCAACTCCGACCATGTTCATTGACTCTGGTGCCGAGCCAATGAAGTTACCGGATCCACACCCTGGTTCGAGGACACGGCCCTCGGTGACTCCCAGACGCTCCAGCGATGACCACATTTCGGCCACGATGGCAGGCGAGGTGAAGTGCGCGTTGAGCGTCGTTGCCCGTGCCGCTTCCCACTCATCGTCGGTCAGCACCTGCCGAAGCTGGTCACGCTCGCTCGACCAGTTCTCTTTCGCTTCGTCGAACACATCGGCCACGGCACCCCACGATGACCACCCGGCCAGGACTTCATGATCCTGACCGGTCACCGTCCGACCGGACTCGGTCAACTCACGTACACGCTCAATCGCGGCCAGATTCGCCTGAAACCGTGCCTTCGGCCCCGAGGGCACATACTCTTTGTCCCGGTCAACCACGAACCTCGGCCCAGCAGTGTCCGGTGTCGTGTCCGCCTCTGTCCGGTCATGACCGGTGTCCGTGACCGGACGAACATCGTCGCCGGTCACGGACACCACCTCGATATTGTCCGACTCGAGGAAGTCGGTCAGTCTCAGTCGTCCAGTGGACTGCCGCTCTCGTCGACTTCCGGTGGATACCGGTCGAGAACGACCTCCTGCCACGCGATCTCCTCGGCCTGCCGCCGATTCGCCCGACTCTTCCCGATCAGCAGCAACGGATTCGCCCGCTCTTCCGCGCTCGGCTGCACGCCCTCCGGCTCCAGATCCGCGATCACCTGGCTGCGCCGGCTCACGTACTCGTCGAACATCGCCGAATAGTGTTCCGTCGGGTTCTGGGTCGCTGCTGCCCTGCTCGGCGCGAACCTCTCCACGTACTCCCGAATCCTCTGGCCCTCGGCCATATTCCTCACCTGCTCCTGCACTCTCAGCTCGTGGCTCCGACACGAGTTCCTGTTTGACACTAAGCACCGGTTGTTCCGATGCATCATCCGAAAAAATGAGGTCAAACAGACCCTCAGCGTCGTCAAACTCTTTTTTCGCCATTCTGCCTTACCTCACAGATTAGAACATACATACGATTACGTCAATAGTGGACGCACTTGCCCTCGGAGGCCTGATGCGCCCTCGGTCTATCCGGTCCCTGTCGGACTCACACAGTGCTCCTCGCGGTCACCGTTCAAGGCCGGTGTCCGGCCCCTGACCGGTCACCGAGTGACCGGTCATCATGTCCAGGCTTGGCCCGGTCGAGGTGGCTGCTGGTGTCCGGTCACGACCGATGTGTTCGTCCCAGGCTCGCGTTTGGCTGACCCCGGTTGCCCGATCAACGGTCATCATTCGCGCCGCGAGCTGACCGGTCGGAGACTCGGGTTCGTTCATGAGGGCACTTGATTGTTCGAACCGTGTCCGCGCACGTGTGGACAGATCAGCGTCGTTGGACACTGCACTCCACGCCTCGGACACGAGCCGTAACCGGTCATACTTCTGACCGGACTCACCGAGATCGATCGTGCACGCCCTATTTTGCTGTTCGTAGGCCTCCCAGTACCGGTTCAGGGCGGTCTCGACCTGGGGTGCTTCGGCCGTCGGTGTCCAGGACATCAACGCCGCCTCACGACTCGCCGCCTTTGTCACGTACATGCTCTGACTGTCCTCAAGCTGTTTGACCGTCTGAGCCGGGAGTTCAGCCTGCATTGCCCGTCTCACGATAGCCCAGTCCTGGCCCCCCGTGACGGGATCCTTGGCCGCAACGAGAGCATCGGCGTAGCGTTCCATGACTGTCGCCTCTGCTGGTGCCTGCTCGGCCAACTTCGTCGCCGCCAGTTCTGCGTCTTTCGCTTGACCACTCAGGAGCTTCTGCATGTCCTCCATGTACTCAATCTGGGACTCAGGTGACTGATCCACTCGTTGTCCCAACTGCCTCACGACGCGAACTCGCAGACCCATCCGGTCGCGGATCTCAGCAATATCGGTATTGGCCATGACCGTTCACTTCCACATCTCAAACGTCGACGTCTGTTCGAACTCGACTGTGGGCGGTTCCACCCCGTACATGCTCTGCGGGTCTGCGGCCTTCTCGACCATCCACTTCTGCAGGCTCAGGCCCTCGCCCTCTTCCCTGGCCTGATCAGCCATTGCAAGAGCAGGCATGGCGGGAAGCCCAATCGCTGTTGAGTAGTCATGCGCTCGGGCACTGTTGACTCCGCGGTCATCCACGATGGATCGTTCGACCGATGACAATTTCCGCCACCGGTCACTCAGGTTCTTTTGCTCCCTGCTGATTACGTCATAGCAAGCCATCGCTAATCCTTGCCCCCTCAGGGTGGGAGTGCGAGGTAGATGACGTCGATCGACCATTTCGTCCCAATCGAGGCGATCCCGCTCCTGGGCTGTGTCGATATAGCGGTGGATCCGCTTGATCATCCCGTCCTGGTCGGGATACCAGTTCACTGGATCTCTCGGAGTCAATCGCAGTGCCGCCTCGACGCTGGACTGCTCGGTGAGCCTGCCAGCTTTCGTCGCGAGAATCTCCCGGTCCTGATGAGGGAATCGTTCGCTCAGACTCCGCCGCAGGCACGCCATGAATGGTGTCGTCCGGCGCGCTGCTCGCTCCAGGGCCAACGAGTACGCGGTCAAAGCGGCAGCTCTGCTCGCGGCAACCTGTCTGTTCGCCTCGAACAACTCGCGAAGTGAATCAGGCGTGGACTCCCGGTCTCTCGTTTCGTGGAAGTCTCTAGCCGCTGCCGTGTACTTTTTCGTCGCGAGCTCCACGTGCTCACGAGTCATAGCGATTTCACGTTTGATGTACCGCTCAGCCTCGGCACGGCGCGTCGGATCTTCCGCCATGGTCTGCCCATGGACAAGAGCGTCAACGACACGTCGCCGAAGCAGCACTACGGCCTCATCAGCTTCAACCAGGTCCTGGGGACCACTCTCAGCCTCTTGATGGTTTCGATACACGTCTTGTTCGTCTTCCCACCACTGCGAGGCTTCGTCGCGCCCCGGCACCCGCACTGTTCTGTCCGCGTTCCGAGCGTCCGCGATCGCGTCCTCGACCACTCTTTCGATGACTTCGGGTGACACTTCCCCATGGCCGGTATCTAGATGTGCTTCCATCGCATAAATCAGGACCCCGTCGTTTTCGAGCCGGTCGAGGTCGCCATACGCGTAACCGACGGCATCGAGACCGAAGATCCTGGGACTCTCGTGCTCTCCGGCGTCTCGTCCTTGGCGACGCAACTGCTGTTCATAGTCGGCAAGTTCACTCCAGCGTTCCCATCGCAACGCGACATCATCCGGCGTATTCCCTGCCACGCCCAAACGCATCGCCGTTCCGGGAGGCGCAGCCGCTAGTTCTGCGTGCAATTGTTCTAGCTCAATGAAGTTCATGGTCATCCTCTTTCTCGTGTTGTCTCAGGCACTCAGACGGGCAAAACCGCCGATTGTGGGGGTATCACTGGTGTCTGCCACTGGGAGAACTCCTTGGTCGAAACGGCGTGCCATCACCTCGCAGTAGCGTTCGTTGATCTCGATGCCAATTCCTTTTCGTCCGAGCATCCGTGCCGCCGCCAGCGTCGTTCCTGACCCGACGAACGGGTCGAGGATCGTCTCTCCGGGGTCAGTGAACTGTGACAGAAGTGTGTGCATGAGTTCCTGAGGTTTCTGAGTGGTGTGGAGCCGCGCCCCGGTGCGGCCACGGTCGAGCACGATTGGGAACGACCACACAGCGTGCTTGCCTCCGCCGTTCCACCTCTTCCGACCTTTCGGGTGAGCGATAGTGATTGCCTCGAAGCCGGATGCGGGACGGTCCCCGGAGAACTGTGGTGTCGCTCCGAGCTTCACCCATGCCCCTGTACGCACGTAATCCAGTCCGGCCCCTGTCAGGTCAGATCGCCAGAGGTGGTCAGATTCAACGTCGGAGAACACGAGCACCCACCGCTCGGCCAGACGGGCGAACTCGGCAGCGCACCAGCGTCTGAGGTCTTCGTCAAGATGGTCGAAACCCAGATCAACGGTGCGACGTACATCGGCACCGTAGCGGCCTCCGCGGTCTTTGGCTGCTCTCATCCGACCAGAACGCGCATTCGAGTGAATGTGCTCGCCATAAGGTGGGTCCGTGATGATGTGCTCGGCTTTTGAAACCTGCGGCAAGATTTCACTGCAGTCGCCGTGGTAGATCACCACGTGCTCGTCCTCGTAGTAGGGATCCATATTCGATCACCGATCCAGGTCCGCACCGGCAGCGGACGGGGTCGGTGGAGGAACTAAGTGCGCCGCCACCGACGGGGCCGGGACGCTGTTGTGCATCGTCACGGGCTTGGCTGAGTTGAGCGCACCGACGACGACACTGCACTGATACGCCACCCGCTCCGAGGCGGTCCGCTCGTCGGCCACCTCCTGTGCAGCTTCTCCGCCGTCGCGGCCGTAATCGTCGCCGCTCTGGATAAACTCAATGCGTTCTTCCGCCTCATAGACAGTTCTGAACTGCACGTCTTCAGCTCGCTCTCGCAGCTCGACGCGCTGCTGTGCGCTGACGGTCACGTCGACGTCGTTCTCGCCCTCGATCACGGCGTGGTCGAACGCCGGCCCCATAGACTCCCGGCTCGCTTCCCACACCGGACGGGGCAGCTTGAATCGCACGTCAGCGTGCTGTTGAACAGACTCGTTCGGAGGTGGGAACGAATCAATCTCGACCGGGACACCATTGCGCAACGCCCACCAATCACTCGTCGGCGCAGGGGCATTCTCATTGGGTACCTCGACGAATTCTTCTTGCTCGAGGTCCGCACCCTCAGGAACGCCCACCGATACCAAGCGAGTTTGAGTATCCCTCCAGTACTCGTGACTGGAATACACCTCGTACTTGGTATCCTCATTGAGATCAGTTCGACGGCAGCTGGGCTTGAGTCGTTCCGCAATCTGCTGACGCAAGAGGTGACCGGCCGCCACCGGTTCATCGAGAGGCAGATTTTCCGACGGTGGCCGATCCGCAGCCGACCATGCCGCAACATCAGCGTCCTGGGCCTCCAAACGTTGAAGACCCTGCCCATCAGCGGCCGTCCAGCTCTCTGGATTCGGTGGCATGCACGAGACCGTCGCCTCCAGGCTGGCTTGCTGCATCACGCCCCACTCGCGGGTTTGCCGCAGATCCGGCATACGCTCAGGGCTCACGACCTCTGCTGTTGTCACTGACATTCCGGCCAACCATGGCCGCGAATCGCTCTCAGCGGCCGTGATCGCAGCCTGGAAGGCTTTCAAGTGTGCGGCACGCGCTGCCGTTTCCCGATGCCCTTCCGTGTCTCCAGCGAGCTGCAGCACGGTGCTGGATTCCTCATAGATACGAATGGCAC
Organism: Brevibacterium sediminis; assembly: GCF_024895295.1. Taxonomy (NCBI): domain Bacteria; kingdom Bacillati; phylum Actinomycetota; class Actinomycetes; order Micrococcales; family Brevibacteriaceae; genus Brevibacterium; species Brevibacterium sediminis. The sequence continues at coordinate 495,597 of NZ_JAHQRN010000002.1, read as the reverse complement.
GGGACATTCCCGCTGCTGACACGGCCTCAGTCAGCCGGTACCGCAGTTCGTCGTCGATGAGGAATCGGTCTCGTGCGGGACGCTTCATCAAGTCTTCGTGCGCATTCGCGAGGCGGATGACCACTTCCCTTCGCATCCGACTGACTACCGCGTCGGCTTCAGCGAGCCGTTCTTTATGCAGATCGCTGCCCGGCGTGGAGCCCGGTTCGAAGGCATCAACCATGTCCGTTCACCGTCCCAGACCGGCATCCGGTGCGTGATCCGGTGGCGGAGGGGGTGAGTACTGCTGGTGGACTGGCTGGCCGCGGTCGGCGAACTGCTGTGAATGTTGTGGGTACGGGTCCGGGTTCTGCCCCCATGTAGGCGAGGCCTCGTGCTCGGTCCCCGGGCCGTTCATATTCTGATTCACGTCCTGCTGGGTGTCCCGTCCCTCGGCAACACCGCCGCGACCCTGTGGTTCGTGCATGTAGCTGGCCGAAATATCGTGGCCGAAGATCTTGTGTCCGATCCGCTGATTGCCGTGCGAATCAATGTAGGGCTTCGCAACGTAATTGCCTTCGACGGTGACGCGCTGACCGCTTTCGAGTGAGGCAAGAACGTTGTCACGTAGCTTCGGTTGGTCGACAGTGACCTCGTACCGAGTGGCCTTTGCGTCTTTCCACTCCTGCGTTTCCGGATCCTTATACCGTTTGTTCTCGACTACGGGAAACGCAGCGAACTGCTTGCCCTCCGGGGTGGTAATCAGTTCGGGGTCGGCAGCAACATATGCTTTGATGGTTCTCTTCTCGGCCATCGTGGTCACTCTCCTTAATCGTGAGACCGCATTCATTGCGACTCACCAGGAGTACCCACCAGCCGGTATGTCTCTTCGAGTGACAAACATTTCCACCCGAAACACCGTAAACACACTGAAAGCGGTGACCTGGGCAATCAGGCCACCGCTTTCCCTCGCTCAAACCCGTTGGGTCACGGGATTCACCCACGGCCCGGTCCCACCGCGAATAGCGCACGAGCCTTCCGACCCATTTCGCGGATCCACCCTGAGCTCTCTGGGATTGTATGGGCCTCGTCGAGGTCGAGGATGACTGCCGACTCGCATTCCTCTTCACCGTGCGGCCCCTCATGCCCCTTTCGAAGGCCGCACAGCGTCGGCACGAACGCGATCTCGTCGCCATCCGCATCTGCAATCACAGAATGGAACACCTTGAAACATTGCATTTCCTCCAACGCACACCGAGCCTCGGAGACTTCCACTTCTGCCTGTCGAGCGGCGTCAACCGCCAGGTGCAACTCACGTGCCGCTTTTGCAAATTCGGTCTCTGTCACCATGATTTCTTCCTTCCTCGTACTCTCGTTGCTCGTTCACACCCACCGAGGCAGGCCCTTGCCCATCCAGAACAACTCATCCGTCTGAACACCAGCGGACGCATCGATCGCGGCCACGTGAGCATCCAATGCAGCTCTGAAGCTCTCGTAACGGTCCTGCGGGTAGTTCGCCAACGGGGTTTTGCGTTTCCAGCCATCGGAGTACTCAAAGATCCAGCAGATCTCGTTCCCGTCGAGGTCCTCGACCATCCAAGATCCACCGTCTTCGTCAGCAACCTGGATTGCAGTGCGATAACACGTACCAAGCTGGCGCTCGAACGCTTCTCTTTGTTTCACCGTGGTCCCCCTTTCGACTCGGTCTCTCAACCGCTCACAGGTCCGCAGGCGGCTTCTCTGTTCTCGTCTTCTTCGGTTTCACTTAACGAGCTGCCCCAGCGTGGATCCCAGAAACCGTCCAACGGATACTGACCAAACTCGTCGACAACTTCGGCGACTTCGCAGAACCGTGACTCTTCCCATTCCCTCCGCTCCGCAGCCTCCATCGACTCCAAGATCCCGTCCAGCTCTCTTTCTCGGCAGGCTTCGTCAATGTCAGCGGCGACTTCCGGACGCTCCAACCGTTCGACCGCGCTCCATGTTTCCAACAATCGCATGGCCGCCTTCTCGGCAGCGCCAGCTGCCGACACCCATTCGGCGACCGCGACCGCGAACTCCTCAGACGGGTCCTCTTCCAGATAGAACCGTGCATCGTGATTCCCTTCATGACCTTCCGGCCTCCCACACCACAGCACAGGCCACCCGGGCCGGAAAACTTCAGACCTCCATGAGAACCGGCACTGCAGCCGTCCCAACGCCTCCTGCGCCCGACCAGCTCGGGCGTGGGCGAGATCAAACTCATCGCTGGCTCGGTCATTCGCAGCCTCAGTCGCCGCGAGTTCACTTTTTGTCACCATGACTTCTCCCTTCCCTCACAAATCCGCCGGCGGCTGATCTTCGTCTTCACCGTCGTCATCGAATCCGGTCCATGGACCGTCCTGGGAATCAGCTTTCTCCCACACAAGTTCGACGACCTCGGGTACCTGGTTCACCGTCGTCGTCAACACGGCATCCGACCCACCAGGCACACCATCACCAGTGAGGACAGCCGCTGAATCCCTGCGAGCCGTTCGCCTCGCTCCAGCACCTCCGAGGTTCGACTCGCTGACGATCTCCCCGTTGTCATCGACAACACGCACTCGCACGTAAGTCGCCTCTCCTGCAGCATCGGGCCGATCCATTGTCTTCGTCTCTATGCGAGTGAACACTGTCTGCTCCCACAGGTCTTCGTCATAATCACGTTTCACCAGCTCGGGTTCGTGATGCTTTCCCTCCCCGCACCCGCCGAGCTCGTCAACACAGGCACGCAGTCGCACGATCATGGCCTGCAACTGGGGCAACCACATCCACATCGGGTTCACCGTCGGAGCGCCCTCTTCCCAGGCCTTCCATTCCAGGTTCATAGCTGCATGGAGTTCGGCAACGATTTCTGAGTGCCGGAACCAGCAGGGAGGGATCACTGCCTTGGTGATCTTGAATTCCGCGATCAGCCAATCCACCCAACGGCGCAGGCCCACCCATGCTTCTTGTTGAAGTTCGACCGGGATCTCCCGCCACCGGATCCCCAACCATGCTGGGTACGCGGTCTCTTCAGCCAATCCCATCAGCCCTGGGTCGACGTAGGACGAGGTCTGGGTACTGCCATAGACCTGTTCCGGGTCCGTGATCTTCGCTAACAGAGCATCGAGGTCACTAGGATCCACATCGTCTTCAGGTTCCGGTGTGGTGTCGGACTCATCAGCCATTGGTCCGTCCCTTCTTGTGATACTTCCGTGCCTTGACTGACACTGCCTCGGCTAAGCGGCGCACCATTGCTCCGATGACCTTTGCAGAACGGCCTTCCCCTGTTTCGTCCTTCATCAGCTCGTGTGCTGTTGAATGACACAGATCCGAGCACAACCAGTACCCAGCTCCACCTGATGTGACCGAGGCCGAGCACTCCATCGCGGTGTCGTAGTCCACGCTGATCGAATGCCATTCGAGTTCAGCGAAACGTCCGCACACCTCACATAACATCGGCTTCGCAGCACTGCTCGCACTCATCGTGGACCCTCCGATTGTTGAATCTACTGTCATCTCTTTTCCCCTCTCGAACGGAGGTGAGCAACGATCACGAGCGTTGCCCGTCGCCGATCCCATCCGTAAAAGTCTCGTTTCCGGTCCATCAGCCGGTGCACCGCTTGGTGATGCCCCCGACATAACGGCATCAGATCCTCGTCGGCCTCGCGCGCCGTCCAAGAACCATCAGCATTCTCGATCACACCCTCATACGACACGTGGTGCAGATCGAGACTTCCTGCATCCTCGAGCCGAACACCACACACCTGGCAAGCTGGCTCCAATCCCGCATCACGACGATCGCGGAACCACCGGCGCCGTCTCCAATGCCACTGCTGGGACCACAGATACCCCGCCTGGTAGGCGTTCGACCCTGTCCGCGTCAGGCTGAGCCGACTCATCACTCATCACCCGCATCAGAACATCGTCACGGATGGCGGCTCAGGCTTGTTATCCGGCCCACCGTCCTCTGCTCGCGGCCGTGTCTTCACCTGCGCCTCAGAGACTTCCGTGTTGGCCTCGACGACTTCGCCTTCAACCGTCTCTGCCGTTGTTGCCGTGGCCAGATGGTGTTCCCACCGGTCGTGCTCGCTGTCTTCGAGCAGCGACTGAGCGTAGAGCTTCTTCGTCATGTTGATCTCAGCGGCGTACTTCGACTTCCAATACGGGGTCAGGTGCATGAGCATCGGACGCTTATTGCGGAAGAACACGACCGACCATCCGAACGGCAGTCGACGCAGCTCCGAGACTTCGAAGACTTTCTTCTCATGCAATTGTTCCGAGACCGTCGTTCCGTCGTTCTGCCGAGTCCGAGACGCCCTGAGTACTTCACGATTTCCCGCCAGCGTCGACAGCACCTCCAAGTCCTGAGTGTTCGAGGCTCCGCCTAGCTGGATTTTCACTGTTGCCGCGTCGAATAGTGCTGACGCCGCTTGTTCGCCCCAGGAGTTGCGCACCTGTGCCATGGACTGGAACACGGCCATGACGCAGATTCCGACGCCTCCGCCGTCGGCCATGAGGGGGACAAGCCCGTCCCAGGCTTTGGTGATGTTAGCGATCTCATCGAGCACGAGAGCCATTGGAGGATCGAGTCTGTTTCCTTCGCGTTTGGCTGCGATTTCTCGTCCACGTTCGGTGATGGCATCCATCATCGCCACGAGGAACGCACCGGCTGACGAACCACCGGTTTTCGTTCCCATGATGTAGAGGGTGCCCGAGTTCTCAATGAACTCGTCGATGTTGAATTCTTCTTCCTTGCCTTTCGGGTTCATGACCTCGCGAACGGCACCGACGCTGAGGCCACTGACCGCGTTGGCGACGCCGAACCACTTGTTCGTCCGCATCTTCGGGTCTGACTCGATTTCGGATTCGAGGCTCGCTGCCCAGCCGATTTCGGCCATTCCCATGGCTTCGTATTCGCGCAGGATCTTCACGGCGTCTTTCGCGCCTGCCGGGGACGTGCCCCACCGCATCAGGGGGTCGACGCCAGCCCCGTCCAGGGCACAGGCATGGAGCAGGGACTGCATGATCGTCACTGCGGCGGGTTTCCACTCTGAGTTCGATGAGTCGTCGTTCAGACCGGTTGCAGAGATCAACGAGGTTGCTCTCTGGCTCGCGACGATTCCTCTTTCGCACCCGGTGATCGGAGACCATTTCAAGCTTGTCGGCTTTCCGGTCAATCCCTGCGGGTCGAACAGTGTCACGGGGCCTTTGCGAGCACGAATGCTTGCCGTCATCGAGTAGTTGTCCGCACGAGATGACGTTGTGATCACTGGGCCAGGCACGTCGATGATGGCCTTCACGAGGACGTTGACGCCTTTACCTGACCGTGGTGGGCCGATAAAGCAGATTGATTCTTCCAATGCAATCCAGGACTGGATGCCTTCACTTCGTCCGAATTCGATGTTGCCGAGTTCGGGAGCGATTTTCGCTAGCCCCACTGCTCGCAGTGTTTTCGCCTGGACCGATTTGTCGACCATTGTCGGTCTGACGTTCTTGACGGCCTTACCCGCCGCACGTGGGCCGACCGCTCTGCTCACCTCACGGCGTTTGGCGACACCGCGGCGTTCGCGCAGCTTCTTGATGAAATACCCATCCGACTCGAGATAGTCCCGATATTTCACGATTCCGAAGAGCACTCCCCCGCTGACGATGAGTAGGGCGATCACCCACACGGTGCCGATAGCTGCGGTCGACGCTGTGCACCCTGTCGCGGTGGTGCCAAATGCGGACGCATCGCCCGAGTTGAAGAATGAGAACACGTCGAAGATCCCTGACGGTGTTGCCCACGCCCCGCAGGCGAAGCGGTTGACCATCATGGCCAGCCCGGTAAGCAACGCCAGAATCCCGACGCACCCGGCGACGATGTAGAGAATGATGTCGCCTTTCGACGACACCATCATCTGGTTATCGCGTTCCTGGAACAGTCCCATTATGCGACGTCCCTCCCTGCTCCTGGTGCCGCCCAGTCAGTGAATCGGTGATCGCCGACCGGCACGAACGCATCATCTTCACCGGTATCTCCGGAAGCCCGCAACCGTTGGTCGGTATCGAACAGTGGTTCCTCTTCGTCCGTGAGGTCGTTGCTGACGTGGAACGTTTTCTGCCCCATCCGCCACAGTCCGGTGCCTTTGGGCAAGGTCTTCAGGATCTGGCGCTCTTTGTCGTTGAGCTCCAGCTCTTCCGTCGTTGACCGCAGTGCTGCCGCGTCCTGACGGTAGATGACCTTGATATCCGCGTCCGCCAGCAACGACTTCGCCATTGCAGCCATTTGGGATCCTTGATCACCGGCCATGTTCAAGTCTGAGACCTTGTGGAGGATGAGAATGTTGAAGATGCCGTAATCGCGAGCGAGCTTCCAGTTCTCGACCATCCGCTCGAGGTCGGCCCGAGAGGTGACTGCATCCCATCCCTCTTCATAAACGACGAGGCGTTGACCGGCGTCTGGGTTCGTCACCATCGCTTCGATCCAGGTGCCACAGCACGCCGACGCTACACGCCGTCCAGTCTGCGTGGCTCCTCGCAGGGCCGCAGTGTCGATCGACACCGCTGGGACAGCATCGTCGAAGGTCACCGTTGACAATCCGTCGAACATGCCTCCGACGTCGCCGGTGATCATCCGCTCCAGCGACATCACGAGATCCTCGCAGGCACTAGCAATTTTGCCCGGTGCACTCTTCTGCGCCACCTTCAACGCGTCGATCACGTCGGGGATGATCATCATTCGGCCAGCACGTTCGGCAATCTCTAAAGCACCTTCGACTCCTTCCTGCAGCGCATTATTCTCTGCTGGGGTGAGGTCGTCTTGCCCGGTGAGGATCTTCACGATCGTTGTGAGGATCGAGAGACGACGAGTCCGGACCATCATCTTCCATCCCTCGTCCGAAAGAGGGTTGCCCATGCGGTCAATTGACGGACGCACTCCCTCTTCGAGGGGATTGAGGCGAGTTGGGAGGCCGGGACCGATCTGAATGACTTTGCCCTTGAGGCGGTGAATCACTTCGGTCCACTCGCCCTTGAGGTCACTGGCGACAGCGAGCTTCTTCCCAAACTGCACCAGACGAGTCGTCCATGACTTCGCCAGCGACGACTTTCCCGTTCCCACCGTGCCGAACAGCAGCATCGCCATTCCCGAGATGATGCCACGCCGGTACAGATCCCACGGGTCCGCGCAGAACAGCCCACCGCCGTAGAGGTCTTCACCAATCGGCGGCCCCGACGCTCCCAGGTTCGGACCGGCACAGTAAGGGTATGCTGTGGCCGCAGTGTGACCGGCGACTTTCACTCCCCCATCGGTAAGCATCCTCGCCCCGCGTCCCGAATTCTGCCGCGGTTGGCCACCGGAAGACCACCGACGTTTCGGAAAGCCTGCATTGAGGTCTTTCTTCGGCTGTGCCTCAGCCAACTGTCGTTGCGCCTCGAGGCCCAGGGTACGCACTGCCCTGGCCTGTTCCTTACGGGTCCTCTTGTCCCCGTCGATGAACGCGAAAACATGCTGCTTTTTAGCCATTACACACTCAACCTGCCCAAAGGAGTTGCCGATGCCATGAACGCACTGTCTTGCTGGCCGTACATCACTCGAACTTCACAGTTCGCGCGAGCAGCCGAGGTCTTCAACTGGGAGATGTTGGCGTCCATCTCTTCTTCCGAGAACGCCGAAACCGTGATGAGGATCGTCATCTTCAACGCCGCGTGCCCCCGCACGAGTTCCTCTTCCTCCTGGTCTAGGTCCTCGATCTGGCGGTCGTTGCGTCGGGTCTTCTGCTTGCCCAGCTTCTGCCGGATCGTATCGTTCGTACCCCAGGTCGCCCTGGACCGTTCGTTCGTCTTCAGCGCCTTACCAATATCGCGGGGCTTCATGTACACGCTGACCGTGTGCCTGAAGTCACCGGAGAAGATGAACCCGGAGAGGAACCCCAACTGTGCCTGAGACCGAGGGAATTCCGAGATCTTAAATGTCCGATGCAGGGCATCCTCGGATGAGAACGTCGCCAACGAGTCTTTGGCGTACATGGGACCTGCCGCTGACACGTTCACACCGTCGTCGCCACGCTCTGAGATCTCGACCGATGACGCTGGGTCGAACGCTGATCGCACCAGTGCTGCCAACGACCGGGGAGAATGCCACCGAACCACTTCTGTTCCCGACTCTGGCAGAGCCGATTCGATGGCTCCCATAGCCACCAGAGCGGTTTCCATGAAGCCTCGGATTCCTCGTCCTGAGGAGTGAATGCGTTTCGCCAGTTTTGTCTGGCTCAGAACGATGGACATCCACATTCCGTGGACCGGCTGTCCCTCAGCCGCCGAGAGCATGTCGACCAAGGACTGGTGCAAGAACGGATCGATTCCCTCACCGGCTTGGTGGACCTTCTCCCCCGTATCGGGATCCTCGACGACTTGAGCGTTGTTGATTTCGTGGTCGTAGTGGTCGAGGACGGCAGCACCAGAGACGATCGTGGTCTGGTCCGACATCTGCACTCTCACAACCCCGTCGATACCGGCGATCGTTGCTTCTGCTTCTGCCCATGCACGCAAGCGTGCTTCTTGGTTGTCGAACGATTCGAGACCAAAGGCTTTATGCGTCGAGATTTGGGCGACGACGACGCCTTCTTTCGCCGTCGGGTCATAGGCGAACGCTGCTCCCCCTGGCATCTGGTACACCAGCAGTTCACCGAACTCACCGGGCAGCGTCAGCCGACCCGGCTTCAGCGGAGCGATGCGCCCCTTCTTATCGCGAGGTGTGTCCTCACTGCGCTTCGGTGGGTCAATGACATCGAGTTCCGGGAGCAACTGAACACCCTCGTCACCGATAGCGACGTCAATACCTTCTTCTTCTGGCATGAACTCGTTCTGCCCGGTGCGTTTCCGACTCCAGGACGACAGGAACACTTGCACCCATTTGATGAATGACTTGCCGAAGACCCGAGGAATGCCGAGTCCGCCGAACACTGCGACTGCTCCCGCCGCTGCCAAGGTTCCACCGGGGAATCCTCCCGTAATGACGAAGACCACGGCGAGGACCATTCCGATTCCGAGGAACAGCACCTGAGGGAAGTCGAGTCCGAAGACAATTCCGGTCGATTCCTCGCGCCCGAACCGGGCACCGTCCCATTCGCTTTCTTCACTGTTGAGTGTTTGCATACTCATCGTTTTCACCTTCTGCCTGTAAAGAGACGGCGACCGGCCCTGGAGGCCCCACCAAATGATTTCCTCACCGCACTTGTGCTGCTGCGCATCACCCGCTGGCCTCCTCGCCCGATACCGCCGTAGACCCGGCGCTGACCGGCCATGGCGAAGCCGCCAGCTGTCTGCTCGAGCATTCGCGCCGAGTCAGGTGTCATGAACGAAATGATGCTGATCATCACGATCGGCATCGCCGCCGAGATGAGCACCAACACCACACCAGCGGCCATTTGGACCCAGTCAGACCCGATCGAGGCCATCGTGATTCCGAACTTCGTGACCGCCGCCGCGATGGGTTTGGCCATGAGAAGAGCCACTACCAAGCTCGCCCATTTCGACGCGATCCCCTTTGCCGCGTCCCACGACATTGAGAACACTCCCACGGGAGTGAACATCGCGAGGACGAGAACAATCACGGTGCGAAAGAGCATCATGAGCATGAGGATCAGGCACGAGATGAGGATGACGCCTGCCACCAGCCACGGCAGGATCGACTGTCCTACCTGGTCTGTGCCGTTGGCCATGGCCCAGATCTCAAAGCCCGCATCAACTTGGACTCCCCCGGCGTTGTTGTTCGCCGATGGATCCCACCAGAGTCCGAAGAGGCGCAGGATTCCGCCGACGCCAACGTCATCGCCGCTCGTGTCGCCGACTCCGACTTCGAGGATCCACTGTGTGAGTTGGTCGGTGCCGATCAGTCCTAGGTAGACGATCCCGGCGCAGATATACGTTGCTGGTACCGCGAGGACAGCTGAGGCGAATGCACGGATCATCCCTGCCGTCGATGCGCGATAAATGGACATGAAGATCTGGATCGACAGGAAGATGATCAACAATGGAACCATGGCAATGACCATGACGTTGAGCATTCCGGGATACTCCACGGTGTGCTGGTACACCCCGCCCTGGTAGACCTCGATCTTGCCTCCGATGACGGCCAGCCACCAGTCCGATCCACCACCGTCGGCGGTGAATGAACCGACTCCGAATGCCCCCTTGAGGAATTCCCAGGACGCGATCGCGAATCCGTCGATGGACTGCTGGATCAAAGCCTGGAGGGACTCACCCCAGTCTTTCCAGGGACCGTCGAGGATTCCTCCCCAGTCCTTGCCCTTAGCTAGATACATCTTGGCCTCTCATCGGTGCAGTCGGATCACGGGAACAGGGGAATTCCGGAGAAGTACATGACCGCACCACCGATGGAGCCGATAATTGCTGCAGCAACTGCTCCGATGAGCAGGCCCTGCAGACCCAGTGTCTGACCGTTCCCGACTCCGAAGACCTTCGAGGCCACCCACACGAGTGCGGCGCAGACCATGAAAATCACCAAGCAGGCGATAACGGTACCGATGATCTGTCCACCGAGAGTGCGGAAGAACCCCATCCAGGGGGCATCGAAGCGTGGTTTGATTCCTGGGTCGTAGCCCTTGGCGAGGACGTCGAGACTGGTGTTGATAATTTCAGCGTGTACAGCGTTCATCTTTCTTGATTCCTTTCAGGGATTCCCCGACCCAGTGCCGGGAAAGAGAGGGAGTGTTACTTCACGGGGATCGTGAACTTGCGGTATCCGTAGGTCTTGGGACTGTTGTCGAGGAATGTTTCGAAGAAAATCACTTCGACGGGAGCACCCTTGGCGGCGTGGAAGTTGGTGTTATCGCAGTTGCCCTTCTTCCCGTCGGGCTGCCACTGGATGCGTGAGTACATCGGCATGTGCTTCGCGTTGTACTCGATGCGGTTCTTCTTCCAGTCGTCTTTCGACGGCATATCACCGAGGTTGCCTTTCCACGCCAGACTCTTCGTCCATGCCTTGTCGGCATCCCACTTATCGGCACCGATCTCGCGAATTGCGCGGCCCATCTTCCCGGCCTCGGCCTCGGTCGGCTGATACTTCAGACCGTTCTCACCGGTATCGTCGTTTGATCCGTCCTTCTTCGCTTTCAGGTGGGTCTTCGCCGAGATCGACACTGTCGACGTGCACTTCGAGTGCGGTGCTTTCCGGTCCACGCGGATCGTTTTCTGTTTCGCTGCCTCGGGAAGCAGGCCCTCAGTCCTCGAGTTCGTCGATGACCACTGCACTCCACCGCCGATGGAGCCCAGCAGGATGGCACCGAGGAAGAACATCGCCACCCCGAGCTGACCCTTCTTCACCCAGTCCTGCATCGAGAACGTCTTTCCAGCCAGCCAGGTAAACAGCAGGCACACGGCTCCGACGACGGCAAGCGCGATTGCTGACCCGAGGAACCACGCCGCAACCGTGTTCAACTGCGTCAACGGTGGAGCGATATCTTCAAGCATCCAAGTCTCCAAAATGGGTATGTACTGTCGTAGTCGTTTCTCTCTGCGGCCAGCACATGTCTGTCAGGGCACAAAAAAGGGGCGGGCGTCCTCCGTGTGGAGAACACCCGCCCCTGGTAGGTAGACGGTCAGATATGAACTACTCGAACAGCCACAACACTGCTCCTGGCAGGAAAATGAGCACTGCCAGGAGCAGACCGGCTATCGCGATACAGCCCAGAAGAATTCCGACTGGCACGATGAGGCTAGCCACAGTCCGCGTCCACGGCACAGCCTTGGTTGTCTTATGGTGACGATTCGCATTCATAGTGTTGCCTCCTTACTTCGCATACCTGTCCTCGAGGTCCAGATCGAGTTGCGCGGTCTCGACCGCGACGATCAGATCCTCTCGTGCTCGTTCAAGTTGGTCCTCAAGGCTACGCCGCAGTGCCTCACCCCGTTTCTGCTTCTGCAGCGACACCGCTTCAATGCCGGTGAAGTGCCGACCGTACTTCAACGTCTGCAGTCTGCGTTCGAGGCTCTGCACGCGTACGCCTGAGTCTGCGGCTTTCATCAGCACTGTTTCGGGAAGATCCTGCCACTGCTGTGGGACAATCCATTGCCTCGACACATTTCGCCACCGACGAATCCCGCGGTAGAGCATTAGTACCCAGCCGGCACACGCGGTGGCGACCACCAGTTTGAAGATCCACGGCAGGTCCTCTGACCCCCACCCTGGCCACACAGCGATGCAGGTGATTCCGGCGACCGCAATCAACAGCCTCACCACAGTCGACATTGACGGGTATGGGCTGTACTGGACTACGTCGACGCATACCAACCGTTGTTCGACGTGGGGGCCGCGTGGAATCTGGATTCGGTAGTCTCGAATATGTCGCCTCACATGCCACATCATTCTCGTTCCTCAGCCGCTTGAACGAATGACTGGAATTCTCTCAGCACCTGTTCTGCGCTCATTTCGTAGACGGTGTTGTTGCCTATCGCATTGACCGCCGCATAGTGGCGAGTCCCGGTTTCTCCAACGATTTTGATGCCCAGGTAGATACGGTCGGCCTTAACCAGCGTCGTCACCCATTCGATGACCTGAGTATTCACGAGGGTTTCTCGTGGCTCTTGTGAAATCTCCTCAGCGGTCACGTGTTCGTCGAACCGTGTCAGTCTGATCAGTGCCATGTCTTAGTTCCTCCTGTTGCGGTGGTCGGCGTTCCACTTCGCTGCCGCGAGTTTCGCCTCACCTACGTCGGCTTCTTCGTGAATCTCTCTGCCAAGGTGCTCGAGCTTCCAACGGGTGTTCATCCACTGCGCGAATGCTGTGCTAGTTTCCACCTCGATAGCTTTTCGATCGTCTTGGAGCTGCCGCAGCTCATCATCGTTGTCCACGGCTTCGCTGGAGATTCCCGCCAGCAGTCGCTGTGCTTCCATAAGTTCCTGCTGCGCCCGGTGGTGGTCCGAGGCAGACAGCATCGCTTCTTCGACCAACGGAACTAGCTGAGCCTGGTAGTGGTCCGTTGACAGTCCGCAGGCGGCGAGGCGATCCATCCCAGTCTCAACCTCGACAATCAGCTCGGCGGCAGTACCCACGTCATCGTCGGGAATCAACGATGACGCCCAGCCTTCCGGGCCAAGGGCATCGTATTTCGCCCAGCCGGCCGCTTCCCGCTTGGCCAACCACGCTTCGAGCAAGTACAGGCCAGCACCAACAGACACGCTGATTCCCGTGTTGGCCATTCCTGCCCAGATACCGTTGAGGACTCCCTCCTCACCCGCGAACAACGAGAACGGTCCAAATACGGTCAGGCCGAAAAACACCGCTCCTGAGAGCAACCAAAAGAGCGGAATATGCAGATCCGGCGATAGAACGTATGGGGTCCACGTCATTTCCCGAGCAGTGGACAGGACATTCCTGGGTGGGCGCTGTCCCAGTGTTTCAAGCTCGACCTCACCGACTGGCCCCAGTGCGGTAGCTCGCTGTCGCTCTGGTGTGTAGTAGGTGACCTCTCGCACCACGGAAGAGGCGTACTTCAGTACTCGTTGACGTGCCTGCATCGTGTCCATCACAGTGTCCACAGCAGCCACAGCAGGAACACCCACACGCCCATCGCCACGACGGCGCACCCAGCCAGCAACAAACGCCCAACGGGTCCGTGGAAGATCTTCGGCAGATGTTCGGGCGCATCATCGTCTTCGACCGGAACCACGTTCTCCAGGTAGTAACTCCACCATTTGCGGAACCTGGCCCGGTTCCGGTCACGCAGCATCCGCCACCGACCGAACAGACCCTTGTATCTGTCGCCGTTACCCGGACCTGCCTGTCCTTTCTTTGTGGTCTCGTTCGCCTCATCGAGATTGATGTTGAGACTACCGGTCTCGTTCTTCTTGCTCATCGTCCCTGCCCTTTCGAATCCTTGGCACTGAGAACTCCCAGCGCCACTTCCAGAAGAGTCTTCGTCGTTGATACGTACTGACGTACCGTGTTCCTCTCCCATCCCGTCACTTTCACCACGTGCTCAACCGGCACCTGACCAATCGGTCCTTTCCACGAGCTCATCGCTTGAGCGGTCTCTCTCGTCCATGACCCAGACTCGTCAGCACCTGGCAGGCACTCGATCAGGTCCGTGATCCGTATTACCCGCCCGCTCACACTTCGTTTGTGCTCGATCGCGGTCCTAATCACCTGGCAATGGAGTTCGAACAGCCGTTTGCAGTCCCGGACCCGCTGTTCGCTAAGTCCAAACGCGGCTGACGCGGTCTTCACATCGGACTCGAACTTCAGATGGGTGAGGAACCCCACCATGAAGGCTTGAGTCTCCATCACCGATGCTGCCGCCGAGATGACCGGTCGCAACCACGTCATCGTCGCCAAATGTTCGGCCACGACGACCGCGATGTCCGTGCCCCACGACCGAGGGTCTGAGGCCGCGATCCCGTCAAGGACTTCCTCAACTGCGGCAGGAGAGTCTTTCGGTCCGGACACCAAGTCAGCCGGATTACGTCGAGTCTCAGCGTCGATGAGATCGGCCATGCGATTACGAGCGATGCCCGTGATCCATGCCTCCAACTGACCCAGCTCGGGGTCGAACCTCGACCGGGCCTTCCAGGCCGAAACGATCACATCACCGGCAACGTCTTCGGCCCACCGGGACAACCCGATCGCGGACATCTTTGGCCGGATAGTCCGCTTGGCCACGGTCTCGACTGCGGTCAACAACTGTCGTTCAGAAAATGGTTCTTCGTGCTCTTGCATGGTTCGCCGTCCTTCCTTCCCCATCAACCGGCATCCCGGTCGTCTGTCCGGCCTGACCGGTCGCGTGACCGGACACTCGGGCCGGTCATATCCACGACTGTGACCGTCTGATCCCGGTCAACGAGTGACCGGACATCGGCATCGAGGGCGTCGTAAATTGCCCGGTCAAGCTGTTTGGGGAAGTCGAACTGCTTGCGGCACCCAGGGCATGACCGGGCACTCCAGCCAGAATCGGCGTGGTGCTTGATCGGACACTTCCGGTCATCACTCGAACCGTGGCCGCCTGACCGGCCACCGTTGCTCCGGTCACCGAAGTGGTCCATGACCGCGGCCTGCCACTCGGGACCGTCGTTGACCAGGCTGCGGCGGACAAACGCGTCCGGGGAGCCGACCGTGCGAGCCGACCGCCCGATGATGGCCTCAGCCAGCCACACAGCCCGGTCACGGTCGAGAGTGACCGTCCAGTGTCCGGCCACGAGCGCGACCAGCTTGTCCAGGTCCACCTCACCTCGGGCATTCGACACTCGGCAGGTACCGAACCTGACCTGTCGTGACTCTGAGTCGTGCTGGCTCGGATCTCTTTCGTTCTTCGTCGTCTTCTGGTCTGCCTCGGCTCCCGCCGATGGCACGTCCTCGCCTGTAGTTGCGCTGGAACTCATAGACGACGACTGAGGGTTCTTATGTGGGTTCTTATTACGCGTGCGCGATTCAAAGGAACCGCTCTGACCCGGATCGTCCTGAAATGTCCGGTAGACCCCCTCCGAAATGTCCGGTAGACCCCCTCTACCGGACAAATTGCCCGGTAGTGGTGTTTCCTCGGTTACCGGCGAGTTATCCACAGGGGTGAGGTGCCTACCGGACAAATTGTCCGGTAGTGGTGTTTCCTGGCCTCGTGACCTACCGGACAAATTGTCCGCCTGGGTCACGGCGCCCGTACTCGCATCGGTTCCAGCCGGTTCCTGTGATCGAATATCACGCTTGCTTTTAAGGCCAATAATGGTTCCGCTCGGTGACTCGAACGGGTCCTCTGGGACCTTCTGCTGGTCGTCGATAGCTTGAAAGCGTGCCAGCGCCTCTTCCTCAAGCACGATGTAATCGCTGAGGCGCACGTTCGAGTACAGGACTCTCCTGCGAGGATCCCTGAACTCACCGCGCCGTTCGTAACGAGTGATGATGCCTTTGTCCTCGAGGGCTTGGAGATGCCGACGAACTGTCTTCTCGTTCAGGTACGCTTCCCTGGCCAGTGTGTCCACGCCGTCCCAGCATGCCCACTGTTTGTTGGCCCTGTCGGCCATCATCCACAGCAACACGAGCTGTCCAGGGGGCAGTTTCGCAGCAGAACCCATCTGACGTGCCCAATTCAATGCCTGAACACTCATTGCCTTCCCCTCCTTCCAGTCGTCTTCCGACGTGTCATCACGGTCATCGCCTCGCTGTTTCTGGGAAGCTGCGGTTGAGAGTAAACGGAGTAGCTACGGGCACCCCGTAGTCTCGGATGTGCCAGGACACCGCGTTGTTTTCGCGGAGGATCTCGAGATGATGCTTAACGCTCTCCACCCTCATCCCCGCAGCGGTACTCAGGGTTTCGAGAGTCTCGTCCGAATCCCACTGGTCATTGACCGTCATCGTCATCAGCCACAGCAGAAACAGCTGCTCGGGCGCAAAACGGCCGGTCCGTCCAAGTTCACGCGCCCACTCTCGGGCCTCGTCACCGGGTACTGACTGCATGCTCATTGCCTTCGTCCTTTCCCTCATCTCCGCACTTTTCCGTTCCTCGGGTCTCTCCAGGGATTTCGTCGAGAAGATCCAACTGGCCCGGCATTTCTCCGCCGCTTGATTCTGGTGTCTTCGTCATCGTCATCACTCTCCGAGTTCCCTTTCAGGGCCGTGGAAGTCGATATTGATGTCGACTAGCGAGGAGCCCCAGGTGTAGATGACGGCGATCCAGTGCCACCACCACCGCACGTCGAGCCACTGCAGGTACCACTGCCCGGTTCGGTACAGTTCGCTGAGCGTGCCCAATGTCATCAGGACGGCTAGTACTGCGACGAGGATGAATCCACCGATCTTCATCACCAATCACTCCTCTCTGAGTTCTGTGTCTGAGATATTGACTCGGTAGTCAGTCATCTCGGTCTCCCTCGGTCGTTCTGGGCACTCACTGGACGGATCCGGTCTTCACCCATCGGCGGACCCTCCATTCGCATCCGGAGATCAGCGCGCACCCGTCGCCGAGTCCCACATGGGTGGAGCGTTTGCCGCAGCATGGACATCTGCGCCTCGATGTGGAGTGGATAGGTGCCATAGCGCGGTGGCCGTCCACTGAACCGTGTCTGCCGTCGGCTGTGGTCTTCCCTGCCGCCAGAGCACGGTTGTCTTCGCGTCGGAGAACGCTGTCACGGTCATTCATTGGTTGCCTCCAGCCTCCGTGTTGGTCTCGGTCTGGGTTTTGCCTGTCCCGGTCCTGAGGAAGACCAAGGGCTGCGGCGACCTCGCCTGCTCGTCGTCTCCGGAAGCGATGTAGACGAGGCAGGGCCGATCCTGACCGATCCGAATGGCTCGACCGATGATCTTGCAGGTTCTCCAGAAGATCACGAGGGTCACGGTTCCTCCGGCCACTTGTTCTGCCGGTGCCTCTCGCACCCACTCAATGGCATCGACGAGAATCGGAGCCTGTGTCAGATACGCCACCACATAACTCACGCCAGCAAACCAGCCGCCGATGCCTAACAGTTGCCGCAGTTTCGACGACTTGCGTTTATACACCGTCACCGGTTGGTATCGGCCAACCAAGTCTTCCCTGACGGCTTTACCCATCACTGCCCCGGCAGAGCCAAGGCGCATCGGCCACCTGGGGCGATGCTCAGCAGGTTCAGCGCGGTCGTTCTCAGTGCTCATTGCTCGTCCTCCTCAACGGCTTTGTCTGGCCGCTTTGTGGAAATGCGGCCTCTCCTCGACCGACCAATCTGGTCCACAAACCACCAGATGATGTATGCCAATACCGACAGCGCAATCAGATACAGCAGTGCGTGCCCGAGCATTCGCGTTGTGGTGGGTGACAATCCCAGCCATTCAGCGTCGAACCAATGTGCAGGCAGAAACTCGATTAACGACGCCACCGAGTGCGTGGGGTGATCAATCATGAGTCTTCGCCTCAATCCTCTCTGCGACTCGTCTCAGAGCGACTTCTGCGTCGAGGTATCCCTGTCGGACCTCCAGGTAGAACGCCGAGTACCTGCCCAAAGCCGCCAAATGAGCATCGTTCGCTTAGCTCCCCAGCTGGCTCGCTTGCTTCCTCAACTCGGCGAGTTCTTCTTGCACAGCGCGCGGGCGAAGCTCGCAACCTTCCGGTTGTTCACATCGCTGCAAGCTGATCGGTGGCTTTGGTAGCCGACCCATAGGCGACGATCCCTCCATCACGATTTCCTTCTCTGGATCAGCGGGTCGAGCGCGGTCTTTCTCACTCATGACTGCCCTCCTTTGCCCAAGGCCCCAGCAGCGCTTGTGTTCCGGTCGTGCTTCGGGCCGTTCCAGATACGGACCATCAAACGCGCGATCACGACGAGGACTGCACTGGCCACCGCAAACGGCATCGCGATGTACAGACCCGCGATCAGCAGGAACAGCGGCACAAAACCGATATTCACGATGGCGACATCGATCCAAGGCGACACGCCTCCTTCGCCCGAAAGAAGGGCCAAGGTGACCGCGATGCCGGCCATACCGATGAGGACCAGGAGTCGCTTTGTGGAAATGCGGCCTGTCTTCGACCGGGCAATCATGGCCAGGATCCACCAGATGATGAATGCCACCGCTAACAGCGCCGCCAGGTACAGCAGGGACACCTCCTGGACGTTCTCAAACGTCTCCGTTGTTTTCGGCGGCGTGGTCGGCCAGTCAATACCAACCCAATGTGGAGGCAGAAAGTCGAAATACGATGGCATCATTGCTCACCCTCATCACTGGTCGAGTCATCCGACTCGTCGAATGCTTCTGGTGGGAGATCACGGGCATCGATGATCACGGGGTCGCCGAGTCCTGCTTCCATCAGCCCGGAGATACTGGCGTCTTCGGGCACGGCGTTGATCTCGGACTGGTAGTCCTCCCAGATGGAGTCACATGTCGCGCAGGTTGTGTCGGTGCACGCTAACCGGTCGAATGCTGCGAGCAGCACCCGGGAGTCGTCCTCCAACTGGATCGCGATCAAGGGTTTGCCGGTGAACGGGTATGGATGTCGATGACTGCGTCCGCTCACCGCCATCCTTTCGACCGTGGGAGTTGCTGCAGGATCGTCGTGGTCCACATGTCCCGCATAGAGATATGGCACTACTGTCTTCGTTTCGACGAGATGAGCGATGTGCTCTTCAGTCGCTTGGGGCGTGGTCGTAGTGTTTTCAGTCATCGTTGCTTCCTGTGAAGATGTGGGGGTGGGACTCGCGCAGTGCCGATAGGCGGCGGCGTCCGGTCTTGTCGCTGAAGCCGAACTCATTCGCGAGATCAGCACCGGACGTTTCCTCACCCTGCGCGGCGCGTTCAGTGATGAACTCGATCAGCGCGTCCATGTCGGGCGAGGACGTTTTCGGCTTCGCCACAGGCCGTTCAGGTTCTCTCTCTGGTTCCTCCGGAGTAGGGACACTGGCCAGCCATGGGGTGCGCGGGAGAGCGAACTGCTCACCGTCTTCGGCTGCTTGCGCCGCCCGCGAGGCCAACGCGTCTCTTTGTGCCCGAACGACTTCGAGGTTCGTGGCGTGCTGTTCACGTGCCAGCTCAGCGTCCTGCCTCGCGGCTTCGCGTTCAGCCTCGACCTCGAGCTGTTTGCGTTCACGCTCGGCCTGCTCGGCCAACCACTCTGCCTCGGCCTGCTTCTCACGACGCCGAGAGATTGGATCCTCGACGGCGACTCGGGAGAGCTGCTCGGTCGCGGCGAACACGGCAAAGGGGACCATTCCGGCAATGACAGCTCCGATGATGCCCTGCCATGAACCTGCCTGAGCATCACCGTATGAGAGCGCGTGAGCGACGTTAGCGATCACGGATAAGCCGGTGAACGCGGCCAACAACACCCACGACTGCCAGGTCTTCTCGCCACGTGTCTTATGAATCAGGATCGATCCGGCGTAGACGAGGATCGCAGTGTCAATGAACGCTGGGACTGCCCAGTGCATCCAGTCGGGCAGACCGAGCCAGGACGCGACTTCCATGAGCGCGACGAAGCTGATCGCAAAGGCAACGAGACCAGCAAAGGCAACACCGATAGTGATGAGGCGAACGAACCGATGATCATCGGGGTTGATTCGCGATTTCGGGCCAGTGTTGACAGCAGTAGTCGACTCGTTCGGTCTACCCTGGTCTTGCCTTTGAATTCTGCTAAATGCTCTTGCATGGTTCTCTGACTGGGCGGCCTCATCCTCCACGGGTGAGGTCGCTCTTTCTTCGTCAGAAGTGGTGTGCGCCAGTGCTGTGTCGTCAGTATTCATGGTTGCCTCTCTCACTGGTCGACCGGGCCGATCCAGTCACATGAAACTCCGCCTTGCCCGTTGTCGCCGTCGTAGACGACGCAGGTGATCGTGCGCCCGTCTTCGAGGACGATGGGTTCTTCGTGAAGTCCTTGACCGTCGCCTCGTTCATCAACAACCGAGGGATCGTTGGTCTCGTTAGATTCGTCTACGGGAGCGTCCTCGACCTTGGTGGGCTGGCATCCTGCCAATGCGGCGGTCAGAGTCACCGTTGCCAGAAGAAGGATCGGCTTTTTCACGGATGTGGTCTTCATGGGTCTTCCAATCACTTGGTCTTCGTGGTCGTGATCTGCTTCATCACGAACGGTTCGATTTCAGGGGTCTTCACGACTTGGTCTCCGACGACGGGGTCATCCCCGGCCCCGGTCGATGACTTGGAGGTTCGTCATGGTCTTCTTGATTGACCCGACTGTGTCCGAGTGGGTTAGCGCGGCCTGGAACGTGGTTGCCGGCTGGGTTGCCATGGCTGAGAGCAGATCGGAGAGGACACCGAGGGCATCGGCGACATCGCGGCCAAGATCTTCAACCTTGTCGGCTTCGAGAGTCGCGAGGTCGGACACTCCCCCGCTGAACGCAACTTCGAGGAGCTTTGACTGTTTCTTCACCATCGGCAGTGGTGCCGCTGCTCCGTAGTGGAGTTCCCGGATCGCACGCACGACATGCTCGCGGCCAGGAGTGTTGCTCGGCTCAGTGAGGTCCACGGAGGCGGGTTCGAGACCAGACGTAAAAGCGAGGCCGAAGTCTTCTGTCTCGTCCTCATCGATGACCTCAGCATCAATGATGTTCTCTGCCGTATGGTTCATCGTGGCAGGCGGTTTCGGAGGCTGTTCGCGTTCGTAACGCTTTCCATCCAGGCCAATTACAGGTTCGGTATTTTCACGTGATTCATTTGAATCACCTGGAACGCTCAGTCTGCGGACTACGGTTGGTTGGCTCAGGTCCGTCGCTGACGCAATTCCGCGAGTACTCATCCCCGCTTCACGCAGCTCCGCGATTACCTGCTCTTGAAGTTCCTTAGGGGGTCGCAAACTTACGTCTCGGAATTCTTCGTCCAGATAGTCCTGCCAGGATTCGTAGCCCAGAGCAAGCCAAATACGCCCTCTCCAGGCGGTTGAGATCTTGACTTGCAGCGACCCATAGTCGGCCCTTAGTTCGTCTGTGAGTTCACGGGCCTCATCGGCTGAAAACTGGCTCACAAGCTCGGTGCTCATGCTGACACCGCCAGTTCCGAATCGATCCCGTCGACGAGGCTCGAGAACGGTATATCGAGGGCTTTTGCAAGACCGACAAGTTCGTTCATCCGCCACTCAGTACGGCCGTGTAGCCGAGATGAGAATGTCGCCGGTGTCAGCCCAATTGATTCTGCGGTTTTCTGTCCTAGCCAGTCGCGACGCGCCATGGCTGCTTTGATGTTGCCCCTCAGGACCATTTGATAGCTCATGGGGACGACCGTAGTCCTGTAGGGACTATTCAGCAACCTAAAAATGTCCCGTGTCGAATATTTTTGTCGCCGGGGCTATGTCTCAGTGCATGCGGGGGATATAGTTACCACATGAGCACATCGACAGAATCGGCAATTGATCTAGAACGAACCGCCAACCTTAAAGTCAGCAGCGAAGTCAGAGCATGGTTGGCACGTAAAGGCCTGAGGCAGATTTGGCTGGCAGAACTCTTGGGAGTCGGCCAGTCGGCAGTTTCTAAGCGCCTGCGTGGCGTTCTGCCGTTCACTGCCCCCGAGCTGATGATGATCGCAAACGCGCTTGGCGTGTCTTTGGCCGAACTCCTTGGCGAACTTGTGAATGAGAAGAACCCCCACCCAGTGGATGGAGGTTCTTCGAATGGTAGCGGGAGGGGGACTCGATCCCCCGACCTCACGATTATGAGTCGTGCGCTCTAACCAGCTGAGCTACCCCGCCCCAGCACCGCATTCTAGGCGGCACGAGAGCCCCGAAAGGGAATCGAACCCTTGACCTTCTCCTTACCATGGAGATGCTCTGCCGACTGAGCTATCGGGGCAACAGGTAAGAATTTACACGGGTTCGCTCGCTCTGGGCAAATCGGATACCAGTGACGTCACTCACACGCGCTGGAGCCGGAGGCGAAAACTCCCACCGGGCCCTGCCCCGCATCACTGTCACCAGCGAAGATGTCTATTTCACCGGGTCGAATCGCCCTGCGAGGAATCCCTGCAGTCGACCTGGGTGGTTCGTGATGATCCCATCGACCTCGGCACCGAGGAGTTCCCGCCATTCGTTCATCTCGTCGGCAGTCCAGACGAAGACACCGAGGTCGTTGTCCATGATCTCGGTGACGACCGATTTGCGCATCGAGAATCCCTTGTAGGAGGGATTGATCGCCACCGCACCGAGTTCGCGAGCGATCTCGATGTCTTCAGGCTTGGGAACCATGCGCAGAAGGAAGCGAGCCACCATCGGCAGCATGTCCCGACAGGTCTCCAGCGTCTCGATGTTGAACGACTGGACGATCATCCGGTCGGCGATGCCCGTCTCCACCACCAGCTCCGAGATCCTCGCCACCGCACCCGACGACCACTCCCCCTTGAGCTCGAGGAGGAGTTCGCCGCCTCGGTGCTGGATATCCCTCATCACGGCCGACAGGGTCGGGATGCGCACTCCGTTGAATCCCGGGCCCATCCACGAGCCGGCGTCGACGAACGACAGCTCTTCGGCGGTGAGATTGACGACGGGACCTCTGCGATTCGTGGTTCGGTCCAGATCCGGATCGTGGAGGATGACAGGGACACCGTCGGCGCTGGTCGAGGTGTCGACCTCGATGAAGTCGACACCCAGGGCACGCGCGGCGTCGACAGCGGCGAGACTGTTCTCGGGCACAACAGCCGAATAGCCGCGGTGCGCGATCACCAGCGGGCGGCTTCCGGATCCGGGGCGCTCGACGATGCCCCGTTCGTGGAGGAACTGCAGAAAACTCATGTCTTCAGCCTATGCCCTGAGCCCTCATTCCACTGCCTGCACAACGTCAGAAGTCCCAACTATCGGAAACTCCAGTCGATTCCCACACAGACCGATTCCGAACGGATAGGTTGTGGGAAGCATCACACTCCCAACTCGAAGGGCACACCATGGAAGCCATCTACGCTGCCGCTATCGTCCTCGCCTTCATCGCGCTCGGTGAGCTGGTCTCGATCTGGTCGAAGGCGCGTGTCCCCAGCCTTCTGGTTGCGATGCTCGGCATCTTCGTCTTCGCCAAGATCGGCGTAGTCCCAGAAACTGTCATCGATGACTCTCTGCTGCTTCAGGCTTACTCGTTCCTCGTCGCGCCGCTGCTCTTCCATATGGGGTCGCTCATCCCTCTGCGCGTGATGCTCAAGCAGTGGCGTTCGGTCATCATCGCAGTCTCGGGCATGCTCGTGGCGGTCCTGCTCATCCTGGCTGTCGTGGCCCCGCTCTTCGGCTTCGAAACTTTCGTGGCCGGTTCCGGGCCGTTGGCCGGCGGCATCGTCGCCACCAGCTTGACGACGGAAGGGCTGACGGCGCACGGCGCCGCCTCGTCGATCATCGTTCTTCCCGCGCTTGTTCTGATGCTCCAATCACTGCCCTCGATGCCGTTGACGAACTACTTTCTGCGTCGCTATGCAAAGAAGCTGCGCGACAGCGGAGAACTTCAGGAACTCGCGCGCGCCCACAACCAGGAAGAGGAGGAAGCCGCCAAGAAGAAGAAACTCGTCAACCTTCCCGACTTCCTCGTCGACAATCAGCTGTTCATGCTCTTCCTCATTCTTGTCGGC
Source organism: Brevibacterium sediminis (assembly GCF_024895295.1). Taxonomy (NCBI): domain Bacteria; kingdom Bacillati; phylum Actinomycetota; class Actinomycetes; order Micrococcales; family Brevibacteriaceae; genus Brevibacterium; species Brevibacterium sediminis. The sequence goes on along the minus strand of NZ_JAHQRN010000002.1, from coordinate 471,614 downwards.
GGATCGGCAGCGACACTGCTGGCGGTCCCAACCCATATTCCGTCGTCGATCCTCGCACTGGTCCTCGGCATTCTCGCCACCGCGGTGGGCTTGTCCCCCGATAAGGCCATGGAACGGTCGAACTCATTCGGCATCGCCATGGCCGGCGTCATCGCCATCGTCATGGCCCCGCTGGTGACCGCCTCGGTGCAGGACGTCATCAACGCATTCGTCCCCACCATCACGATCCTCATCGTCGGCGGCGCCGGCATCGTCCTCGGCGGATTCGTCGCTACGAAGCTTCTGCGTTGGAAGTCTGGACTGGGAGTGTCAGTGGCGCTGACGGCGATGTACGGCTTCCCTGCCGACTATCTGCTCACCAACGAGGTAGCACGTTCCATAGCCCGTGACGACGACGAAAAGGAAGCGCTGCTCAATGTCATGCTCCCGCCGATGCTCGTCGGCGGATTCACCTCGGTCAGCGCCGGGTCCGTCGTCATTGCCAGTGTCCTCGTCAGTATGCTCTGATCCCGACCGGCCCCAATCCCCGCCAGCTCCAGGCCCTCGGCACACCCCGGGCTCTCATACGAAAGGACCCCATGCACGATCTCATCGCACAAGGACAGACCCTGCTCCCTGAGCTCCAGAACTTGCGGCGTTCCCTCCATGCGGACCCGGAGATCGGTCTCGACCTGCCCCGCACGCAGGCGGCGGTCCTGGCCGCCCTGTCCGGCCTCGACCTCGAGGTGACCACGGGTGAGGGCACCACCTCGGTGATCGCCGTTCTGCGCGGAACCCATCCGAACAGACCGGCCGACGCTCCAGCGGTGCTGCTGCGCGGAGATATGGACGCCCTTCCAGTGACAGAGGAGACGGATGAGCCCTTCGCCTCGACGAACGGATGCATGCACGCCTGCGGCCACGACCTGCACACAGCCGGACTCGTCGGAGCCGCTCGGCTCCTTCACGCTCTGCGCGACCGGCTTGTCGGGGACATCGTCTTCATGTTCCAGCCCGGGGAAGAGGGCTGGAACGGAGCGTCGGTGATGATCGACGAAGGCGTGCTCGACGCAGCCGGGACGCGGGTGATCGCTGCATTCGGGGCGCATGTGCTCCCCGGTCCGCGCGGCGTGGTCGCCACCCGCCCGGGCACCCTCCAAGCGGGTTCGAACACACTGCGGGTGACGATCCACGGACGCGGCGGTCACGGTTCCCAACCGCAGACCGCCGTCGATCCGGTGCCGGCGCTGGCCGAACTCGTCACGGCCCTGCAGAATATGGTCAGCCGCCGCATCGACGCCTTCGACCCCATCGCGCTGTCCGTGACCCAGTTGAGCGCCTCGGACGCAATCAACGTCATCCCCGCCTCGGCCACCTTGGGTGCGACTGTGCGCACACTGTCGGACGCATCACTCGACATCGTCCGCACCCGCTCGAAGCAGCTTGCCGACGGCATCGCCGCTGCCCATGGATGCAGCGCCGAAGTGGACTTCGATGTCCAGTACCCGGTCACGGTCAACGACGATGACGAGACCGCATGGGCGATGGAAGAACTCCGTGTCCTCCTCGGCGAGGATCGGGTGAAGCTCCTCGAACAGCCGATCATGCCGAGTGAAGACTTCTCCTTCGTCCTGGCCGCGGTGCCGGGCACGTATCTCATGCTCGGCGCCGAGCGCACGGACGTTCCAGCAGAGCGCCAGGGCAACAACCACTCCCCCTTCGTCATCTTCGACGATTCGGTTCTCGGCGATCAAGCGGCGCTTCTTGCTCACCTCGCGATCGAACGACTGGCGAAGGCGACGCGAATGTCATAGCCGCGCGGGGAAGCACGACGCTGTGCGGCTGCCGGCGAACAACACGCTTGCAGGCCCGCACTCCACCGCCGCAGCGATGCAACTGATCTGACACATCGTCGCCACCCGCCAAGGCGCGAACCCACCTACCGTAGACACTGTGAACACTTCGATCCCCCGCCACCGTGATCTCACCCTCGACCTCGCCCGCGTCGTCTGTGTGCTCGTCGTCGTGTTCGTCCACCTCCTGCTCGTCGGGGTCGGCCGCAACCCGGACGGCTCACCTTTCATCATCAACCCGGTCTCCGGCGAGCGCTGGTTCGCCCCGGCCACCTGGATCGCCGAGATCATGCCGATGTTCTTCGTCGTCGGTGGATTCGCGGCCAAGGTCGGCTGGGAATCTGCACAACGTCGCGGCGAATCGGCTTCGACCTTCGTCCGCACCCGCTTGCGACGCCTCGCGCTTCCGGCGCTGCCGCTCTTCATCGTCCTCACTGCCGCTCTCACCGCTGTCCTAGTCCTCGGCGTCGACCCGGACTTGGCCGATGCCATCGCCGTCCCCGTCGGTTCCGTCCTGTGGTTCCTCGCCGCGTACGCTCTCGCCCAGGCCTTGGCACCCTGGATGATTCGCTGGCACGAACGCAATCCGTGGCTGGCCCTCGTCGTCCTCTTCGCCGGAGCGTTCTTCGTCGACGTCGTCCGCCTCGTCGTCGGCATCCAAAGCCTCGGACTCGATCGGATCCCCGCCAACGGCTACGGCATCGGCGACGAACTCTTCGGACTGCCCAACGTCGCCTTCGTCTGGCTCTTCGCCCAGCAGATCGGCTTCTGCCTGCGCGACGGCTGGTTCTCCCGTCTCCGCTGGTGGAACCTCGTCATGATCGTCGCCGGATTCGCCTGCCTGGGACTGCTCGTCATCCTCGGGGAGTACTCGGCGTCCATGCTCACGAACCAATGGCCGCCGACCCTGCCGCTGGCCGTCCTCGCCGTCATCCAAGCCGCCCTGCTGACCCTGCTCCACCGACCGCTGACAGCGATCATGGACCGTCGCTTCGCCCAGGCCATCGTGTTCTTCCTCGGCAGCCGACTCATGTCCGTCTACCTATGGCACGTGCCGGCGATCGTCCTGCTCACCGGAGTCCAGCTGCTGTGGCTGCCGATGCCCGATCCCGGCACCGGAGCCTGGTGGCTGACGCGTCCGGTCTTCGTCATCGCCGTCCTGCTCGTCGTGTGGGCGATCTCGACGATCACGAAACGTTGGGAGAGCCCCCGCCCGATCCTCTCCCCGAGGTGGCCCTCCGATGCCGTCACCGTCACCGCCGTTGCCCTCTTCGTCGTCCAATCCCTGGCGATCTCGAGCTACGGACTTGACCTTCCACTGGCCATCCTCGGCTTGGTGTGCACCACGATCGCCGTCAACCTCACTGAAGACAGCGCCACCGCTCGTTCCCGCATCAGTGACGGAAACGGTGCCACCATCGCCGAGGTGAACCCACCGACTCCGGAGCGGCGGGCTGGTCCCCCGGTGCCGCCTCGGTGACGGTGTCGTTCTTCTTCGCATTCCGACGCCGCCGCCATGCGGTTATCTCCTTCTCCACATCGCGGGGCGGAGTGAACACGGGCGGGCCGTCGCGCAGATCCATCACGGCCTCGCGCACCCGGGCGTTGAAGCCGGCGAGGTAGTCGCGGACCTCGGACTCGGTGGAGAAAGCGTCGACCGTGTCTTCGAGGACGGCGTTCTCCTTGCGCAGCTGAAACGCCGCCGGAGCGACGCCGTTGATGCCTTCGGAATCCATCTTCTGCTTGATCCACCAATCAGGATCAGATGAGCTGTGCAACCCGGACAACGGCTTGCCCAGACCCGGCAGATCATCGAAATCACCGCGCTTGATGGCTCGGTCGAGAGCGGATTCGACGACAGCGTTTCGGTCCTCGAGCGAATTCAGACGCCGAGGCGACTGCGTGTCATCCGTGTCATCGCTCATCGGTTCGCCCTCCTCGGCGGAGCATTTCCACCCTGTCCTCACACGGTAGGCGTCGGCCGGGCGCCGGGCAAGGGAAAGCGCGGAAAACGAGAAAAGCTCCGTGACCTCTCGGTCACGGAGCTTCTCCGTTCTGCGTGGCAGATATAGGATTCGAACCTATGAAGGCAATGCCGGCTGATTTACAGTCAGCTCCCTTTGGCCGCTCGGGCAATCTGCCGCAGGTGGCGCTCGATGAGCACCTGAAAAGAATACAAGGCTCGGACCCGAATCTCCAACTCGGTAGACGCAGATCACAGTTCGGGGCCTCGACTAGACTCGGGGGCAACAGCCACGCCCGTTTCCGACGGGCATCAACGATCGCAGACAAAGGAGCATTCATGGCCAGCGAATCCTCATTCGACATCGTCAGCAAGGTCGACCGCCAGGAAGCCGACAACGCACTCAACCAGGCCGCGAAGGAGATCAACTCCCGCTATGACTTCCGCGGCACCGATGCGTCGATCGCCTGGAGCGGCGAAGCCGTGCAGCTGAAAGCCAACAGCGAGGACCGGGTCAAGGCCATTCTCGACGTCTTCCAGTCGAAGCTGGTCAAGCGCGGAATCTCGCTGAAGTCCCTGGAAGACGGCGAACCGTACCCCTCCGGCAAGGAGTACCGCATCGATGCGTCCCTCAAGGAGGGCATCGACAAGGACAATGCGAAGAAGATCTCGAAGATCATCCGCGACGAGGGCCCTAAGGGCGTCAAAGCCCAGATCCAGGGCGACGAGCTGCGCGTGAGCTCGAAGAAGCGTGACGACCTGCAGGAAGTCATCGCTCTGCTCAAGGGACAGGACCTCGACGTCGACCTGCAGTTCACGAACTACCGCTGATCGCCAGCGCACCACGCCGGCCCGGTCCGCACTGCTGAGTGCGGACCGGGCCGGTATCGTATTCGCCCGTAACGCTGTGCCCCGAAAGAGGCCGGTCAGTGTTCGGGGAGCTCGAGCGGGATGTAGTACAGACCTTTCGAGTCTTCTTCAACGCTGGCCCGGAGGCGATCGTCGAGGTGGATGAAATCGTTGACCTTGATGGTGCCCTTCTGGCCGCTGAGGCGACGGATGGCGAAGGCTGGGATGAGCCCCTGCCGTCCCGAACCGTCGACGGCGAGCGCGTATTTCGGGCCGGTCGCGCGGACCCGGACGTCGATGCCCGTGTCCTGTTCCCGCAGTTCGTCGAGTTCGACGACGGGTTCCGGGTTCGTCAGCGCGGTGAGCTCGACGGCCAGGGTATCGGCCATGTCATCGACGGTCGCGAGCATGTTCGCCATGGCACGGGCGAATTCGCCGTGCAGCTTGCTCGGCTTCATCGCCGCGCCGGGTTTGTACATGTCCTCGTGTGTCAGTTCGCTCCAGGCGTCCTGGAGCCGGGTCTTGACCTGGATCTCGGCGAAGACAGGAGGCCCCTGGTCGGAAGGAATGCGCAGTATGACGTGGCAGGCGCGGTACCCGCTGGCCTTCGGCGGGTCCGTATAGTCTTTCCACTCGATGAGTTCGAAGGCGCCCAACTGATCGGGGTCGCGCAGCGCGGCGAACATCATCGACTGATCGCGCGGTGATTTGCACAGCACCTTGACGCCGACGATGTCGCGGATCTGGTCTTCGACATCCTCGGTGGAGGTGATCGTCAGATCCGGATCGTCGTCGGTCTTCTCCGTCAGCTTCGCCAGGGTCCGTGCCGCGTCCTTGATCCGATGGCCATCGACGTCGAGGCGGGAGATGTCCTTGTCCTTGAGCAGGCCCTTCTGCTGTTCGGTCAGCCAGTGTTTGATCCGCACCGCCGCCGTCTGCCAGGCGTTGAGCCGTTCGACATAGGCACGTTCGACGATCGTCTTGAGCTGCGATTCGTTTCTCACGCGGTCTCCCCTGCCGGCCTTCGGTGCAATGGTCCACGCTCGCTGGTGCGATCTGCTGCACGCGGGCATGACTTGGTGTGCGCTGGCGTGATCTGGACGTCTCCGACTCTACGTGGTGGAAGCATCAGGCACCGGCAGCGACTCGTCTCCCCGTTGCAACGAGGCGAGAAGTCACTGCCGGTGCCAGATGACCCAGGAGTGGAGGAAATGTCGCGAAATGCTCCGCAGGCTCAGTTGCCTGCGGACGGCTGGCCGACGGATTCGGCGGTGACGTGTCCACGCGCCTCGGCGAGCATGGCTTCACGGGTGGCGAGCTTGATGCGCTCACGGCCCTCGACCTCGCCGGCCGCCTTCTCAGCGGCCTCGACGCGGTGGTAGCCCTCCCAATCGGCGAAGTCGACGCCCTTGGATTCGAGGAGCTCGATGATGGCCGATTCGTCCGGGTACACCGGCTCGGTGAGCACACCGGCGGCACGGTCGTCGAGGATGTGGCCGATGGTCTCGAGCGCATCGCCCTTTGTGTGGCCGATGAGTCCGACGGGTCCGCGCTTGATCCACCCGGTGGTGTACACGCCCTGAACGACATCGGCTTCGGCGGCCGTGGTCTGATCATCGGAGTCGACGACGCGACCCTCGTGGTTCGGGATCACACGCTTGCGATCGTCGAAGGGCAGCTGCGGCAGCTGAGTGCCCGCATAGCCGACGGCACGGTAGACGGCATCGAGCTCCCAATCGTGGAAGCTGCCGGTGCCGTTGACTCCGCCGGAGCCGTCGAGTTCCATGCGTTCGGTGCGCAGCCCCGTCACCTTGTCCTCGCCGAGGATGGCGACCGGTGAGTGCAGGAAGTGCAGGTGGAGACGCCGCTTCGCTCCGGTGGGTTCGCGCATGGTGAAGTCCGTGAGCGTCTTCGCGACCTGCTTGGTCTGGTTGCTCGACTCGATCGCCTGCATCGACCCTTCGTCGAACTCGAAGTCCTCCGGGTAGACGATGAGGTCGACGTCCTTGACGGCGCCGAGTTCGCGCAGCTCCAGCGGCGTGAACTTCGCCTGAGCCGGTCCGCGACGGCCGAAGATGTGGACATCGGTGACCTTCGAGGACTTCAGCCCCTCGTACACGTGATCGGGGATCTCCGTGGTGTGCATATCGTCGGCCTGCTTCGCCAGCACGCGGGCGACGTCGAGAGCGACATTGCCGTTGCCGATGACGGCGACGCGTTCGGCGTCCAACGGCCAGGACTGCGGGACGTCGGGATGCGAGTCGTACCAGTTGACGAAGTCCGCGGCGCCGTAGGATCCGGGCAGATCGATGCCGGGCAGGTCGAGGGCGGCGTCGACGAAGCAGCCGGTGGAGAAGATCACCGCATCATAGCGGTCGGTGAGCTCTTCGAGGTGGAGGTCGACTCCGTACTCGACATTGGAGAACAGGCGGATGTCGCCTCGGTCGAGGACCTTGATCAGGGCGTTGATGATGCCCTTGATCCGCGGGTGGTCGGGAGCGACGCCGTAGCGGACGAGCCCGAAGGGAGTCGGCAGACGATCGAAGAGATCGATGCTCAGATCGAAATCACGTTCCGCCTTTGTCATGAGATCGGCCGCGTAGATCCCAGCAGGACCGGCGCCGACGATGGCCACCCGGAAGGGACGAGTCATTCTCACACCTCTCTATTCAGTCCCATCGAGTCTATCGTCAATGTAGGTCATCCTTACAATGACGTGACGAAACTCGCATCACCGCCGCCCGGTCGGCAGACTGCACCCCTCACCGCCCTGCCATCTCACCGGCGATCCCGCCGGCTCCCCCGAACCCAGCCCTCACTAGACTGAAGCATGTGAGCCAGAACCCTGCCCCCGATGAGAGCGCAATCCGCCGTGCCGGCCTGATCAACGGATTCTCCGCCTACCTGCTGTGGGGTGTGATGCCGCTGCTCTTCGCCGCCGCGGCCCCCACCGGCGCCCTCGAACTCGTCTCCCATCGGGTCATCTGGTCGCTGGTCTTCTGCGCCATCCTCCTCGTCTTCACCGGCGGGTTCCTGCGCACCTGGCAGATTCTGCGCTCACCACGCCTCTTCGGCCTGCTGCTTCTGGCCTCGGTGCTCATCGCCATCAACTGGACGACGTTCATCTATGGGGTCGAAACCAACCAGCTCGTCGAGATCTCACTCGGCTACTACCTCAATCCGCTCATCTCCATCGGCCTGGGCGTGATCTTCCTCGGTGAGAAGCTGCGCCCGCTGCAGTGGACTGCCGTGGGCTTCGGTCTGCTCGCGGTCATCATCGTCGGCATCGGCCTCGGCCGAGTCCCCTACCTCGCGTTCACCGTCGCCCTGTCCTTCGGCCTCTACGGGCTGGTGAAGAACAAGGTCGGCAGCCGAGTCGGCGCGCTCGAAGGCATGGCCGTCGAAAGTCTCGTCCTCGCTGTTCCCTCGGCGATCTACCTCATCGCCCTCGGCTCGCTGGGACTGCAGACGTTCACCGACTTCGGCGGCTGGCACATCTTCGTCATCATCATCACCGGGCCCGCCACCGCGATCCCGCTCATCCTCTTCAGCGCCGCCGCCCGCCGCATCCCGCTGTCCTGGGTGGGCATGCTCCAGTACCTCACTCCGACCATCCAATTCACCCTCGGCGTCACGGTGCTCGGCGAGATGATGTCGACGACCCGCTGGATCGGGTTCTTCGTCATCTGGATCGCCGTGATCCTGCTGTGCACGGACATGATCCGCCACAGCCGGCGCCGCTGACCCCCGACACCTCTCTATTGCTACCTGACGGCGGCTCAGCAACCTCGCGCCAGGTTGCTGGGCCGCCGTCAGGTAGTAATTGGGGCGGGTTCCAGGATTACCCGATCGAATCGTCTCCGGCCCTTGACACCACCATTGGCACCATGGTTCATTAGTTAAGTAACTAACCAACCTACATGGAGGCGAATGTGATCGACGACGCCAAACCCCTGTTCACTCAGATCGCCGAGAAGGTCGAGGACTCGATCCTCAACGGCACCCTGCCCGAGCTCTCCCGAGCACCATCGACGAACGAGCTCGCGACCTTCTACTCCATCAATCCGGCCACCGCCGCCAAAGGCATCAACCGACTCGTCGACAAAGGTGTGCTGGAGAAGCGCCGCGGCATCGGAATGTTCGTCACCGAGGGGGCCCGCGCTCTGCTCATCAACGAACACCGAACCACCTTCTCCGAGAACTTCATCAGCCCCCTGCTGAACGAGGCCAATCGCCTCGGGCTGGGGTCGAAGGACGTGATCGCGCTCATCGAAGAGCGCTCCCGAGAACTCCACCTGACCACCGCACTCGATCCGACCGCAGCGAAGGGATGACCCATGAACTCCGTCGTCGAGGTCCGCCGCCTCACCAAGACGTATAAGACCACCACCGCCCTCGACGATGTCAGCCTGAGCATCGACGAGGATTCGATCTACGGCCTGCTCGGACGCAACGGCGCCGGCAAGACCACCCTCATGTCCATCCTCACGGCCCAGAACTTCGCGACCAGCGGCGACGTCGAGGTCTTCGGGGAGGAGCCGTACGAGAACGCCCGCGTACTCAATCGCATGTGCTTCGTCCGTGAGAGCCAGAAGTATCCGGACGACTCGAATGCCCGGCATGCTCTGACCAACGCCCGCCTGTTCTTCCCCCACTGGGATCAGGACTTCGCCGACCAACTCGTCTCGGACTTCGATCTGCCGCTGAAGACGCCGATCAAGAAGCTCTCCCGCGGTCAGCAGTCGGCTGTCGGAGTCATCATCGGCCTCGCCTCCCGGGCCGAGATCACGTTCTTCGATGAGCCCTACCTCGGCTTCGACGCCGTTGCCCGGCAGACTTTCTACGACCGTCTCATCGCCGACTACGCCGAGCACCCGCGCACCATCGTGCTCTCGAGCCATCTCATCGACGAGGTCGCCGATCTCATCGAGAAGGTCATCGTCATCGACCGCGGCCGGATCATCATGGATGAGACCACCGAGGAGGTCCGCAGTCGCGCGGTCAACGTCGTCGGGGATGCCGACTCGATCAATCGGCTCGTCTCCGGTCGCGAAGTCATCCACCGCGAATCACTCGGCCGAGTCGCCTCGGTGACGATGCTCGGCCACCTCAGCAATGCCGACCGCGAACTCATCGCCGACGCCAACCTCGACCTCACTCCCGTCTCGCTGCAACAGCTCGTCGTCCGCAGCACCCAGGCAGATCTCGCCGAGACATCGGCAGCGGAGACCGACTCAAGGAGCCTGCAATCATGACCGCCGTCATCGACCATCCGCCCGGATCCCGCACATCGCGACCGAAGAACCGGATCCTCGGCGTCGTCCGTCTGCAGTTCACGAACACGCAGACCTTCGTCTGGGTGCCTCTGCTCATTCTTGTCGCCGCGTGGCTTATCACGCTCATCATCCACTGGATCATCGCCTCCGCAGGCGTGGACTCCCCCAAATACAGCGGTGGTTCGCAAGCGCCGCTGTGGTACTTCGCCGTCGTCGGTGCACAGGCGGTGAACCTCACGTTCTACTTCTCCCAGGCGATGAGCCTCACCCGACGGGAATTCTGCCTCGGCTCCCTCACCGCCGCGGCGATCAGCGCCGCGGGCGTCTCCTCCGTGTTCGTCCTCCTGGGACTCATCGAACAGGCCACCGACGGCTATGGCATAGGCGGCTACTTCGCCTACCTGTCGTGGGTGTGGGAACACGGCCCGCTCGGTGCCGGGTTCGTCTACTTCGTGCTCACGATGATGTGCTTCGTCCTCGGCTTCTGGTTTGCGATCTTCTACAAACGCGTCGGCGCCCTCATCCTTACGATCTCTCTCACCGGCATCGCCTTGGCTCTGTTGGCCGGGGCTGCGTGGATCAACGTCAATCGGGCCTGGCCCGAAGTATGGGCAGCGATCGTGGGTGCGCAGGCGATCGGCCTGGCCCTGTGGGCTCTGGGGCTGACAGTGATCTTCGCCCTGGGCTCGTACCTCACCCTGCGCCGCCTGACGACATAGTCCGCTATCGCCCTCACCGAGGCGGCGCCGCGGTCGGCTGCTCAGCTGAGCAGGGCCAGCGCTCCCCCAGCCAGTACCGCGGCAACCGCCACGGCCGCACCCATCGCTGCTGTCGTCTTCCACCCCATGGCCCGTCCGACCATGACCATCGACGGGATGCTCAGCGCCGGCAGGGCGATGAGCAGAGCACCCGTGACACCGGCCCCGACCCCAAGGGGAACGAGGGTGAGGATGATCGGGATCTCTCCGCCGGTGGGGATGACCAATAGGGTCGCCACAACCGCCACGATGAGGACGGCACCGGCACCCAATTGGGCTTCGAGCCCGAAGACACCGGTCAGCCACGGTGCGATGAGTCCGATGACGAAGACGAGCGCGAGGTGTTCGGGCACGAGGATGAGGGTGAACCTGGCCAAGGACCGCAGATAGCGCGTGGGCAGAGACAGCAGATTCGCCGAGGCGGGTGCGGGCTCGGGTGCCGCCTCGGCGGGGCCGTTCACCCACCGTCCGATGAGCGCGGCGGCACCGACCGCGACGAGGAGCGCGAAGACGATGCGCACCGCCATGTACTGCCACGGCAGGACGAGGGCCAAGAAGATGATGACCGCGGGGTTGAGCAGCGGATTGCCCACCCAATAGGCAAGAGCTGCCGAACGGCGCACACCCGAGTCCCGCAGGCCTGCGGCCACCGGTGCCGCGCAGCAGGTGCACATCATCGACGGCATCGACAAGGCGGCACCCACGAGGGATTGACCTGTGTGGCTGCGGCGGTTGAGCAGCCTCAGCAGCCAGTCACGCGGCACCAGTGCGTCGATTGCCGCCGCGACGAGCAGTGCCACCAGCAGCGCTTTCCACACGGCGGTGAAGTACACGAGCGTGAAGTCCCACGCGCCCGACAGCGACACCGTGTCTCCGGCGGCGTCGAACAGCGGGGTACCGTCCCACAGGGACGTCCGGCTCATCGTCCAGGCCTTGTCCCAGTACGGCAGCCATTTCGACCAGCTCAGGCCGACGACGAGCAGCACCGCGAGTATGCCGAGTCCGATCCAGTCGGCGGCGCTGAGCCTCTGCGGAGTCCGAACCGGTGCCGAAGCCGAGGTATGCGTCATCGCGGTATGTCCTTTGTGCCTGTGCCGAAACGGCTGAGAGACAGTAGAGAAACGGTGAGGGGTGGGAGCTCAGGACGTGCGGGCGACGACGGAGTCGGCGAAGGCGAACAGCGATTCCTTGATCTGGCCCTCCGGCAGCGGCGCCAGAGCCGCCTTGGCCTCTTCGGCCCAGCGCGCAGCCTCTGCTCGGGCCTTCTCCGTCACCGGATGCGCTGCCAGCGCCGCACGGGCGGTCTCCAAAGCGTCATCGGAGGTCAGATCCGCGTCGAGGAGGCCGACCACCTCGGCGGCGGCGGCATCCCCGTCGGCGGCAGCAGCCCGAACGTAGAGCACGGGCAGGGTGGGAACGCGTTCGCGCAGATCCGTGCCCGGGGTCTTCCCCGACTCAGAGGATGTGGTGGTGAGGTCGATGATGTCATCGGCGAGCTGGAAGGCCACACCGACGCGTTCGCCGAAGACCCGGACCGGTTCGGCCAGGGCCGAATCGGCTCCGGAGAACATGACGCCGAAGCGCGCCGAGGTCGCGATGAGCGATCCGGTCTTGTCGGCGAGTACCTGGATGTAATGCTCGATCTCGTCGGCGCCTTCGGGCGGGCCGGCGAATTCGTTGAGCTGACCGAGGACGAGACGCTCGAACGTCTCGGCCTGGATGCGCACGGCTTCGGGACCGAGCTTCGCGGTGACGCCGGAGGCCTTGGAGAACAGCAGATCGCCGGTGAGGATCGCCACCGAATTGCCCCACACCTCATGGGCGGCCTTCGCACCGCGGCGCACGGGAGCATCGTCCATGACGTCGTCGTGGTACAGCGAGGCGAGGTGGATGAGTTCGACGGCGACGGCCGCATCGATGATGTCGTCGTTCTCCGCATCGCCGAGGCGGGCGGTGAGCAGCACGAGGTTCGGGCGGGCGCGTTTTCCGCCGGCGGCCAGCAGATGCTTCGATGTCTCGTCCGGCAGTCTCCGCGTCTGTTCGGTGACCTCGTAGAGACGGGCCTCCACGGTTTCCAACTGAGTCGAGAGCTCTGCCGCGAGCTGGGCGTCGTCACCGGTGAAGGTGGCCGGAGAGGCTGGGTGGCTCATGTCCTCGTCATTCGTCGTAGTCGGTGTCGGCATGGTGTTGTCGCAGCCCTTGCGCTCAGAGTTCTTCACTGTGGTCTCACCGTGGTCCTTGCGCTCAGACATTGCTGGTGGCCGGGACGATTCGGGTCAGGGCCGAGATGATCCTGTCGATGAGATCGGCCTCGGAGACCTTCGGGTCGCGGTAGAGGTTCGCCAACAATTTGACGACGAACTCCATCACAACGTCAACACCCATACCGTACTTGATTCCGAACTGCATGAGCGCAGGATGGCCGATGATCGAGGCGAAAACGCGTCCCAGGGTGAAGTAGCCGCCCAGCGAATCTCCGAGCAGAGCCGGGTACTCCTCCAACCGACGACGCATCACGGACTGCGGGTAGCGCGAATAGGTGGAGATCACCTCGGCGGCGATGCGTGCGGATTCCAGGGCGTAGTCGATGCCTTCGCCGTTGAACGGGTTGACCATTCCGCCGGAGTCGCCGACGAGCAGCAGTCCACGGTGGAAGTGCGGTGTGCGGTTGAAGGCCATCGGCAGGGCCGCGGATTTGATCGGACCCAGTGAGGTGGTTTCGTCGATGCCCCACTCGTGGCCCATGTCGGCGATCCACTGGTTCATCATTCCCCGCAGATCCACGGATTTGAACTGGGGTGAGGAGTCGAGCAGTCCGGCACCGATGTTCACCGTGCCGTCGCCGAGGGGGAAGATCCACCCGTATCCGGGCAGGGTCTCGGATTCCCCGGCCGCGTTCGTCGACCGCATCTCCACCCAGGATTCGATGTAGTCATCGGCATGCCGTGGCGTCGTGTGATAGGCGCGGGCGGCGATTCCCATCGGACGGTCGTCGCGCTTCTCCAACCCCATGGACACGGCCAGGCGGGAGGAGACTCCGTCGGCGGCGATGACGATCGGTGCCCGGAAGTGGGCTTCGGGGCCCACTCGGCGACCGCGGTGATCTGTTCCGGAGGCGTGGACGCCGCGGATCCACCCGTCGTCGCCCACGTCCGGGGACATGGCGCGAACCTGTTCGAAGAGCCGGGCCCCGCTGCGCTGGGCATGACGAGCGAAGGCTTCGTCCATGCTCATCCGGGGGCGAGTCACCCCGTAGTTCGGGGTGCCGTCGATCTCGGGCCAGTCGAGTTCGAGCCGGTGGCCGCCGCCGATGAGGCGCAGCCCCTTGTTGCGGTGCCAGCCGTCGGATTCCGGCAGCTCCATTCCGAGGTAGCCGGCTTCCTTGACCGCGCGCGGGGTCAGGGCGTCGCCGCAGATCTTGTCGCGCGGGAATCCGGACTTCTCCAGGATGATGACCTCGTGCCCGGCTTGGGCGAGATAGGCGCCGATCGCCGAGCCGGCCGGGCCGGCACCGACGACGACGACTTCGGCATCGAACTCGTTCATCGTCAAGGCTGGGCCGGCTCCGTGGCGCCTGCCGCCTCGGTGGGTTTGAGGGCATGGTGGACTGCGACGATTCCGCCGGTGAGGTTGCGGTATTTCACCTGGTCGAAGCCGGCGTCGAGGATCTGATGGGCGAAGGCGTCCTGGTTCGGCCAGGCACGGATCGACTCGGCCAGGTAGACGTAGGCTTCGGGGTTCGACGACACGGCACGGGCCAGCGGCGGCAGGGCTCTCATCAGGTACTCCTTGTACACGAGGCTGAAGGCATCGAGCGTCGGAGTGGAGAATTCGCAGATCACGAGACGTCCTCCGGGCTTGAGCACGCGCAGCATCTCGGTGAGCGCCAGGTCGACATCGTGGACGTTGCGGATGCCGAAGGAGATCGTGACGACGTCGAAGCTCGAATCGGCGAAAGGCAGGTCCATCGCATCGGCGTAGATGAAGTCGATCTGCGGGTGCCGACGGCGTCCCTCGGCGAGCATTCCCGTGGAGATGTCCCCGGCCACCACCTCGGCGCCGTGGTGGGTGAACGTCATCGAGGAGGTGCCGGTGCCGGCAGCCAAGTCGAGCACGCGCTCACCGGGCCCGGCGGCCACGGAATGGGCCACGGTGCGCCTCCAGGCACGGGCGAAGCCCAAGGAGAGGACGTCATTCGTGAGGTCGTAGCGGGAGGCGACATCGTCGAACATCGACGCGACGTCTGCGGGCTGTTTGTCCAGCTTGGCACGGTTCATGACCATATTCTCTCAACACCCGAACCGGGAGGGCGAATCCGGATCCCTGGTACTCGCGATCCTCAACTAGAATCGAGGCGACATGACTACGACTTTCGGCACTTCCGACATCCTCTCCGCCCCTCCGCGCCTGCATGTGCGGTCCCGTTTCGTCGACGATGTCGATCCGGGGCCTGGCTTCCCCTTCGAATCGGGACTGCCCACGACCGTGGAGCAGACGCTCGAACTGCTGCCCACCGACGGCTTCTCCTGCTGGGTCCGTGACACCTCCGGCCTCATCGGCTTCGGCCGCACTCTGCGCATACGGGCCCGCGGCCCCGAGAGGTTCACCGAACTCTCGGATGCGTGGAAGGCCATCACCGAGGCGGCTGAGATCGAGGATGAGGTCGATCTGCTCGGTTCCGGACTCATGTGCTTTGCCACGGTCGCCTATTCGGGGGAATCCGCGGTCGATTCGATCATCCATGTCCCCGAATTCGTCCTCGGCCGCCGCGGCGGCCGCGTGTGGCTGACCTCGATCTCGACGGCCGAGGTACCTCCCCTGCCGCCGATCCTCCATGCCGAACCGCTGCAGCGCGTGCACTCGGCCCATGCCGAAGCTGGCGAGCTCGATCCCGACAAATGGTCCCGGCTCGTCGAGCAGGTCGCCGCCATGCTCACTCCGATCGACAATTCGGCGCAGGTGGACGCGTTCTCGGATGATCCGACTCTGCGCAAGATCGTCCTCGCCCGCGACGAGGTCGTCACCACCGGAGAGGACATCGACGTGCGTGCGGTGCTCGGTGCGCTCAACCGCAGCTACCCGAGCTGTTGGACCTTCGATATCGCCGGTCTCATCGGGTCGACCCCGGAGCTGCTCATCGGGGTCGAGAACAACAGAGTGACCTCACGAGTGCTGGCCGGAACCTACCGGGTGGAGAAGAACCCGATGGAGGAGATGCCGGCGGCTCGGAAGCTGCTGAGCGCGCACAAGGACAGCACCGAACATGCGTTCGCCATCGCCTCGCTGCAGCGCAGTCTGGGTTCGGTCGCCGAGGATGTCACCGTCGATGAGCGCCCCCACCTGCTGCCTTTGGCCAATGTCATCCATTCGGCCTCCGATGCGCAGGCGAATCTCTCCCCCGATTCCGGGCTCACCGCCCTCGACGTCGCCGCAGCGGTCCACCCCACTGCCGCCGTCGGCGGCTACCCGCAGGCGAGCGCCGTGGCTCGCGTCGATGAGCTCGAACCCCTCGACCGCGGCCGCTACTCCGGTCCCGTGGGATGGATGGACGGGCGCGGCAACGGCCAGTTCGGCATCGCCCTGCGCTGCGGCCAGCTCGAGGACCGCAACCGCATCCGACTGTATGCCGGTGCCGGGATCATGCCGGATTCGGATCCCGCCACCGAGGTGGCCGAGACGAACGCGAAGCTGGCCCCGATGCGCCGGGCGCTCGGTCTCGACCGAGACTGACTTCTCGCGCTCACCGCACCTCCCCTGCTTTCGGAAGACCGGTGACAGTTCCGTCGCCTAGTGCGGTGCCGTCACCTCGATGATGCGACGGGCACCGGCGTCTCGCTGTCCGTCGATGCGGCCGAGAACCGCTTCGAATTCCTCAGCGCTGGTCACCTGTTCATGATCCCATCCGTACCCTGCAGCGAGGTCGGCGAAACCGCGACCGTGGGGAACGGTGAAATATCGTTCCAGGAAACCTTCGAGGTGGGGCTGGGAATGTTCGAGCCCGGAGAAGATCGCTCCCCCGTCGTCGTTGAGCACGACGATCGTCACGTCACCGGCATCCTCGGCGCTCGGGGTGAGCAGTCCACCGATGTCGTGGAGCATGGCGATATCACCGATGAGCAGGACGACCGGCTCCCCCAGGCCCAGCGACAGTCCTGTCGCCGTCGAGATCAGTCCGTCGATTCCGGCGAGTCCGCGTGAGGCGTGGATGCGGGCGCGGATATCGGTGGCGTCGCTGAGGTAACGCACCGAGTTCGAGCTGGCGACGAAGAGAGTGATGTCCTGGGCGGCCAGGTGCTCGGTGATCGTCCGTGCCGTCGCCTGAAAATCCTTCGCCGAGGCGGCGCCCGAAGTCTCTCCCGTGCTCGGTTCCGGGGATCGTTCCGCAGACCGCTCTGTTCGTGCGGCTGCGAGCAGCGACGTCCCGGCGTCGATCCAGTCGCGCACCCAGGTCTGCTCCGAGGCGGCGGCGCCCTGCGTCTCGCCCGCAGCCGTCTCGTCGTCCGCGACGGTTCTCTCGTCGCGGACGGTCAGGTCGAATGCATCGACGGCGTCGGGAATTCGCTGCACGGTCACGGTTTCGTCGGCGAGCAGCGCGGCGACGGGCCTGGTCAGGGTCGGTTTTCCGTGGACGATGACGGTGCGGATCGCCTCGCACAGATCGGAGCGATCGCTGAGCACGCGGGCATGGGCGGGCACGAGAGTCGACGCTTCGGCGGCTCCTGTGGCCGACGAGTTCGAATGATCGGCAGAGGTGCGGGCCAGCGGGCTCGAGGGTTCGGCAAGCACCGGCAGATGATGATCGGCGGCGAGCGCGCGCAGGGACTCGGCCGAATGCCCGCCTGCGTCTCCGGCAACGATGACGGTTCCTTCGGTCACGATGACACTGAGGTTCGAATGAGACTCCGACCCGGTTGTGGCCGAACGCTGCCCGGCGGCGTTCCCGACCAGCTCGCCGATCTCGTCCTTCCACGTGTCCAACTCCTCCGGGGTGGGAACCAAGGGGGTGTCGAACTGCACATTGAATTGGACGGGGCCGGCCGCCTCGGTGGCGGTGTCCGAGCGTGATCCCAACGCTGCGGCCACGGCGTCTGACATCGCTCGGTGGACCGCCTCCGCGGTCTCACCGGCGGATATATCGA
The DNA here is from genome assembly GCF_024895295.1 of Brevibacterium sediminis. Classification (NCBI taxonomy): domain Bacteria; kingdom Bacillati; phylum Actinomycetota; class Actinomycetes; order Micrococcales; family Brevibacteriaceae; genus Brevibacterium; species Brevibacterium sediminis. The sequence continues at coordinate 453,797 of NZ_JAHQRN010000002.1, read as the reverse complement.
ACCGGGCGCGGACATCGCTGAGCACCTGCGACTGGTCATCGATGGTCTGGTTGGCTCCGGTGCCGCGCAGCCGAGCGGGACGATCCGCGGTGAGCGCCAGCAGCGGCACGTGCCCGTACGAGGCCTCGAGGACGGCGGGATGGAGATTGGCCACGGCCGAGCCGGACGTCGTCACGACCGCCACGGCGGACTCACAGCCGCGCGCACGCAGACCGCGGGCCAAGCCGAGGGCGAGGAAGGCGGCATCACGCTCATCGACGCGCACGTGAGTGCGGATGAGCCCCGCCTCGGCGAGCGGAGCCAGAGCATAGACCAAGGGGGCGGACCGTGAACCGGGGGCGAAGACGACATCACTGACCCCGGAATGGACCAGGCTTCGGGCAATCTGCTGCGCCACCGCGCTCGAATTCGACATCACCTGTTATTCAACCACCTGACCACCTGTGGTTCACCTCCGCCCTCTAACCTCGAAAAATGCGCCGCTCGTTGATCATTGCGATGGGAGCACGAGCCATCCGCACTCTGACCGCGGCCCGCTCCCATCGCGGACGCTATCCCGCCCGCGACCAGACCACCTCCTTCCTCGGCCCCGAACCCCGCGGGAAGGACGCCCGGACCTGGCATATCCGGGACAAACGGAAGCTCTCGCCGAGGCTGCGCGAATTCTTCCTCTACTCCCCCGCGCTCGGTCGCACCGTCGGCGTGCGTGTGCTGCTGCCGGGGATTCCCGCCGAGGTCAGCCCCGTCATCCACCTCTTCCACGGAGGCGGCGATGATTTCCGGTCGTGGACGGATTTCGGATCCGCCGAGGGGCTCACCCTCGACTCCCCGTACCTCGTCGTCATGCCCGACGGCGGAGCAGGAACCTATTCGCGTCTAGCTGTCGGCAGCAAGGTCCACGACTGGCCGCGCTTCCACACCGAGGAGATCCCGGCGTTCCTCAAGGCGAACTTCTCCGTCGACTGGGCGCCTGCCAGCCAGCTGGTGGCGGGGCTGTCGATGGGCGGGTACGGGGCGATGAAGTACGCGGCCTGGCATCCCGACAGGTACGGATCGGCCGCCGCGTTCTCCTCTCCTCTGGATCCTCTGTCGACCGTGCCCGCCTTCGACATCATCGCGATGCGCGAAGGCGCGCGATCACTGAGCCTGTTCGGCGATCCCGCTCTCGACCGCAGCGAATGGCTGGCGAATTCCCCGTACGCTCTGGCCGAGAACCTCCGCGGCCTCGACCTGTGGTTCAGCGCCGGTTCCGGCAGCCTCGAAGGGGCGAAGGATCGCGACCTTCTGGAGTCGATGATCAGCTCGCAGGGCGAGCGCTTCTCTGCCCGTCTCAACTCCCTCGGCATCCGCCATTCCTGGTTTCCGCGCACCAGCGGCCTGCACAACTGGACGAGCTGGGAACGGGAACTCGGGGCCTGGCTGAAGACCCTCTCCAGGCGGCGCAACTATGCGAGTTCGGATCGTCGTCGGACAGATCGCGTGGCCGATGGCGGACAGTTCACCTTCCTCACCGGCCATGCCCTCTTCGACATCCATGGGTGGCGGGTGGAGATCTCCCGTCGTCGCGCGCAGGTGGTGCGCTTCGACGCCGTCAGCGCCGCCGGATTCTCTCTGACCGGGACCGGCAGCTTCCGCGTGCGCACTCCAGGTCTCTTCGATCCCGGCCGCCGCTACGACATCAGCGTGTCCGGTCCCAGCGGGGACAATGCCTATCAGCAGAAAGCCGACAAGAAAGGGCGGCTGACATTCACCGGTCGCCTGGCCGCGGCCATGCACGATCCGATCATCCCCGGAAAGCGCACCGCTCATTTCGCCACGCTGGGACAGGACGAGGTGACCACGGTGAGGATCGCCTCGGCACCGGGCGACACGGCCGTCGATGGCGAAAGGTCCACAGCCGATGTTCCAGATCCGTCACAGACAGAATCCACGGACGATCCCACTGGCGTCTATATTGAGAGCGGTCGCGAATCGACGGCCGCTGATTCTTCAGAACGCTGACTCGAGAGGTCAACCATGAAACGCATACTCCCAGCCATCGCTCTTTTCGCCGGACTCTCCCTCGTCGGCTGCACGGGTGGAGGAGACAAGCCGGACCAGGCTGACAGCGGCGGTGACTCCTCGCAGGCGCCAGCCGAAGAGACCCCGCAGGCAAGCAAACTCGATGAGGCGAAGCTCAAGGAGATCCTTGAGTCGACCAAGGCCGAGGGTCAATCGTTCAAGGCCGTCGACGGTGCCGGCAATTCCTCCAGCGAGGCCGTCAAGGCCCTGGAGAGTTCTGAGTTCGAACCGGCCAAGTGCAAAGACATCACCATGAACCTCCTCAACGCCAACCTCGCCTCCAAAGGCACCACGGTCGCTGGAACCTCCACCGACAACATCCTCTCCGCGGCACTGTCGAGCTATGACGATCTGGACGGCGCACAGACCCAGATCGAGGGCGCCTCGAAGATCGCAGAAGAATGCAGCGATGTGAAGATCAAGACCGCCGGCGTCGAGATGTCGATGAAGTACAAGACCTTCGACGCCAAAGTCGACGGGGCAGACGAGACCAATGGAATCGTCGCCTCCGTCGAGGCCGGCGGACAGACAGCAATGAACCTGCGCATGGTCTACGCCCTCGTCGGCAACAATGTCGTGGCCGTTTCCAATATCGCCGATGTCGAAGAGGCCACCGTGACGAAGACCGCCGGTGCCTTCGTCGACGCGGTGAAGAACGCAGGCTGACCCGGTTCGCCCGCGAGTCGATTCAGGCGGTATCAGTTCAATCAGAATCGGCTCAGTCTCGCAAGGCGCTCCAGCAATCCTGGAGCCGGTCGGCCCACCACGCGAATCGTCCCGGATCCACCGCCAGCTGCTCCAGGCGGTCAGGGTCCGGGACGATTCGCGTGACCGGGATGGCGCCGTTGACCGGAGTCAGGGCCGCCTCCTCCGCGACGACATCGGCGGTGAAGAGACGCCCGGTGCCCAGCCCGCAGGCCACCCGATCGCCGAGGATGTCCCGGCTGCGATCGGTGCGAGGCAGTCTGGCGGCGAGTTCGGCTCCGGCGGCCAGGCCGACGGATGACTCGAGAGCCGAGGACACGACAGTAGGCAGGCCCGAAGCGCCGATGACTTCGAGGGCGGCGCCGATCCCGCCCAGCGGCTGGACCTTGACGATGATGACCTCGGCCGCTCCGAGTTCGGCCACGCGCAGCGGGTCCTCGGCTTTGCGGATGGATTCGTCGGCGGCGATGACGATCGGCAGTCCTCGCCGGGCAAGCTCCTCGCGCAGTTCGGCCAGCTGCTCGACCTCGGGCACCGGCTGTTCGAAGTATTGGAGGTCGAACTCGGCAAATGTCTCACAGGCATCAAGGGCTTCGCTGATCGTGTATCCGGCATTCGCATCCAGGCGCAGCGTCGTCTCGGGGTAGAGCCTGCGGAATTCCCGTAGGCGTGTCAGATCCTCCTCGAGGGAGGCGAATCCGTGCTCGGCGACCTTCGCCTTGACGGTGCCGACCCGGTCATAGCGCGACAGGATCGGTGCGACCTGATCAGGTGGACAGGCGGGCAGGGTGCCGTTGACGTCGACGGTCTCACCGCTCGTCCCCGCCTCAACCTGCGCCGGAAAGGAATCGCGCACGGGAACGGTGGAGGGGGCCGCCTCGGCGAGGCCGGTCTTCTGCGGGATCAGCCCGGAGAATTCGAGGGAGGCACGCAGCCACCGGCTGGCCTCCTCGGTGCCGTATTCGACGAACGGGGAGAACTCCGCCCACCCGGAGGGGCCGGTGAAGAGCGCCACTTCCCGCTCCGTGATCCCCCGGAACCGGGTGACCATCGGCAGCCGCACCACATGCAGGTCCTCGATGACCTCCTCGAAGCGCTGCGGCAGATCAAGAAGTGCGGCAGCCGGAGCCTCTGAGTCCAGTGTGCCAGGGTGCGAACGTGCGAAATCGGCCATGAGCCCAGACTAACCTCCGCCGACCCTGCCACTCCTGTCTGCCGTTCGGAACCTCACCGTCCGCCGCCCGGCCCCGAACCTGACCTCAACGACCAAGCGCTAGGCTGGGGTCATGACGGTTTCTGAAATCTTCGACCCTTCTGCTTGGCGCGAAGTCTCCGGCTTCGACTTCACCGATATCACTTACCATCGGGCCATCGACCCCGCCACCGGCAACGACATCGGCTGTGTGCGCATCGCCTTCGACCGCCCAGAAGTCCGCAATGCCTTCCGTCCGCACACCGTCGACGAGCTCTACCGCGCCCTCGACCATGCCCGCCAGACCTCCGACGTCGGCGCCGTGCTGCTCACCGGCAACGGCCCGAGCGAGAAGGACGGCGGTTGGGCCTTCTGCTCCGGCGGCGACCAGCGCATCCGCGGCCGCTCCGGCTACCAGTACGCCTCCGGTGAGACCCGTGAAAGCGTCGATCCGGCTCGTGCCGGCCGCCTCCACATCCTCGAGGTCCAGCGCCTCATCCGCACCATGCCGAAGGTCGTCATCGCCGTCGTCCCCGGCTGGGCAGCCGGCGGAGGCCACAGCCTCCACGTCGTCTGCGATATGACGATCGCCTCACGCGAACACGCGAAGTTCAAGCAGACCGATGCCGATGTCGGCTCCTACGACGCCGGCTACGGTTCCGCCTACCTGGCGAAGATGGTCGGGCAGAAGAAAGCCCGCGAGATCTTCTTCCTCGGCCGCACCTACTCCGCGCAGGAGATGGCCGATATGGGTGCCGTCAACGAAATCGTCGACCACGCCGATCTCGAGACCGCAGCCCTGCAGATGGCGCGGGAGATCCTGGGCAAGTCACCGAACGCGCAGCGCATGCTCAAGTTCGCCTTCAACCTCGTCGACGACGGGCTCGTCGGCCAGCAGGTCTTCGCCGGCGAAGCCACCCGACTGGGCTATATGACCGACGAGGCGGTCGAGGGCCGCGACGCCTTCCTCGAAAAGCGCGATCCCGACTGGTCGCCGTTCCCCTGGTACTACTGAGCGGCCGGTTCCCATAACTGTGTCCATGCGCGAACTCAGCCCTCACGAGCTGCCCGAGGCGATTGATCGGGCACTGACCAGGACCTCGATCCTCATCCTCCCCTCGGATCGGGACGGTGCCGTCACCGAGGCGTCCCCCGGCAAGTGGGCAGGACCTGTTCCCGCTCCGGCCCTCATCCTCTTCACCTCCGGGTCGACAGGGAAGGCGAAAGCGGTGGCGTTGTCAGCAGACGCGCTGACAACCTCGGCCCGGGCGACCGAACGGTTCCTCTCGGGGCCGGGTGACTGGCATCTGTGCCTGCCGGTCAACCACATCGCCGGGTTCCAAGTCGAGCTGCGCGCCCGTCTGGCGGGCCGCGCCCCGGTCAGGGCCGCCTCGGCGAGGTTCACCGCCCAGTCCTTCGCCGCCGAGGTCGCGACTCTGCTGGAACGGGCGGGCGACCGACCGACGTACACCTCGCTCGTGCCCACCCAGCTCCACCGCATCCTCGAGGACGACGCGGCGACCGCTGCAGCCGCACGGATCACGCACATCCTCCTCGGCGGGGCGGCGATCTCACCGTCCCTGCTCGAGCGCGCCGAGGCCGCGGGCCTGGCGATCGTACGGACTTACGGGATGAGCGAGACGGCGGGCGGCTGCGTCTATGACGGGGTTCCGTTCGACGGCGTCGACGTCACCATCACCGAGGCGGGAACGATCGATCTGAGCGGCCCCGTCGTCGCCGACGGCTACGTCGAGATCGGCATCGATGGAACCATCAGACCGGTCGAGTCCCCCGCCTTCACCGTCGACGAGGCGGGACGGCGCATCATGCACACCAGCGATCTGGGTCGGATCGATTCCGGTGTGCTCAGCGTGCTCGGTCGAGCCGACGACATCATCGTCTCCGGGGGCACGAACGTCTCCCCGCACGCCCTGGAGACCGGCCTGCTGCCGAGCTGGCAGAAGGCGGGAATCGAGGAGATGCTCGTGACCTGGGTGCCCGACGAGGAATGGGGCAGACGGATCGTCGCGCTCGTTCGCCTCGCCGACGGCGGAGGTGGTGTCGGAGCCGAGGATCCGCAAGAATCGGCACAGAGACTCAACGCCCTCGATCACGGGATGACGGGGCAGCTGCTGCCGCAGCTCGTCTTCGCGGTCGCCGAGATTCCGAACCGGTCGATCGGCAAACCCGATCGCCGGGCGGCGGCCCGCATCGCCGCCGATCTCATCGCGCGTGATGCGAATACCCATCCCGGTGAACTACCGGTAACATAAGACGGCTCCACAATTCGACAGGAAGGTGAGCGAGGACTATGGCTGATGCCGCCCAGTGGATTTCTGGAGCTCGACTGCGAACTCTGCCCCTGGCTCTCGCACCCGTCCTCATCGGAACCGGCGCCGCGATCGGATCGCTCGGCGGATTCACCGCCTTCATCCTCGACGACATCTCGGGCAAGGACGACCACGTCAGCTTCGGACAGATCCTGCTGCGCGGATTCCTCGCTCTCCTCGTCTCCCTGTGCCTGCAGATCGGCTCGAACTACGCCAACGACTACTCCGACGGCATCCGCGGCACCGATGACGAACGTGTCGGACCAGTCCGTCTCACCGCGACCGGACTGGCCGAACCTCACGAGGTCAAACGGGCCGCCTTCATCTTCTTCGGCCTGGCCGGAGTCGCGGGCATCGTGCTCATCCTCATTTCACAGGCCTGGTGGTTCCTCGTCGTAGGAGCCGCAGCCGTCGCCGCCGCCTGGTTCTATACCGGGGGCAAACGACCATATGGCTATATGGGCCTCGGCGAGGTCTTCGTGTTCGTGTTCTTCGGGCTCGTGGCGACCTTGGGCACGATGTGGATGCAGGTCGGTCATCTCAGCCTCAGCGGCTGGGCCGGTGCCGTGGCAATCGGGTCTCTGGCCTCGGCTGTGCTCATGGTCAACAACCTCCGCGATATCCCGACAGACATCGAGGCAGACAAGATCACCCTGGCCGTGCGGATGGGCGACAATGCCGCACGCATCGCCTATGCGGTGCTCGTGCTGCTGCCATTCGCGCTGCTGGCGCTGGCGATCCTCGACGGACATCCCGCCGTGGCCTTGGCGATCCTTGCCCTCGTCCCAGCACTCAACCCACTCAAGACGGTGCTCAGCGGCACAACGGGCCCTGGCCTGATTCCGCCGATCAAATCCACTGGATTGACCGGTTTGGCCTTCTCCGCACTGATGGGTCTCGGCCTGGCACTCTGAGGCATTTCAGTGCTGACGCCTGGCGTTCCAAGGCTCAGCCGCCTGGTGTTCCAAGGATCAGCGCGCTGGAAGGCCCCAGCTCATTCGGATCTGAGCCGGCTCAGCCGAGCCGCAGCTCATTCGGCTGAGCCACAAGTTCATTTGGACTGGTCGCCGTCTTCTCCAAGGCGCTCCTCGACGATCTCGTCTTCTGCCGCTTCGTCGGCGCCGACGCGCTTGGGCTTGGAGGCTCGCTTGGCGACCTTCGCTTCGATCTCGGTCGCTGCTTGGGCGCGCATCTTGCCGAGCAAGAGGTAGCTCAGCAGCGCGCCGATGATGATGGCGGCGATCGCCATGACGAGATTGAAGCCGAGGAACGGGAACAGAACGAGGCCGGCGGCGATGATGAGGCCGAAGCGAGCGAGTGTGTAGAGCCAGAAGGTGCGCATTGAACTCATTTTAGCCTCCGATCGTGACAGTCTTGTCACCGCCCGCTGGAGGCCGCGCTCAGGTTGGTGGACTATCCTTGTTGCATGGCTCGACTACTCATTGCCGCGATCGTCCTGGCGGCAGCGGTGACACTGTACGGACTCTTCGATTGCCTGTTGCGCGATCGGGGTCTGATTCGAGTCCTGCCCAAACCCGTATGGGCACTCATCATCCTCTTCATTCCCGTCCTCGGGTTCATCCTCTGGTACCTGTTCGGACGCGGTTCGGAAGACAAGCCCACCCGCGGCACCCGCCCTCGCGGTCAGGTCGCCCCGGATGATGATCCGGACTATCTGCGACAGGTCGATCGCGAACTCAAGCTCGGCAAGCATGCGCCTCCGGCTCAGGACAACGACGAGAAGGAATCTCCGCGCGATGATTCTGGCAAGCCGGAAGATGACGGCGATCCCGCTGATTCCTCCGCTGATACGTCAGCCGATTCCGATGACCGGGGCACCAAGGGCGACGGCCGCGGCCGCTCGAACTGAGCACATCCTCGGCGCACTTTCGCCTCATCGGTGCGAGACCATCTTCGCGTTCTGACGTCTCCGGCGAGCTCGACCATCCTCGCGTGCTGACCCATCTGGTGTGCGAGATCATCCCCGTGTGAAGACGTCTCCGCGGTAAGAGACCCCTCGCGGGCCAGCTGCTGCCGTGAAGCAGACAAGTCTTCGCGGACAAGCAGCTTCCCGCTCTCACCCCCTGCCGCAGCCGCGCCGCACTGCCGCTGTTCGACAACGGCATCGATATTGCAGGCGCGTTGCCATGCTGCGATTCAACGAATAGTCATTGCTTTCTCTGAATTACACACCGAAGAACGTGGTGATTTCAGAGCAGTCCGAGCCGAAACGGTCGTCCGCCGCCAGATCACGCCATCGAATCAGCACGCAAACGGCCCAGTCTGAGGCGGAGAGCCCTGTTTCAAACATGGGCTGTTCGCCTCAGACTGGGCCGTCAGCAGAATTCGGCTACGTCAGAGCGGCTTTGAGGGCGACCCAGCGCCTCAGTCGAGCCCGGAGTACGAGTGCAGGCCGTTGAAGTACATGTTCACGACGGTGAAGTTGAAGATCACCGAGGCGATGCCGATGAGGTTGAGCACAGCCACCTTCGTCGGGCCCCAACCGCGGGTCGCACGGGCGTGCAGGTACGCGGCGTAGATGACCCAGACGACGAACGTCCAGATCTCTTTGGAGTCCCAGCCCCAGTAACGGCTCCAGGCCACTTCGGCCCAGATGGCACCGGCGATGAGTGTGAACGTCCAGGTGATGAAGCCGACTGCCGCGATCCGGTAGGAGATCCGCTCGAGGTCGGTGCTCGAGGGCAGACGGTGGAGGAACCGCAGCCACTTCGGATCCTTGGTCTCGTGCACGCTCTTCAGAATCTGGAAGACTGCCAAGATCGCAGAGATGTAGAGAAGTGAGGTCGAGAGGATCGCGATCGGCACGTGGATGGCGATCCAGTACGAATCCAGCGCCGGGATGAGCTTCGCGGCAGGCGTGTAGAAGACGGTGATCGCCAGTCCCAGGCACAGCAGGACTCCCCCGGAGACGAACGTTCCCAGATAGCGCACGTCCTTCTTCGTCAGCACGACGAGGAAGACGATGACGGTGATCGCGGTGGCGGTGAGGACGTACTCCATCATGTTGCCCCACGGCACACGGGAGACAGACAGGGCACGGGTGAGAACGCCGCCGACGTGCAGCAGCATGGCGAGCACCAGCAGCGAGGTGCCGATGCGGGCTCCGCGGTGCTTGTTCTTCCGGGATGACTTCACCGTCGCGGAGTCGTCGTCGCCGGGTCGGTCGAGGACGGCAGTCGTCGCCGTCTTCCGGTTCGTCCGCCGCACCGTGCTGGCCTTGGCCGAGGTGGCGACCTCGGCTTCGGAGGTCTTGAGCTCACGCGCGCCGAAGAGATCGAAGGCGTAGAAGATCATGGCGACGGCGTAGACGATCATCGCCGAGATGATCAGCTGGTTCGACCACATTGCGAGGTCAGTGTTGACGTCCATTCATCCTCCGCACCGCTGAAGTGCTCTTATGTCGCAGGTTGCTGCTGCCAGACTCTCTGTCTGACCATATGTCGGTGCGCGCCCTGCCGACTCCGTGACGAAGCCACCGGCGACGCGCACTCCGCGGCTATTCTACTCCGCGTAGTACTTCGGGTTCATCTTTCGTCGTCGTCACCGCGCTCACTCTCATCGGGTTCCGGATCGCGCAGGTCCTTGACCAGGTCATTGACGGCGCGTTCGACCATCGGATCCTCACCGCGGGCCAGGGCGGCCACCTCGGCGTCGCCGTTCTTGATCCGCACCCATACGCGTCGGCGGGGAATGAACAGGGACAGGCCGAGCCCAGCCAGGACAAGGATCGCGCTGATGAGCATGAGCGCCTGTGTCGGGTCCTGGGAGATGTCGACGGCGATGTACTTCTTGACTCCGTCGAAGGTCACCGAACCGCCGTTCGGCAGCTTCTGCGTCTCCCCCTCGGCGAGCTGGATGACGAGCGGGTTGCCCGACTCGTCGGTCATCTCCGTCATGTTCTCTGCGTCGAGGGAGTACACGGACTGCGGGACTCCGGAATCGAGGCCGAGGTCGCCGGTGTACCCGCTCATCACGAGGTAGGGGTTGCGCAGCTCGGCGAAGCTCGAGATCAGCTCACCGTCCTCATTCTGCGCGGCCGTCGGCAGGAACACCCCGACGAAGCCCATCTGCGTGCCGGCCGAGTCCGGGACCTTGATGACGCCCTCGGACGTGTATCCGGGGTCCCCGCCGTCCGGGATGAACACCTGCGGACCGGACTGGACGATATCGCCCTTCGCATCACGCACGGTCACCTCGGGGGCGTAGCCGTTGCCGGTGAGATAGACGCCGACGCCGCCCACGCGCACCGGTTCGTTGACCTTGAGGACGTGCGATTCGGTCGTCCCGTCCGCCGTCGTCGTCACCTTCGCATCGAAGGTGCGCGGCTGACCGAACTGGTTGCCCGCCGCCTGATCGTCGAAGGTGGAGGTGAAGGAGTCGAGCTTGAGCCGGAAATCCGGCAGATTGTCGGCATCGTAGTAGGAGCCGGGTTCGAAGGAATCGTAGGAGACCAGCGAATTCGAGAACGTCTCCCCCTCGACGAGGATGCGCTGACCTTCGTAGCCGAACAGCGATCCGATCGCCATCGTCAGGGTCGCCATGAGCAGCGCGATGTGGAAGACGAGGTTGCCGGTCTCGCGGAGATAGCCGCGTTCGGCGGCGATGTGATCGGACTGCCGGTTGATGCGGTACCCGGACTTCTTCAGCCGGGCCTCCGCTGCGTCGAGGAACGCCTCATCCGCATCCTCACGGGTGTCTGCGTCTGCCTGCGCCGAGGTGAAGGCGGCGTATCCGGGCATCCGGGACAGCCGCCTCGGTGCTTTGGGCGGGGACGAGCGCATCGCCTTCCAGTGCTGCTTCGTCCGCGGGATGATGCAGCCGACGAGGGAGATCATCAGCAGCAGATAGATCGCGGAGAACCACACCGAGGAGTAGACGTCGAACATCTGGATGGTGTCGAGGAACTGTCCCCAGGCACCGTTGTTCTCCAGGAAGGTGTTCACCCGGCCCGGGTCCTGGATCCGCTGCGGCAGCAGAGATCCCGGGATCGAGGCCAGGGCGAGGATGAGCAGGAGGATCAGTGCCACACGCATCGTCGTCAGCTGGGTCCAGGCCCACCGGCACATGCCGATGAACCCGAGCTGCGGCTGCGTCACGGTCGACTTCGCGGCAGGCTTGTCTCCCTGCTTCGCCGTCGTCTTCGCACCCGATTTCGGCTGTGTCTTCTCCGAGCCTTCGGTTGAGCCCGCCACTAGATCACCACTTCGAATCCATTGATGAGACCTTGCAGAGAGGTCATCCACATGTTCCATACGCCGCTGGCCATGAGCACACCGAGGATGATGAGCATGATGCCCCCGGCCCGCACGATCGCGGTCTGATGCTTGCGCACCCAAACGAGTCGCCCCGCGCCCTTGTGGATCGCCAGCGCCAGGAGGATGAACGGGATGCCCAGGCCGAGACAGTAGACGAAGGCCAACAGCGCTCCGCGCCAGATCATCCCGTCACCGCCGAAGCTCACAGACATGCTCAGCACCGCCGACAGGGTCGGTCCCACACAGGGCGCCCATCCGAGGGCGAAGGTCGCTCCGAGCACCGGTGCGCCCCAGAGTCCGGCCTTCGGTCTGGCGCGGATTCGACGTTCGTTCTGCAGCAGACCGAATCCGCCCATGAACACGAACCCGGCAAGGATGACGAGGACGCCGAGGACGCGCAGGATGACCGACTGCCATTGGGAGAACAGCGCTCCCAGCGCGGAGAAGCTGGTCCCCAGCAGCACGAAGACGACGGTGAAGCCGAGGACGAACAGGCTGATGCCCACGACCACTCGCCACGTCTGCTTGTCCCTCAGCGATGATCCGGACAGCCCGGTGACGTACCCGACATAGCCGGGGACCAGGGGCAGCACGCACGGGGAGGCGAACGAGACGAGTCCGGCCAGGGCCGCTGCGCCGGCAGCCAGCAGCAGCGGGCCGGAGAGGACGGTCTGGGCGAAGTCCGCCCCGAGTCCACTCACTCGGCCAGCACGTCCTCGATGAGTCCCTTGAGAGTCGAGGCATCGATCTCACCGACGACTCTGGCCGCGGCGCGGCCCTTCGCGTCGAGGACCACCGTCGAAGGGGTGGCCTGCGGGGGCAGGACTCCGGAGAGCAGAGACACCATCTCACCGTTCGAATCGAGCATGTTCGGGTACGGCACCTGGTAATTCTGGATGAACGCGTTGGCCGCAGCCTCCTGGTCACGGACGTTGACGCCGATGAACTGCGCCTTGTCCCCGAATTCCTCGGACACGGACTTCAGGTCCGGGGCTTCCTTCCGGCACGGCGGGCACGCCGCGTACCAGAGGTTGACGACGACCGGGGTGGGACGCAGATCGGCCAGGGACATCGACTTTCCGTCGAGGGTCTCGAAGCTCAGATCGAGGGGTTCGCCGCGGTCCTCGGCCGCCACCTGCGAGACGACTCCCGAGCCGGAGACGTACCCCTGGTCGGATCCGGCCTGATCGGCCAGCTCATCGTTCTCGCTGCAGGCGCTGAGCGCCAGGGCCGTTCCGGCGGCGAGTGCCGAGGTGAAGAGGGCCCGACGGTTGAGGGAACGGCGTCCGAAGCTCATGCTCCCGCCACCGCGGTGCCCGGCTGCAGATCCGCACAGATGCTCTCATAGCTCACGGACACCAGTGTGGAGGAATCGAATGTGAAACTGGTGATAGAAGCCAGGTCACATTCGCGTCTGCGCGGGTCGTGGACGAGCGAACGTCCCTCCCCCGACAGGCGCGTCATCCAGATCGGCAGCTGGTGGGAGACGATGACTCCTTCGGCGTCCGGACCGTGGAGGTCGAGCTTGGCTCTCAGACTGGCCATCGCGGCCCGCATGCGCAGCACGATCTGCTTGTACGGCTCTCCCCAGGACGGGGTGAGCGGGTTGTAGAGGCGCACCAGGTTCTTCGGCTCGGCCAGCCGACGCGCATTGAGCTTCTGTCCCTCGAAGGAATTCGCCGCCTCGATGACCCGGTCGTCGTCGAACACCGGCAGGTCGAGGGACTTCGACAGCGGACGAATCGTCTGCTGTGCCCGCAGCAGCGGGGAGGCCACGAGTTCGACCGGACGAGTGGGCGCGGCGTGGAAGTGCTCGGCCACGCGCACGGCCATCTCGTGTCCGCGCTCGGTGAGACCGAAATGCGGCAGACGCCCGTAGAGGATGCCGTCGGGGTTGTCGACTTCGCCATGGCGGACGAGGTGGATGGTGGTCATGACTGCGCCTTCCCGGCCTCCGGAACCGCGGCCGCTGCCTTGGCCGCCGCCGGCAGGGCGCTGATGATCCGGTCGAGGATCTCATCGGTGTGGGCGTAGGACAGGAACCAGGCTTCGAACGCGCTCGGGGGCATATGGATGCCCTGATCGAGCATGGCGTTGAAGAAGGCGGTGTAGCGGTCGACGTTCTGAGCCCGTGCCTGGTCGTAGTTCGTCACGTCGGTGTCGGTGAAGAACACGGAGAACATCGAGTTCGCCGACTGGATGACGTGGGCGACGCCCTCAGCTTCCAGGCTTGCAGCGACGGCCGGGCGCAGAATGTCCGCGGCACGACCGATGTGCGAGTACACGTCGAGTTCGGTCGTCAGCTTGAGCGTGGCCAGACCGGCAGCGGTGGCCACCGGATTGCCCGAGAGCGTTCCGGCCTGGTAGACGGGGCCGGAGGGGGCGAGGTGGGCCATGATCTCGGCGCGACCGCCGAAGGCCGCTGCCGGGAAGCCGCCGCCCATGACCTTGCCGAAGGTGAACAGGTCGGCCGGGCCCTCCGGGTAGCCGAGAGTCTCGGACTCATAGCCGTACCAGCCGGCGGCGGAGACGCGGAAACCGGTCATCACTTCGTCGCTGATCATCAGCGCACCGTGGGCCTTGGTCAGCCGGCGGATGGTGTTCGTGAAACCGTCGCGGGGAGGCACGACGCCCATATTGCCGGGACTGGCCTCGGTGATGACGCAGGCGATGTCCTCACCGTGTTCGGCGAATACGGCTTCGAGACCGGCGGCGTCGTTGTAGTCGACGACGATCGTGTCCTGTGCCTGGGCTCCGGTGACTCCGGGTGTGTCGGGCAGAGAGAAGGTGGCCAGCCCGGAGCCGGCCTGGGCCAGCAGCGAGTCGACGTGACCGTGGTAGCAGCCGGCGAACTTCACGACCTTGGACCGTCCCGTGTAACCGCGGGCCAGACGGATCGCCGACATCGTCGCCTCGGTGCCTGAGGACACGAGGCGCACCTGGTCGACGGGATCGACGCGGCGCACGATCTCCTCGGCGAGTTCGACCTCACCGGTCGACGGGGTGCCGAAGGAGAATCCCTTGACGGCGGCTTCCTGGACGGCGGCGACGACCTCGGGGCGGGAGTGGCCCATGATCATCGGACCCCAGGATCCGATGAGGTCGATGTAGTCGTTGCCGTCGGCGTCGCGCAGCCACGCACCGGTCGCCTCGGTGATGAAACGGGGGGTTCCGCCGACGGCCTTGAACGCGCGGACCGGGGAGTTCACTCCGCCGGGGATGACCGCCTCGGCGCGGGTGAAGAGGGCGGCGGACCGATCGGTGATGTGACCGTTCGTCTCTGCTGTCGTCATGGTTCTCCTCTGATTCTTCGCGGGTCGGGTTTCGTCCCGGGATCGTTCTCAGTGATGTGTGGGGACGGCTCAGGAGCCGTCGATGTCGCTCATATGGTCGAAGACTTTGGTGAAGATCCGCCCCAGGGTCTCCATCTCCTCGGGGTCGAGGAGATCGACGAGGTGGCTGCGGACTCCGGCGACATGGTCGGGGGCCGCGGCTCGCAGCAGCTGCCATCCGGCCTCGGTCATCACGCAGTTGACCCCTCGGCCGTCCTCGGGGATGGCGGAGCGCTCGAGCAGTCCGCGCTTCTCCATTCGGGCGACGCTGTGGGTCAGTCGTGATCGGGACATCGTCGTATCGGTGGCCAGCAGCGCCATCCGCATCGTCCGGTCGTCGTGTTCGGACAGACGCACGAGGATCTCGTATTCGGGCAGACCGATGCCGTGCTTCTCACGCAGCTCCTTGTCCAGCTGTGTGCTGAGCAGCTGAGAGCCGTTGAGGTAGCTGCGCCAGGCCCTCTGGTCGATTGCCGACAGCCAGCGAGGCTCGGTCATCACCGGCCTCCGTCGGCGCTGCGCTTGGTCAGATGGCCTGCGGCCTCGGACTGGAGGCGCTGGGCGACCTCGGTTGCCCAGTAGGTGAGGATCGCATCGGAACCGGCACGTTTGAAGGCGATGAGGGACTCCTCGATCGCCTTCTCCCGGTCGATGGCTCCGGCGGCGGCCGCGAATTCGATCATCGCGTATTCTCCGGATACCTGGTAGGTCCATACGGGCACGATGGATTCCTGGGCCACCTCGGCGAGCACGTCGAGATACGGCAGACCCGGCTTGACCATGACGATGTCGGCGCCTTCGGCCAGGTCGAGGCCGAGTTCGCGCAGCGCCTCGCGACCGTTCGCGGGATCCTGCTGGTAGGTCTTGCGGTCGCCCTTGAGCTCGGAGTCGACGGCTTCGCGGAAGGGACCGTAGAAGGCGGAGGCGTACTTCGCGGTGTAGCCCATGACGACGGTGTCGGTGAATCCGGCGGCGTCGAGGGCTTCCCGGCAGTAAGCGACCTGGCCGTCCATCATGCCTGACAGCCCGAGCACCTCGGCCCCGGCGCGAGCTTGGGCCAGCGCCATCGAGGCGTAGCGGTCGAGGGTGGCGTCGTTGTCGACCGCACCGGCCTCGTCGAGGACTCCGCAGTGGCCGTGGGAGGTGTATTCGTCGAGGCACAGGTCCGCCATGATCACGGTGTCATCGCCGAATTCGCCGGCCAGCAGCGACAGCGCCCGGTTGAGGATGCCGTCGGGGTCATCGGCCTGTGAGCCGATCTCATCCTTGTGTTCGGGGATGCCGAAGAGCATGAGTCCGCCGACTCCGGCCGCCACCGCTTCTCGGGCTGCCTCGACCAGTGAGTCCATCGTGTGCTGGACGACTCCGGGCATTCCGCCCAGCGGCAGAGGTTCGCTCAGGCCCTCCTTGACGAACATCGGAAGGATGAGCTCGGTCGGGTGGAGTCGCACCTCGGAGACGAGGCGACGCAGTGCCGGGGTCGACCGCAGCCGACGGGGACGGACGGTTCCGGGAACCAATGACATGTCAGGCCTTCCTTCTGCGGCGCTTCTGGCTCGGACGCTGCGGGGAGATCCCGGCTTCCACGTCATCGGCGCGCTGGGTGAGTGCGAATTCGACGAGACCGTCGATGAGAGAGGTGAGGTTGGCTTCCTCGGCAAGGACGTCGACGCGCAGTCCGTGTTCGGCTGCAGTGTTCGCCGTTGCCGGGCCGATGCAGCAGATCACCGAGGTGGGGGCGGGTTTGCCGGCGATGCCGACGAGGTTGCGCACCGTCGATGAGGAGGTGAAGAGGAAGGCGTCGAAGTCTCCGGCCTTGATCGACTCGCGGATCGGAGCCGGCGGCGGAGAGGCGCGCACGGTGCGGTAGGCGGTGACGTCGTCGGGGTCCCACCCCTTCTCCAGCAGTCCGGCCACAAGCACCTCGGTGGCGATATCGGCACGAGGCAGGAGGACCGTGTTCATCGGGTCGATGTCATCGACGAAGTCCGGCCAGGCCGCGGCCAGCCCGCGTGCGGAGTGCTCCCCGTCGGGGACGAGGTCGGGGGTGATCCCCCAGTCGACCAGCGCTGCCGCGGTGCGACCGCCCACGGCGGCGACCTTGACGCCGGCCATCGAACGGGAATCGAGTCCGAAGTCTTCGAACCACATGCGCACGGCACGCACGGCGTTCACCGAGGTGAAGCCGACCCATTCGTAGGATCCGTCGACGAGGCCGCGGATCGCCTTCTCCATCTGGGTCGGGGTGCGCGGCGGCTGCACGGCGATGGTCGGCACCACAGTGCCGACGGCGCCGAGCTCGGCCAGGGCTTCGGCGGTGGAGGTGCCCTGTTCCTTCGTCCGCGGGATGAGCACCTGCCAGCCGAAGAGCGGTTTGGATTCGAACCAGCTGAGCTCTCCTCTGGATTCCACTCCCTGCCCCATGATCACCACCATACGATCCGAACCTGTCTGCGCCATGGACAGCGCCTGCTGCAAAGTCGTCTCCACGCTCGTCTGCTCGATGGTGGAGATCCCCCACCCGAGGAGGACCTTCGTGTCCTCGTCCCAGCCGTCGGCGAGCAGGGCTTCGATGGCCTGTTCGTGGGCGGCTGCGCTGCCGGTGAGCACGTGGGTCGTGTTCCGGTGGCGGGAGACGTCGACATGGGTCTGCGGTCCTGCTTCGATGAAACGCACCGACCGGACGCGGTTGGTCGTCAGAGCCGTTCCGGTGTAGGCAGCCGTCGAGGCGGAGAGTCCCACTCCGGGCACGATTTCGACCTCGACCTGTTCCTTGCGGCAGACTCCGGCTTCCGCTGTCGTCGTGGTGAAGATGATTCCGTCGTCCGAGCTCAGCCGCACCACGGTCTTGTCCGGGCGGGCGAGTTCGGCCATGCGGCGACCTCGGGTCGAGGCGGCGACTCCGAGGTCGGCGGCATCGATGAGCGTTGCGGCCTGCGGCACATAGGCGGTGACGATCTCCGAGTGCACATCGGCGTCATAGACGACGGTTTCGGCGGTGGCGAGGATCTCGGCGCCGCGCATCGTCATCAGACCCGATTCGCCGGGCCCGCTGCCGATGAAGACGACGCGCGGAGCAGCCGGCAGGAGTCGGCGCGGCTGCACCTGGCCCGTTGTCGGTTCGCTGTTCATCCCTGCTCCTGAGCCTTGACGGGGGTGAGGTGTTCGGCGCTGGCGGCCGGGTCGATGCCGAGGCGTCCCAGCAGATCCTCGGCCGCTGCGGTGCCGAGTTCGTCGGCGATACGGGCGAGTTCCTTCGCGGTCACCGACAGCTGCTGCTCGCCGGTGCTGCTCCAGTCGACGTCGAGCAGGGCGGGCAGCTCGGTGCTCTGACGCGTGCGGGCGAGCTTGCCGTCATCATCGGCCATCACGGCGTCGACGATGAACTCGGTGCCCTCGATCTTCGCCAGCGCGCCGATCGGAGCCGAACAGCCGGCTTCGGCACGGGAGAGGATCGCGCGCTCGCAGGTCACGGCGAGGTCGGTCGTCTGGTCGTGGATCCGGCGCAGAGCCGCCCGCACCTCGGCGTCGCTGTCGAGGATGTCCGCAGTGGTGGCGAAGGCGCTGTCGGCGCTGCGAGTCTCGACCGCCAAGGCTCCCTGGCCCGGGGCCGGGAGCATGACATCGAAGTTGAGCGAATCGGTGGCCTCGGCCAGCCGCCCGATGCGACGCACTCCGGCGGCGGCGAGGACGACTGCGTCGAGGCGGCCGTCGCGTACATGGGCGATGCGGGTGTCGACGTTTCCACGCACTCCGCGGACCTCGATATCGGGACGTGCGGCACGCAGCTGAACGGCACGACGCGGCGAACCGGTGCCGATGACGGACCCGGAGGGCAGGTCGTTCAGGCTCAGTCCGTCGCGGCCGATGAGGACGTCGGCCGGGTCGACGCGCGGTGGGATGGCTGCCATCTGGATTCCCACCTCGGGGGTGGTGGGCAGGTCCTTGAGCGAGTGCACGGCCAGATCGATCTTGCCCTGGTGGAGGGCCTGTCGGACGGCGGAGACGAAGACTCCGGTGCCGCCGAAACCGGCCAGGGGCGACATATTGACATCGCCCTCGGTGACGACCTCGACGATCTCGACGCGCCAGCCGGTCAGAGCCGCGATCTGGTGGGCGATCGCCGTGGACTGGGAACGAGCCAGCTGTGACCGGCGGGTGCCCAGACGCACGGTGCGGCCGGTGAAGTGTTCGGGTTCGACGATGTCGAGGGTGTGATCGGCGACTGGGCGGATGCCGTCGGCCTCGACATGATGCGCGCTGGCGGCCTTCGCGACCTTCGTCTCCGGAGCGGTCTTGGCGTGGGCGACTTTGTTGACCGGCAGGTCGAAGAGCTGCATGAGAGCCTGGGCGTAGTCGACCTCGGATTCGGTCACCGCGAGTTCCTTGACCTTCACGGTCGGGGTGTGGATGAGCTTCTCCGCCACCCGGTGCAGGGATTTGCGGATCTCTGCGAACGCCTTCTCGTCGACGGAGTCGCCGAGCTTCTTCTCCAGGCGCTGTGTCTCGGAGGCGAGCACATCTTTGGCATGGGAGCGCAGAGCGGTCACGGTCGGAGCGACCGAGCGCTCCTTGTTGCCGGTGGCGATGTTCTCCAGCTCGGCGGCGATGATGGCGCGGACTTCGTCGATGGTGCCGGCGACCTTCGCATCGCTTTCCTTATCGGAGCCGCGCAGCAGTTCGCGGATCTCGCCGAGGCCGAAGAGGGCGACATGTTCGAACTCGCGGACGCTGGGGTCGATGTCGTGCGGCAGGGCGAGGTCGATGAACGCCTTGTTCGCCGCGCCCTTGGGGTTCTGCGAGAGTCCGGCGACGATGTCGTCGCGGCTGACGACGACTCCGCGGGCACCGGTGCAGGAGACGATGAGGTCGGCGTCGGCGATCTCCTCGGCCATGATGCGCGGGGTGAGTTCGCGGGCACGTCCGCCCACCTCGGCGACGAGGCGTTCGGCCTTGTCGAGCGTCCGGTTGAGCACGGTGATGTGGGCGACGCCTTCCTTGTGCAGCCCGGACACGACGAGCCCCGACATGGCTCCGGCGCCGATGACGAGTGCATTCGCTGCACGCAGGGACCCGATGTGCGCGGCCGATGCCTCGATGCCTGCACCGAACAGGGACCGTGCGACGTCTCCGAGGTCGGTCTCCGAATGGGCGCGCTTGCCCACACGCAGCGCCTGCTGCAGCGCCTGGGAGAGTTCGGAGGTCAGTGCCTTGTCCGACTGCGATTCCGTGAACGCCGTCCGGAGCTGACCGAGGATCTGGGCTTCGCCGATGGCCATGGAGTCGAGTCCACAGGCGACCTTGAGCAGGTGCTCCATGGCCTGGTGGTCGTAGTGGGCGTAGAAGTGCCCGGCGATATCTGACCATTCTTTGTCGATCGACGACACGAGCGCGTTGCCGAGGTCGGCCAGTCCCCCGTGGAAGGCGGAGACGTCGGCGATGAGTTCGAGGCGATTGCACGTCGAGAGCACGGCGAGTCCCTCGATGTTCTCTCCGGCCAGGGCGTCCCGTCGCAGAGTGCCGACCTCACCGGCGCCGAAGGCCATTCGATCGAGCATGTCGATCGGAGCCGACTGATGTGAAATGCCGAGAACCAAGAGAGTCAATTCCTGTGCTCCTCAAAACCAGGGTTGAGCGGTGCCGTGTCCAGCGCCGAATAGTATGCGAGTACTTGCAGCTCACTGGCCAAGTCGACTTGATGGACACGCACGGTATCCGGTGCGTCGAGCACGGTGGGTGAGAAGTTGAGAATGCCGCGCACACCTGCTTCGACGGCCTTCTGGGCCGCCGCGGGTGCCGCGGCTGCGGGGACGGCCATGACCACCAGGTCGATGTGTTCGGACCAGGCGGGAAGGTCGTCCAGGGAAGAGACGGTCAGGGCACCGATGGAGGTGCCGATCTTCTCCTCGTCGATGTCGAAGACGGCGGTCAGGCGCAGGCCGCGCCGACGGAATCCGGCGTAGTCGGCCAGTGCCGAGCCGAGACGTCCGGCGCCGATGATGGCGACGCGGCGGTCGCGGTCGAGGCCGAGGAAAGTCCGCAGGGTCGCGGCCAGCTCCGGACAGGAGTAGCCGACCCCACGGGTTCCCGATCGCCCCAGCTGGGAGAGGTCTTTGCGCAGAATCGACGGGGACACACCGCTGCGCGCGGCAAGGTCCTCCGACGAAACTGTGTCCTGGCCGGTGGCGGCAATCGTCTCGACGGTCTGCAGATAGATCGGGAGTCGGGATATCACGCGCTCGGGTACGTCCTTGCGAACGACACCCTCAATCCTGTTGGCGGACAGAATCTCGCCCACGAATCCGCCTCACTCCTTCAATCGATCTCATGCGCCCAAGGCGTCGAGCGCCTTGGCCAGCCGATCCCTATCGACTCGATGAAAACTGTGTTGTCGCCCGTTGAGGAGAACGACGGGAACGTCCCAGCCGTACTGCGCGGCCAGATCGTCATCCGTATCGATGTCGATCTCGGTCACGGTCACATCTCTGCCTGCAGCCACCTCGGTGACGTTCTGCAGCGCATCAGCGCACAGATGGCAGTCGACACGTGTGAGAAAGGTCAGATCGACCATGGCTCACTCCTCATCGGGTGCAACAAACCCCGCCGAGAAATCACTCGAGCGGGGGCGTAGGACCGTTGGGTCTTACTTCTTGTTGCGACGCTGGTGACGTGTCTTGCGAAGCTGCTTGCGGTGCTTCTTCTTCGACATACGCTTGCGGCGCTTCTTGATGACTGAGCCCACTCGGGTACCCCTTGTGCTTGTCGGTGGAGGGTGAACATCAGGTGCCCACCCATTGAACTAACCGTGCAATTCTATCGCTTGGCCGCCTGCTTTCCCAAAACTGTGTCCAGATCCACAACGGCGGTGCCAGGCGATCCGCGCGGACGCGGGGATCGGGTTCGGCCCGGGTGGCGTGCACGGCAGGGCCGGACTCGCGTTCGGCTGGGTCGACGGGCGTCGACCGATCTCGCTCAGTCGAAGCAGCCCTCGCTCAGTCGAAGTAGGGGTCGAGTGCGAAGAAGGGGAAGATGTTCTTCCGAGTGCCCATCACGGCGCGGTCGAGTTCGACTTCGGGGTCGAACCCCTTCGACCATGGTTCGAACGCCCCGTCGAAGCCGTCGGTCATCGACAGCGGCGCTTCCCTCCCGGTCTTCGTCTGCGCGTAGGAGGCCCAGCGTCCGGGGATCCGGGCTCCGGGATCGATATCGCGGCCGGCGGCGACGGCCAGCAGGTTCGTCCAGGCGCGGGGCACGACGTCGATGATCGCGTAGCCCCCTCCCCCGACGGACAGCCAGCGTCCATCGGCATGGTCGACGGCGAGGTCGCGGATGCGTTCGGCGGCGATGCGCATCGCGTCGACGCTCAGGCGCATATGGGTCAGCGGGTCCGCCCGGTGACCGTCGCACCCGTGTTGGGAGACGATGACCTGAGGTTCGAATGCGGCGACGACCTGCGGGACAGTGGCGTCGAAGGCGCGCAGCCAGTCCGCGTCGCCCGTGCGCGGGGGCAGGGCGATATTCACCGCCGAGGCGGCCGCCTTGAGTCCCCCGATATCGGCGGGGAATCCGGTGCCGGGGAAGAGGAACTTCCCCGATTCGTGGATCGAGATCGTGAGCACTCGCGGGTCGTCCCAGAAGAACGTCTCGACACCGTCACCGTGGTGGGCGTCGATGTCGAGGTAGACGATGCGCTCGTATCCGGCGTCGAGGAATTCGGTGATCGCTCCGGCCGCGTCGTTGTAGACGCAGAAGCCGCTGGCCTTGCCGGGCATCGCGTGGTGCATTCCGCCGCAGAAGTTCACCGCGCGCCGAAAGTCTCCGGAGATGATCGCGTTCGCGGCGTTGACGCTGCCTTGGAACAGCAGCGCCGAGGCGGTGTGCATATTCTCGAACCCGGGAACATCCTCGGTGCCGATTCCGTATCTGTTCGCGTCCTGCTCCTCGAGGCCCTCCTCGGTGCCGGCCTGCTTGACCGCGGCGATGTAGTCGGGGTCGTGGAGGCGGGCGAGCTTCGCCTCGTCGATCTCACCGATGGGATTGATGTGGACGTTGTCTGCGTCGAAGAGTCCGAAGTCCTCGGCGAGCTTCGCTGTCAGGTCGAGCCTGAGAGGGTGCATGGGGTGGCTGGGACCGAAGTTGTAACCGGTCACTTCGTCGTCCCAAACGACATACACATCATTTTCGGCCATGCCCACCATGCTATATGGCACAGCTCACTTGCGCCGATTCCGGGGCCACCGGCTCTACCATGGTGCTTGTGTCCAAGAATTCCTCGCCGCGCTTCGATCGGCTGCTGAAGCCGGGCCGGTGGGTCCGTGACTTCGTCGACGACCTCGCCGTGGCCTCACCGGCACGATTGGCGATCGGGTCCTTCGTCGCCGTCGTCGCGGCGTTCGCGATCCTGCTGATGATGCCGGCGAGCATGCGCGACCCCGGTTCGGTCGATCAGGCCACGCACATCGCGAACTCGGTGTTCGTGGCGGTCTCGGCCGTGTGTGTGACCGGACTGACCCCGGTCGTCACGGAGGAGTACTGGTCGGACTTCGGGATCTCGGTCATCACCGCCGGCATCCAGGTCGGCGGTCTCGGAATCCTCACCCTCGCCTCGGTGCTGGGCATGGCGGTCTCCAGGAGGCTGGGAGTCCGGCAGCGCCTGATCGCTCAGCAGGCCACCTCGGCGCTCAATCTGGGTCAGGTCGGCTCGCTGCTCAAGACAGTGGTCATCACCATCTTCACCGCCGAGTCGATCCTCGCGGTGCTGCTGTTCCCACGGTTCCTCATCCGCGGGGAATCGCTCGGCGACTCCATCTGGTACTCGGTGTTCTACTCGATCTCGGCGTTCAACAACGCCGGTTTCACCATCCACGAAGGCGGTGCGGCGTACTTCGCCTCGGATCCGTGGATTCTGTCCCTGCTCATGGCGGGGGTGTTCGTCGGGTCGCTGGGGTTCCCCGTCGTGCTCATGGTCGCGATGTTCTGGAACCGGCCCAGCCGCTGGGATCTGCATACGAAGCTGACATTGACGACCACGACGACGGTGCTGGCGATCGGTCTGCTCCTGTTGGCGCTGTTCGAGTCGGCGAACCCGGCGACCCTGGGCGATAAGAATGCCGGCCATACCTTCGTCGAAGTGCTGTTCATGGCGGTCATGCCCCGGTCCGGCGGCTTCTCGACGATGGAGGTCGCGGACATGAGCCAGGCGTCGCATCTGCTCATGGACCTCATGATGTTCATCGGCGGCGGTTCGTCGTCGACAGCAGGCGGAATCAAGGTGACGACGGTGGCCGTGCTTGTCCTCGCTGCGTATGCCGAGGCCAGGGGTCTGCAGGACGTGCACGTGTTCGGTCGGCGGCTGACGTCGTCGACGATCAAACTGTCGATCTCGATTCTGCTCACCGGTGCGATGATCGTCTTCATCGGCACCCTGACGATGCTGCAGATCAGTGCGGAACCGCTCGATCGGGTGCTGTTCGAGGTGATCTCCGCATTCGGCACCGTGGGTCTGAGCTCCGGGGTGTCGGCGACCTCGCCGGATTCGGGACTCTATGTTCTGTCGGTGATCATGCTCATCGGTCGACTCGGTACGATTACACTGGCGGCTGCACTGTCTATGCAGGATTCGGTGCGCCTGTACCGCTACCCCGAGGAAAGGCCGGTCGTTGGCTAACGAACACACTTCAATCCTGGTCATCGGACTGGGGCGTTTCGGGTCCTCGACCGCGGCGACTCTTGCCCGCCTGGGGCGCGAGGTCATGGCCATCGAGCACAACCCCGAGCTCGTCAAGGATTGGAGCGGCAAACTCACGCACGTCGTCGAAGCCGATTCGACGAACATCGACGCACTGCGGCAGGTCGGTGCCGGTGACTTCTCGACTGCCGTCGTCGGGATCGGAACCTCGATCGAAGACAGCGTGCTCACGACCGCCAACCTCGTCGACCTGGGCGTTTCGCAGGTGTGGGCGAAGGCGATCTCGCCGTCGCACGGCAAGATCCTCCACCGCATCGGCGCCCACCATGTGCTCTACCCGGAGTCGGACGCAGGTCGCCGCGTCGCCCACCTGGTCAGCTCCCGGATGATGGAGTACATCGAGTTCGATGAGGGCCATTTCGCCGTGGTGAAGATGCGGCCGCCGCGGGAGATCCAGGGCTTCACTCTCAGCGAGTCCGGTGTCCGCGACAAGTACGGAGTGACGATCGTGGGCATCAAGAGCCCCGGCCGCGACTTCACCTACGCCGATCCGACGACCCGCGTGGGCAAACAGGATCTGCTCATCGTCGCCGGTCACGTCGAGCTGCTCGGCCGCTTCGCCGGCCGCCCGTAGCTTCCGAGTCCGCGTCGAACCGCCGGTTCACCGACCGGCTGCATCCGCGGGTCCAAAGCGTGTATGCCGTGATCTTGATCAGGGCATCTGCATTTCGAGGCAGTTGGCGCACACCAATCGCGTCACATCTGCCGCCAGATGAGATGCGACGGTGACGGGTCGAGAACGACCTCGGTAGAGCAGTCGGAACCCGAGAGCAGGCTCTTTCTGGCTTCCGCCAGCATCCCCTTCATCCCTGACTCCAACGCGGTGAGGAATTCGTCGATGGTCTCGTGATGACTGACCATCTCGATCGCCTGTCCGTTCACCTCGATCCCTGTATACCCGCCCGAGGCGGTCGGTCCGATCCGTCTGATCGCCGAACCAGCTGAATCACCTGGTGAGCCGGATGCATCGGTGGAGCTCGGTTCCATTTCGCGTTCCGCGTCATCTCCCGGCAGCCCGTGCGACATGTCGAGCAGTGCCTCCGCGACATGATTCCACTGGTTGATCGCCTGCTGGAGTCGGTGCGTGTAGGCCTGCGCCAACGTTTCAATGGCATCCAGGCATCGTTCTGCGGTGTCGCCCCACTCTTTCGAGCCGAACTCCTCATCCAAGCGGCCGAATTCGAGTGCGGCAAGATTGAGGAAAGCTGGGAGGAGTCGCTCCACCACATCTTCCCTGGACTCTAAAAACTCAGCCTCCCGTGCCACGCAGGTTTCCCACTGTCCGACCACGGACGCTACATCATCCTGCACGAGCGGAAGATGCGGATCGAGATTCGCAATCGCCTCGCGCTCCGCACGACGTCGTGCTGCTTCGGCCAATTCGGAGTCGATCTCCCGGAGCTCCCTGCTCAGCCTCGCCACGCGGAAGAATTCGTCATTGTTGTCCATTTTCACCACTCCCCTCCCCGACCGGATGCCGCTGCGGCAATCCCTATCGAGGGGAGAATACGATGGGCCCCTGACACGACCAGGAAATGAAGCCTGCAGACCTGCACCTGGAAGCGCCACCGAAGCAGATCGGGCCCTAAGAGCAGAACGCTGAGTCGGAGTCATCGTCTCGGTGTGATACAGCCGTGGCCGCATCACGACACAACGAGAGCGGGCGACGGGAATCGAACCCGCGTCATCGGCTTGGGAAGCCGAAGCTTTACCATTAAGCTACGCCCGCGCGTCGCCCGTGGTCGGCAGACATTCACCCAGGTGAAACCCGGTGCAGACATACCGCGATCGGCAACTCGAACCAGTCTACAGCTTCCCACCTCGGGTGCATCACATCCATTCGCCATATGCGCACCCACGACGCCCACCAAGCTGCATTCCACTGGCCATTCTGCCGCGGCCAGCGACAATCGCTGGTCAGAAGTGTGGACGCAGTGACTTCGGTCAGGGCATCTGCATTTCGAAGCAACTGAACACTTGTCTGGTCGCACAGCAATGTCTCGCCACGGCTGTTACGTCCGGCTCTGCCGGGCACCGGACCGTTTTCGCGGGGCGATGAACGCCCTGAGCTGCGGGGCCTGCCCGAAGAGTTTGGTTGCGCACTCTTCAAGGTGGGTCACCTCGTCGAAGCTCAGACGGACGATTCTGTACCCGAGCTCCAGCAGCCGATTGAATTGACGGACCTCTTTCCGAATGAGCCGAACTCCGTTATCGGCATATTTGGAGAAGCCGTCGATGAGCACGATAGTCCGCGATTTCTCGTGCAGAAAGTCCACGCGAGCGATGACCGTGTGCCCGTCCCGGATCCTGACTTGCTGGCTGAATCCGGTCAGTCTCAGCTGCATGAGGTTGTACACGAAACGGCTCTCTGCGTAGCTTTCCGACAGCGGCCCCGCTGAAGACAGCAGACGTTGAGCTCTCGCTTGGCCCTTTGACAGCCGGCCGAGCACAGGCATGAAGTCTTCAGCAATGCAGAGCTCAGCTAATCCCAAAGTGTCCGGCGGATATCCGAATCTTGCCGCCTCGTCGGCCCCTTCGTCAGACCCGAATGCTGATCTGCGCAGACACCGTTCGAGTGCGACGAAGCCCTCCGGTTCACCAAGTTGGCCGATAAGATCGAAGGCGGTGCGAATGGGTGAAGTCAACGACATCTTGCCTATGCGAACGACGTCCTCTTCAGGAACGGTCTTCGACGTCCTCGACACGTCGGCGCTGTTGTGTCGCTTCTTCGGGTGAGCGATGAAGACCTTCCCCCGAGGCGGTCGATGCAGCGGAAGGTCATGGACGAATGCGGCGGAGACTCCCCAGATCACGTCGTCAAATCGGTAGTGCGGGTACGAAGCCACTCGCAGCTTCTCGAACATGTCGAGGAGTTCGAAACGAGGCCTCCCCGACTCCGGGTCGGTCTGCTCGACGACTCTGTGAATCCACGCTTCGTCCGTGATGAACTCCGCTATCGCACCATGTCTGAGATTCGAGCAGCGGGCGATGACAGAATACATCCCTTGAGTGAGTGCCAAAAGGCAGCAGTCTTTGGCGTCACGGATGCATCTGCTCTGCACCCCACGCGCCCTGAGTTCACTGGTGCGGACCACGTTGTACATGCGGCAAGACTGTCGCTACGAATGAGACTCCGACAAGGCCTCCTCAACCGCCTGTGGAATCGCCCTCGGCATCCACACCCATAAGACGTCCGAGTCCGCATGCTGTCAACAGTCCACGGCGTTTGAGTCAGCGGCGCCTCCGCCCCCGCGTGGTACTCGATTGCAGCCGAGTTCTCAGCGCAAGGGTGCGTGCGCCGAGATGGTCACGACGCGGCCATAACGCTGCGGTATCCACAACCGCGTGTTCGAAGTGCATGCGTGCTGATCGGAATCGGGTCGTCTGCACTTCGAACACGCGGATGGCGGAATGGGTCAGTGCTCGACAGCCTCCTCGGCGCCGAATCCGGTATGGGCACGGACGTCCATTTCGGCGGCCAGCTCGGGACTCTCCACCGTTCGATCCGTCACCGAGGCGATCCACCCGAGGATGAAGCCGAGCGGGATCGAGATGATGCCGGGGTTCGACAGCGGGAAGATCGCGAAGTCGGCACCGGGGATCATCGCGGTCTCGGAGCCGGAGACGACCGGCGAGAAGGCGATGAGCACCATCGCCGAGATCAGTCCGCCGTAGATCGACCACACCGCACCGCGAGTGGTGAAGCGCTTCCAGAACAGCGAGTACACGATCGTGGGCAGGTTCGCGCTGGCGGCGACGGCGAAGGCCAGCGCCACAAGGAATGCGATGTTCTGCCCCTGCACTCCGATGCCGCCGATGATCGCGACCGCACCGATGACGACGACGGTGCGACGGGCGATCTTGACCTCCGCCTCGGAGTCTTCGACCTTGCCCTTCTTGATGACGTTTGCGTAGATATCGTGAGCGAACGAGGCCGCCGCGGTGATCGCCAGGCCCGCCACCACCGCGAGGATCGTGGCGAACGCGACCGCGGAGATGAAGCCCATGAGCAGCGGCCCGCCAAGCTGAAGCGCCAGGAGCGGAGCCGCGGAGTTCACGCCGCCAGGAGCGTTCTTGATCGCGTCGGCGCCGACGAGTGCGGCCGCACCATAGCCGAGCACGAGGGTGAAGAGGTAGAACGCACCGATGAGCCAGATCGCCCACACCACGGATCGGCGAGCTTCCTTAGCCGTGGGGACTGTGTAGAAGCGCATGAGCACGTGGGGCAGACCCGCCGTGCCCAGCACGAGCGCCAGTGCCAGGGAGATGAAGTCGAGCGGATTCTCGCCGTACTGCAGACCCGGGTTGAGGACGCCTTCCCCGACTCCTTCGGCTGCGTTGTCCACGGCCGAGGCCAGCAGGGTCGAGAGGTTGAAGCCGTTGAGTGCGAGCACCCAGATGGTCATGGCGAAAGCACCGGCGATGAGCAGAATCGCCTTGACGATCTGCACCCAGGTGGTGCCCTTCATTCCGCCGACGAGAACGTAGATGATCATCAGCGCGCCGACGACGGCGATGACCAGCGACTGGCCGACCTTGCCGTCGATCCCCATGAGCAGAGACACGAGCCCGCCGGCACCGGCCATCTGCGCGAGCAGGTAGAAGAAGCAGACCGCCAGGGTCGACAGGGCTGCTGCCATGCGTACGGGGCGCTGTTTGAGGCGGAAGGACAGCACGTCGGCCATGGTGAATTTGCCCGTGTTG
The DNA here is from genome assembly GCF_024895295.1 of Brevibacterium sediminis. Classification (NCBI taxonomy): domain Bacteria; kingdom Bacillati; phylum Actinomycetota; class Actinomycetes; order Micrococcales; family Brevibacteriaceae; genus Brevibacterium; species Brevibacterium sediminis. The sequence continues at coordinate 424,449 of NZ_JAHQRN010000002.1, read as the reverse complement.
CGCATGAGTTCTGCGACGATGAGCAGAGCGACGAGCCAGGCGACGAGGAAGCCGATCGAGTAGAGGAATCCGTCATAGCCGTTGACGGCGATCGCACCGCAGATGCCGAGGAAGGATGCGGCAGAGAGGTAGTCACCGGCGATGGCGAAGCCGTTCTGCGGTCCGGTGAACGACCGGCCACCCGCATAGTAGTCCGAGGCGGATCTGTTGTTGCGGCTGGCCCGCAGAACGATGAACATCGTGACCGCGACGAATGCGGCGAAGATCGTGATGTTGAGGACCGGGTTGTTCTCCACCTCGGTGGTCGCTGCGCTGAGGAGGTCGACTCCCGAAGCGACGAAGTCTCCGATTGCCAGAGTGCTCATGAGCGGTGTCCTTCCGATTCGGCCTGCAGTCGTTCACGGATCGCCTCCGCGGGAGGGTCGAGCTTCTTGTTGGCGAACGAGACGTAGAACATCGTGATCGCGAAGGTCGTCACGAACTGCAGCAGCCCGAATACGAGTCCGATGTTGATCTCCCCCACGACCTTCGTCGACATGAAGTCGTGGGCGTACGTGCTGAGGATGACGTAGAGGAAGTACCAGACGAGGAACGCGATCGACAGCGGGATCACCACCGAGAAGCGCTTGCGTTTGAGGGCCTTGAACTCCGGCTTCTCCTCCTCTGCGAGGAAGTCAACACCGGTGTTGACAGGGTCAGTCATTCTTTCTCCTTTGAATGGACAGAACATCAGTGTCCTGAATCACATGACCCAAAGGTAACGTTCAGCATGCGCTAGGGAATACCACCGAAAGTTGGTAGCTTGTTCACATGAATGCGCACGCCAAGGAAACGCGGGCACTCAAGGTCGAGACCCGTCGCCTATTCGTCGAAGCCGTCGATTCCCTGCACCAGAGCGGCACCGGTGACGTCGTCTTCGGAGGCATGGTCGAAGAGGATTCGGTCGCGGTCGAAGCCGTCGCCGGGGCCGACAAGGACCTGCTCTCGACCCTCATCGTCAGCACAGGGCGCGGCCTCGGCGGTCGGGCCATGACCGAAGGCACTCCGCAGCTGACCCGCGACTATGAGATCGACCCGCTCATCACCCACCATTACGACGAGGAGGTGCTCGGCGAGGGCATCCGCGTCCTCGTCGCCGTCCCCACTCTGCACGGCGGTGAGGTCACCGGTATGGTCTACTGCGGCCACCGAGCGGACTACAACGCCGCCGCCCCGCAGACGGGAGACCTCGTCAGACGGGTACGACAGCTCTCGGTCGATCTGGCTCGACTCGGATACCGGCAGGAACCGCGCGGCCCCGTCAAATTGGAACCGCTCTACCCGGATCTGGATCCCTCGGGACGCGAAGCTCTCCGGCACACCTATGCCGAGCTGAGGGCGATCCGCTCCGGGATAGTCGATGAGGAGACCAGGGAGAAGCTCACCGGCATCGAGGCGCGCCTGGCCGATATTCTCTCCGGACACAATCCGGAGAACTTCCAGACGCCGGTACCCGCAGTCAGGCTGTCGCCGAGGGAGACCGACATCCTCTCGCATGTTGCCTTGGGATGGCCGAATGCCCGCATCGCCGAGGCGCTGTCGCTGCGCGAGTCGACGGTGAAGTCCTATCTCAATACGGCGATGGTCAAGCTCTCGGCACGGACCCGGCATGAGGCCGTGTCGATCGCCCGCTCGTCCCACGTCCTCCCATGAGCGAGGAGATCCGGCTCAGCCGTTGATGACCTCGGAGTTCTCCTGTTCCATCTCCAGGGAACGGTCCGCTGCCGCCTGCGCGGCCGCCTCGGCGATATCGAAGATCCCGGAGTCGAGGAACTGCTGGAGACCGGCCAAGGTCGTTCCGCCCTTGCTGCTCACGGCCTGACGCTGAGCGGCGGGGTCGGGCTTCTCGGTCAGGAGTCGGCCGGCACCGTCGGCGGTGGCCACGACCATCTGGCGGGCGACGTCCTCGCTGAGACCCTGCTTGACGCCCGCGGCGATCATGGCTTCGGCGAGGAGGAAGAAGTACGCCACTCCGGACCCGGAGATGCCGGTCATGGCCGGGATCTGGGATTCGTCGAGATCGACGACGAGGCCAGCGCCCGACAGCAGGGACTTCAGTGTGTCCACACTGGCGGCGGTCACCTCGGCGGTGGGGGCCAGTGCGATGACGCCGTGGCCGATGGCGCTCGGCGTGTTCGGCATGATCCGCACGATCGGATTCTCGGGGGCGAGCTTCGCAAGGTCGGCCGCGGCGACGCCGGCTGCCATGGACACGAGCACGGAGTCCCGGTCAAGGTCGTCGGCGAGTTCGCGCAGGGTATCGGCCATCATCCACGGCTTCACACCGAGGAAGACGAAATCGGCACTGGACACGGCTTTCCGATTCGCGTCGGCGTCATCCTCCAGCGAGGTGACCGTGGCGGTGGGCAGATCACTGCGGAGCCGCTGCGCCGAGTCGGTCGAGTTCGTCGTCGCGCGGACGGTGATGCTCGCGTCGGCGGTGAGGATTCCCTGGATGAGGGCCGTGCCCATGTTGCCGGTTCCGATGGAGGCGATGGTGGTCAAAGTGCGTCAGCCTTTCGATATCTGATGTGCGGTGGTCGGTGGGTGTCCATGCGCTGAAGCGTGCCGATGCGTGACCGAGCGAAGCGAGGCGAAGACGGGCAGGGTGATGTGCGACGTCGCGGTCGCTCGCAGGGTCAGCTCTCGGCGCCGGCCCTTCCGGACCGCGAGGGCTTGTGCTCGGAGGTGCGGGTGTGGCTGTGGGCGTTGCGTCGTCGAGTATCCGCGTCGAGGCCGAGGTGCTCACGGGCGAAGGCGATGGAGTCGGCGAGCATCTTCTCGCGCGCGGACTGTCTGCGGACGAATCGGGTGTTGACCTCCACGACGACGTCGCCCTGCCAATTGTGTTTGGCGAGGTACTGCAGGGTCTCGGCGACAGGCATGGTGCCTTCGCCCGGAACGAGATGTTCGTCCTTGAGCGAGCCGGCCCCATCGGTGAGGTGGACGTGACGGAGCTGGTCGAAGATCTCGCCCACCGTCTCCAATGCGTTCATGCCGGCGGTGGAGGCGTGGGAGAAGTCGAAGGTGAGGTCGTCGTAGTCCTCGTCCAGGGGGTTCCAGTCGGGGTAGTAGACCTGGATCTCGCGCAGGCCGGCCCGCCAGGGGTACATGTTTTCCACGGCCAGTCTCACACCGGTCTCCTGGGCGACCTGGCGGACGCCGTCGACGAAGCCGAGGGCGTATTCGCCCTGCCAGCGGAACGGCGGGTGGAGGACGACCGTGTCGGCGCCCACTGCCTTGGCGAGGTTCGCGGTGATCCGCAGCTTCTCCCAATGGTCTTTGTGTAGCACTCGGGGCAGGAACAGCAGGGTCGGGGCGTGCAGGGAGATGACGTCGAGTCCGGTGTCGCCGGCGAGCCCGTTGATGAGGTCGACGTCGCGGGTCTCGGTGTTATGGGTGACCATGATCTCGACGCCGTCGTAGCCGTGTTTGGCTGCCTGGGTGAAGGTCTCTTCGACGGTCATGGGTGAGACGGAGGAGCTGGATAGGCCGAGCCTGATCCGGTTGTCGGAGACGTGATGGGCGTCTTTCTCATAGACGTCGTGTTTGTCGAAGTACTCCTTATGGCGCTTCGAATTCGAGCGCGCAGAATTCTTGGTGGTCAACACCTTCCGCTGGGACTTCGACTTCTTGCTCATCTCTTCCAGTCTAACGCGGCTCCCCCTCCCCAGAACTACCTGACGGCGGCCCAGCAACCTCGCGCGAGGTTGCTGGGCCGCCGTCAGGTAGTAATTCAGGCGTAGAGGGCTTCGGTGTCGTCGTCGACCCATTTCTTCGACTTCTCCACCGCCTTGTTCCAGAGGCGGTAGAGGCGGTCGACCGTCTCATCATCCATCGACGGATTCCAGCGCTTGTCCTCACGCCAGTTGCCCTTCACGTCGTCCTCACCGTTCCAGAACTTCACGGCGATGCCCGCCGCATAGGCCGCACCCAGCGCCGTGGTCTCGATGACCTCGGGACGGATGACGGGCACGCCGAGGAGGTCGGCCTGGAACTGCATGAGCGTCTCGTTGGCGACCATGCCGCCATCGACCTTGAGCTCGGTGAGTTCGACACCGGAGTCGAGGTTCATCGAATCGAGGACCTCGCGCGACTGGAAAGCCACGGATTCCAGGGCGGCACGGGCGATATGGTTCTTGTTCACATACCGGGTCAGACCCACCATCACGCCGCGAGCATCGGACTCCCAGTGCGGGGCGAAGAGTCCGGAGAACGCCGGCACGATATAGCAGCCGCCGTTGTCCTCGACCTGTTTGGCCAGGGTCTCGACCTCGGGGGCGTCCTTGATGATGCCGAAGTTGTCGCGCAGCCACTGCACGAGCGAACCGGTCACCGCCACAGATCCCTCGAGCGCGTAGACGGCATCGTCCTCGCCGATCTTGTACGCGACCGTGGTGAGCAGCCCGTTCTTGCTGGCCACCGGCTCATTGCCGGTGTTGATGAGCATGAAGTTGCCGGTGCCGTAGGTGTTCTTCGCCTGCCCCTTCTCGAAACAGGCCTGACCGAACGTCGCAGCCTGCTGATCGCCGAGGATGCCGCAGATCGGGGTGTCGATGATGAGTCCGTTCTTCGCCCCGTAGCCGTAGATCTCCGAGCAGGACTTGATCTCGGGCAGCATCTCGACGGGAATGCCCATATCTGCCGCGATGTCAGGGTTCCAGTCGAGGGTGTCGATGTTCATCAGCATCGTCCGCGAGGCGTTGGTGACGTCGGTGACGTGGATTCCGCCGTTGACCCCGCCGGTGAGGTTCCAGATCACCCAGGTGTCCATGGTGCCGAAGAGCAGGTCCCCGGCCGCGGCGGCTTCCTTGACCCCGTCGACGTTGTCGAAGATCCATTTGGCCTTCGGGCCGGCGAAGTAGGTCGCCAGGGGCAGACCCACCCGGTCCTTGTACTTGTCCGGTCCTTCGTCCCCGGCGAGTTCGTCGCAGACTTTCTGGGTGCGTGCGTCCTGCCACACGATGGCGTTGTAGACGGGTTCGCCGGTGTTCTTGTTCCAGATGACGGTGGTCTCACGCTGGTTCGTGATGCCCACGCCCTCGAGCTGGTGGCGGTTGATATTCGCCCGAGCCAGGGCCTGACCGATCGCCTCGTTGGTGTTCTTGATGATCTCAACCGGGTCGTGCTCGACCCAGCCGGCGCGAGGGAAGATCTGCTCGTGTTCCAGCTGGCCGGACGACACGATCTGCCCGTCATGGTTGAAGACGATCGCCCGCGACGAGGTGGTGCCCTGGTCGATGGCGAGGATGAACTTTTCCTGACTCATTCTGACTCCTGTGTCGAAGTGGTTTGTCTGTGAGCGTGCTCAGTTGTCTGTGATCGTACTCAGACGAATGCCTGGGAGGCCAGACCGGCGACGACGCCGCCGACCAGCGGTCCGGCGATCGGCACCCACGAGTACGCCCAGTCGGAGCCGCCTTTGTTCGGGATCGGCAGCAGTGCGTGGACAATGCGCGGACCGAGGTCACGCGCCGGGTTGATGGCGTAGCCGGTGGGCCCGCCCAGCGAAGCTCCGATGACGACGACGAGGAGGCCGACGGCCAAGGGTCCAAGCTCGTGTGGGGTCTTGCCGAAGAGGAGGATGACGAACACGAGGACGAATGTCGCGATCACCTCGGTGACGAAGTTCCAGCCGTAGGAGCGGAGCTCCGGACCGGTGGAGAAGGTGCCGAGGATGTTGCCAGCGTCCTTCTCCTCGTCGTAGTGCTTCTTGTACACGGCCCACGCGAGGACCGCGCCGAGCATCGCTCCGATCATCTCGGCCGCGAGATAGGCGATGGTGTTGCCGAAAGTCACGGCGATGCCGGGTGCATATTCGTCGGCTCCGCTGGCGAGGATGCCGAAGGTCACGGCGGGGTTGAGGTGTGCGCCGGTCTTATAGGCGACGAAGACACCGGCGAAGACCGCGAGGCCCCAGCCGAAGGAGATCAGCAGCCAGCCTCCGCCGTTGCCTTTGGTCTTGCCGAGGACGACATTGGCGACGACGCCGACGCCGAGCAGCATGAGCATCGCCGTACCGGCGATCTCGAAGAGGAAGATGGTGCCCATATCTCACAAACTCCTATTGTTTGTCTTTCCGGAGGGTGTCCCGGTCGATGGTCGACCCGGAGGGTGCTCCGGGGTCGGTCGATATTCGATTGTCGGTATTCGGTTGTGGTCCCGCACTTCTCTGTGAACGGTTCAGTGGAGGGTCGCACCGACCAGGGCCGCCGCCGAGGCGTCATCGTCGGTGGATTCGGCCGCGACCTGGGCGTCGACGTGGGCGTTGAACGCCTCGACCTCGGCCGTCTGCCGGTCGTCGTCCCACCCGAGGACGGGTGCGACGATGGCCGCGACCGCCTCGGCGGCGTTCTTCCCCCGGTCGCGAGTCTCGTAGTTCAGCCGCATCCGCCGCTCGAGGATGTCGCCGAGGTGGACGGCCCCCTCCGCGGCGGCCGCGTAATGGGCTTCGACGCGCAGGTAGCGTTCGGCGCCTTCCAGCGGCTGACCGAGTTCGGGATCCTCATCGACGAGGTCGAGCAGATCCTCGATGAGGGTGCCATAGCGGCGGATGAGTCGTTTGACGCGGTCCTCGTCCCATCCGTACTTCTCCGCGATTCCGGATTGGCCGCGCCTCAGTGCACCGACGCCCTGGGCACCGAGCAGCGGCACGGATTCGGTGAGTGACCTGCGGTCCTTCGCATCGTCGCCGAGGACGAAATCGACGGCGTCTTCGGCCATCACTCGGTAGGTGGTGAACTTGCCGCCGGCGATCGCGGCGAGGGCCGGCTCGACCTCCATCACGGTGTGTTCGCGGGAGACCTTCGTCGAGGCCTGTCCTTCCTTGACGACCGGCTGGAGCAGCGGACGCAGTCCCGAGTAGACGCCGATGACATCCTCGCGGGTGAGTTTGTCGGCGAGGATGGCGTTGGCATGTTCGAGCAGGTAGTCGATGTCCTGCGAGGTCGCCACCGGTGCGTCGACGTCTTCGTTCCACGGGGTGTCGGTGGTGCCGATGACCCAGTAGCCTTCCCACGGGATGACGAAGAGGACGGACTTCTCCGTCTTCGAGATGATTCCGGTGTTCGGGTCGGCCTTGATCTTGTCTTCGGCCACGGTGATGTGCACGCCCTTCGAGGCGAGCACCTTGAGCCCGGCATCGGCCTTCGCCAGATCCTGCTGCTCTTCGGTCCAGACTCCCCCGGCGAGGATGGTGCGGCGAGCGTGGATGTCGAACTCCTCACCGGTGATCTCGTCCCGGGCGTGGACGCCGGTGACCTGATCGCCGTCGTGGAGGTAGCCGATGACGGAGACGTGGTTGGCGGCAGCGGCTCCGTAGCTCACGGCCGAGCGGACCAGGTTCATGACGAAGCGGGCGTCGTCGACCTTCGCGTCATAGTATTCGAGGGCTCCGACGGCGGCGTCGTCGGCCAAGCCCGGGAAGTGGGCGCTCAGTGCCTTCTTCCCGAGGTGGCGGTGCATCGGCACAGCCCGTTTGCGGCCCGGCCGGGTGGCCATCGTGTCGTAGAGGAGCACGCCGGAGCCGATGAAGGCCCGGTCGATGAGGCGGTGCTCGAAGGGGAATACGAAGGCGACGGGTTCGACGAGGTGCGGCGCGGTGTGCTGGAGCAGCAGGTCGCGTTCCTTGAGCGCCTCCGCGACGAGCTTGAAGTCGAGCATCTCGAGGTACCGCAGTCCGCCGTGCATGAGCTTCGAGGACCGGGACGAGGTACCCGAGGCCCAGTCCTTGGCATCGACGACGCCGACCTTGAGTCCGCGGGTGGCTGCGTCGAAGGCCGATCCTGCTCCGGTCACTCCCCCGCCGACGACGAAGACGTCGAGCGGGTCGGCCGCGCTCGTCTTCTTCAGAGTCTCCAGCGCCTGGTCGCGGAAGTTCGGGGACAGCTCACCATTTCGCATCAGCAGATTCGTGCTTTCCGTCAGAAGATTCGGGCTTTCACCGATGTCGGCACGGGCAGATCAGTGCGGGTGCCGCCTCGGCGACTAATCAAAAACTAGCAGGCGAACCTGAATTCCGGTAGCAATCCGACAGATGCGAAGGCGGCTCAACCGTGTCCGGAAACGCCGGCGTGCGACCCGCCGAAGGCTCAGTCGAGGGCGGCGACGGGCTCGACGCGCATCGCCGATGACTGTTCGGCCGAGTCGAGGAGGTCGAGTTTGCGCATGATGATGCCTTCACGCAGCGCCCATGGGGAGATGTTCATGACGCCGATGTCGAAGATCGTGAAGGCCGCCTCGGCGACGATCGCTCCGGCCAGCACCTGTCCGGCTCGGGCTTCGGAGACGCCGGGCAGGGTGGCACGTTCCTCGGGGGTGCGGGAGGCGAGGGTGTCGATGATGCCTTCGAGGTCGCGGCGGAAGAGCTTCCGCGGAGCATAGATTCCGTCTCCGCTCGGGGCTGCGCCGGCGATGCGGGCCAGCGAGCGGAAGGTCTTCGACGACCCGACGACCTGGTCGGGCACTCCGACCCTGTTGATGTCGCCGGCGATGCGTCCGATCTGCGCCCGGGCATGTTTGCGCAGGCGGTGGATGTCCTCTTCAGTGGGCATCGGGTCCGGGAGGAACTCGGAATAGGTGCGTCCGGCGCCGAGCGGAACCGACACGGCCGCCTGCGGGTATTCGTCCTGACCCGCCGCGATCTCGAGCGAGCCACCGCCGATGTCGAGCAGCAGGATCTTCCCGGCCGACCACCCGAACCAGCGGCGGGCGGCAAGGAAGGTCACGCGGGCCTCGTCCCGACCCGACATCACGTTGAGGGTGACCCCGAGCTGAGCGTTGATCGATTCGATGAGTCCGATCCCGTTCGGAGCTTCCCTGACCGCCGAGGTGGCGAAGGCGAGGATCTGCTCCGCGCCTTGGTCTTCGGCGATCTCGACGGCATCGGCGATGAAGGAGCGCAGCCGTTCCTGCCCTTCGGAGTCGATCGTTCCGTCGTCGCTGAGGAATTCGGCGAGTCTGAGCACCTCCTTGTGCGAGGTGGCAGGCAGAGGCGGTGCTCCGACGTGGGCGTCGACGACCAGGAGGTGGACGCTGTTGGAGCCGATATCGAGGACTGCTAGGCGCATTCGCTCAGTTTATCCTCTCCGCGGGACTCCGTGAGAACGAACCTGGGGACCGTTCTGCCATGCGGATTTGGCGAAGCCGAATTCCGGCGGCTCCTTGGCGAAGAAGGCTTCCTGACCGCGGATGATCTCGTCCCGGTAGGCATCATCGAGCCACCGAGGCGGCTCCGTGTCCTCCGTCAGTTCACCGTCGAGGATCGCCTTGGCTCCGACCTGGCTGAGCCGGGACAGTCCCACGATCCGCTCCCCCAGGGCCTGTGCCGTCTCGAGCGGGGTGTCGGAGACTTCGTGGAAGAACCCGAGGTCGGCCATCTTCTCGAACTTCACGATCGAGGCCGTGATGAGCAGGTACCGTGCCCAGGCGTCGCCGAGGATCTCAGCCAGCCGCTTCGTGGGTCCGGCCGGGTACACGAGTCCGAGTTTGGCTGCGGTGACGCCGAAGATCGATCCGGGGGCGGCGATGCGGATGTCGCAGGCCGCGGCGATCTCCGTCCCTCCGCCCACGCAGTTGCCGGTGATGGCGGCGATCGTCGGTGTCCGCGAGTTCGCCAGAGCCGCCTCGGCGGTGGAATTGAGTTCCCAGAAATCCGCGAGTGCGACGTTGAGGTCGGCGATGTCCGAACCGGCGGAGAAGTGCCCGCCGGCCCCGGTGATCACCAGCGCGCCGATCGAATCGTCGGCATCGACGTTCGCGATGATCTGCGGCAGCGCCCGCCACATGGGCCGGGAGATCGCATTGCGTTTTTCGGTCCGATCAATGACGAGGGTTCCGACCCCACCGGAGACGGTGAAGTCGAAACCCTCGAGATCGACCGGACGGTAGGAGCCGTCTGGTCTCATATGTGTGTTCTGCCTTTCGAGAGGTCAGCCCCGGTTGTCGGGAACCTCGCGCTGGTCCTCACCGTCGTAGGCGCTCAGGGGACGGATGAGGGCGTTGTTCGCCTGCTGCTCGAAGATATGAGCGGTCCAGCCGGTGATGCGTGCCATCACGAAGATCGGGGTGAACTGCTCGGTGTCGAAGCCCATGAGGTGGTAGGCCGGGCCCGAGGGGTAGTCGAGGTTCGGGTAGATGCCCTTGCGCCCGACGAAGTCCTCTTCGAAGGTGTTGTACAGATCCAGCAGGTCGTTCGCACCTTTGACGGCGACCATGTCTTCGAAGGCCTTGCGCATGGTGGGAACGCGCGAGTCGCCGTTCTTGTACACACGGTGGCCGAAGCCCATGATCTTCGCCTTCTTGGCCAGTGCCTCGTCGATCCAGGCCGAAGCCTTGTCTGCGGTGCCGACCTCTTCGAGCATCGCCATGACGGCTTCGTTCGCTCCGCCGTGCAGGGGTCCCTTGAGTGCGCCGACGGCACCGGCGACTGCCGAGTACAGGTCCGATGTGGTCGAGGTGATGACGCGACCGGTGAAGGTCGAGGCGTTGAACGAGTGCTCGGCGTAGAGGATCATCGAGACGTCGAAGCAGCGCACGACCTCCTCGGCGGGAACTTCGTCGAAGACCATCTTGAAGAAGTTCGCGGCGTAGCCGAGGTCTTTCGTCGGGGCGACGGGGTCGAGGCCGTGACGGCGACGGTGGTCGATGGCCACGATCGTCGGCAGTTGGGCGTAGAGACGCTCGGCCTTCGCGAGGTTCGCCTCGGCTCCCTCGGTGTCGGCTTCGGGGTCGACGGCGCCCAGGTAGGCCACGGCCGTCTGCACGACGTGCATCGGGTGGCAGTCCTTGGGCAGGCCGAGGATGAGGTCGACGAGCTTGTCATCGATCTCACGCTGGGAGCGTTCGCGTTCCTGGAATTCTGCCAGCTGCGCCTCGGTGGGCAGTTCGCCGTTCCAGATGAGGTAGGCGACGTCCTCGAAGCTGCGCTTGGCGGCGAGCTCCTGCACGGGGTAGCCGCGGTAGGTCAGCGAGTTGGTCTCCTGGACCACTTTGGACACTGCGGTGGTGTCGACCACGACACCGGCGAGGCCCTTCTTGATTTCTTCGGTCACTGGTGACCCTCCTGTGAGAAGTTGAAGACTGCGGCATCGAACTCGTTGTACGCCGCGTAGTCGATCGTGTCATACAGGTCCGCACGGGTCTGCATGCCCTCGAGCAGGTCCACCTGAGTGCCCTTGTCCCGAATGGTCTGCAGGCCCGATTTGATCGCACCCATGGCGATGCGCAGAGTCGTGACCGGGTAGATCACAAGTTTGACTCCGACATTCGCCAACTGTTCGGTGGTGAACAGTTCGCTCTTTCCGAATTCCGTCATGTTCGCCAGGATCGGCACTTCGACGGCCGAGGCGAATCTCTCGAATTCGCCCAAGTCTCGCATCGCTTCGGGGAAGATCATGTCCGCTCCCGCATCGGCGTAGGCCTTCGCCCGGTCGATGGCGGCGTCGAGACCTTCCCCGGCGCGGGAGTCGGTGCGGGCGCAGATGACGAAGTTCTCGTCCCGGCGGCCCTTGACGGCGGCCTTGATGCGCTTGGACATCTCGGCCGCGGTCACGACTTCCTTGCCGTCGAGGTGGCCGCAGCGCTTCGGATTGACCTGGTCCTCCAGGTGCATGCCCGAGATTCCGGCGTCCTCGAACTCCTGGACGGTGCGGGCCACGTTCATGGCTTCGCCCCATCCGGTGTCGGCGTCGATGAAGGTCGGCAGGTTCGTCACTCGGGCGATATTGCGTCCGTGGTCGGCCACCTCGGTGAGAGTGGTCAGCCCGATATCGGGCAGACCCATGGCCGCGGAGAACGCGCCACCGGAGATGTAGACGCCTTCGAAGCCGGTCTGCTCGATGATCTGAGCGTTGATCGGGTTGATGGCGCCGGGGAACTGAACGATCTCGTCGCCTGCGAGCAGCTCGCGGAACTTGGCGCGGCGCTCGGCGGGGGTTGCCTGTGCGCCGAGCATCAGAAGATGCCCTTCGATCCGCTGTGCTCGAGTCCGTCGACCGTGAAGCTCAGTTCCGCAACGCCCTTGGCGTCGAGGCTCTCGAGGTTCTCGGCGAGATCGAGGAACCGGGTCTGCTCCGAATCGGAGACGATGCCCTCGGCCAGGGTCTTGAACTTCTCGATGTAGTTCGCACGGGCGAAGGGACGAGCACCGAAGGGGTGGGCGTCGGCGACGGCGATCTCGTCGGTCAGCGTCGAGCCGTCCTCGAATTCGATCTCCACGCGTCCGCCGAAGGCCTTCTCGTTCGGGTCGATCGAGTGGTAGCGGCGGGTCCACTCGGGATCCTCGGTGGTCTCGATCTTGTGCCACAGCTCGACGGTGTCGGGACGGCCGGCGCGTTCGGGAGCGTATGAGTGCTCGTGGTGCCAGCCCTGGTCCTGCATGGCCACGGCGAAGATGTACATGATCGAGTGATCGAGGGTCTCACGGCTGGCCTTCGGATCCATCTTCTGCGGATCGTTCGCACCGGTGCCGATGACGTTGTGGGTGTGGTGCGAGGTGTGGATGACGATGCGCTTGATCTTCGTCAGGTCCTCGATCTGCCCGCCGAGCTTGCGGGCGAGGTCGATGAGCGCCTGAGCCTGGTACTCGGCCGAGTGCTCCTTGGTGTAGGTGTCGAGGATCGCACGCTTCGATTCGCCCTTGCCCGGCAGCGGGATGGTGTAGCGGGCTTCGGGGCCGGAGAGGATCCAGGCGATGAAGCCGTCCTCGCCTTCGTAGATCGGGTTCGGGGCTCCCTCGCCGCGCATCGCACGGTCGACGGATTCGACGGCCATCTTGCCGGCGAACGCCGGAGCGTGGGCCTTCCAGGACGAGATCTCGCCCTTACGCGACTGACGGGTCGCGGTGGTCACATGCAGGGCCTGCTGGACGGCCTGGAAGGTGATCTCGGTGGGCAGGTGGAGCAGGGCGCCGATGCCGGCTGCGGCCGAGGGGCCCAGGTGGGCGACGTGGTCGATCTTGTGCTCGTGCAGGCACATTCCCTTGACGAGGTCGACCTGGATCTCGTAGCCGGTGGCGATGCCGTTGATGAGGTCCTTGCCGCCGATGCCCTTGTGCTGGGCGACTGCGAGCACTGCCGGGATGTTGTCACCGGGGTGTGAGTACTCTGCGGCGAGGAAGGTGTCGTGGAAATCGAGTTCGCGCACGGCCACACCGTTGGCCCAAGCGGCCCATTCCGGTGAGAAGCGGTCGGTCACCGGCAGGCCGAAGATGTTGGCACCGGGATTGAACGGGTGAGCCTGAGCCTGCTCGCGAGCGTGGGTGGGAGCGGAGCGGCGCACGGATGCGGCAGCGACGGAAGCGTTGTCGATGACGCGGTTGATGACCATTTCGGTGACTTCGGAATCGACCGGCGTCGGGTCGGATGCGACCTCGGCGATCTTCCATGCGAGCTGATCTTCGCGAGCCAGGTTCTCTGAGCTCTTGTAGGTGCGGACTTCATGATTGATCATGGATACCCCTTCATAGTCCTTGACCGGAAATGGTCACATAGTGCTGACACAACTGTAGGCCACGTCACTCGACAGGTCCCTGCCGGTCGGAAATTTATCTCGACATCAAGATATTTTACCCGAAGCGTGTCCCAGTTCACCAACGGGGTCCCCATGCTCTTCTGCCGCGAGGGATGGTTGTGGGAATATTGGGTCATGACTCGGACTGCCCTGGACTTCGACGAGAACTGGTTCGACGACGCGGAATACGCGCGCCTGCGCAGACGCATGCCGATCCCCTATGTCAACGCCATCCCGGTGCGGGTGGGCGAGACCGGCAATGTCGAACGCATCGGCCTGCTGCTGCGCAGCCTCGAGGACGGCACCCTCGGACGCGAGGTCGTAGGCGGGCGGATCCGCTTCCACGAGACGATCCGAACCGCATTGGTGCGTCATGCCGAGAACGACCTCGGCCCGATGGCGCTGCCGGTCATTCCGCCTGCGATCAGCCCGTTCCACATCGCCGAGTACTTCCCCACCGAGGGTTCGGCCCTCCTCCACGATCCGCGCCAGCATGCGATCGCCATGTGCTTCATCATGGAGGTCCGCGGCGAATGCACCCCGCGGGCCGATGCCCTCAGCCTCGATTGGCTGACCCCCGAGGAGACCATGCGTCCCGATATCGTCGGCGAGCTCTGCTACGGCCAGGACCATATCCTGCGCATCGCACTGGCCCATCTGGGCTTCCGCGTCTGAGCCGGATACACGCCCAGGTGAGACGGACCTTCTCGCCCCACGTTTTTTCTACAAGTTGTAGAACCGTCTTGGTAGACTGAAAGCGACGCGGACGATACCGCCAGTCGGGGCCGTCGTCGGCGTCTGGGTTGGACAGGCCCCGATCGAGAGGTGCGAGATGTCTGCTCAAACCAGTTCGTCCGAATCCGGCCTCAACCTCGAACTCGGCGTCCTCGTCGGCTTCGACGGCTCGGAACTCGCCGCCCAAGCCGTCCGCTACGGCGCAGTCGAGGCCGAACGCCGCAGAACCGTTCTCACCGTCGTCACCGCCTATGAGCTGCCGACGATGATCTATCCGAATATGGCCTCCATCCCCAGTGAACCCGAGGATGACAAGGCGAAGAAGGAAGCAGAGAAGACCCTCGCCGAGGCGGTCGAACTTCTGCGCGATTACTCCGGTGAGAAGTCCTTCCGCACCGCGCCCGGCAATTCCGCCGGTGCGCTCGTCACGCTCAGCGCCGATGCCGAGATCGTCATCGTCGGCGCCCGCGGCCGCGGCGGCTTCATGGGTCGAGTCCTCGGATCCGTGTCCACGGCCCTGCCGGCCCACTCCCACTGCCCGACGATCGTCGTTTCCGAACGGTCGACGTCAGCATCCGCGGACACAGGCCCTGTCGTCGTCGCCGTCGACGGATCCGACACCGGACGGGTCGCCATGTTCACGGCAGCCGCCGAGGCCGCCTTACGCGGCACGGAACTCGAACTCGTCGTGGTGCTGCCGGCCGGTGAGGAATGGCTCTACTGGTACCCCGACCTCGAACTCAGCTCCGAGGTCACCGCGCGCCGGCAGAGGCAGCTGACCGAATCACTCGAGAAGGAAGCCGCGACGCTGTCGGAGCAGTTCCCGGACCTGGCGGTGACCACCTCGGTGCCGGTCGGCGATCCGACTGAGACTCTTGTCGAGATCAGCTCCCGCGCACAGCTGACGGTGATGGGCACCCGTGGGCGCGGACGGATCCGCAGCGCACTGCTGGGATCCGTCTCGCGCGGAGTCCTCAACCACGCCGAAGGCCCGGTCATGGTGGTTCCGAGCTGATCGGCAGCGCCGTGCTGATCAGCCAGGAGGTGCTGATCAGTTGAGCCCGGCACCTCGGCGGCGACGGCTCACCACGAGAAGTGTCGCACCGAGTGCCAGCGCTCCCGCGCCGACGGCCAAGGGCAGTGCGAGCCCACCGCCGGTGCGGGGCAGGTCTCCATCCCCACTCGCCGAGGCGGTCCCGGATGAATCCGAATCATCGCCCGTTCCTGCGGCGTTCGCCTCGGTCGCATCTGCCTCGGCTGCATCTGCCTCGGAGCCGGAGTCGGCAGTGCCGGCATCTGCTGTCCCCGAGTCTGTTCCGTTCTCGTCGTCGGTACCGTCAGACCCGACACCACCCGAGGCAGCACCGTCGGAGGCGGCGCTGTCGGAGGCGGCGCCACCCGCACCAGCGTCGGCATCTGCACCCGCACCATCGGCACCTGCGTCTGCGTCGTCGCTGGTTCCCGCACCCTCGGCACCTGCGTCCGCGTCGTCTCCCGTTCCAGCACCGTCGGCGTCATCATTCGCACCTGCACCATCAGCGCCTGCCCCGGAGTCGGTACCTGCATCGGCTTCGGCGCCGGCTTCGACACCGGCATCGGCCTCCGGGTCGTCATCCGGGGCTGGTTCTTCCGCCTCGGCGCGCCTGAGTTCGACATCGTCGATCTGCTCGGCTGCGGCCTGCGCCTCCGCGCGCTCACCATCGGCCGGTGCCCCGCCTGCTGGCACCTCATAGGTCGTCGCCCGCAGCGCCTCGTCGCTGACCCGGACCCGCGTGAAGGCGGGCACGTCGTTGTGGACGCTCTTGCCTTCCCAGTCGAGGCCGGGAACGTAGTCATAGAACTTCGACCCTGATGACGAGGTCAGCGTGAGGTAGAGCGTCTGCCCGTCTTCCTTCTCTTCCTCGGCTCCCGCTTCGGAGCCCTCAACAGGCTTGCCTTCGCCGTCCATGAGGAAGGTGCGGTTATAGATGTGGTCGTGGCCGGAGACGACGAGGTCGATGTCATTGCGGGCCGCGACCGGAGGGATCGCTTTCCGCAGCCGTTTGACGTCGAGGTCGTCCCAGTGCGTGGCCGTCGAATAGATCGAGTGGTGGAACCCGAGCACAGTCCACCGTGCCTGGTCACCATGCTCGGCGACGACTTCCTCGATGAAATCGGCGTGGGCGTCCATATCCGAACTGTTCGAGTTGATGTTGAGGAACAGGACTCCGTCCTCGATGAACCAGTAGTCGCCGCCGGAGGTGATGACGCCGCCACCGCCGTGGTCCTGGCTGACATTGGGTCGGTTGAAGTGCTGCTCGTAGGCTTTCGATGACACATCGTGGTTGCCGATCGTCGTCGCCTGCGGGATCGTCCGGGTCGCTTCCGGTGCCAGGTACTGAGCGTACTGCTCTTGGTTGCCGGCGGAGTTGACCTGGTCTCCCAGCGAGTAGAAGAAGCTCGGGTCGTCAGCAGTGGCCGCCGCCGAGGACAGGGTCCGGTCCCAACCGGCCGCGTCGTCGGGATCCCCGCCTCCGGCGCCGACCTGGGGGTCGCCGAAGACGAGGAATTCGTCGTCTCCTCCAGCAGATCCTGTGGTGAATTGCTCCACCCCGGTGTACCCGTCCTCGTCGCTGCCGACCTGGTAGGCGTATTCGGTGTCGGGTTCCAGGTCGGTCATGCTCGCATGGTTGAAGTGACGCTTGAGGTCGGTGGCAAGACCGGAGTCCGTGGTCTCAGCTGTTGCCGCGTCGGCCGGAAGCTTTCCGCCAACGAGCTCACTCGCCGGCGCCCACCGGACCTCTCCCCCACCGGCACTCTCACTCATCCACGAGAGGTTGCGCGCCGTGGAGTCGGCCCCGACCTGCAACACGGTATCGGTGATAGCCTCGCTCCCAGCATCCGCCACGGCGGGCGAATCCGTCCGGTCAGGGCTCGGAGTCTGAACAGAGTCGGCATTCGCACCCTGGGTCGCGGTCGGCCCTCCGGAGCCGAGAGATGGTTCGGCACGCACGGGCACCGGGGCCGCCACCAGAGCGGCGAGCAGGGTGGCGGCGGACAGGGCACTGAGCGGTCTCTTAAGTCGATGCGTATTCACCCGCCCATTCCTACTGACCAGTAATGTCCGATTGTTCGAGGCCCATCGACGGGAATGGGAACGGGAAGTGAATCCTCGATGACCGCCCCCGGCCTCCGCGTCGCCACGGATCCCGGTCGCTGCCCCGCTCCCCTGTTGTACAGTGGTGGCTACGACAGGGGAGCGCCGTCAGGGGCGCTGAGAGTGCAGAAGAAGCTGCAGACCCTCGAACCTGATGCGGTTAGCACCGTCGAAGGAAGTCGAGACTCTTCACCCCTCCTTGAAATGAGGAGGCACAATGCCGAAAACCACCACGCCGAACACCACACCCACCCCTTCACGCGCCTTCACCGCGGCGCCGAAATCCAAACAGTGGCGGGTGGTCGACTATGTCACCACCGCCGTTCTCGGCATCGCCGTGGGACTCGTGTTCTGGGTGTTGGCGCTGAGTTGGAAGGTCCTCGAACTCGCCTTCCAGGCATTCCCGCCGTCGATCGGTCTCATCGCAGGGCTCTGGGTGCTGGCCGGTCCGCTCGCCGGTGCGATCATCCGCAAACCCGGTGCCGCGCTCCTGTGCGAACTCATCGCCGCCATCGTCGAAGCCGTCCTCGGCTCCCACTTCGGAGCAACCGTTCTGCTCTCGGGTCTGCTGCAGGGCCTCGGTGCCGAACTCGTCTTCGCCGCCTTCGGCTACAAGCGCTTCACCCTGTGGGTCACCGCCGCATCGGGCATGCTGGCGGCTGCGTTCATGGCCGTGAGCGAGAACATCATGTACAACGCAGAATGGCAGTTCGGCTTCCAGGCGATCTACGCCGTCTGCGCGATCGTCTCCGGCCTCGTCATCTCCGGGATCGGCGCCTGGTTCGCCTATCGGGCGATCGCGGCCACGGGTGCTCTGAGCTCCTTCGCCTCCGGCCGTCTGCGCTGATGGCGCTGCCGATCACGGCCGCCGGCTTCTCATGGTCGCACACCGACCGTGACCAGCCGGCTGTCGGTCCGCTCGACCTGCAGATCGCGGCCGGAGAGAAAGTGCTGCTGCTCGGCGCCTCCGGGGCCGGCAAATCGACGTTCCTCCACGCCGTCGCCGGTGTCCTGCCCGAGGAATCGGGTGAGGCCACCGGTGAACTCCTCGTCGGCGGTGAGAAACCGGATCCCCGCCGAGGCAGCACCGGGCTGGTCCTCCAAGATCCCGATTCTCAGGTGATCTTCTCCCGCATCGGTGATGATGTGGCGTTCGGGATGGAGAACCTCGGACTCCCGTCCGAGACAATCGACGCTCAGGTCCCCGAGTCCCTGCAGGCGCTGGGACTCGATCTGCCGCCGGAGCATCCGAGTGCCGCTCTGTCCGGTGGGCAGAAGCAGCGGCTGGCTCTGGCCGGGATCCATGCGATGGCCCCGGAGGTCATCGTCCTCGACGAACCGACGGCCAATATCGATCCCGCCTCGGCCGCCGAGGTCCGCGATGCCGTGCTCACCGTGCAGGCCGAGACACAGGCGACCATGCTCGTCGTCGAACACCGGGTCGAGCTGTGGATCGATCACGTCGACCGGGTCATCGTGCTCGGCCGCGACGGCATTGCTGCCCAAGGTCCGCCCGCGCAGATCTTCTCCGATCCGGACCCGACCGACACACTCGTCGACTGCGGAATCTGGATGCCGCGGCACTCCCCCGACCCGCGCCGAGGCGGAACCGCAGAAATCAATAGGACGACGGGCCGCCTCGGCGAGGTTCTGCTGCGCACCCATCGGCTCAGCGTTGCTCGACCGCGCATGGCCGCCCCCACCGCGGCCGGCCTGGAGCTGAGCCTGCGTGCCGGTCAGGCGCTCGGAATCGTCGGTGCGAACGGGGCAGGCAAATCGACCACGGCCCTGACCCTGGCGGGCCTTCTGCCCGAATTCTCCGGACAGGTCCTCGCCGAGGCGCCCCTGCAGGACGGAGCCAAACGGGCCCGGCCTTTCGCCTGGCCGTCGAAGCAGTTGGCGGCGCGCATCGGCATGGTCTTCCAGGAACCGGCGCACCAGTTCCTCACCTCGAGCGTGGCGACCGAACTCGAGCTTGGCCCCCGACTGGCCGGATGGTCTGCCGCCGAGTCGCAGGCACGGGTGGATGAGCTTCTTGAGGGACTCGGTCTCACCGGGTTGGCGCAGGCTCATCCGCAGAGTCTCTCAGGTGGGGAGAAGCGTCGCCTGTCGGTGGCGGCGATGCTGGCTCCCCGGCCCCGGGTACTCATCGTCGATGAGCCGACCTTCGGTCAGGATGCGCTGACGTGGGCGCGGTTGGTGGAGATGTTCCTCGATGTCTTGGAACACGGTTCCGCGGTGGTCGCGGTTAGCCACGATCAGGCGTTCCTCGAGGCCATAGGGGCCGATCTCCTCCAGCTCGGCGACCGCAGCAGCGCAGAACAAGCCGACATCAGTGGGTCGGATTCGCATGTCAGGGCGGGTGATCGCGGTGAGTGACAGTCTCGATATGAATTCTCGCCCCGCCTCCGAGGTCGCCGCAGAGGATCCGGGGCAGCTCATCCCCGTGGTGCGTTCCACCGCTTTGGCTCGGTGCAATCCGCTGACGAAGATCGCAGTCGCGCTCATCCTCATGGTCGGGGCGCTGCTGAGCATCGATCTCGTCTCTGCCGGAGTGGTGCTGCTGGCAGCATTGCTGGCTCTGCCGGCGACGGGACTCGATCTGATGGCCGCGGCCAAGCGGCTGTGGTTCCTCCCCGCCGGAGCCCTGCTTGCGGCCTGGGGCACAGCGCTGCTGGCGGAGAAGACCGGGGATGTGGTCGTCGACTTCGGTCCGATTCTGTTCACCACGGGTTCGTTGACGGCCGCCGCGGCGATCTTCGTCCGTGCCCTGGCGTTGGCGATCCCGCTCATCGTTCTCGCGTCGACGATCGATCCGCGCGACCTCGCCGATGCGCTCATTCAGCACCTGCGGCTGCCGGAGGTCGTCGTGGTCTCCGTTCTCGCGGCCTCACGTCTGCTCGGACTGCTGGTCAGTGAGTGGCAGGTACTGGCGATGGCCAGGCGGGCCAGAGGCGTCGCGGGCGGTTCGCTTCTGCGGCGCACGGGCAGCCTCTTCAGCGGAGTGTTCGTCCTGCTCGTGGTCTCGATTCGCCGGGCGACGACCCTGGCGATGGCGATGGAGGGACGGGCATTCGGTCGTCCGGGCCGCACGTGGCGCAGGCGGTCGAAGTTCGCGGTCCGAGATGTCGTGGCGGTGCTGATGAGTCTGGCCGTCTGCACGGTCGCGATCGGTGCAGCTCACGTGCTCGGAGTCTGGAACCCGATCATCGACTGAGGCGGATCGGGTGTATCGGAGCTGCCGTGCTCACGAGAAGTCGGAGCCGTTCCGCCGCCGGTCGATCAGAGCTGCCGGACGGTCAG
Source organism: Brevibacterium sediminis (assembly GCF_024895295.1). Classification (NCBI taxonomy): domain Bacteria; kingdom Bacillati; phylum Actinomycetota; class Actinomycetes; order Micrococcales; family Brevibacteriaceae; genus Brevibacterium; species Brevibacterium sediminis. Next base: position 403,727 of record NZ_JAHQRN010000002.1, on the reverse strand, counting down.
AGCTCAGAGCTGTTTGAGGAAATCCTTGCCGAAGGCCCGCCATTCCTCGAGGGCTTCGGGGCTGGGAAGCTTTGACGTGGTGAGGACGAAGAGTGTCTTGTCTTCGCTCTTCGTCTCGGCTGCGGCTTCGACCTTGATTCCGCCGTCGAGGTTGGCTCGCCAGAAGGAGCGCTTCGCTGTCTCCGAGGTGCGGGGATCACCGTCGAGGGCCACCTCGTTGAGGGTGTCGCCGACGAGGGACGCGAATTTTTCGATGAGTGCGGAACGATCGCCGGGAATGGTGCGGGAGACGGCGACGTCGAAGGTGCCGTCGGCGCGCTGGCCGGGGACTCGACGTCCGATCTCCTGCTCATAGGCGACGACGGCGCCCTGGACCCACCAGCCGTGGTTGTCGACTCTGCCGTCGAATTGGGGATAGAGAGCGTCGGCGAGTTCCTTGTGACTCGCCGACGCTCCCCCGGCCGCTTCCAAGCGAGCACGGGTGTCGGCCCATGGTTCGCCGAGGGCCTTTTCGATCGATGCGATGTTCTGCGCTTTGGTCGCCATGGGTCCGAGTGTAGACAGTTCTCCGACCTGCCAACACACCTATTTCGCTGTCAGCCCCCCGTCGATGGTGATTTCCGTGCCCGTGATGAATCGGGAATCGTCGGAGAGGAGGAATGCCACGGTTCCCGAGATCTCGTCGACCTCCGCGCGGCGACCGAACGGGGTGTCATCGGAGACGCCGCCTTCAGGCTCGTCTTCATTCATCTTCGTGGATACCCCGCCGGGGCAGATGGCGTTGACCCTGATCCGCCGTTCGGCCAGCTCGAGCGCGGCGACCTTGGTCAACCCGATGATGCCCGCCTTCGTCGAGCAGTACGCCGCGTAGCCCCTGGCGCCAATCGGGCCGAACACAGAAGCAACATTGACCACTGACGACCCGACCTCCAGCAGCGGGGACGCCGCCTTCAGTCCGAGGAAGCTGCCGGTCAGGTTGACGGAGACGATTCTGTTCCACACCTCCAGCGACTCCTCGACGATGTCGGCAACGTGGATGATTCCGGCGTTGTTGACCAGTCCGTGCAGACTGCCATGCTCGTCGCGCACGAATTCCATCACCGACTCCCAGCTGTCGGGATCGGAGACATCGAGGTGACGATAATCGACTCTGTGCCCGAGGTCGGAAAGCTCCTTCGCCGAGGCTGTGCCGTCCTCATCGAGGACATCGCCGATGACGACAGCCCACCCGGCCGCCGCCAGCCGTTTGGCGTGCGAGAGCCCCTGCCCTCTTGCTCCTCCGGTGATCAGTGCGGTCCTCATGCTCGCGCTCCTGTCGCCGTCGTCGACTTCTCGGCGAAGAGGAGGGCATCGACTGCCGTCTCGACTTCAGAGAGCTCCTTCAGCCATGGTGCACGAACGATATCGATGCCGTGCTCCGGTGGGAATCGCTCCGAAAGGAACTCTGCGACGGAGACCGTCCCTGATTCCTGAATTTGCAGCATCTTCGCCACGAGCGCGGCCTGCATGCCGTAGATGGGAATCTGCGGCCCTCGCGGTGCAGTCAGTCCGATGTAGTACAGGTTGTCGAGACCGGCGGGGATGATTCCGGCCGCGTGTTTGACGGGCATCGTCCCGTTCTTCGCAACGAGCCGATCGTCGAGGAACGGAAGGCTCGGATTGAACCCTGTCGCGTAGAGAATCGTGTCATAGTCCCGTTGTGTGCCGTCGTCGAAGGTCACTGTCCGTCCGTCGAACCGTTCGATTGCGGGGCGGACGCTGATCCGCCCGTGATGGATCCAGTAGAGGAGCAGGTCGTTGACCACCGCGTAGCCTTCAGCCAGGGTACTTACGGCTGGCGCCGGCAGTCCGGGATATTCCGTGTTGTCGCCGAGTGAGACCTTTGCGAGCAGGCGTGAGATGAAGTCCTGTTCCTCGGCGGAGAACTGGTTCATCCACTCAAGCATCTGTCGGGGCCTGCCGAAGTAGGTCTTGGGCTGGAAGAAGACGCCTTTGCGGATCACGATGTCGACCTCGAAGCGATGCTGCGCTGCATCCACTGCAAGATCGCAACCGGAGTTGCCTGCTCCGACGACGAGCACCCGGTCACCGTCGATGTCGCCGGTGTTCGCATACTCGGAGGAATGGATCTGCTTGCCGGTGAATGTCCCGGGCACGTTCGGGATCTTCGCATCGCGCAGGTGCCCGTTGGCGACCAGCACCGCGTCGTAGTCGCGTTCGGAAACTGTGCCGTCGCTGCTCCGCGTGCGTACGGTCCATCCCCTTGTGCCGGCCGAGTTCGCTCCGCCAATCGGTTCGACCGCTTCGACTGCGGTGGAGAAGCGGATGTGATCGGTCAGTGCGAACTCTTCAGCGAAGGAGACGATGTAGTCCCTGACCTGGTCTCGGCGTGGAAAGTGCGGATAGTCCGCCGGCATCGGGAAGTCTTCGAAGAACGTCTGATCCCGGGCGGTGATGAGGTGGAGCGCATCATAGTCGGTGTTCCAGTGTCCGGCGACGCGGTCGTCCTTCTCGAAGCAGTCCGCGTCGATCCCGGCCTTGCGCAGCTGGGCGAGCGCGGAGAGTCCGGCGGCTCCGGCACCGATGACGGCGTACTTCGGTGTGGTCATAGCGGTGGTTCCTTCCCGACGGGATTGGGGTGGGCAGATATGCGGGGTATCGCAGGGAGGCATCAGCGGATCACGTCCCCGCCGGAGAGGACGACGGTCTCCCCTGTCATGAATCCGGCATCGGCCGACGCGAGGATAGCGACCCAGCGTGCTATCTCCTCTGGCTGGGCAACTCGCCCCAGAGGCACGGAGACGGCGGCAGCTTCCATCCGTCCGGTGGCCTTGTTGCCTGGAGTGTCGACCCAGCCGGGGGCGATGGCATTGACGCGGATCCCTCGGTGGGCGAGCTCGAGGGCGAGGCTCTTTGTCACCATGACGACTGCGGCCTTTGACGCCCCGTAGACGAGCTGGCCGGGAGAGACGGTGAACGCATCGACGGAGGCGAAATTGACGATCGCTGAGCCTTGCGACATCCACGGCAGGGATTCGGCGGAGACGTTGAGAGTGCCGAGTACGTTGACATCGAAGATCGCTCGCACGGTGTCGGAGGTGTAGGTTTCGATCGTCGTCGGCGGGAAGATGCCGGCGATGTTCGCGACGAGGTCGATTGACTGTTCGTCTCCCGGTTCCCCGAGGTAGTCGCCGAGGACCCGGCCAAGACTGTCTCTGTCGGTGATGTCGCAGGTGAGGAAGGTGGTGTTGTCCACCTCTTCCACCGCCTCGGCGATGTCGATGCCCACCACCGTCCAGCCGTCGGCGGCCAAGGTGCGCACGGTGGCCAGCCCCATTCCGCTGGCAGCACCGGTGACGACTGCTGTGCTCATTCCGGACTTCTCCTCTCCTGTGCTGGTGTCGAAGGAACGTCGTCGAAGCTGTCATCGCCGTCGTTCGCGGCCTCGCGTTCGATGCTCTCCTGTTCCAGAGCTTTCAGCTCCGGAGTTGCGAATCCGGTCTTGTCGGCCCCGAGGTAGGCGATGTAGCCGATGATGACGGCGATGAGCGAGTCCCACGGGAAGATGACTGCCGGGGTCGGCAAAGGTCCGTACTCGCTGAACGCGGAGAGGATGAGTTCGGCGAGGAGTAGGAACACCAGCCAGTAGCCTGCACGCAGGTGGCGCACTCCCTCTCGCTTGGTCATCAGCCGCAGCACGAAGAGGAAGGCGACGGTGAGCACGGTGATGCCGATGAGGAACTCATAGACCTTCCCGGGGTCATCGACCGCCATGTCCGACGGGGCGAGGATGAACCCTCCGCGGACACACACGATCACCCAAGCGATGATGAAGACGATGGAGAGGACGATCGAGGGGGCCCGCTTCGTCCACCCGTTCTTGACGCTGAAGAAGATCGCGTAGCAGACCATTGAACCGAGCAGGATGGCGTCGAGGTTCGCCAGGGTGATGAACCCGCACCAGAAGATGATGATCGTCGAGGCGATGAAGCCGATCGGGGCGAGCACCTTCGACCACGGCAGACGATAGGGCCGGTGCAGCTGCGGAGCGTGGTGTCGCATGACTCGGATCGCCGCCGGTGCGGTGAGTGTGGAGAGGACGAGGGCGGAGGAGATGAATCCGACGAGGCGGTACCAGCTCGGGGCCGGGAGGAAGAAGGCCAGCCCGATGGCGAAGTTGACGATGATCGCCCAGGCCGGGACGCCGTGCCGGTTCATCCGGGTAAGGATGGACGGGAAGAACTTGTTCGTCGCCAGGCCGTAGGCGACTCGGGAGGCGCTGCCGAGGTAGAGGTACCCGGCGGCTCCGGGAGAGATGACTGCGTCGAGGAGGAGCAGGGACACGAATGCTCCGAGGAGGGCGATCCCGGAAGCCTTGAGCGCGGCGCCGAGCGGCCCATCGGCCCAAGAACTCGACATCAGTGCCGCCCAGTCGCCGGGGTTGACTCCGGCGTCGGCCCAGTTGATGGCGCCGATGAAAGCGATCTGCAGTCCGGTGTAGATGCCCAGAGGGATGAGGATGGACCCGATGGTGCCCAAGGGGATATTGCGCTTGGGGTTCTTCACTTCGCCGGCGAAGTCGATGACACCGCGGAAGCCCATCATGGCGAAGGCGATGCCGGAGATCGCCACAGCTTGGAAGGTCGCACCAAAGCCTTCCTTCGTGCCACCTGCGTTGCCGAAGAATGCGTGGTCGGTGTAGTTGCCGGCGTTGAAGACGAGAAAGAGGAGGGCGAAGGTGGCAGTCGGGATGATGATCTTCCACCAGGTGATCCATCGGTTGGCTTCGCTGAGCAGCTTGACCCCGAAGATGTTGATGAGCATGAATACGAACATCACGACGATGCCGGTGATGATGCCGTTGGGCCAGGCGAGCATCGAGACTCCCTGTCGCGTCTCGAGGAGCCCGAGATTGGGAAACAGACCGCCGACGTAGGTGATTGCGGCGACCGCTTCGATCGGCGGCAGAGCGAGATTGGCCAGCCAGTACGACATGCCCATCAGCCAACCGGTGAGCCCGCCGTGTGAGAGATAGGGGTAGCGCACAATCGCTCCGGAGAACGGCAGTGCTGCGCCGACTTCCATCCAGGACAGGGCGATGAGGGTGACGAGTGCGCCACCGATGAGCCAGGAGATCACGGCCGAAGGACCGGCCATTCCGGCAGCCGAGAGTACTGCGAAGAGCCATCCCGAACCGATCTGCCCGCCGATGGCGATGAACATCGCGGACTGCAGCGTCATGCTGCGTTTGAAACGTGCGTCACTGCGATAGGTGACTGCGGCCATGAGGTCCCCCTTTGGATCCGTCGTACTGACCAGGTGGCAACAGTCTGCCGAGAACTCGACACAGGCGGAAGACGGCAAATCAGAGCATCCGCCCAAGGCTGAGCCTTGAGCGCGTTATGCTGTCGACATGAGTGAGGGTCCGACGCTGAGGCAGCTGGAATACTTCATCCGCACCGTCGACGAGGGGTCGTTCGCGGCCGCTGCGACGAAGGAGCATATGGCTCAACCGAGTCTGTCCGAGCAGATCAGGCGGCTCGAGCGACGCCTGGGGACGACGTTGTTCGTGCGCACGAACTCGCGTCTGCGGCTGACCGACGTGGGCCGGCAGCTCGTGCCGAAGGCGAAGGCGGCGATCGAGGCCGCGGCCGAGGTCTCACGGGTCGCGAAGGTGACCACCGATCTGTCGGGAGGAGAGGTCTCCTTCGGTTCGTTCCGCAGCGCCCAGCATTACCTGCTTGCTCCGTTGATCCTCGCCTTCAATGAGCGGTTCCCGAACGTGCGGGTCAGGGTCGTCGGCCTCAATTCGTCCGACGTCGCAGATGCAGTGCGCCGCGGCGACCTCGAAGCCGGTCTCGTCGAGCTGCCTGTCGATCCGCACGGACTGCAGGTTTCGGCGCCGGTGCTCTCGGACGACGTTGTCTATATCAGTGCTCATGGCGAGAGGACCAGACGCCCTGTCTCTCTCGATCAGGTTGTGCCCAGTCGCCTGGTCCTCGCCGAGGCGAGCTGGGGTACTCGAGATCCGATGCGCCGGCTCCTTGCTGAGAGAGCACAGTCGGAGCAGATCGACCTCGATCCGTTCATCCAGGTCGAGTACGGCGATGCGGCCCTGGAGATAGTCTCACGAGGGACGTTCGACACGATCCTGCCGCTCGTAGAACTGCAGCGCCATCCTCTGCGGGACCAGTTGTCCTGGGCCCATCTCTCCCCCGCTTTCCCGGTCGATTTCGCTTTCATTTCGCGCAGCGATGCCGAACTCTCACCGGCGACCGAGGCTTTCATCGCGATGTCGAAGGGGCCCCTGGAAGAGTTCCAGGGGCCCTGGTGAAGGGTGCGGACTCGGCTGCTCCGAGACGAATCAGCCGATCTTGAGCTCGCCCATCTCGTCCCAGCCTTCACCGTCGATCTTGCGGGAGATGATCTTCGGGGTCGACACCAGGTGCGGGCGCATGGCTTCGAGGCCGGCGGCGAAGTGATCGCTGGTGACGTGCGGTTCTGCGCCTTCGTCGGTGAATGCCTCGACGAGCACGAACTCGTTCGGGTTCTCCAGGCTCTTCGACCATTCGAAGAAGAGATTGCCGGGTTCGGCGCGGGTTGCCTCGGTGAAGGCCCGAACGGCTTCGGGGAATTTCTCGACGCTGTCGGGTTTCACGTCATATTTCACGACGATGAAGATCATGATCATTCTCCTTCAGTTGATCAGCAGTATGGGTCGATCCCAGCCTAATTCTGCCGCCCTTGCGAATCGACCGGCTCACAGCCTTTCGGCGATGAGGACGAGGAAGTCACTGTCAGCTTCGAAGGGGCGGAGTTCCCAGGTGGAGAACTTCTGGTCGACGAACATCCCCGTGGCCTTGACGTCCTCGATGAAATCGTCGAAATCATACCCGCGTCCGGCACCGAAGCCGGACACGAACCGGCCGCCGTGTTTGAGCGTCGATTTGATATTGCCCAAGGTCTGCCGGCGCGAGGCGGGATCGAGGAAGGACAGGACGTTTCCGGCGCAGAAGGCCACATCGATCTCGGTGATCCCGGCGCCGGCGAAATCGAAGTCGGCGAGGTCGCCGGTGTGCCATTCACCGCTGGGGAAGTCCTCCTCGGCGACGGAGATGAGGAATTCGTCGAGGTCGACGCCGAAGACGGTGTGACCTTCGTCGATGAGCAGTCCGCCGGCCCGGCCGGTTCCGCAGCCGGCATCGAGGATGCGCGATCCCCGCGGAGCCATGGCGTTGACGAACCTGGCCTCACCGCCGATGTCATGCCCGGCGGCCGCAAGATCTCGCCACCGCTGCGCGTAGTTCGCCGAATGGTCGGGGTTGGCCCTGCGTACCTTATTCCACTGATGGTCGAAGCTCATGCCCTCATCCTAGGCCGGAATCTCAGGCGAAGACTTCGGTGACCACCTTAGCGACCGCCCGGACCGGATCGCTGGGGTCCGGGGAAGTCAGCACGATGATCTCGCGTCCGCCCGCCTCGACGACGGGGTGGAGGTCGACGTCGGACCCACCCAACGACATCATGATCGGCGTCGCCAGGGTCAGGCCGAGCCCGGTTCCGGCGAGCGCCAGCGCGACCGCGGTGTCCGTGACGATATGGGTCTCCTTCGCATTGATTCCCAGCGCCGAGGTGGCCAACCGCATCGCGCGGCCGAAGAGCTCCTCGGCCGGCGGTAGGATCCAGTCGGCCTCGGCCAGATCGTCATCGCTCGGCCGGGACGTCCCCGCGGGGACGACGATGCCGAAGTCTTCCTCGGCCACAGCTTCCCAACTCAGCCCGCGCATCGGCGGCAGCGGCGCGGCCGGGTAGTTGATCCCGATCCCAAGGTCGATGATCCCGTCGATGACGGCGGCCGACATGGTCTCGACATTGATCTCCCGCGCCCGGACTTCGATATGCGGATGGCGCTCGGCCAGCGCCCGCACCACCTTCGGCAGCGCCGTCGTCGATGCCGATCCGAAGACGCCGAGGGTGACGATGGCCTCGCTGCGGAAGTCCCGGCCGAGCATCGCCATCTCCGCCTGCTGCTGAGCGGCGAGGATGTTCCGCGCCCTGGGCAGCAGGGTGCGCCCGGCTTCGGCGAGGACGAGCCCACGGCCGCGCCGTCGGAACAGGTCGGAATCGACGACTCTGCGCAGGGCTGAGATGTGCTGGGACACGGCCCCGACGCTGTAGCCGAGGTGGTCGGCCGCCCGCGTCATCGATCCGAGTTCGGCGACAGCGACGAATGTGCGCAGCTGTCCGAGCGTCCATGTCATGGCAGCGCTCTCCTGTCTTTAGGTTTCTTGAACACAATGTTCACAAACTCTCCCTTGTTCTTAAGTGTGATGGCAACCACAATGAAGTCAAGACACAAACGCCGACATCGCCGTCGGCACTCTCCGTTTCCGGGGCGACCAACGACGGTCGCCCCGGCAGCAGACAGCGAGGTGAACCGTGGAATCCCCCACCGCATCAACCACCACCCCTCACACCGACGGGGTCCCCGACACGTCCAGAGCCCTGCCCACCGAAGCCTCCGTCGTCATCATCGGCGCCGGCGTCATGGGAGCGGCCATCGCCTACCACCTGGCCGAACGCGGAGTCCGCGACATCGTCATCGTCGAACGCGACACCCCCGGAGCCGGATCGACGTCGAAGGCCGCTGGAGGTGTGCGCTGCCAATTCTCCGACGAGGTCAACATCGCCTTGGCCGCCCGCGGGCTCGAAGTGCTGCGGAACTTCGAAACCGATTTCGGCGTCGACATCGACCTGGTCAGCAACGGCTATCTGTTCCTCCTCGACAACGATGACGACGTGCGCGCGTTCACCGACAACGTGGCCCTGCAACAGCGGATGGGGCTGGATTCGCGGATGCTCACCCTCGCCGAGGTGGCCGAGCTGGCCCCGTTCGTCAACACCGAAGGGCTGATCGCCGGGGCGTTCAATCCCGGCGACGGTCACTGCACCCCCGAGGCCGTCGTCGCAGGCTTCGTCACCGCCGCCCGCGAGCGCGGGGTCATGGTGGTCAAGAACTGCGAGGTCACCGGATTCGACACCGACGGCGGAACGGATCGCATGGCCACCTCGGTGATCACGAATCAGGGCACCATCAGCTGCGAACAGGTCGTCGTCGCGGCGGGAGCCTGGTCCGGCCCCATCGGGGACATGGCCGGGGTCGACCTGCCCGTGAAGCCGCTGCGGCGGGAGATCATGGTCTCCGAGCCCGTCGATTTCGACACCTCGCGGATGCCCTTCACGATTGACTTCGCCACCAGCTACTACGTCCACCCGGAAGGAGCCGGGCTGCTGTTCGGCTGCCCCGATGAGGTCGATGACTGGTCCTTCAACGACAAACGCGACCCGAACTGGCTGGCCACCCTGGCCGAGCACATCGAAGCCCGCACCCCGAAGCTCGGCGATGTCGAAGCGAAACACGGGTGGGCGGGACTGTATGAGATGACGCCCGACCACAATGCCCTCATCGGCGAGGCCGAGGAGAGGCCGGGATTCTTCTACGCCTGCGGGTTCTCCGGTCACGGCTTCCTCATGGGCCCGGCCGTCGGAGAGGTCGTCGCCGACCTCATGACCGGCCGCACTCCCCTCGTCGATGTGACTCCCATGGACAAACGACGCTTCTCCACCACCGGACTGCGTAAGGAGCTCAATGTGATCTGAGTCCTCGCACACCCGCCCCTCATCTCCCACCTCCCCGCAGCGACTGAACTCCACCGACCGGCGCAGCAGCCGATCGACACAGCAGACGACGAAAGGACAGCAATGACCGCACTGCCCACCGATCAGACCATCACCGACCTCCTCACCTCAGGATTGAGCGCCTGCGGAGTAGACGCATCCGTCCTCAAGGGATCGGCCGCCTCGGCGAGCCTTCCGGCCCGCTCCCCCATCACGGGACAAGACCTCGGCACGATCGCCGCGGACACCGCGCAGACAGCGGCGGACAAGATCGCCGCAGCCCAGACCGCGTTCGAGACCTGGCGGGACGTGCCAGCTCCCGTCCGCGGTCAGCTGGTGCAGCGGTGGGGACAGCTGCTCGGCGAGTACAAGGAGGATCTGGCCAAGATCATCACTGTCGAAGCCGGCAAAACCCCTTCCGAGGCGGCCGGCGAAGTCCAGGAGATGATCGACATCTGCGAGTTCGCACTCGGTCAGTCCCGGCAGCTGTGGGGCAAGACCATGCCCAGCGAACGGCCGGGTCACCGGCTCATGGAGACGTGGCATCCCCTCGGCGTCGTCGGGGTCATCTCCGCATTCAACTTCCCCGTGGCCGTGTATTCCTGGAACACCGCCCTGGCCCTGGTCGCCGGTGACGCGGTCGTGTGGAAGCCCTCAGAGAACGCCGTGCTCGCCGCCCTCGGGGCACAGTCGCTGCTGACCCGGGCCGCCACCGAGGTGGGGGCACCGGAGAATCTCGCGCCTGTCCTCGTCGGTGGCCGGGACATCGGCGATGTGATGGTCAGGGATTCTCGGGTGGCCTTGGTCTCGGCGACCGGATCGGTGCGGATGGGTCGCGAGGTCGGACCCGTCGTGGCCGAGCGCTTCGGCAAGATCCTGCTCGAGCTCGGCGGCAACAACGCCGCCATCGTCGCCCCGAGCGCCGACATCGATCTGGCGCTGCGCGGAGTGGTCTTCGCAGCCGCCGGGACCGCAGGTCAGAGGTGCACGACCCTGCGGCGGCTCATCGTGCACGAGTCCATCGCCGACGAGTTCGTCGACAAGGTCGTCGCCGCGTACAAGACGCTAAGCATCGGATCGCCGACCGCTGACGGAGTGCTCGTGGGACCGCTCATCAATTCGGGTTCGTACGATGCGATGCAGGCGGCCCTCAAGCAGGCAGAGGCAGAGGGCGGCGAGATCCTCTGCGGAGGCGGCAGGGTACTCGCCGATGAACGCCCGGATGCCCACTATGTCGAACCGGCAGTGGTGCGGATGCCCAATCAGAGCGCAGTGGTCAAGGAGGAGACGTTCGCCCCGATCCTCTACGTCGTCACGTATTCGGACCTCGATGAGGCGCTCGAGATCCACAACGGGGTGCCGCAGGGGCTGTCCTCGGCGATCTTCACTGCCGAACTCGCCGAGTCCGAGAAGTTCCTGTCCCGCTCCGACTGCGGAATCGCCAACGTCAACATCGGCACCTCCGGTGCGGAGATCGGCGGCGCCTTCGGCGGTGAGAAGGAGACCGGCGGCGGACGCGAGTCGGGTTCGGACTCGTGGAAGGCCTATATGCGTCCGGCCACGAACACGATCAACTACTCCGGCGAGCTGCCGCTGGCGCAGGGAGTCGAGTTCCTCTGAGAGAGCTGTGTCCTCTGGGCGAAGTGAGGCCCTCGTCCGGTGGGCCGGTGAGCTGATCGAAGCGCAGACCGGTCCATCGACGACCCTTCACGTCGTTCAAGTGCCAGCGCTGATATCACGTGGTACACGACGCGATATCCGCGCTGGCCCCTGAACGAGCGACTTTCGTACAAAAACCAAGGTAGATTGATGCCATGAGCAAAAATCCGCTACTGCCCGCCGCCTATGACGTGATCTGGTCCGGAGTCGTCCTAGTGCTCGTCGTCCTGCTCATCTGGGCAATGGTGAGCATCGCCCGATCAGGACTCGACCCTCGGGTGAGACTCGTCTGGGCGATCATCGTCCTGCTGCTGCCCGTCGTCGGACCGATCTGCTGGCTCATTGCACGACCGCAGAAGTCGGACACCAGTCTCAGCTGACGCGCAATCGCGCTCAGGTCACGCGAAACTCGAAAAAGTCGTCGCCAGTGACGACTCTTTCGAGTTTCGCGTTGACTGATCAACTCTCGTGCAGGACAGCGTCCTCAGCGTTCGCTGCTCACGCTCCCGCCTGTCTCTGCAGTCGAGGATGCAGAATCATGCTCACGCTGGCCGTCTGCACGCTCTCTCCGCCGCTGGTCACGGAGAACGAAAGCGAGGCAGAGCAGTGAGCAGGCGGGAAAGACGATGAGCGTGAGAACCCAGGGCCCGCCTGCACGGAGGTCCTCTTCACCCGACAACACCGAAGTTGCCAGAGCGATGCCTGCGCCGAAAGCCATGATGATGTGCCTCATGCTCCGCACCCTACGCACCAGGGAACTTTGTCACAAGTATCCTTGCCCGAAATCGGAACTGCTGCCTGGTTCACGACCCCACCTCCGAGAGGTCCCCGACCTCTTAACGCCCGCCTTCGCGCATCGATCAAGGGCTCGCTCGAATCACACGACGTAAACGGGGCGATATTCGAGCGAACCCTTGAACGAGCAGGTTTCGGGCAGAAGTCAGCTGTCCGGTAGACCGAACAAAGTGACACTGAGCTCCGACCGCGACTGTCTGCTTGCCCACAGATCCGGGTGCGGCCGCGACTTCGGCATTGCCGAGGACTAAAATCGAGTCTGGACCAGTGAACGCTGTTGAAACCCTGCACCTCATTGAAGGAGACCCCTGTGATTGAGCTGAAGACGCCCGCCGAGATCGACAAGATGGCGGTGACCGGCCGTTTCGTCGCGAAGACCTTGGCCGAGCTGACCTCGATCGCAGAACCGGGCATGGACATCATGCACCTGGAGAAGACCGCGCGGAAGATGATCGAGGATGCCGGAGCGAAGTCCTGCTACTGGGACTACGCCCCCTCCTTCGGCTCCGGCCCCTTCCGCAACGTCATCTGCCTGTCCGTCAACGACGGCGTCCTCCACGGCAAGCCCCACAGCTACGTCCTCAAGGACGGCGACGTGCTCACCCTCGACTTCGCCGTATCCATCGACGGCTGGGTCGCCGACGCCGCACGCTCCGTCGTCGTCGGCGACGGCAGCGACGAGGACCAGCGACTCATCGACACCACCTGGGCCGGCCTCGAAGCCGGAATCGGTGCCGCCCAAGCAGGCAACCGCCTCGGCGATATCTCGAAGGCCATCGGTGACGTCGCCGATGCCCACCGCATCCCCGTCAACCTCGACTTCGGCGGCCACGGTCTCGGCCACACGATGCACGAGGATCCGCACGTGCCCAACCGCGGCAAGGGAGGTCGCGGCTTGGTGCTCAAACCGGGTCTGACCTTGGCGATCGAACCGTGGTGGTCGTTCACCTCGAAGAAGTTGTCCGTCGATAAGGACGGTTGGACCCTGCGCCTGGCCGACGGTTCGAATGGTGCCCATTCGGAGAACACGATCGCCATCACCGAGGATGGTCCCCGAATCCTCACCACGCTCGACTGACTTGGCTGCCGCACTCTGCCGGCAGGGGCGTCCGACGAACTCATCGTCGGGCGCCCTTCTGCATTCACCGGGCTCCCCCGCTGCAGTGCGCACCGGCCAGCTCTCCTTGTCACTGAGGCCGGACTCTCGAGCAAGGACTCTCGTGTCAGCGGCCCGTGCCAGAATTGCGGTATGTCTTTCACATGCTCGGAATGCGGCTATTCGACGGTCAAATGGTTGGGACGCTGCCCCGAATGCCAGGCCTGGGGCACCCTTGAGGAAAAGGGCGCGAACTCGTCGAAGGTGAAGACGAAGGTCAAGAAATCCAATGCGGCGAAGCCGATCAGCGAGATCGACTCGACGCTCGCGCAGGCGAGATCGACGTTCGTCCCCGAGTTCGATCGGGTCCTCGGCGGTGGCATCGTGCCTGGCGCCGTTGTCCTGCTCTCCGGCGAGCCGGGGGTCGGCAAGTCGACGCTGCTGCTCGACGTCGCCGCGAAGATCGCCATGTTCGGGGTCAAGGTTCTCTATGTCACCGGTGAGGAATCCGCCGGTCAGGTGCGGTTGCGCGCCGAACGGATCAATGCCCTGGCCGACTCGCTGCTCCTCGCCGCCGAGACCGATCTGGGGTCGGTACTGGGAATGATCGAATCCGAACAGCCGGAGCTGCTCGTCGTCGACTCGATCCAAACTTTGGCATCCTCCGAGGTCGAAGGCATCCCCGGCGGAGTCACCCAGGTCCGCGAAGTCGCCTCCGCCCTCATCAGGGAAGCCAAGGCCCGGTCTCTGCCGACTGTGCTCGTCGGCCACATCACGAAGGACGGCACGATCGCCGGTCCTCGCCTTCTCGAGCACCTCGTCGACGTCGTATGCACCTTCGAAGGTGAGAGGCATTCGCGTCTGCGTATGCTGCGCGCGGTGAAGAATCGCTTCGGCCCCACCGACGACGTGGGCTGTTTCGATATGGAGGAGAACGGGATCAAGAGTCTCGAGGACCCGTCGGGACTGTTCCTCTCGCGCAGCGGTGCGAATCCGTCCGGCACTTGCCTAACGGTGACGCAGGAGGGCAAGCGACCGCTGCTCGTCGAAGTCCAATCGCTCATCACAGAATCCGCCGGCGGCCAGTCCCGTCGCTCGGTCTCCGGAGTCGATTCCTCCCGAGTGGCGATGATGCTGGCTGTGCTCAGCCAGAACGTCGCGCAGGCGAACCTCGCCAAGAGCGATGTCTTCACCGCCACCGTCGGCGGAGCGAAGCTCTCCGAGCCGGCCAGCGACCTCGCGATCTGCATGTCCCTGGCCTCGGCGCTGCTCGGCAAGCCGCTGGCTCGCCACCTCGTCGCGATCGGCGAAGTCAGCCTGTCAGGGGAGATCCGCAATGTCCCCAATCTCGGCCAACGCCTCAACGAAGCCAAACGACTGGGCATCACTCATGCCGTCGTCGCCAAGGGAGCCATGACCAATGTGGCGGCACCGGACAAGATGGAGGTCGAGGAGTGCGAACACATCGCCGGGGCGGTCGAACTGATGCTGACGAAGCAGGGTCTTCGGGAGCAGAAGTGAGAAAGTTCGGGACTTTCGCTTGGTTTTGGAGCATCCTGGTGTCATGACCACGACAGTTTTTCCCGCCTTCCGGACCACCGATGCCGCAGCGACGATCGAACTGCTGGTCACGCTCGGGTTCACCGAAAGACTGCTCGTGCGCAATGAGCGGGACCCGGCCCTCGTCGAGCATGCCGAATTCGCGCTCGGTGACAACGGCGGGATCATGTTCGGTTCGGTCCGCAACGACGGATCGGCACTCGATGCAGTGGGCGGAAGCTCGATCTACGTCGTCGTCGACACCGAACGAGAAGTGGACCGACTCTACCAGGAGATCGTCGACCTGGGGCATGCGATCGTGCGACCGGTAGCGACTCAAGACTACGGCGGCCGCGAATTCGACTTCCGCGACCACGACGGGAACTCTTGGGGAGTCGGCTCCTACCGTGGTGCCTGAGGACTCAGTCCTGCGGTTCCTCTGACTGCTTCTCATCCGAGGAGTCCTTCTCGCCGGATTCCTTTTCCGACTTCTTCTCCTCGTCGGCTTTCTTCTTCTCCTCCGCGGCCTTCTTCTCCTTGGCCTTATCGGCGGCGCTCTTCTCGAGCTCGAACGGCGTCGGTTCGCTCTTCTTGTCATCGAGCTTCACGATGAGCTCGTAGTCGCCGGGGGCGAAGTCAGCGTCTTCGCGGTTGCAGTTCTTGTCGACCTTGATCCGGTTCCATTTGAGCTTCGCAGTCTTCTCCGACTGCGGTGCGAACTCCGTGGAAGCTTCGGCATTCTCGTCTTTCGCCGCCGCGCAGTACTCCGACGACCACACGACATCACCGTTCTTTTCGACGATGAATTCCTGCTTATCGGTACCGACCTCGATGAGGCACGTGGCGGTGTGGCCGTTCTCGATGACCATGCCGAATTCGGGTTCTGTCCCGTCCTTCACGGATTTCGGATCGACCTTCGCCTTCAGCGAGACTTTGTCCTCCGGGCACTTTCCGCTCGCTGCCTTCTTATCCGGCACGGGTGCCGCCGTCGTCGATTCGGCCGGGGTAGTCTCCTCGGCTGCCACCTTGTCCGATCCGTCGCTGCGGCCGCCGATGGCTTTGACGATACCGACGATTCCGAGCACGAGAAGCCCCAGGACGAGGAGGCTGGCCACAGCAAGCGTGATGCGGCGTCGGCGGTACACGTGAGCAGGCAGCTTCCCGCTAGACTGGCGAGGCTGCCCGGCAGCTCTGTTCGGCTGCGAACCACGATTGGAAGGAGTCATCGCTTTGAGCCTAGGCCGAAGCGATTGAGCATCCAAATGACACACCGAGCCGGTCCCGAATCGAATCCCTCCGGGTCGACCTCCGCATTCCCCGAGGTGTCCGAACCTGTGCTCAGACGAGTCCAGGACACCATCATCACCTGGTTCGAGGACACCGCCCGGGACCTGCCGTGGAGGCACCCGAAGACGAGTGCCTGGGCAATCCTCGTCAGTGAGATCATGTCCCAACAGACCCCTGTCGCCCGAGTCGAACCGCGATGGCGTGCGTGGATGGACAAATGGCCGACACCAGCCGACCTCGCCGCCGCCCCGACCGCCGAAGTCCTCCACTCCTGGGATCGCTTGGGCTATCCGCGCAGAGCGCTGCGACTGCAGGAAGCCGCCGAAGTCATCGCTGCGGACCTGGACAACCGGGTTCCCGAAACGACCGAAGAGCTCGAACGACTGCCGGGCATCGGTTCCTATACCGCCGCCGCGGTTTCCTCCTTCGCTTTCGGCAGAAAGACGACCGTGCTCGACACGAACGTGCGTCGGGTCCTCATCCGCCTCTTCGCGGGCCGGGAACGCCCCACCACCTCACCTGGCCGGAAGGAGACTGCCTGGGCGGCCGCCCTGGTGCCCGAGGACAAGCACGTTGAGTGGAACGCCGGAGTCATGGAGTTCGGGGCCCTCGTCTGCACGGCACGCAATCCCGACTGCCCCGCCTGCCCGCTCCAGGACATCTGCACATGGAACCGATTGGGCAGACCCGCCTCGGCGACGAAACCGAAGACTCAGAAGTGGTCAGGCACCGATCGACAGCTGCGCGGTGCGATCATGGATGTCCTCAAGGCAGCGCACGTCGCCGGGGACGACCGACGCGGTGTCCGGCTCGACGTCTTCACCGCCTCGGTGACCGACTTCGACCCGGTGTTTCTCGACTCACTGGCCGAATCGACGGCCACGGCGGTGGCGCGAGTGCGTGAACTCAGTGCGGACCAGGACAGGATCAATCGGCTCATCTCCGACCTCGTCGACGACGGTCTGGCACAACAGGTCGATGGCCGATTGGCATTGCCGAACAGCTGAATCAGGACCCGAACATGGCAGACGTCGCCACTGGACGGTGCGTGTGCGGCAGTCGCCTACACTGGCCTGTGAGAGCGTGGCCAAGACCGACGCCCGCCGGTGACGGGCAGGATCAGGGTCTGCCTCAGAGGTATTTGATCATCCGTGAGTTGCCCAGGGTATTCGGTTTGACCCTGGCCAGGTCGAGAAACTCTGCGACGCCCTCATCGGTGGAGTGAAGCAGCTCGACGTAGACCTCGGGTGAGACGGGGATGCCCTTGATCGGTTCGAAGCCGAGCGAACCGAAGAATCCGGTCTCGAAGGTCAGGCAGAACACCCGGTCGACTCCGATCTCACGAGCATCGGCGAGCAGCTGCTTGATGATCGCCTTGCCCACTCCCCTGCCCCGATAGTCCGGTGACGTGGCGACCGTGCGCGCCTCGGCGAGATCCGCCCAGATGATGTGCAGGGCGCCGCAGCCGGCGAGGATCTCGGAACCATCGGGCTGCGGGTCGACGACCAGCCAGAACTCCTGCAGCGACTCGAAGTAGGTCACCGTGTCCTTGGCGAGCAGGATCCGCTCGCCGGCCAGTGGGGCGACCAGGGCTTCGATGCCTTTGACGTCGCCGGTCCTCGCGCGTCGCAGGTACAGACCTCCTGGGAGTTCGTGCTTTGAATGATGGTCCTCGGAGATCAGTCCGTGATCGAAGTCGCCTGCGTGTGAGCTCATACCGACATTCAACACCATCGCCGGAGGCGAACACGAAAGAGTCCGGGGAGTCGGCTGCTGCCGACTCCCCGGACTCTTATGCGTTATCCGAGAAGGTGATGAACGATCAGGCCGAGGTCTCCGAGGATCCGCTCGAACCGGACGAACCCAGACCTGCGAGTTCGCCTTCGCCATCCTCAGCGGGCTTCAGGCTCTCGGTCTCGATGCCTTCGAAAGTGAACTCAGCGTCCTTTCCTTCGCCCTTGACGTCGACCTTGATGGTCTGGCCGCGTCCGATCTCCTTGAACAGGATCTTCTCCGACAGAGTGTCCTCGATCTCGAGCTGGATCGTCCGACGCAGCGGACGGGCACCCAGGACGGGATCGTAGCCGCGCTCGGCGAGCAGATCCTTCGCCTTGGCCGTGACGTCGACCTTCATGCCCTGATCGGCCAGGCGGACGTCGAGACGTTCGAGGAAGAGATCGACGATCTTGATGATCTCGACCATGCTCAGCTGCGGGAACACGATCGTGTCATCGACACGGTTGAGGAACTCGGGACGGAAGTGCTGCTTGAGCTCTTCGTTGACCCTCTGCTTCATCCGGTCGTAGTTGGTCTTCGTGTCACCCTCGACCTGGAATCCGAGCTGGAGTCCGCTCGAGACATCACGCGTACCGAGGTTGGTCGTCATGATGATGATGGTGTTCTTGAAGTCCACCTCACGACCCTGCGAGTCGGTCAGTCGACCATCCTCGAGGATCTGCAGCAGCGAGTTGAAGATGTCCGAGTGGGCCTTCTCCACCTCGTCGAAGAGGACGACCGAGAACGGCTTCCGGCGGACCTTCTCCGTGAGCTGACCGCCCTCTTCGTATCCGACATATCCCGGAGGCGAACCGAACAGTCGCGAAACTGTGTGCTTCTCCGAGTATTCGGACATGTCGAGGCTGATGAGCGAATCCTCATCGCCGAAGAGGAACTCCGAGAGAGCCTTGGCCAGCTCGGTCTTGCCGACGCCGGTGGGGCCCGCGAAGATGAACGAGCCGGAGGGGCGCTTCGGATCCTTCAGCCCGGCGCGGGTACGACGGATCGCCCGCGAGATCGCCTTGACCGCATCGTCCTGACCGATGACGCGCTTGTGCAGCTCGTCTTCCATCCGCAGCAGACGCGAGGACTCTTCCTCGGTGAGCTTGAAGATCGGAATGCCGGTGGCAGAGGCGAGCACTTCGGCGATGAGATCGGCATCGACGACCTTCGAGGTGTCGGTGCCGGACTTGCGCCACGCCTCGGTCTGCTCTTCCTTCTCCTTCTGCAGCTTCATCTCGGAATCGCGCTCCGAGGCTGCCAGTTCGAAGTCCTGAGCATCGATTGCGGCTTCCTTGCGGTGGCGGGCCTCGAGGATCTTCTCCTCCAGGTCACGCACCTCTTGGGGAACCGACAGACGCGAGATGCGCAGCTTGGCACCGGCTTCGTCGATGAGGTCGATCGCCTTGTCCGGCAGGTACCGGTCGTTGATGTAGCGATCGGACATGTTGACAGCGGCTGCCAGGGCTCCGTCGGTGACGGTGACCTTGTGGTGCGCTTCGTACTTGTCACGCAGACCCTTGAGGATCTCGATCGAATGCGCCAGCGACGGTTCGGGAACCTGGATCGGCTGGAACCGGCGCTCGAGAGCGGCATCCTTCTCGATGTGCTTGCGGTACTCGTCCAGCGTGGTCGCACCGATGGTCTGCAACTCTCCGCGAGCCAGCATGGGCTTGAGGATCGAAGCGGCATCGATCGCACCTTCGGCGGCTCCGGCACCCACCAGGGTGTGGATCTCGTCGATGAAGAGGATGATGTCGCCGCGGGTGCGGATCTCCTTGAGAACCTTCTTCAGACGCTCTTCGAAGTCACCGCGGTAGCGGGAGCCCGCGACCAGCGAACCGAGGTCGAGTGTGTAGAGCTGCTTGTCGGCGAGGATCTCGGGGACATCGCCGTTGACGATGGCCTGTGCGAGTCCTTCGACGACAGCCGTCTTGCCGACACCGGGTTCACCGATGAGGACCGGGTTGTTCTTCGTCCGGCGCGAGAGGATCTGCATCACGCGCTGCATCTGCTCGTGCCGGCCGATGACCGGGTCGAGCTTGGCCTCGCGGGCCGCAGCGGTGAGGTTGGTGCCGAACTGGTCGAGCACGAGCGATCCCGAGGGTGTTCCCTCTTCGCGGCCGCCGGCGGACACGGGTTCCTTGCCCTGGTAACCCGACAGCAGCTTGATGACTTCCTGGCGGACGCGTCCGAGGTCCGCGCCGAGCTTGACGAGCACCTGCGCGGCAACGCCTTCGCCCTCACGGATGAGGCCGAGCAGAATGTGCTCGGTGCCGATGTAGCTGTGACCCAGCTGCAGTGCTTCACGGAGGCTGAGCTCGAGGACCTTCTTCGCCCGCGGGGTGAAGGGAATATGGCCGCTCGGAGCCTGCTGTCCCTGACCGATGATCTCCTGGACCTGGTCGCGCACCTGCTCGAGGGAGATGTCCATTCCCTCGAGTGCCTTCGCTGCCAGACCTTCACCCTCATGGATGAGGCCGAGCAGAATGTGCTCGGTGCCGATGTAGTTGTGTTTGAGAAGTTTCGCTTCTTCCTGCGCGAGCACCACGACGCGTCGTGCTCGGTCGGTGAACCGCTCGAACATATTCATCCTCCTCGGTCTTCTGATTCTTCTGAGCCTAACCACCACGACCGCGGTTCTATTGCAGGTTTCGCCATCAGCCGAAACCGTTTGGCTGTGGGCGAAATTCTCTAGACTCGAGACCCACACAGCAACGTCAGAGAGGACGCAGACATGCCCACCGATCCCACGATCATCCGGGACCTGGCCCGGGCTCACGGTCTCGACATCATCACCGATTCCATCGTCATCAACGAGCTCGGCCTCGACTTCCAGGTCGCCATCGCCGAGGCGGTCGACGGCGGAGCGTGGGTGCTCCGGATCCCTCGGCGTCCGGATGTCTCTGCCCGCGCCGCCGTCGAGGGCCGGTTCCTGGGCGCCATCGCACCGCATCTGAGCGTCGCGGTCCCCGATTGGCAGATCCACTCGAATGACCTCATCGCCTACCCGCTGCTGCCGGGAACACCCGGACTGACGATCGATGACAGTGGTCAGCCGCAGTGGCATTTCGATGTCGAATCCTCTGAGTATGCCGCATCGCTCGGATCAGTCCTCGCCGAACTTCACACCGTCGACCCGGCTGTCGTTCGGGACACAGGCATTCCGGAGTTCTCCCCCACCGAGATCCGACAGCGCAAGCGCGAAGACATCGACAACGTCGCCGCCGAGTTCGAGGTGGCGCCGTCCCTGCTCCGGCGGTGGACCGCGTGGCTCGACGATGACAGCTATTGGCCGTCGTTCTCAACCGTGACTCATGGCGAGGTGTATCCGGCGCATCAGCTCATGGACGGACCCGTCAATCTGAGCATCCTCGACTGGACGACCGCTGCAATCGGCGATCCCGCCAGGGATTTCATGTTCCATCACGCCAGTGTCTCGGCCTCAGCGTTCGAGAACACGAGCGCGCGATACGTGGAAGCCGGCGGACGGATCTGGCCCAGGTTCGCGGAGCACTGCGGCGAGCTCTACTCGACGTCGCCCGTCGAATTGGGGCTGTTCGCCCTGCAGACCGGAGACCCGGAGCATATGAGTGCGGCACGAACTCAATTGAACCCGGAGAACTGAACCGACTTCAATAGCCGTACGGTGAGCAGAGGTCTTTCCTCACCCGCAGTGCAGGCTCCCTTGATTCATGTGCAGCTTCATCGAATCATTTGGCTGCGCCATCAATCGATATGATTTTCAACTACTCTCCACCTGGCAATTGTCTGTGATGTTTCATCACTGCTGTGTTGCTGCATCGCCGGAAGAGGGCAATTGACAATACCGAGGCTGAGCACAAAATACCTGAGGGGCCAGCGATTCAATTCGCTGGCCCCTCAGGCCTAATCGGAAGTTATCGGCTTTCGAATGAGCCTCTTACTTCTCCGCTGCTTCGTATGCTTCGACGATCTCCAGCGGGATCCGTCCACGATCACCGAGCTGGTACCCGTTGTTCTGAGCCCACTCGCGGATCTTCGCCGTGTCCCGCTTGGGACCCGACGAGCCCGCACGGCGGCCACGGCCGCCGGTGTTGGCTACACGACGTGCTTTGGCGATGAATGGGGCGAACGTCTCACGGAGTTTATCGGCGTTCTCGGTTGAGAGCTCGAGTTCGTACGTTGCCTGGTCGAGGCTGAAACGAACGGTTTCCGCCGCTTCGCTTCCGTCGAAATCATCCGTGAGAACGAGGCGCATTTCCCTTGCCATGTTCACTCTTTTCGTAATCAGAGGATTTTGTCGCTGTCATCTTAACATCCGTTCGGGGATTATCGTCGACTTCGCTAACGTCAATCTCTGAATAGTATTTATCTACCTGTTCGCGTTCATTGCGATCTGCGCGGACGATATTCCGGAACACATACCAGAACAGCAATCCCACACAGATCGACGGGAGCAGAGCTTTGAGGATATCCAACATAATCAGATCAGCCTTCCTGAGCCGAGTCCTCCTGCGAAGAAGCCAAAGGCTTGGTGAATGGGAACAGAATGGTTTCACGAATTCCCAAACCGGTCAGCGCCATGAGCAGACGGTCGAGTCCCATGCCCATTCCGCCGGTCGGCGGCATTCCGTGCTCCATCGCCATGAGGAAGTCTTCGTCGAGGCCCATCGCCTCATCGTCACCGCGGGCGGCGTCCGCGGCCTGAGCCTCGAAACGCTGACGCTGGATGATCGGATCGACGAGCTCCGAATAGCCGGTGGCCAGCTCGAAGCCGCGCACATACAGATCCCACTTCTCCACGACGCCCTTCTTCGTCCGGTGCTCACGCACCAGTGGTGAGGTGTCGACCGGGAAGTCGGTTACGAAGGTCGGAGCCCAGAGCTTGTCCTGGTAGAAGTGCTCCCACAGCTCTTCGACGTACTTTCCGTGTGAGCGGAAGACTCCGCCCATGTCGACGCCGTTGTCGGCGGCGATCTTGTCGAGGACGTCCAGCCCGGTCTCCGGGGTCACCTCGACGCCGGACAGCTCGGACAGGGAGTCGTACATGCTCACGACCGGCCAGTCTCCGCCGAAGTCGTAGTCCGTGCCGTCGTCGAGAGTGACGACGAGCGATCCGGTGGCTTCCTGGGCGGCGTTCTGGATGAGGGTCTTCGTGAGATCGGCGATCGAATGGTAATCGCCGAAGGACTGATAGGCCTCGAGCATCGCGAATTCCGGGGAGTGAGTGGAGTCAGCACCCTCGTTGCGGAAGTTGCGGTTGATCTCGAAGACGTTCTCGATTCCGCCGACGATCGCCCGCTTGAGGAACAGCTCCGGGGCGATGCGCAGGTACATGTCGATGTCGTAGGCGTTCATATGCGTCTTGAACGGGCGTGCCGAGGCACCGCCGTGCATGGTCTGCAGCATCGGCGTCTCGATCTCCACGAAGTCCTGGTCCGCGAAGGTCTTCCGCAGCGACGACATCACCTTGGCACGGGTGAGCATCGTCTCCCGAGCCTGCTCGCGGGTGATGAGGTCGAGGTAGCGCTGGCGGACGCGGGTGTCCTCGGCGAGTTCGGTATGCAATCCGGGCAGCGGACGAAGGGCCTTCGACGCCATGGTCCAGGAGTCCGCGAGGACGGAGAGCTCACCGCGCTTGGACTTGATGACCTTTCCGTGCAGGAACAGGAAGTCGCCGAGGTCGACGTCGGTCTTGAAGTCATCCAGGCGCTCCTGGCCGACTTCGCGCAGCGAGAGCATGCCCTGCAGGCGGGTGCCGTCACCGGACTGCAGTGTGACGAAGCAGAGTTTGCCGGTGGTGCGGACGAAGACGACTCGGCCGATGACGCCGACGACAGCATCGGTCTCCTCCCCCGCTTCGAGTCCGTCGTGGGCGGCGTGGACCTCGGCGAGGCTGTGGGTGCGGGGCACCGTCACCGGGTAGGCATCGGTTCCGTCGTCGAGGAGACGCTGGCGCTTGTCCTTTCGAATCCGGATCTGTTCCGGATCGAGGTGTTCGGGTGAAAGGTCTGCGTTCTCAGGTGTCTTCGAGTCGGTATTCGCCATGCTTCAAGGCTACCGTGGACGGGCCGCACGGGGGAATTCGGCGGTCAGTCCAGAGCGCTCAGGATCTGCTGTGCCTGAGCTTCTGTGATCCGTCCCATCGCCAGTGCTTTCGCGGCCGTCGATCGGGCGAGTGCGATGTAGCTGTTGCGCACGGCCGGGTTCGATCGGCTGAGGCTGAACTCGCTCAGTGCCGCCAGGTGCGCTTCGATGGTTCCGACATCACCACGGCTGATCGGTCCGGTCAGCGCCTTCGGTCCGTTCTGCATGGTGTTGGCGACGCTGGCGTCGACGAGGGCGTGGAGGACGGCCGACGGATCGGCGACCCCTGCCTCGGCGAGCAGTTCCATGGCCTCGGCGAGGATCGTGATCGAATGGTTCGACGCGTGGGTGATGGCCGCGTGGTAGAGAGGACGGTCCGCCTCGGCGATGTCGATCGGTTCGGCACCGAGTTCGACGACGAGGGCCTCGCCCACCGGACGGATCGGCGCGGGCGCAGTGACCGCGATCGTCGCCTGCCGCAGACGGCTGAGATCGACCTCGGTGCCGGTGAATGTCAGGGATGGGTGCAGAGCGATGGGCAGAGCGCCGAGGCGGGTCCCGGCTTCGAGGACGTCCGTTCCGTATCGGCCGGAGCAGTGCACGAGGATCTGCCCGGCATGGATGCGGCCGAGGTTCGCCAGTCCGGTCACCAGTGGTGCGATCTCGTCGTCGGGGACGACGATGAGCACGAGTTCGGCGCGTTCGGTGATCGCGTCGGGGTCGAGGACCGGCACTCCGGGCAGCATGTCCTCGGCACGTTCGAGGCTGGCCGTCGAGGTGGCGCTGACTCCGATGATCGCGTGACCGGCCTGCCTCCAGGCGGCACCGATGCTGGCTCCGACTCGGCCGCAGCCGATGATTCCGATGCCCAGCCGTGGTGCGTCGTCCTGGCTCATCCGTTGTCTTCCTCGTGGGTCTCGATGGGGCCGGTGTGTGCCGACTTCGCGGCGGCGTCGAAGCGTTGGCGGGCGATCCGAGTACGTTCGGCATGTTCGGTGAAGAAGCGTTTGGCAGCTTCGGCGTCCTGATGCTTCACGAGCGGGGTGATGGGTCCGGCGGTCGAGTGCACGGCCACGCTGCCCAGTTTCAGCGACCTCATCAGCGGCCCTTGGTAGTAGCGAAGGGACTGGACCCTGACATGGGGCACGAAGTCGACCCGGCGATCGAGGACTCCCAGGCGCAGCACGAGCAGGGAATCGGTGAGGGCATAGGCCCGTCGTCTCCAGACGAGGGGGTCGAGGATCCGTGAGGAGCGCGGCTGCGCGTGGAACAGCTCCTCGGCCGCCGCTGCGTCGGGGTGTGTGGATTTCCTGTCGTACATGGCCGACCGGACGAGGCCGTCGGCCGAGATGCCTTCGGGCAGCTGCGGGTCGGGCAGAGCGAGACCCACCATGAGCAGTGCCTGGTCGATATCGCCGACCGGCAGGAGCAGGTTCTCGTCGCTCTTTCCGCCGTCGCTGGCGATGTTGTATTCGGCCCTCCACCAGCCGGCCCAGCGCCACAGCAGCGGCTGGTGGAGGCAGACGGCCTGGAGCCGGTCGAGCGGGATGACTTTGCGGGAGGTGGAGAAGAGTCCGTGGCTGACGGCCAATCCGTCTTCGCTGATGCGGACGACGAAGTTGGCATTATCGAGGTTCTTCTTGAACCCGGCGAACGCGGCGAAGATGCCGGGCAATCCACCGATGAGGATCGGGAGGAAGGCCTCCTCGATTCCGACGAGGAGGAACACGACGGCAATGGCGACGAGGACGATGATGACGCCGACGGAGATCAGCGTTCCGGTGTTGAGTAGGGAGGACACGATGACCCGATGGGCGGGGACACGGATGATCTCTCCCTCTTCGCCGACATCGGCCGAGAGGTTGTACGGAGCCAGCAGGTCGTTGAGGCTCCGTTCCGCTTCGTGGGAGACGTCGTCGGCCAGGACGCCCAGGCGCTTGCTCAGTCGCACTCCGATGCTGTCGGCGCTGCGTTCGGGCACTGAGCGGTCGATGCCCGGCTGTTCTCCGTCCGCACCTGGGTCCGGGCTGTCGTGGCCACCGGCGCCGAAGCGTACAGTGTCGCCCGCAGATGCATCGGCTCCTGCGCCGCCGCCTGCCTCTGTATCGGCCTCGGTCCCACCGTGGTCGGCTGCGACTCCGGGCACCGCATCGGTGGACGTCGCAGACGTCGCGGATGCGTTCTTCTTCGCTTTCACCGCGGCGAGAAGTTCATCGCGCAGCTCTTCGGCACGTTTCTTCGACAGGTACTTCAGGGAGATGTTCGAGTCGGTGCCGCCGGCGACATCGAAGACGAGTTCGGCCATGCCGAGCATGCGCGGCAGCAGCTTCTGCTGCAGATCGATCGACTGGACGCGGTCCAGACGGGCCTTGCGC
Organism: Brevibacterium sediminis; assembly: GCF_024895295.1. Taxonomy (NCBI): domain Bacteria; kingdom Bacillati; phylum Actinomycetota; class Actinomycetes; order Micrococcales; family Brevibacteriaceae; genus Brevibacterium; species Brevibacterium sediminis. The sequence continues at coordinate 377,453 of NZ_JAHQRN010000002.1, read as the reverse complement.
AGCTTCTTCGACAGCAGCCCCCGACGGTAGTAGATCGCCTCGGCGTCGACCCGATACCCCATGACTCGCCACGCCAGCCAGCTGAAGAAGGCGGTGAGGACCAGGATCAGGATGATTCCGCCGACGACGGCGAGGATCACCAGCGGGTGAGCGCCCAGCCATTCGGCGAAGGTGAGGTTGACGGACCGGCCGGAGGCGAGGTCTTCGACGGCGCTCTGGAAGAAGTTCTGCAGACCGTAGGCCGCGGCGATGAAGATGCCGACGAGGACGCCGAGGCTCTCGAGGATCGGCGTCAGCGGATGGACGCGGTGCCAGACCTCCGGTGCGGCCGCCTCGGTGCCGGGGTTCGGGGTTTCGGGTGAAGATGCGTCGCTCATGGTCACAGCCCGGCGAGATTGGCCTGGCCGAGTCCGGCGAGGCTGTCGCGCAGGCGATCGGCTTCGGCGCGGGGCAGTCCGGGGATCGTCGCGTCGGTGGCGGCTGACGCGGTGTGCAGTTTGACGGTGGCCAGGCCGAACATGCGGTCGATGGGGCCGGCGTCGACGTCGACGAATTGGAGTCGGCCGTAGGGCACGACGGTGGCACGGTGGAACATGATGCCGCGACGGACGAGCAGGTCGTCCTCCCGTTCGGCATAGCCGATGGCGCGAGCCTGACGGAGGATGATGATCGTCGAGATGATGCCGTAGACGACGACAGCGATCCAGATGAGGTGCAACCAGGGCACCTCGGAGTTGAAGATGATCGCGAAGACCAGCCCGGCGATGAGCATCGGAACGAGCAGGGTCAGTGACGCCAGAACCTCTTTCAGCCCGTACTTCGGACTCACCCTGTTGAAGGGCACATCGGCTCCGATGGAGAAGGAGAGGTCGCGGTTCATGCTGTTTCAGCTCCCGGCGGGTCTTGGGGTGGGATCTCGCAGAATCCCTCGACGATCATACCGACGATCATGAGCACTGCGGCCGAGATCATCGCGACAAGCATACCTGCGGCCAGATCATTGCGGATCCCGGGGGCTGACAGGAAGTAGTAGCCGGCGTTGCCCAGGTACCAGCCGGCCAGTCCGGCTCCGGTCAGGGCACTGGCCTTGGCCATGATCGCCACTCTCGCCGCTTGGATCGGGTCGATCTCCTTCGTCCGGTCACCGTCGTTCCATTTCTTGATGGGCCAGCCGAGCAGGAACAGGATGGCTGCGAGGACGAGCATGCCGATGATGGCGAACCACGGCAGTCCCGGCAGTGAGAACCCCTGGCTTTCGAGCACCACGTCGACCACGATCGCGAGAACCGTGCCGATCACGGCCCAGACGGCGAGGGTGGACGAGGAGGTTCTCTGCATGGTTCCCAGTCTCTCAGATCGCGGGCGGTTATCCAGAGGTGATCCGAGCGATGTCCTGGTCGTCGAGTTCGGCCAGGACCGCGCTGATGGGGCGGCGTCCCTGTGGGGTGTCGATGAGTGTGTCTCCGACGAGTTCCGCCCATGGCGCGAGGACGAAGGCGCGTTCGTGAGCGTGCGGGTGCGGCAGCGTCAGTCGCGGGGTCCGGCTGTGCTGTTCCCCGTCCTCGTCTCCGAAGCGGATGAGGTCGATGTCGAGGGTGCGGGGTCCCCACCTGAGTTCGCGCGTCCGCCCGCAGGCGACTTCGATGCCCTGTGCCACCGAGAGCAGTTCGAGAGCCGACAATGTGGTCGTCACGAGCACTCCGAGGTTGAGGAAGTCGGCTTGGTCGACTCCGCCCCAGGGGGCGGTGCGGAAGAGTGAGGACCGGCGGGTGACGGTGATGTCCGGATGCCGGTCGAGGGCGGCCACCGCCTGGTCGAGGGTGTCCGCGGCATCGCCGAGGTTCGCCCCGAGATTGAGATACGCTTCGGTCTCGCCCTCGGCCGTGTCGCCCGAACCGCGCGGCGCGTCCGCGGCCCTTGCAGGCTCCCTCACCGAGGCGGCGGCAGAGTCGGCGCGTCTGCGTTCGACTCGGATGCGCACATCGTCGAAGGTCCGTTGGATCGGTGCCGAGGGCTTGTGGACGACGACCTCGACGTGTTCGCACAGGCTCAGGCAGTGGTCGGCGATGCGTTCGGCCAGCGTTTCGATGAGGTCGAAGGTGTTGTTCTCGACGATTCCGGCGACGTCTTCGGCGAGTTCGCCGTAGTGGATAGTCTCGGCGAGGTCGTCGGTGGCCGCGGCACGTGCGACGGAGGTGTGGAGGGTGACGTCGATGACGAAGTCCTGGCCGTCTCGTTTCTCGAAGTCGAAGACGCCGTGGTTTCCGCGCACCGTCAGTCCGCGCAGTTCGATGCGGTCGGGAGTCGCCTCTGCGCCGGTCATCGCCCGGCTCCCTCAGTCCCGGAGTCCGCTGCCGGGTGTGCCGCTGCTGCGGAGTGTTCCCTGACCGCGGCGATGACCTTGCAGGCGACCGCCGAGGTGGCCGGATCGTGGACGCGGACCGCCCAGGCACCGGCCTGTGCGGAGATCGCGGAGATCGTGGCCGTGGCCTGATCCTTCGCCGCCTGTTCGGCCTGTTTCGGGTCGTCGGGGCTGAGCAGGGAGGCGATGAAGCGCTTCCGGCTGGCGGCGACGAGGAGTCTGTGGTCGAGGGCGGCGAATTCGTCGAGCGCGGAGAGCAGCTGCCAGTTGTGTTCGGCGTTCTTCGAGAACCCGAGGCCGGGGTCGACGATGATATTCGCAGGTTCGACGCCGACGGCGATGGCTTCGTCGATGCGGGTGCGCAGCTCGGAGATCACCTCGGCGACTACATCGTCGTAGTGGAACGTTGCGGAAGCCTGATCGAGGTAGCCGCGCCAGTGCATGAGCACGATGGGAGCTCCGGACCCGGCAGCGACGCTGAGCATGGTGGGGTCCGACTGTCCGGCAGAGACGTCGTTGATGATATGAGCCCCGGCTGCCAGGGATTCTGCGGCGACGCGGGCGCGCATCGTGTCGACGCTGATGACAGCTCCGGCTGCGGCGAGCTCACGGACGACCGGGACGACTCGGCGCAGCTCTTCGGCTTCATCGACGCGGGCCGATCCCGGACGCGTCGATTCGCCACCGACGTCGATGATGTCGGCACCGGCTGCCATGAGTTCGAGTCCGTGGGCGACGGCTCGGTCATGGTCGAACCACAGCCCGCCGTCGGAGAAGGAGTCGGGGGTGACATTGAGGACGCCCATGATCTGCGTCGTCTTAGCGGCTGTTTCGTCCATCGCTGTGTGATCCGTGTTCTGCCTCAGCGACCGAGGATGAGACTCATCGCTTCTGCTCGGGAGGCGCTTTCGCGCAGCTGCCCGCGCACGGCCGAGGTGATGGTCGAGGCTCCGGGCTTGCGCACTCCGCGCATGGTCATGCACAGGTGTTCGGCTTCGACGACGACGATGACGCCCTGCGGTTCGAGATGATCGACGAGCGCGTCGGCGATCTGTGAGGTCAGGCGTTCCTGCACCTGGGGGCGCCGCGCATAGATCTCGACGAGGCGGGCCAGTTTCGACAGTCCCGTGACCTTGCCGTTCTTGCTCGGAATGTAGCCGATGTGGGCGACTCCGTGGAAGGGCACGAGGTGGTGTTCGCAGGTCGAGTAGAGGTCGATATCGCGGACGAGGACGAGTTCCTCGTGGCTGATGTCGAAGGTGACGCCGAGGACTTCGGCCGGGTCGCGGTGGAGTCCCGCGAAGATCTCCTCATAGGCTCGAGCCACTCGGCCGGGAGTCTCGACGAGACCTTCCCGGTCGGGGTCTTCGCCGACGGCGATGAGGATCTCACGCACGGCAGCGGCGATGCGCTCCTGGTCGACCTTGTTGTCCTGCCCTGCGGGGGCGGGGCCGAGACCGGCGGAGACCTCTTCGATATCGGCCATCAGTCGTTGTTCCCTCTGTCTTCGTTCGTGTCATTCGTCGCCGGTCCCCCGGTTCCCGGACCGCTTGTGCCTGGTCCTCCTGTCGGTCCCCCGGTGGGGCCGCCCGTCGGGCCGGTCGGGCCGTTCGGGTTCTCGAGTCCGGGCGGGTTGTGCGGGACGTGAGGTCCGCTGACGCCCGTGGGTCCGGCTCCGGGGATGTCGGTGGTGTCCACCTCGGCGCCGGTCGATCCTTCACCGTCGCTGCGTTCGCTCTGCGGTGCGGGCGGAACGATGGGGCCGCGTTCGGACACGGGGCGATCGTCGTGGGCCAGCCACACTTCGCGGGTGGCGCGTTTGACGACGGGGGCGAAGATCTCCTCGAGGGCGGCCTGGTCCAGCGTTTCGCGTTCGAGCAGCTGGTAGGCGAGGTTGTCGAGCACATCGCGGTTGTGCGTCAGCGCCCAGTAGGCGTCGGCGTGCGCGGAGTCGATGAGACCGCGGACCTCGCGATCGATCGAGGACAGGGTCGAATCCCCGTATTCGTCGCCGCCGCCGTAACCGCGGCCGGCGAAGGGTTCGGACTGGTCGTCGCCGATCTTGACCATGCCCAGTTTCTCGCTCATTCCGTACTGGGTGACCATCTTCCGGGCGATGTTCGTCGCCTTCTCGATGTCATTGCTGGCACCTGTGGTCGGGTCGTGGAAGACGATCTCCTCGGCCACACGCCCGCCCATGGCGTAGGCGAGCTGGTCGAGCAGCTCGTTGCGGGTCGTCGAGTATTTGTCCTCGCTGGGCAGCACCATCGTGTAGCCGAGTGCGCGTCCGCGCGGGAGGATCGTCACCTTCGTCACCGGGTCGGTCTGGTTCATGGCCGCGGCGACCAGTGCGTGCCCGCCCTCGTGGTAGGCGGTGACGAGGCGTTCCTTGTCGTTCATCAGTCGCGTCCGCTTCTGCGGGCCGGCGATGACACGGTCGATGGCCTCATCCAGGATCCGGTTGTCGATGACCTTCGCGTTCTCACGTGCGGTGAGCAGGGCCGCCTCGTTGAGGACATTGGCCAGGTCCGCACCGGAGAATCCGGGGGTCCGCTTCGCCACCTGCCCGAGGTCGACCTCGTCGGCCAGCGGCTTGTCGGCGGCGTGGACCTCGAGGATGTGCTTGCGGCCCTTCATATCAGGGGCTTCGACGGGGATCTGCCGGTCGAAGCGACCGGGACGCAGCAGCGCCGGATCGAGGACGTCGGGACGGTTGGTCGCGGCGATGAGGATGACGTTCGTCTTGACGTCGAATCCGTCCATCTCGACGAGCAGCTGGTTGAGAGTCTGTTCGCGCTCGTCGTGTCCGCCGCCCATTCCGGCGCCGCGCTGGCGGCCGACGGCGTCGATCTCGTCGATGAAGATGATGCAGGGGGCGTTCGACTTCGCCTGTTCGAACAGGTCACGAACTCGGGAGGCACCGACGCCGACGTACATCTCGACGAAGTCGGAACCGGAGATCGAGTAGAACGGGACTCCGGCCTCACCGGCGACGGCTTTGGCCAGCAGGGTCTTGCCCGTGCCGGGCTGTCCGTAGAGGAGCACGCCCTTGGGGATCTTCGCTCCCACGGCCTTGAACTTCTCCGGCTCGGCGAGGAACTCCTTGATCTCTTCGAGCTCTTCGAGCGCCTCGTCGACTCCGGCGACGTCCTTGAAGGTGACGTCCGGGTTCTCCTTGTTGACGAGCTTCGCCTTCGACTTGCCGAAGTTCATCATCTTCCCGCCCGACATCTGCGAGATGAGGAACCAGAAGACGACGAAGATGATGACGAACGGGATGAGCGTGCCCAGCAGCGACATCAGCCAGCTCTGCTTGGGCACCTCGTCGGTGAAGCCCTTGTCCGGGCCGGCGGAGTCGACGGCCTTGACGACCTGCTCTCCGCGCTGTTCGACGTAGAAGAACTGGACCTTCTTGCCGAAGTCCTTGCCGTCGACCTTGTAGTCGTCCTTGAGAGTGAGGTCGACGCGCTGGTCCTTGTCGACGATCTTGGCCTGTTCGACCTTGTCGTCCTTGAGTAACTGCAGACCCTGTTCGGTGTCGATCTGGCTGAACCCGGACTGACTGAACAGCAGAGCACCGATCGATACGACGAGCAGCGCCAGGACGATCCAGACCAATGGGCCCTTCGTCGCCTTGTTCAGCAGGGGGCGACGTTTGTTCGACTCGGCCATAAGTCCTCTCAGGAAAAAGATGTGGGCAACCGTTTCAGGCTACCGAGGCTGCCTGGGAACATCCCCCACAGCCTAGTACTTCGCACCCCTATAGCCCGAATGCGTGCCGAATCTATTCCGTCACAGACCCCGGACTCGGCCCGGGTTCGCCGCGGGCGTAAAAAGCGGTGCCAGCGGACTCAGCTGTAGACGTGCTGGGCCAGGGTCGCCACGAACGGCACATTGCGGTACTTCTCCGCATAGTCGAGGCCGTAGCCGATGACGAATTCATTGGGCACGTCGAAGCCGACGTACTTGACGTCGATGTCGACCTTGACGGCTTCGGGTTTGCGCAGCATAGTGCAGATCTCGACGGTGGCAGCTCCGCGGGTGCGCAGGTTCTGGACCAGCCAGGACAGAGTGAGGCCGGAGTCGATGATGTCTTCGACGATGAGGACGTGCCGATCGGTGAGGTCGGTGTCGAGGTCCTTGAGGATCCGCACAACGCCGGAGGACTTGGTGCCCGAACCGTAGGAGGACACGGCCATCCAGTCCATCGTCACAGGAGAGTGCAGGGCGCGGGCGAGGTCGGCCATGACCATGACGGCGCCTTTGAGGACGCCGACGAGGAGGATGTCCTTGTCTTTGTAGTCTGCATCGATGGCGGCGGCCAGTTCAACGAGTCGTGCGGCTATCTGCTCTTCCGAGACGAGTACTTTTTCGATGTCATTGCCGAGATCGTTGATGTCCACGAGTGTCGATTCTCCTCAGATGCGGGTCCTGGAGATTCCATTATGGGTCACTTTGCCTCACCGGTGCCAGTGGGCCCGGATGTCGGTGCCAGTTCGTCGTCGACGGTCCCCGGACCGGCCGACAGCCAACCGGTGATCGCCATGAGTGCGGAGATGATGACCATGAACCACAGCGGCACCTGCCAGCCGCCGCTGACCCCGAGCAGTCCGCCCACGGCCAGGGGGCACAGTGCGGCGAGCACATAGCCCGAGGACTGGACGAACGCCGAAGTCGAGGCGGTGACGGAGACCTCGCGAGTGCGGGAGGTGATGAGCGCCAGCGCGGCGGGGAACGCGAATCCGCCGTATCCGAGCAGAGCCGCCCACAGCCAGGGGAGGCTGACCGGGCTGAGCAGCAGTCCGGTATAGCCGGCGACGGCGCTGGCCCCGAAGGAGACGAGGAAGGCGCGCGGGGCGATGCCCCGGACGATGATCTGCGGGGCGAGGAATCCGCCGGGCAGACCGCCGAAGGTGACGATCGTGAGCATGATCCCGGCGAGGAAGGGGTCGAGTCCGGCGTCGCGGTAGATCTGCGGCAGCCATCCGAACTGGAGATAGGCATTGGCCGATTGGAGGCCGAAGAACATGGCCATATACCGTGCCTTGGGCGAGGTGAAAACCGCTCGCCGAGGCGGCGCCTCCTCCTGCTGCCCACCGGGCTCCGCGGCCTGTCCGGAAAGGACGGGCACGGACTTCAGTGTCCGCAGCACAGTCCAGGTGATGAGCGCGGACAAGGGCAGGACCAGCCAGAAGCCGAGACCGAAGCGCCACCCGCCGAACTGTTCGGCCAGGGGCGCAGTCAGCAGCGAGGGCAGCATCGAACCGAGGCCGAGCGAGACCGTGAATGTCGTCGCGCCCAGGGTGGGCCGGTGCGGGAAGCGGGACTTGACGTAGACCGGCAGGATGACGTTGCCGATCGACATTCCGGCCAGGGCGAGGACCGTGAGCAGAGCGAAGGCCACCCATTCGGTGACGATGGCGCGCAGACCGATGCCTGCCACGATGAGGGCGGCGCTCAGGGCCAGAGCGGAGAACAGACCGAGGCGCTTGAGCAGGGGTACGGCGATGATGCCGCAGATGGCGAACACGAGTCCCGGCAGAGCCGTGAGCAGACCGGTCTGCCATTCGGCCAGGGAGAATCCGTCGCTGACTTCGGAGAGAACGGGCCCCAGGGAGGAGGCGGCTGGGCGCAGCGAGGCGGCGATGAGGACGAGGCAGGCCAGGGCCAGAACGTCGAGGCCGCGGTTGCGTCGGAATCCCTGCACGGGCGAAGTCGTCATGGCCTCATCCTTTCAGACCGCTGTAGTCGTCGTGCGCGCGGGCCGCGGCCCCATAGAGGCACGCAGACAGGCACAGCTTCCGATGGTATACCGTTTGACGGTCGTAGGCTGAGCACATGATCGTTGTGAAGAATGTGCGCCTGTTCCCTCGCACGCCCGATGCTCCCGCCGTCGACGTCGAGATCACCGAGGGACGGTTCTCTCGCCTCTCCCCCGCCGAGGATGCCGCCCCCGATTCCGCGCCACCGGCGACCGGGACGACATCGACCGGGGCCGAGGTCATCGATGGAGCGGGGCGGATCCTGCTGCCTGGCCTCGGCGATGTCCACGCTCATCTGGATTCGAATCGGATGGGCCAGACGTTCCGTCCGCACACCGCCGACGGCACTCTGCACGGGTACATCATGAACGATCGCGAGAACTGGCGGCAGGGCGAGCGCAGCGTCGCCGATCAGGCCGCGTACGCAATTGCGAAGATCATCGCGTCCGGAGGCACGCGCATCCGCTCACACGCACAGGTCGATGCCGACTGCGGTCTCGAGCGCTTCCACGGGGTCAGGGCCGCGCTCGAGGCTCATGTCGATGTCCTCGACTTCCAGATCGTTGCCTTCCCGCAGGCCGGAATCGTGCACGAGCAGGGCGTCCGGGAGCTCCTCGATACGGCTCTGAGCGAGGGCGCGGACCTCGTCGGCGGACTCGATCCGCTGCTCTACGACCGGGATCCGGTCTCCCACCTCGATGTCGTCTTCGGCCTGGCTGAGAAGCACGGCAGGGGCATCGACATCCACCTCCACGAAGCGGGCACTGCGGGACTCTTCACGCTCGAGGAGATCGCTGCGCGTACTCGAGCCGCGGGCATGGCCGGGCAGGTCACGGTCTCCCATGCTTTCGCGCTCAACACGAACCCGGAACCCGCGGTCGCTCGGATCCTCGATGTCCTCGCCGAGGCGGGAGTGGCCCTGACGACGGTTGCCCCGGCCAAGGGTGCGCTGCCGCAGAGTCTCATCCGTGAGCGCCGAATGGCTCTGGGACTCGGCGAGGACGGTCAGCGGGACTACTGGAGTCCCTATGGTGACGGCGATCTGCTGCGCCGGACCTGGCAGCTGGCGTTCACGAACGGATTCCGTGCAGACGCAGATATCGAAGGCTGTCTCGACATCGCCTCACGCGGAGGAGCGCAGGTCATGGCCGGTGCTCGTTCCGACGGTTCGGCTCTGGTTGACGATTCCCGGTTCGGTCTGGCGGTGGGCGCTCCCGCCGACTTCTTACTCGTCGACGCCGACACGGTCACCTCGGCGATCATGGACTGCCCGAGGGACAGGGATGTGTTCAAGAGCGGTCGACTCATCGCCTCCGGCGGCGAACTGGCGGGCGGGCCGCGGCTGAGCTGAGTCTCAGCGGGCCTTCGCGGCCTGTTGGAACACGGCCCGACCGTCGGAGACGACGACTTCCGTGTCCCCGGGCAGGGACAGTCGACCGCGCCTGCGGTCACAGATGAGGGCACAGAGTTCGGCGACCCGCACCGCTCCGAGGTTCTGTCCGGGCACGCCGAGTGAGATCACCCAGTCGCGCACGACTCGGCTGAGCACGGCATCGTCGAGTGCGGTGAAGACCTCCACCGGCACCGAGGCGGCTCCGCGGATCGTCTGCCCTGCCGCCTCGGCGTGGGCGTCGATGAAATCGGCGTCGGCTCGGCAGAGGTCGGCGGTGCGGGCGAGGTTAGCGGTGATCGGTTGGCCGAGTTCGGCTTCGAGTCCGGCCAGCAGCTGCCGGGCCCGGACTCGGGTGAACGCGGTGTCGGCGTTCATCGGATCGTTCCAGATCTCGATGCCCTGTGCCTGACAGGACGCTTCGGTCTGGTCTCGGTCGAGGACGAGCAGGGGACGCATGAGGCGACCGGCCAGCGGGCTCATCCCGGCCAGAGACCGTGTGCCCGATCCGCGCATGAGGCCGAGCAGAACGGTCTCTGCCTGGTCGCTGCGGGTATGGGCGGTGAGAATCCAGTCGGCTCCGGCCGCGGCCCGAGCGGTTTCGAGGGCCGCATAGCGGGCGGTGCGCGCCGCGGCCTCGAGGCCTTCCTCGCCGGCATCGATCCTCACCCTCATCACCTCGGCGGGCACACCCCAGGATTCGGCGGTGACAGCAACCCGGTCGGCCACTTCGGCGGTGACGGTCTGCAGGCCGTGGTCGACGGTGACGGCACGGGCCCGGATCTCACCGCGTCGATGGAGAAATGCGGTCGCATGGAGCAGCGCCATCGAATCCGCTCCCCCGGACACTGCGACGATGAGGCCCGGGACAGACGCTCCTGCGACGGCGAGCGCTGCGCGCACGGCATTGCGGATGGCTGCGCTGGCTGGGTCGAGGGTCGGCCGCCTCGGCGACGATGCGCTGCGCGGCCCCTCAGCCGTGGACACGGTCGAGCCAGAGCTGCGGTTCGTGAATTTCGGCCGTGCGCGGCAGGTTCGCGGGTTCGGCATAGATGCGGGAGAAGCCCTTCTGTCCGACCTCGCGGCGGACAGCACGGACGAACTTCGCTCCGTCGCGATATTGGGCGAGTTTGAGGTCCATTCCGAGCAGATTCGTCAGGAACCCGCCTTGGGCGGCATCGCGGCGGGCCTCGAACTTGCGGCGCAGCCGGCGCACGCTCGGGATGACACCGGCTCCGACTTCGTCCATGACGACATCGGCGTGGCCTTCGAGCAGCGACAGGATCGCCGTGGCCTCGTCGAGTGCGGTGCGCATGTTCTCGTCACGGATGAGGTCGATGATGCTGGCCTCGCCCTTGACGATGCGCCCGAGGGTCGCGAAGAGGTCGACGATCCCGCCGACCCCCGGCATCGTCAGTCGGGTCGACACGGCTCCGGAGAGCAGGGTGCGCATATGTTCGCGCAGCCAGGGCGCGGTCGCGAACTGCACTTGGTGGGTGGCTTCGTGGAGGGCCACCCACATGCGGAAGTCACGCGGATCGACGTCCATGGCCCTCTCGGCGATGAGCACGGCGGGGGCAACGAACATCAGCCGTCCCGTCTCCACGGCGAAGGGGTCGAACTGGCCGAGCACGCGAGTCGACAGGAGTGAGAGCACCCCGGCGACCTCGACGGCGCCGGCCTTCGCGGTGGCGGGGCTGACCGGGGCGGGCAGGGCCGCCTCATCGAGCATTCCATTGACGGACTGCGCGTTGGCTTTGACCCAGCTGACCTGGTCGAGGACGAGCACGGAACCGGCGGCGAGCCGTCCGCGCACATCATCGGCGTGCTCCGGCGGCAGCAGAAACGAGTCGAGCACGAGGTCCTGGGCGGTCAGCGCATTGTCCTTCATCCCCTCGACGAGTCCGTCGAGCACACCCGGTTCGGGGACCTTCGCCGCGGAGACGAGCTCACGGGCGGTGCGGGCGGCGAAGTTCTCGTCGATGATCATCGGCAGCCGCAGTTCGCGAGGGCTGTGACGATATCGTCCACGGTCTTTCTGGCTTCCAAGATCTTGTCCTTATCCACGTCGTCGATCTGGATGGAGAATACGAGGTAGCGGCCTTCCGCGTCGAGCACTCCCCCGGCCAGGGAGGTCACGGTCGACAGCGTTCCGGTCTTCGCATGCACCACCCCTGAGGCGTTCCTCTCGTCGAGGAATCGGTCGTGCAGGGTGCCGGTCAGTCCGCCGACGGGGAAGTAGCTGACGAGCCCGGCCAGCGAGTCATCGGCGACGACCGAGGCCTGCAGCACGGTCGTGAGATCGTGCGGGGCGATCCGGTTGTCATAGGACAGCCCCGAGGTGTCGACGAGGTGAGTGCGCCCGAGATCGACGGATTCGCCGAGGGCCTCCAGGACCGCCTTGGGACCGTTCTCGAGGCTGCCGTCCTGCCCCTGAGCGATGGCGACCTCGTTGCCGAGCATCTCGGCGACGACGTTGTCGCTGTGCACGAGCGCGTATTCGACGATCTCGGAGATCGTCGCCGATTCCACCCGGGCAAGTTCCTTCGGGTTCTCGGACTCGGACGGCGCCTCGGATTCGGACCGGTCGGTCGCCTCGGTGACGGTGATCCCGGTCTTCTTCAGCTCTTCTTCGAAGATCGAGAACGCGTCCTTCGCCGGGTGTTCGCTGCGGCCCCGCCAGTCGGCGTTCTTCGACCCGACGTAGGCGGTGTCGACCATGATCGGCTGGATCGGGGTGATCACGCCCTTGGCGATATCGGACCGGGACCAGCCGGAGTCGAAGTCCTCGCCGACGTAGCGGCTCGTGTCCAGGTTGAGGGCCACCTCGGTGATGTTCTGGTCCTTGAGGGCGGCCGCGGTGTCTTCGGCCAGGGTCCGCAGTCCCCCGTGCCCGTTGACCGAACCGGGATCGGAGTCTCCGGCCGACAGGAGCACATCGCCGCCGCCGGTCAGCGTCAGGGTGTTCGTGTCCGCGTCGAAGTCCGTCGTCGTCGCCAAACGCTTCTCCCCGCCGATCGCGGACAGTGAGGCGGCCGCTGTGAGCACCTTCGTCACGGAGGCGGGAGTGCGCGGCTGCGTCTCGTCCTTCGCGTAGAGGACGTCGTCGCTGATCCCGTCACGGACCTCGAGGCCGAAGCCCTTGACCTTCGAATCCTTGAGCACGGCGTCGATCGTCTTCGGGATCTGTGTGGGCACAGGAGCGGAATCGTCGACCGCCGAGGCGGGGGCGGGCACCTGCTGGGCGTGGGCCTGCGGAGTGGGCACGGTCTGGACCTCGACCTGGGGTTCGGTGGTCAGCACGCCGGGCAGGCCGGGCACGAGGTCGTAGGCGTCGACGGCGGCATAGGCACCGAGCGCGAGGACGATGATCCCTGCGGTGATCGCACCGCCCTTCTTCCGCCGCGAGGTCGCCTCTCTGCGGTCGCGGCGCGGGGAGCCGGAGTCCGACGGGTTCTGCGGCGCATCGGTGTCGTTCAAACGCAGGCTCTCATTCCTCGACGACCGTGAGGCGGTCGCCGTCGGTGGGCGGTGACGGGGACTTGTACCATCTATTCTAGTGATGCACCCCTAACGTGAAGGAGCACTATGGAACTGCTGGCCACAATCGAGATCCCCCAGGGGTCCCGCAACAAGTACGAAGTCGATCACGAGACCGGTCGGGTCAAGCTCGATCGCTACCTCTACACCTCGATGCAGTACCCCGCCGACTACGGCTATATCGAGGACACGCTCGGAAACGACGGCGACCCTCTCGATGTGCTCGTGCTGCTGCCCGAGCCGCTGTTCCCCGGTGTGCTCATCGACATCCGTCCCATCGGCATGTTCCAGATGGAAGACGAGGCCGGAGGCGATGACAAGGTCCTCGCCGTGCCCGCCGGAGATCCTCGCTGGGACTCCTACACCGACATCTCGGACGTGGACAAGTTCATGCTCGACTCGATCGAACACTTCTTCTCCCGGTACAAGGACCTCGAGCCCGGCAAGTACGTCAAGGGTTCGAGCTGGGCCGGCCGCGAAGCCGCCGAGGCCGAGATCAACGCCTCGATCGAGCGTTTCAAGGCCGAGGGCCACTGAGCCGACTTCGGACAAGCGCTGACGTCTCAGCGCGCAGCGTTCTCCTCGACCGCCCGGATGATCTCATCCGGGCGGTCGATCATCATGAGATGTGCCGAACCGGAGACAACGCGGGTCTCGAGGCGGGTGAGTCCGGCTTCGAGGGCGCGCAGTCGTCGTTGCCCCGGCAGGCCCGAGGCGAAAAGGGCCGAAGTGGGCACCCGGACTTCTCCCGTGCTCGCCCGCAGGGCGGTGAGGTCTGCCCCCTGCGAGCGGTAGCTCAGCCATTCCGCGAACGCCGAGGTCAGGGTTTCTGGATCAGCGTAGGGGTCCTTGAACACTCCCTCGTCGAGGACCGTGCCGGACACCGTCTCCCGCACAAAGCCTCGGTGCGCGATCGAAGCGCTGATCGACCTGATCTTCCGCGATGAGAGCAGAGTCCGGACCGACCGCAGTTGGGACCCTCCGAAGAGTCGATCCGCCAGGCCCCTGACCCTGTCGAACTCGACCGAGGGGTCGACGAGAACGATCCCGGCCACGAGTTCCGGACGGAGCCTGGCAAGAGCCTCGGCGCGGAAGGCCGCCATCGAATGCGCGACGATGACAGCCCGCACGGTCATGGAGCGGGCAGCTGTGCTGGGGGCTGTGAGTCTCGTGGCCCCGTGCCGGGTGAGGACCTGCTGCAGCAGTGCCGTCTCCCCGGCGAGGTCGGGTACTCCCCCGCCGAACGGGGTGCCGGCGAAACCCGGACGATCGAGCGCGAGGACGTTATGGCCGGGAAGACCCTCGATGACCGGCGACCACCCGCCTGCCGGGATCGCACATCCGTTGAGGAGGAGCACCGGCGGCCGGTCATGCACGGGCTGTCCTGCCGTTCGAGCGGCAATGCGATAGATGGTGTGCCCGTCGATGGTTTCGACAGCCCACCGGGCCAGCGGGTTCTCAGCGACCATCGGCGAGGGCTTCGGCATCGGAAAGGACGCGCTCGATCATCAGTGGGCGGTGCACATCGACGGCGAGCCAGCCGATCCAGCCGGAGACGATGAGGATCTGCGAGATCTGCACATAGCCCTGGCCCGAGCGCATGAGCTCTTCGATGGCCCCCGAGACCGCCGAGGACAGCACGATGAGGACCGTGAGGATGACCGGCACCCAGCGTCGCGGCCCGCGGCTGGGGATCGCTGCGGCGATCATGCTCGCGCACACCGCCACAGTGACTACCGAAGAGGTGATGGTGTGGGCGAGAAACTCCGGCTCCAGCGCACCGGAGTCGGCGGCGGCCCGGCACGCATCGTCGAAGCTCGGCGAACATGGCATGTTCCAGATGACATCGGCGATCGTTCCGATCCCCGTCAGCGCCGTTCCGGCGGCAACTACCCACCTCCAGTCGCGCACTTGGACGCGCGAGCCGGATAGCGTGCGGCAGGCGATGAGGACCATCAGCATCCCGGAGATGAGGTCACCACCGCGGAACACCCAGGCAGCAGGCTGGTTGTCGGCGGCGAGTTCAGAGATGTAGCCGGCCAGCGGATCCGTGTACGGACTGAGGAAGGCCAAGGTCCAGGTGTTGTAGAAGACGATGACGGCCACAGCCAGTCCCCACCCTGCAAACCGCTCGAAACCGGTGATCGTCTCTGCCCTCGCCGTCGGCCCTGTCCCCGCGATCCGCCCCGGCACCTCAATATCCTTTCGGCTTGGCCAAGGGGAAGGCGATGGTCGAGCGGATCGACTGATTCGTCAGCAGCATGACGAGTCGGTCGAGTCCCATTCCCATGCCACCGGCCGGGGGCATTCCGTGTTCGAGGGCGAGGAGGAAGTCTTCGTCGAGCGCCATCGCCTCCGGATCGCCTCCGGCTGCGGCCAGTGACTGTGCGGTCAACCGCTGACGCTGGATCACCGGGTCGACGAGTTCGGAATATGCGGTTCCGATCTCGGAGCCGAAGATGATGAGGTCCCATTTCTCAGCGAGCATCGGGTTGCGGCGATGCTGCCTGGTCAGCGGCGAGGTCTCGGCCGGGAAGTCCGTGTAGAAGGTCGGAGCGATGTTCGATGACTCGGCGACCTGCTCATATATCTTCTGCAACAGAGTCCCCCATCCCCAGTTCGGACGCGGTTCGAGCCCCACCGCCCGGGCGTGGGACCGCATCGTCTCGACGTCGGTGGCTGTGGACACCTCGATCCCCAGTTTGTCCGAGACGACCTCGGTCAGAGAGACCGTCGTCCAGTCGTCGGCGAGATCGACCTCGTGTTCGACGCCGTCAACGGTTCCTCGCACCACGGTGGTGCCCAGAGATGCTTCGGCGGCGGTGACGATGAGAGTGCGTGTGAGTTCGCGCATGGTCGAATAGTCGCCGCCGGCCTGATAGGCCTCGAGCATCGAGAACTCGGGATTGTGAGTGGCGTCGACTCCCTCGTTGCGGAAGTTGCGTCCGATCTCGAAGACGCGGTCGAACCCGCCCACGAGGAGCCGCTTGAGATACAGCTCGGGTGCGATGCGCAGGAACAAGTCGAGGTGGTAGGCGTTGATGTGCGTCTGGAACGGTCGGGCATTGGCTCCTCCGTGCACCGTCTGCAGGATCGGCGTCTCCACCTCGAGGAAGTTCCGGCTCTGCAGGGTCTCACGGAGCGAACGGAAGGCGTTCGCTCGGGCGACCATGACGTCGCGTGCAGAAGTGTTGAGGGTGAAGTCGAGGTAGCGTCGGCGGACCTTCGTCTCCGGGTCGCGCACACCCTGTCGGAGGCTGGGCCACGGCTGCAGCGACTTCGCGGCCATCGACCAGTCAACAACGAGGAAGGACTCCGTGCCGGTTCGGGAGCGACCGGGAGTTCCTGTCACGTCGATGCGATCTCCTCGGGCGACCCAGCGGTGCAGTCTTGCGAACGACTCCGAGTCCATTGCCTGCCGTTCGATGAGCAGCTGAGTGCCACGGCCTTCCGAAAGCAGATCGATGAAGACGACTCCACCGTGGTCGCGGACGCTGAGCACACGCCCGCTGAGCGCCGTGACCTTCGCTTCGGCGGGATAGGGCTCCACTCCGGCCGCGAGCATCGACTCACGCACTCTGAGCCGGTACCCGACTTGATCGGATACGCGTTTCGGCGCCGCGTTCGGTTCGTTTGCGGGCGGGACGGTCAGCAGCTCCGCGGCTTCCTCCCGGCTGTAGAGAGGCTGGCCGACTGGGCCGGAACCGAAGATCGACGGCGGCGTGAGAAACCCCTCGGCGATGCTGACAGCCAGGCCGATGCGGGCGAGATACGAGCTGTCGGGATAGCAGAGCATCCGCGGCACCCATTCGGGATGGTACTTCTCGTTCGAGCGGTAGAGCGATTCGAGCTGCCAGAACCGTGAGGCGAAGAGCAGGACATTTCGCCATAGCCTCTTAACCGGTCCTGCTCCGAGTTCCCTGCCCTGCTCGAACGCGGAGCGGAAGACTGCGAAGTTCAACGACACAGAGGCGATGCCGATCTCACTTGCTTCGGTCATGAGACCGGCGACCATGAACTCGGTGACCCCGTTCTCGGCCAAAGGGTGCCTCCGCATGAGGTCGAGGGAGACTCCATTGTCTCCCCACGGCACGAAGCTGAGCAGTCCTGCGGTGGTACGCGCGTGAGTGGTGTCGCCGTCGGGGAAGAGAGCCTCGACGACGAGACACTGGCCATCGGCACCGTCGCCGAAGCGCCCGAGTGCCATGGAGAATCCGCGTTCGGTCTCCCCCGCGCGCCAATCTTCGGCGAAGTCGGCCAGGGCGGCGAGCTCGTCGATGGAGATCTCCGATTGACGTCGGATCCGGACGGCGTATCCGGCGGCGGTGAGTTTGGCGACTGAGCGGTTGACCTCTGGCAGCGACCGCAGGGAGAAGTCGCGACTGTGGAGCACGGCCTCGTCTCCGACGAGAAGGACGCGCAGCCCGGCGGCCTGATACGCCTGAGCGCCCTGTCTGCTGGCGGCGAGAACCGCCGGAATCCAGCCATAGGACCTCGCGTGGGAGACGAATTCACGGGCCGCTTCGTTCCACCGGGAGTGCGGGCCGATCGGGTCTCCGGCGACGAGGCACACGCCTTTCTCCACGCGGTAGCTCACGATGCAGCCGCCGGTGAAGAGGGCGGAACGGTCGCGACGGGTGCCGAAGTAGCCGAGGGAATCCGAGTGCTCGGCGGCGAGAAGGCCGCGGATCGACTTCTCCTCAGCGAAGCCGATCCGTTCGGTCTGCCGCTGCGAGCGCAGCAGCGTCCAGAAGGCGACGATGATCACTGCGCCGGAGCAGAAGCCGAACAAAGTCAGCATCCAACTCGATTCGGTCTCCTCCCGCAGCCCGAAGAGCTCAGCCAGGATCTGTTTGGCTTGGACCGTATTCAGGCCTCCGATGACGTACTGGATCGTGAGCACGAGTGCACAGGCGATGACGATTCCGACGATGAGGATGAGGAGGGCCTTGAGGAATCCGCGCGGCTGGGTCTTCGCCGTGTAGTGCCGGCGGTGACGGACGAGTTCGATGAGGGTGAACAGCGGCAGCACGGAACCAGTGGCGAAGTCCCAGGTGAGC
The DNA here is from genome assembly GCF_024895295.1 of Brevibacterium sediminis. NCBI lineage: Bacteria > Bacillati > Actinomycetota > Actinomycetes > Micrococcales > Brevibacteriaceae > Brevibacterium > Brevibacterium sediminis. The sequence goes on along the minus strand of NZ_JAHQRN010000002.1, from coordinate 359,339 downwards.
AGCCTCGGGTCGACGAGGGCGTAGAGCACCGCGATCAATCCGAGGGCGAGGAGAACGAGCGCGATGAGGACGAGGAAACTCCACCAGGCGACTCGCTTTCCGATTGCGAGCGCCCCCGCGAGGATGACGAGCACCACGGAGGACACGAAGTCGACCGGTGTGATCGGTACCAGCCAGGTCCAGACCCAGTTCAGCGCCGCATCCGCCCAGCCGCCTGTCGGAACCACGAGGTGGGTGAGCATGAGGAGAGCGAGCAGGGTGAGCACCCGCGGCAGCCACCGGACGAAGAACGTCGATCGACGTGGATTCGCGCCGACATCGGAGGTCCTGCTTCCGGAGGCGACCTGCTTCGCCGTGTAGGTGTGTGGACGAGCGCCGTGGGGGACGGGGATGCGCGCGGAGGGGTCCATGGACGAATAGTGCCACAGGAGGCTGATCTCCACTGTCAGGCACTGCAATCAGTGACATCGGTCACGATTTCTTAGGTAAGCCTAAGGGGCAGTGTGAGCCAGGTTATGCGATTGTCGAGTCATGAAACTCGATCATGTGTCATACGCCAGTGAACCTGACGGCTATCGTGCGACCGCCGAGCGGATCGCGGAGAAGCTCGGAGTGGCTCCCTACGACGGCGGTGTGCATCCTCGATTCGGCACCAGAAACCTCATCTTCCCCCTAGCGAACGGCCATTACCTCGAAGTCGTGGAAGCCTTGGAGCATCCGGCCGCTCTCTCGACGCCCTTCGGTCAGGCGGTCCGGGCTCGTTCCGAGCTCGGCGGCGGCTGGATGGGCTGGTGCGTCTCGGTCGACGATCTCACCGCAGTCGAAACTCGCCTCGAGCGCAAGGCTGTCGATGGAAACCGCACGCCGGAGTCCGGTTTGGAACTTCGGTGGCTGCAGATCGGTGTCAAGGGGCTCATCGCCGATCCCCAGCTGCCGTTCTTCATCAAGTGGTCCGCCGACTCCTCGCAGCACCCGTCGACGTACAAGACGAATCAGGGCGTCGACATCGACACCCTGCAGATCGCCGGGGACCGCGATCGTCTGCGCGATTGGCTGGGCACTCAGGATGCCAAGCCGATCTCTGAGATCAACATCGACTGGTCCGCACCTCACGGGACGCCGGGCATCATGTCGGTGAGCTTCAACACGGAGAACGGCCCCGTCACCATCTGAGCACATCAGAGTCCGCATACTCTGCGGAGTCGAAGAAGGCCAGAGGCAGTGTCGCCTCTGGCCTTCTTCAGCTTATGGTCCTGGAGTCATCAGTCGCCCTGGAACTCCGTCGGCGAGTCCTGCTCGCCTTCCGTCCCGTCTGCGTTCTTCCGACGCAGATGAGCGGCCGTGGCCATCGCACCGCCGACGGCGAGGAGACCTGCTCCGCCGCCGAGCAGCGGCAGAGTGCTGTCAGTACCGGTCCACGGCAGTTCACCGCCGTCCGACCCGGACCCGCCTGAACCGGACCCACCTGAACCCGAGCCGCCGTTCGAAGAACCGCCGCCCGAGCCGGATCCGCCGGAGCCGCCTGAACCTGAGCCGCCGTCGCTTCCGGCGCTCGCGGCCGCACCAGCTGCCGCGGCATCCTTCGCACCGTCCTGCGACCCGGCAGTCGATCCGGAGCTGTCGGCATCCGTTCCGGTCCTGTCACCCTTGGCGTCGGTGTCCTCACCCGTTCCGGCACCATCTGAGCTGCCGTTCTCATCCGAGTCCTTGGCCCCTTCATCTGTGCCGTCGGCGTCGGAGTCCTGGTCCTTCGGCGGTTCAGTCGGATCCGGTGCCGATCCGCCGTCGCCCTTGATGACCTGCACGACCGTGGGCCGCGGCATCGCGGCCACTCCCTTATCGACATCGGTCGCGTCGACATAGTCGGGGAACTGCGAGTGCTGATCGGCATAGGAGCCGTCCTCACCTGGGTGCTGGACCGCAACGAAAGCTGACTCATACTCGTCGTGGACGAGTGGTCCGCAGACCTCGGCTTCGCGAGGCACGGACAGGAACTGTTCGACCCGACCGCGCTGGTCACCGTCGATCGTGACCTTGAACAGCCCGTCGCAGTAGCCGATGCCGTCGGGAGCACCGTCGGTGGAGATCCACAGGTTTCCGGCGGTGTCGAAGGCGACATTGTCCGGGCAGGAGATCGGTGAGACCTGATCGGCGGGGAAGCCGGAGAAGTAGGTGGCGTCGCCCTGCTTCGGATCTCCGCAGACCAACAGCAGCGTCCAGTCGAATTCGGTGCCCGTATGGTCGCCGGAGCGCTCGGTGATCTCGACGATGTGCCCGTCGCGGTTCTCCGTGCGCGGATTGGCCTCATCTGCGGCGGCCTTCCCGTCGGTGCCGCGGTCGGAGTTGTTCGTGCAGGCGACGTAGATTCGGCCGTTGACCGGGTTCGGTTCGACGTCTTCGCAGCGGTCCATCTTCGTCGGTCCGACCTTGTCGGCGGCCAGACGGGTGTTGACGAGGACCTCTTCGACGGAGAATCCTGACACCTGCGACTTGCCGTCCTTGACCAGCGGAAGCCACTGTCCGCTGCCGTCGAACTCGCCGTCGGCGGGAACCTCACCGCTGCCGTCGATCTCGGACTTCGGTGAGTTGCCGGTGAACTTCGCGACGTAGAGGTCGCCGTCGGTCAGCAGCGTCTTGTTGTGTTCGCGATCGCCCTCGACGTAGGTGTCCTTCGAGACGAACTTGTAGAGGTAGTCGAACTTCTCATCGTCTCCCATATAGGCCACGGCGTGGCCCGAATCGGAGATCGTGATGTTCGCCCCTTCGTGTTTGAAGCGGCCCATGTTCGTGTGCTTATGAGGGGTGGATTTCGGGTCCCAGGGGTCGACTTCGACGATCCAGCCGAAGCGATTCGCTTCGTTCGCGTAGCCCGGGTTGTTCGTATCGAATCGGTCGACATCGGCTTCCCACCCGTTGGCCGAATCTTCGCTGTCGAGACCGTAGCGCTTATCGGCCGCCGAGGTGCCCTGCGCCTTGAAGTACGAGTTGAAGTTCTCCTCACCGGACACCAGAGTGCCCCAGGGCGTGAGCCCGCCCGAGCAGTTGCCGAGAGTGCCCTGCGCCTTGTCACCGTTCGGGTAGTCCTTCGTCCGCAGCAGATCGGAACCGGCAGCGGGACCGGTGAACTCGTACTCGGTGTCGATGAGGAACCGGCGGTTCTTCTTTCCGTTGACATCGATCGTCCACGTCGACTTCTCGTCCGTGCGGATGAGTTCGGCAACGGTCAGTCCGTGGGCTTCGCGACTGATCGCCCGCTGATCGGCTCCGTCCATGTCCTCGGGGTACATGATGGCGTCGTTCGTGTATTCCTGGTTGGCGAAGAGCACGGCCCGGTTGGAGTCATCGGGGTCGATCTGGATGGACAGGAAGTCGTTGTTGTAGCCGAACTGGCGGCGCTGCGCCTCTGGGCTCTGATTCTCCGGGTCGAATTTCGGAGAGTCGGGGAACAAGGGGTCTCCCCAGCGGACGATCGGATGCCAGGAGTAGCCTTCGGGGACGACGAATTCGTCGACCTCATGCTGGACCGGGTCGATGGCGGTGAAGGCCAGACTGCCTGCGGTGGCTGCTGCGGCAGAGCGTGCGGTCGGACTCGGTGCGGTGGTCACTGCGATGGCCAAGGCACCTGCAGCCGAGGCACCGAGAACCGCGCGACGGCTGAGCTTCGCATTGACGATATCGCGGAAATACCCATTTGCCGATGTGTTGCAGGTGGCCTTGAGGCAGGCGTTGTCGCACTTCAGTGCGCACGTGACGGGGCTGCGCTTGCCACGCACATGGTCGGCCATCGGCAGAAAGGTTCGCATCGATTCTCTCCTTGTATCGGGTATCTTCCCAGTCCGGGGCCCACCCGGTACAGAGGGCGGAACCGGAAGGACTCACCCGATCGAGACTGTCACCGGCAAGCGGCCCTGGAACTACCCGTCGGTGAATCAGAGGTGAACCCGGAGGGAGGAATGAGTGTCCCGTTCGCCTGTCCCAACCTCGCCTGTCCCGACCTCGCCTGCAGCACTCAGCCGAAGTCGACGAGGGCGAGCACTCCCGGGGCGAGGAATCCGACGGCGTCGATGATGACATGCGCCCACACCAGCGGCATGAGTCTGCCCTTGCGCAGGAAGTACCAGCCGAAGATGATGCCCATGGCGACGTTGCCGATGAACGGGCCGATGCCCTGGTAGAGGTGGTAGCTGGCGCGGAACATCGCCAGGGAGATGATGATCGGCCAGGATCCGAAGCCCAGCTGCCGCAGTCGCAGCGCCCCGAAGCCGAAGATGAGCACCTCTTCGAGGATTCCGTTCTTCGCGGCCGAGAGCAGCAGCACGGGAATCGTCCACCAATGATCGCCGAGGTTGGACGGCTGGATCTCGGCAGTGATCCCCAGTGCCCTGCCGCCCGCGTACACCCCGAGGGTGCCGATGCCGATTACGAGGAAGATGAGTACACCGTGACCGAGGTCGCGCAGTCGGTGCCCGTCGACTCCGAGCCTGATCGGCAGCGGCTGGGCCGGTCGGTCTCGACTGAGCAGGTAGATCGCGAGGGCGACGGGCACGAGGGTGAAGCCGATGTCGAGAAGCTGGTAGATCAGGTCGAAGGCCGGCCGGGGCGAGATCGAGGTGTTGAGCTTGGCCTGGGCGTCGCTGATCGGTCCGCGCGTGGCGATGTCTGCCAGACGGACGATCGCATAGACGGATGCCTGCCCCAGGGACAGGGCCGCAATGAGACCGAGCTCGAACCACAGGCGCTTTCTCTCCTGTGGTTCGAGCTCGGTCGTCATGGACTCAACTCTAGCCGGGACGGGTCAGTGTTTGGGTTCGCCGTCCCCGTCATCACGACGCGGCTGCTGGCTGCGCAGGGTGAAGTCCGTTCCCGGCCCATCGCCCCGGATCCCGTCGTCGTCACGTCCGTCGCTGCCGGTCGGTTCGTCGTCGCGGCGGTCACCGAGGCGGTCGGCGTCCGTCGATTCGTCCGACGCCGAGGCGGCCCTGCCCGAATCCGCGGACGTCGAGTCCGCGGTCGGTGCGGTCGCCTCGGTGGGGGCCTCTCCTTCTGCCCGTGCCCGAGTGTCGTCGGAACCGGCGGCAGCGGCCCCGGCACCGGCAGGCACAGCGGCGGTCTCCCGCTCATGCGCCCGTGCCTCGGCTGCGTCGAGGACCTCCCCGCGAGCCATGTTCTTCACGTACTTCTTCTCGGCTCGGCGTTCCTTGACCCCTTCGAGCAGCAGGTAGAGCACGGGCACGAGGATGAGCGTGAGCAGCGTCGAGCTGACCAGTCCGCCGATGACGACGATGGCCAGCGGCTTCGAGATGAACACTCCCCCGCCGGTGAGCCCGAGGGCCATCGGCAGCAGAGCGAAGATCGTGGCGGCCGCGGTCATGAGGATCGGACGGTAACGCAGCCGGGCGCCGTGGACGATGGCCGTACGCAGATCGACCCCGCGGATTCGGAAGTGGTTGATGAGGTCGATGAGTACGATCGCATTCGTCACCACGATGCCGATGAGCATGAGCAGTCCGATCATCGACGTCAGCCCCAGCGGAGTGTCGGTGATGAGCGAGAGCGCAACCGAACCGGTGGCCGCGAACGGGATCGAGACCAGCAGGATCAGCGGCTGCAGCAGCGACTTGAACGTGGCGACCATGATGACGAACACGATGAGGATCGCCGCGAGCATCGCCAGTCCCAGCTGCGAGAACGCTTCGTTCTGCTCCTGGGTGGCACCGCCGGTGTCGACGGACACCGTATCGGGCAGGTCCACGTCGTCGAGGGCGGACTGGACCTCGGTAGACACGGCTCCGAGGTCATCGCCTTCCGGAGTCACGGACACGGTGGTCGAACGCTGCGAATCCGTGTGGCGGATCGTCGGTGCGGTCTTGACCTCCTTGACGTCGGCGACCTCATCGAGTTCGATGAATCGCGGCTCCGATGTCACGGGAGCGCCCGCGTTCGGATCGCCGCCTGTCGCACCGGCACCACCGGCCGCACCACCAGCACCGCCTGCGCCGCCGGCACCACCGGCACCACCTGCGCCACCAGCGTCGCCCGAACCTCCGGCGCCTCCGCCAGCTCCTCCGGCACCTCCGGCCGCGCCGGCGTCACCTGAGCCACCGGCACCTCCGGCCGCACCACCGGCGCCGCCTGCCGCACCTGCGCCGGCTCCTCCAGCGGGAGCCGTCTCTTCCGGCTTGCCCGGGATCTTGAGTTCGCGCAGCTTCTCCACGGTGTCGGCATTGCGATCGAAGAGCAGCACCGAATGGGAGACATCGTCGATGACGACCTCACCGATCTGCTGGCCATGCATGGCACGCTGCACATACTGGCCGATGGCCGCCTCGGTGAGGTTCTCCTCTGCGGCCTTCTCATGATCGACCTTGACTTCGATCACGGGCTGGACCGCGGCGGTATCGCTCGTCACCGACTGCGCCGACGATACGCCCTCGAGCTTGTCGCTGACCTTGTTCGTCGCGTCCTCGAGTTCTTCGGGATCGGTGGCCGTGAGTGTGACGTCGATGGTCTGCGCACCCGGGGTCGAGCTCTGGCTTGCCACCTCGACGTCGCCGGCGCCCTTGAGGCCGTCGAACTGTTTCTGCAGATCTGCGGAGATCGACTGCGCCGAGACTCCGGACTTCGTGTTGACGATATAGGTGCCCGTCAGCGACGAATCGTCGGTGAAGCCGAACGACGTGCCGCCGAGCGACAACTGGTAGTTGTCGACATCGGATTCGTCGGCGAGGATGTCCTCGACCTTCTTCGCCTGTTCCGAGGCCTCATCGAGGTCGGTGCCCGGGTCGAAGGTCTGCGAGATCTGCAGTGAGTCCTGCCCGGTGTCGCCGAAGAGCTCTGTCTTCAGCTGTGGGATCATCGCTCCGGTGCCTGCGAGCACGAGCACGGCGATGAGGATCATGATGATCGGGTGCTTCGTCGAGAACCCGATGGCCGGCATATAGGTCTTCTGCAGTCGCGTCACCGGCGAATGCATTCCGGCGAGCTCGTCGACCGCTTCCGTTCCGTCTTCGGATTCGCCGTAGCGCGGTCCGCCCGCTGCCACTCCGGTCGCATCGGTTCGAGTCGTGGCACCGGCCTGTGCGGAGGCATCAGCGCGCGGGAACGATTCAACACTGTCTCGAGGACCGGTGTCCTCGGCTTCGGCACCGGCAGCGACGAGGTCGCGCTTCCTGTCGGCCTTCTTCGCTTCCTTCTTCTCTGCCCGCCACTGCGACAGCATCGACTTGCGGCTGCGACGGATCTCCGCCTTCTCCGCACGGGTGAGCTTGACCTTCGCTTCACGCTGACGCAGGAACCAGTACGCGAGGACGGGCACGATCGTCAGTGCCACGAACAGGGACGAGAGCAGGGCGATGGTCGCGGTCAGGGCGAAGGGCCGGAACATCTCTCCGGTCTGCCCGGTCACGAATGCCAGCGGCAGGAAAACGGCCACCGTGGTCAGCGTCGATGCGGTGATGGCACCGGCCACTTCGGAGACGGCGGCGAGGATGTTCGAGAACTTGTCGCCGCCGGAGGCGTGGCGTCTGCGGATCGCCTCGATGACGACGATGGAGTCGTCGACGACGCGGCCGACGGAGATCGTCAGCGCACCGAGGGTGAGCATGTTGAGGGTCTCCCCGCCCATCCACAGCCCGATCATGGCGATGAGGAGGGAGAGCGGGATGGAGATGGCGGTGATGATCGTCGCCCGCACCGAGAGCAGGAAGACGAGGATGACGAGGACCGCGAAGATCAGGCCCAGCCCACCCTCGTTGAGCAGGTCGTGGATGGACTGTTCGATGAACGGGGCCTGGTCGAACGCGGAGACGAACTCCGTGTTGTCACCCATCATCTTCTCGAGTTCGGGCAGCTTGTCGGCCACCGCGTGAGAGACGTCGACGGTGTTCGCGTCGGATTCCTTCATCACCGACACGGACAGCGAGGGTTCGCCGTTGGTGCGCGAGATCGACTCGATCGGCTCGTCGACGAGTTTGACGTCGGCGACGTCGGAGATCTGGATCGGTCCGTCCTTGCCGGAGATGACGAGGTCTTTGATCGCATCGATCGAGCGGATGCGGGTGCCGACCTCGACCGGGGCCGTGCCGTCGTCGCCCTTGAGCTCACCGGCCGAGGTGGGCACCCCGTTGGACTGGAGGATTCCGGCCACCTCGTCGAGGTTGGCTCCTTCGTCCTCGAGGTCGTCGCGGCGGATGCTGATCTCGACCTGTTTGGTCTTCGCTCCGGCGATCTGGACCTGGGAGACGCCGTCGACCTTCTTCAGCTCCGGTTCGACGATGTCTTCGAGATTCGCCGCCAGCTGGTCTTCATCGGCATCCGAGGTCACGGACAGGGCGAGCACCGGAATATCATCGGTGCCCATCATCATGACGTTCGGTTCGACCCCGTCGGGCAGGGTCGGCTGCACCTGGGAGACGGCGCGCTGCAGGGCACGGACGACGTCATCGGAGTCGTCGCCGTACTTCGTGCTCACGGTGATCTGCGAACTGCCCGCCGAGGAGGTCGAGGTCATGTCCTCGACCTCGGGCAGTGCGGTCAGCGCCCCTTCGAGTGGGTCGGTGACTTCGGATTCGACGGCCTCGGGGGTGGCTCCCTCATAGGAGGCGGTGACCGTGGCCTGTGGGTTGTCGAGGGACGGGAAGAGCTCTTGCTTGAGAGCACCGGCACCGATGACGCCGAAGATGATGGCGACGACGGAGATGAGCGCGATGAGCGCCCGGTTCTTCAGACTCAGCCGGGTCAGGAAACTCACGAGGGGGACTTTCTTTGTCGTAGACAGGGCGACGACGCAGAACGCCGACTCAACCAACCATCCTAGTGAGTGTCCCCTGAACCGCACATGAGGAAAACCTGACTTTTCGGAATCAGAATCCCGACGCGTCGCGTTTCGTGCGACAGCTCGGTGAACCGGCAACAGCTCGGTCCGTGCACCGAGCTGTTGCCGGTGCGCCGAGCTGTCGGCAGGCTATTGAACGCCGGCCGGTCGGCGGGGACGGGTCTCACGGCCGAAGAACCACAGGCCCGCGGCGACGATGCCGAGGACACCGGTGAGCAGGAACGCCCACGAGTAGTCGAAGTGATCGACGACGGCTCCGGCGATGATCGGGCCGAGGATGGCTCCGCCGTCGAGGGCCATCTGGTAGCGGGCGAGCACTCGGCCGCCCTTGCGGTCGCGGCCGATGACGTCGGCGACGGTGGCCTGCTGAGCGGGGTTGGCCAGGCCGGAGCCGATCCCGGCGATGATGGAGAAGACGAAGAACAGCCAGATCGAATCGATGAAGGCCAGCGCCGCGGTGGTCACGCCGAGGACGAACAGGCCCCATTGGATGAAGGGTTTGCGCCCGACGGTGTCGGCAAAGCGTCCGACCACCGTCACGGCCGAGGCATTGCCGATGGCGAACATGGTCAGCGCCAGTCCGGCCACTGCGGTATCGGCTTTAAGGGCCTGGATGGCGAAGAGCGGGTAGATGGCCACGCGGATGCCCATCGCCGACCAGCCTTGGACAAAGGCGGAGATGAGCGCCGACCGGTAGGCCGAATCCTTCCAGGCTTCCCGGAAGGACATGACTTCCTGCTGCTGCTTGTCCTTCTCCGCTTCCAGCCGGGCACGCCCGGATTTCGTCGAGGAGCCGAAGGATGCGGTGGAGGCGAGGAAGACGCGGACGACGATGGCGGCGATGAGCAGACCGACGGCATAGATGATGAACGGAATGCGCATCCCCCATCCGGCCATGGCACCGCCGAGGACGGGTCCGGCGATATTGCCGACGAGGAACGCCGTCGCATACGTCGACGATGCCTTCGCGCGGGCGTCGATCGGGGCGAGGCGGACGATGAGCGCCATCGCGGAGACGCTGAACATCGTCGAGCCGATGCCGCCGAGTCCGCGGAAGATCAGCAGCTGCCAGTAGTTCTGAGCGAAGGCGACGGCCGCGGTGGAGGCTGCGACGATAAGGAGACCGGTGATGTAGATGCGGCGTTCGCCGAAGGCATCGACGAGGCGCCCGGATGAGGGTGAGAACACGAACCGGAAGAATGCGAACGAGGAGACGACGATGGTTGCGGCGGTGACCCCGAAGTCGAAGCTCGCCGCGAACTGCGGCAGGACGGGTGCGATGATTCCGTAGCCCAGGGCAACGATGAAGGCCGCTGCCACGAGGACATAGATCTCCTTGGGCAGGCGGCGCGTTTCCGGAGTGTCGGTGTCGGGTGTGCTCACAGGGTATCGAGGAACTGTTCGGGCTTCGGCAGGGGGCGGGTGCTCGTGGTCAGGCGCTGTCGGTAGCGTTCGGGGACGGCTCCGATGTAGAACCAGCCCATGAGCAGTTCATGATCGTTCAGGCGGTGGAGGCGGCGGACCGGTTCGGTGTTCGTCAGGGTTCCCGAGCGCCACATGACTCCCCATCCGGCTTGCCACAGGGCGAGTTCGAGCAGGTGGCCGGCACCGGCGGCGGTGGCGTGCTGCTCCCATTCGGGAACCTTGTCATGTTCGACCGGTGAGGAGACGAGGGCGAGCAGAAGTTCGGCCCGCAGCGGCTTCGTATTGGTCTCGCCGGGTTTGCGGACGACGCCGGCGGCTTCGTCGAGGGCGTCGCCGAGGCGGTGCCGGTCGTCTCCGCGGATGATGAGGAAGCGCCAGGGGCGCAGTGACTTGTGGTCGGCGACCGAGGAGATCGATCGGATGATCTCGAGCAGGTCGGAGTCGTTCGGGGTCTCCGGGTCGACCTTTGAGATCGACCGTCGGGTGCTCAGGGCGTGGAGGACGGGATCGGCGACGATGTCGATCGACGAGGGCGCTGAGTAGTCGGGACCGCGTCGGGTGGGCGTCACGGCTGAGGTGCGGTCCGTCGCTGAGGCGGCGGCCGCCTCGGTGGGGTGAGCCCCGTCCCGCGGGGACACATCGAACTGTGCGCCCTGGATGTTCTGGGCTTCCTGCGCGGCCAGGCTCTTCGCCCATGGCCCGGTGTTGCCGTCGAGGAAGTGGGCACGGACGCGGTCTTTCGTCACATCGCAGGCCTTGCCCGAGTCCTTGGACCGTTTGCGGTCCTTGTGTTTGGACTTCTTGCATCTGTCCTTTTTATGACTGCCCATCAGCTCACCCATTCGGCGAAGGCGGTGCGGGCCTTGTGCAGTTTCGGGTCGATGATGACACGGCAGTAGCCGTTGTCCGGGTTCGCGGTGTAGAAGTCCTGGTGGACCGCCTCGGCGGGATAGAAGGTACCGAGAGGTTCGAGGGTGGTGACGATCGGATCGTCGAACAGGTTCTGCGCGGATTCGATGGCCTCGGCGAAGTGCTGCTTCTCGGTCTCGTCGCGATAGAACATGGCCGACCGGTACTGGGTGCCGACGTCGTAGCCCTGGCGGTTCAGGCTCGTGGGGTCGTGGCCGGTGAAGAACAGGCCGAGGATGACGTCTTCGGGAACGATGTCGGCGTCGAAGGTCACCTGCAGGGCTTCGGCATGGCCGGTCATCCCGGAGCAGACCTCACGGTATCCGGGGTTGTCGGTGTGTCCGCCGGTGTAGCCGGAGATCACTTCTCTCACGCCGGTGGTCCGCTGGTAGACGGCGTCGAGGCACCAGAAGCAGCCGGCGCCGAGGGTGAGGGTACGAAGATCGCTCATGCAACGTATAACGATGACGCGAGCAGGTTATTCCCGGCCCCAGCGGTACGATCAGCTGCCATCGGCGCGGAAGGTCAGCTGATCGGGGGCAGGCCACGTCGCCAGCACGGTCACATGTTCGTCCTCGTCGAGGATCTCGAAGCTGTTCGAGTAGCCCGCATAGTCTGACTCCTGTTCGAGGCCCTCGGGATGCAGCGTTCCCGGCACAGAGTCCTCGGGAAGATCCTCGGAGACCCTGAAATCTGAATCAGGCGAGCTGAACGAGATGGCGTCGAGATAGCCGTTGACGATGCTCAGACTCAGTTCCCTCTCAGCCGTCTCTCCCCCATCTTGGTCCGCGCTGTGCCTGATCCCAACGACCGGGTATGTCTGCGTTGCCGGGACCACCCGCGGGGATGATGCTGCGGGGTAGACGTGGATGCTCTCGATGTCTTCGTTCCTGATGATCTCGGCCAGCCGGTCGGGGTCCAGAATGATCGGCTCGTTTCCCGGATACTCAGCTCTCGGGTAGGTGACCCAGACGAAGAAGCGCGCGGTGTCGAGCTGCTCGGACACTGCCTCGGCGGTGGCTTGTGCGACGGGATGCGGCTGTGACAACAGGAGGTTCACCGACTCCCGGATGCGGGTGGGCAGTTCGATCTCGACCGGCGCGTAGTCGAAGTCCTCGACGTCGTCGGCCCATTTCTCGACCTTGTCGATGAGGACCGCTGTCACCGCGACGAGCCCGCCGTTGACGACGGCATTGAGACCTCGGCCGACGCCCGTCGGCAGTTTCGCATCGATAGCCTCCGCCAGCTGCTCCGTCAGCGGCCAGAGCGCCCATGAGGCCGCTCCCGCTGCTGCCGCGGTGACCGCATTGAGGAACGCCGGGGAAGTCACGCTCGCCTGTTCGTCCCACCAAGTATCCGCGGCGGCATCGCCGTCGAGTACTCCGACGTCAGAGATGTGCGCAGGAGAGGAAGCATATCGGACGGGACCGCTCCCTCTGGTGGAGAAGGCTCCGAGGAATTCGTCGATGCCGCTCGATCCGCCCACCTTGCCGAGGAAGGCCCGGGACCCGGTGAGCCAGGTCAGGCCCGCATTGGCCAGGGCGGTTCCCGCTCTCAGGCCGGTCTGGCGTTCGGCGGAGACGTCGCGGCGGCGCACCAGCGCGAGGGCGCCGGTGCCGAGTGCGGCAGCGGTACGGACGGTTCGGTGATGACGAAGGGGGATGTCGGGAAGTCGCATGTCCTTATCGAAACATGCCCGCCTGTGACGCAGATGAGAGCGGTCAACAGTCTCGGCGGTATCCGGACCGGCGACCGCGGCGGAGGTTCACATCACCATGCCCGAAGGCAAGGAGAAGCCGAGTTCTGCGGCGGCCTTCTGTGTCGAGGGCTGGTGCCAGAACTTCGCCACGGATTCGTTCGTCGCCAGGGATCGCATCTCGGCTTTGTCGAGGAAGAGGATCCCGGATAGGTGGTCGGTCTCGTGGGCGACGATGCGCGCCGACCAGCCGGAGACCTCCTCGGCGATGGGGTCGCCCTGCAGGTCTCTGCCCGTCAATGCGATGTTGCGGGGGCGGGCCACGACGGCTTGGTAGCCGGGGATCGACAGACATCCTTCATAGAAGGCGACGTCCTCGCCTCCGGCGCGTTCGCAGCCCGCGTTGAGGACCACCCTCAGCGGCATCGGCTCCCGCTGCCGGACCTTCGCGACCTCGGGATCACGGGCACCAGGATCTTCGGCGACGAACATCGACAGGCCGATGCCCACCTGCGGGGCGGCAAGGCCGACTCCCGGGGCGGCGAGCATGGTCGCTCGCATCACCTCGGCGAGCTGCTCGAGCTCGGCGTCGTCGACCTGCCCGTCGTAGGGTCGGGTGTCGGTGCGCAGGACCGGGTCCCCCGCCTCGACGATGGGCGCGGTCCCATCGCCCGCCTCGGCGGCAGCGAGGACGGCGCGGATCTGGGCGGCGATGAGCGCATCGGAGACGTTCACGAGGTGGTGTCCCTCAGTTCGCGCGGGCGACGATGAGTTCGGCGTGCTTGAGCAGCGGGGCGTCGATCATCTTGCCCTCGAAGGAGAATGCGCCCTTCTCCGTCTTCGCCAGGTCGAGCACGGACCGCGCCCAGGTCAGCTGTTCGTCGCTGGGGCGGAAGGCGTCGCGGACGACGGGCACGTGGTTGGGGTGGATGGAGACCTTGCCGGAGAACCCAGACTGTACGGCGTCTTCGGCCTCGGCTGCCAGTCCTTCGAGGTTCGGGATGTCCGCCCAGATCGAGTCGAGCGCGAACTTGCGATGGGCCCGAGCGGCGAGGAGGGTCTGACTGCGCACATGCTTGGCCACCTCCCGGTAGCCACCATCGGCCCTGCGGGAGGAGCCTCCGCCGAGGTCGGCGATGAGATCCTCCGAACCCCACATCAGCGCATAGACATTCGGCGCAGCGGCGATCTCGGCGACGTTGACGGCTCCGAGCGCGGTTTCGATGAGCGCGATGACCTGGAACCCGGACAGGATCGACACATCAGATGCAAGCTCCGCCTTCGGCAGCATCACGGCCGTGTACTCGGTGCGCGCGAGCATCTTCAGATCTTCGCCGAGGTGGCCCGAATCGTGGGAGTTCACCCGCACGACCGTGCGGGTCGGGTCGAGCGGGAAGTCGACGATGGACTCCCGTGCGGCAGCTTTGTCGGCCTCGTTGACGGCGTCTTCGAGGTCGAGGATGACGATATCCGAGCGTTCGGCTGCTTTCGTGTACCGATCGGGACGATCGCCGGGGACGAAGAGCCAGGCGGGTTTGAACTCGAGGGACATATGGGGGCTCACTTTCCGGTGTCGGTCTGATCGGCGGTGTCGGCGGTGGACTTCGCCGCCGTGGACTCGTGGCTGGAGTCGAACATCATCGCCTGGCGCACGGCCTTCGCGACGAGTTTGCCGTGCTGGTTGTAGCCGCGGTGTTCGAAGGTGACGATGCCCTGGCCCGGACGGGACTTCGAATCGCGTTTGTCGAGGATCGTCGTCTCTGCGTAGAGAGTGTCGCCGTGGAACATCGGTGCCGGGAAGCTGACCTCGGAGAAGCCGAGGTTTCCGACTGTCGTGCCCTGCGTCAGCTGTGACACGGACAGACCGATGAGGGTGGCCAGGGTGAACATCGAGTTGACGAGGCGCTCGCCGAAGGGTTCGGTAGCCGACCATGCCGCGTCGAGGTGCAGGGCCTGGGTATTCATCGTCACGGCCGTGAACAGGGTGTTGTCCGCTTCGGTGACTGTGCGGCCCGGTGCGTGCTTATAGGTGGCGCCGACTTCCATCTCGTCCAGCCACAGACCTCGTTGTGCAATGACCTTGTCACTCATGTAACGCTCCTCACTCGTCGTGATTTGAGTTTATCGCCATTCACCGGACCCCTGCGACCCGGGGGTCGGTAGGATCGAGCACACCATGGCCATCACACGATCCCTCTTCGTCGTCACCCACCCGGAGGCCCGACACCATCTCGAGGCCCGGGTCGGCGGGTGGCACGATTCCGAGCTCACCGTCCGCGGCAAACTCCAAGCCGATCGCATCGCCGCCGAACTGCGGTCGCGGATCCCGACGGCCGCCTCCGCGCCGGTATTCACCTCTGATCTCAAACGGACGCGCAGGACCGCCGAAGCGATCGCCGATCGACTCGGCACGCGCGCAATCGACCACCCGGGTCTGCGCGAGAAGTCGTACGGAGTCGCGGAGGGACGGGAGCAGTCCTGGCTGGACGCGCGCTTCATCTTCCCACCCGTGCCCGACGACGCCTTCGACCACACGATGCGCCTCGATCATGCCGAAGGCATCGACGGCGCGGAGACGCGACGCGAGGCCGGTGCTCGGATCTACGCCGCGGTCGGCGAGATCCTCACGCAGCGAGCCTCGCACCAGGTGGTCGTCACCCACGGCTTCGCCCACACGTTCGTCATCGGTCGGTGGCTCGAACTGCCTCTTGAGGCGATGGGGCGGGCGACGTTCGCCGCGCATTCCGGGTGCATCACCGAACTGACCGAGGACGATCGATTCGGCAATCGGACCCTGCGGTCGCTCGCTGCGGTGGACCACCTCGGCGATGCCTGAGGCGATCCACCGCCGTGATCTGTCGGCACCGGTCAGGACCCGAGCTCTGTACCGAGTTCGTTGAAGGCCGATGACCATCCGTCGTAGGCACTGGCGTCTTCACCCGAGTCATTGGGCAGGCCGGTCAGCGTGAACGTCATGCGAGTGCGGTCGGCGCCGATCTCCTCAAGTGCGACGCTGACGCGCGGGGCATCGTCGACCTCGCCGGGACTTCCCCAAGTGAAGTCGAGGCGGACGGGCTCGTCGATGTGAAGGTACTTCCCGGCAGTCGGGAACTCCTGCCCCGTATCGGGTATGCGCATCGTATAGGTGTATTCGCCGCTGACCCGCAGGTCGACGGATACGGATTCGCGTGGAGTGACCAGCGTTTCGGGGTGGAACCAGCGGGCCATGACTTCCGGGTTCGTCCAGGCTTCCCAGACGCGGGCGCGCGGGGCGGCGAATTCGCGGACGATGGTGAATCCGGGTTCTCCCGCCTGTGCGCTGTTCGGATCGGTCACTGTGTTGGCTGTGGTGTCTGTGTTGGCTGTGTTCTCGGCGTTCATCGCTGTTCTCCTCCTTGAGTCGTGCATGATGTCTGCGTCATACGTGATGTCTGCGTCATTCGGCACGTCGTTGATGTCGATAGTCAGTCCGCAGTTCGATCTGTGGTCGACGGGTCGGTCGTCGATGTATCGGTGGGCACCTCCTCGGCGAGGATGAGGTCGAGGCTGTCGAAGCGCTGCTGCCATTCGTCGTGGGCCGCCTGCAGCCAGCCGGCGGCCTCGGTGAGGGCATCGGCGTTGAGTGCGACGATGCGCTGCTGCGCGGATTTCGATCGAGTGATCAGCCCCGCCGTCTCGAGCACCTTGAGGTGCTGGGAGACCGCGGAACGACTGATCGGCAGCGGCTCCGCGAGCTCACCGGCGGTCTTGTCTCCCCCGCGCAGACGATCGATGATCGCCCGACGCGTCGGATCGGCAAGCGCCGCGAAGACGTGATCCATACTCATTTAAGCATCCCCTTAATTAAGTGATTACTACAATACACTTTTCGACCGCTCCGTCAAGAGGGCTCTGGGACGATCCGCAAAGGGGTACGGCACCACCCCGGATCGGACTTCTCAGCACACTTGCGCCCAACCCGACTAGGCTGGAAGCAGCCGCTTCGGCCCACCCCGAGCTCGAGGAGAGACATGGATCGCGATTCGATCGACTGCTGGCTGACCGATATGGACGGTGTCCTGGTCAAGGAGAACAATCCTCTGCCGGGAGCCGCAGAGCTGCTCGCCCAGTGGCGTCAGGCCGATATCCCCTACCTGGTGCTGACGAACAACTCCATCTACACCGCTCGTGATCTCTCCGCCCGGCTGCGCTCGAACGGGCTCGACGTCCCCGAGTCGAACATCTGGACCTCTGCGATGGCCACCGCGGATTTCCTGTCCAATCAGGTCGAGCACGGCACGGCCTATGTCGTCGGCGAGGCGGGGCTGACCACGGCGATCCACGAGGCCGGGTTCGTCATGACCGAGCACGACCCGGACTTCGTCGTCGTCGGCGAGACCCATTCATATTCGTTCGAGGCGATCACGAAGGCGATCCGCCTCATCGACGCCGGCTCCCGCTTCATCGTCACGAACCCCGACGCCACCGGTCCCTCCCCCGAGGGCGTCCTGCCCGCCACCGGCGCCATCGCCGCTCTCATCACGAAGGCGACGAACCGCGAACCCTACGTCGTGGGCAAGCCCAACCCGATGATGTTCCGCTCGGCCCTGAACCGGATCGGCGCCCATTCGATGAGCACCGCAATGATCGGCGACCGCATGGACACCGACATCATCGCGGGCATGGAAGCGGGCATGCACACGGTCCTCGTGCTGTCGGGAATCTCCACCGCCGAGGATGTCCGCCGCTTTCCGTTCCGACCCAACGAGATCGTCGACGGCGTCCACAATCTGCTGGACGTGCCGCTGGAGAGCCGCGGCGACCTCGGCCCCGACCCCACGGGTTCCGCCTGAGGCACGCACTCCTTCGCCGAGAGACAGGGGGCATGCACCCCGGGCCGCCGAGAAACGGGCTGAGTGTCGAAACACGGGTGTACGCACCCGTTTCTCGACACTCAGCCCGTTTTTCGATGGAGCCGGCGACCTTGCAACCCAGCACAGGCCCGTGCTGCATCAATCCCTTCACCTTCGCCGTCGCCGAAGCTGCACCATCTGACCACACAAATAAACCACGTTTAATAGTATTTGCTTGCATTTGGTATATTTTAAGAGCATCCTTGATAGATGTTCCAAGTGCTGACAGCGCAACAGCTCCGTGGACTCGGCATGTCCCGCAGACAGTTGGCCGAAGCCAAACGATGCTGCCTGCGCCTAGTCAGGAAGGGTCACTACGTGATCCGCAAGTCGTGTGATGATAGCCATCACGGACCCATCCGCGGTCTTTCCACGGATCACGACACTTCGTTTCCAAAAACCTTCGGAGATCTGCGGGACGAAGCCGAGGAGCTGCGGGTCCAGATCGCATGCCGCCTCGGTGAGCTTCTGCCGGGAGATGTGTTCTCTCATGTTTCGGCCGCGCTCATCCACTGTCTTGACCCCGCTGTGCTCGAATCGTCGAAAGTCGAGATCTCCAGGAACTCCCCTACCCGCAACTACGACGGCGTGTTCATCTACTCGCGCAGACTTCCACCGGAACAGGTCTCATCCGAGTTCGCCTATCCGGTCACCACTCTGCCCAGGACTCTGGCTGACGTTGCTCTTGACCGTTCGCTCGAAGTTTCTGTACCGCTCATCTCTCAAGCACTCCGTTCGGGAGAGGTGGACCGGGCAGATATCACCGATCTGTTGGCGAAAGGGCAACGCGGACGCCGAAGAGCCCTCTTGGCCGTTGATCTCTCGAGCGCCGAGTATGAATCTCCAGCCGAGGCGGTCTGCGCAGTGAAGTTCCATCGCTTCGGAGTAACCGGAATGGTCCCGCAGGTCGACACGTTCACAGAGTCGGGCAAGTTCATCGGACGCAATGACTTTCGGCACAAGTCCGCTGCTGTCGCAGTGGAAGTCCACGGTCTCGGCAAGTTCTATCTCAACCCTCACGGCCCTGATGAGGCGGCCAAATTGAGTCATCAGCGCAATATGGATCTTCTCAACGCCGGCTTCAAGGTCTTCAACCTGAGCTTCGGCGACCTCTTCAGACCTCGCATCTTCGCTGCGATCAAGCGGGCCATCGAGACGACTGATCAGCGAAAAACGGGCTGAGTGTCGAAACACGGGTGTACGCACCCGTTTCTCGACACTCAGCCCGTTTCTCGGCGAAGCAGCCGTGCCTCAGCCCGTTTCTCGGCGAAGCAGCCTGCCCCTAGCCCGCCTACTGCAGCGACGACGTCAGGCGCATGACGGACTCCATATAGCGGCGGGGCCATGGCCGCTTCTCCCATTCCTCCAGGGTGAGTTCGTCGCTGACGCCCTGGTAGTCGGCGACGACATCGATGATGTCGTCGACCAGGTCGCCGCCGGTGGTCAGCAGGCTGATCTCGTAGTTGAGGCCGAACGAGCGCATGTCCATGTTGGATGAGCCCATCACAGCATAGAGGTCGTCGACGATGAAGCACTTCGTGTGCAGCACGGCGGGTTTCGGGTACAGGAAGATCCGCACCCCAGCTTCGAGCAGCGACCGGTAGTAGGACGACTGTGCCCGGTCGACCATGTACTGGTCCGCCTGCTCGCTGACGTAGAGTTCGACGTCGACCCCACGCCTGGCCGCGGTCTCCACGGCGGCCAGCAGCGATTCGTCGGGCACGAAGTAGGGGCTGACGATGGCCAGACGCTTCTGCGCCAGGTACATCATCGAGGTGAAGACCTTGAGGTTCGGAGCGGTCGTGAACCCGGGCCCCGAAGGAACCAGCTGCATCGCGCTCGTCGCCCCGCCGACTTCGGGCTCATTGCCGTCGCGCTCGTACGGGCGGATACCCAGAGCCTGTCCCGATTCGGAATACCAGTCGGTGGAGAACACCGCCTCGATTCCGGCGACGATGGGCCCGGAAAGCTCGACCATGATGTCGTGCCAGTTCCGGCCGATCTGTGAGTTCTTCCTGTTGAGGTAGCTCGAATCGATCATGTTCTGCGAACCCATCATCGCCCGCTTGCCGTCGATGACGAGCAGCTTGCGGTGGTTGCGCAGGTCGATGCGCCTAGCCTTGCCTCGCCATGGAATGAACGGCAGCATCAGGTGCCATTCGATGCCGGCCGCGTTCAGTCGTTTGCCGAGCCGGTGGAATCCCGGATACTTCCGGGATCCGATGTGGTCGAAGAGGACACGGACTTCGACCCCGCGCGCAGATGCTCGCTCGAGCGCCTGGAAGAAGACGTCGGTCGTCGAATCCCACGCCATGATGTAGATCTCGACGTGGACGTATTCGTGTGCTTCGTCGACGAGTTCGGCCATCCGCGCTATCGACGCTGCGTAATCGGAGATCACCCCATGGCTGTCGCCGGTGACCATCGGCAGCGCGGTCAGTGCCCGCCCCAGCTGGGCGACGGAGACGAATTCGGGCTCGGCGACCAGAGACGGCGGCACATCGGGCAGGTCGTCGGCGCCTTCGTGCATGAGTTCGTTCGCTTCGGCCTGGATCCGCGCCCGGCGCTGGTTGATATAAGGGCTGCCGAGCAGCAGGAATGCGGGAATTCCGACGATCGGCACGAACAGGATGAGCAGCAGCCATGCCGATGACGATGACGGGCGACGGTTCTCCGGCACCACACCGACCGCGATGATCTTCACGATGTATTCGATGACGATCCACGTCGTCGTCGCCACCGATGCCACCATGCTGAGATCCATGTGCTCCCACTTCCCTTTCGGTCGCCGTCTCACCTCACGGTGTTATCGGATAAGAATATCGCCCGCCGAGGCGGACCTGCACGTCCGTACGGATGTGCGGCGCCGCCTCGGCGGGCGATTTGGCATGGGTGGCCGACGGAAGGTCGGCACCTGCTCTCAGATCAGGAGCGGGAGCTCAGAGTCCGAGTTCGCGGGCGATGAGCATGAGCTGGACCTCGGTGGTGCCTTCACCGACTTCGAGGATCTTCGAGTCGCGGTAGTGGCGAGCCACGAGGTATTCGTTCATGAAGCCGTAGCCGCCGTGGATCTGGGTGGCGTCGCGCGCATTGTCCATGGCTGCTTCGCCGGCGATCATCTTTGCAATAGCAGCTTCCTTCTTGAACGGGAGTCCGGCGAGCATCCGCGAAGCCGCGAGGTAGTACGCCGACCGGGCTGCGACGACGCGTGCTTCCATGCGGGCGATCTTGAAGGAGATGCCCTGGAAGTCGGCGATCGGCTTGCCGAAGGCCTGGCGTTCCTTCGCGTACTTCACTGATTCATCGACGCAGCCCTGGGCGGCGCCGACGGACAGGGCGCCCACGGCGATGCGGCCCTCGTCGAGGATGCGCAGGAAGTTCGCGTAGCCGCGTCCGCGTTCGCCGAGCAGGTTCTCTTCGGGCACCTGCACATTGTCGAAGGTGAGCGGGTGCGTGTCCGAGGAGTTCCAGCCGACCTTGTCATAGGCCGGTTCGGCGGTGAAGCCGGGGGTGCCGGTCGGAATCATGATCGTCGAGATCTCAGGCACTTCGCGGCCCGACTTCGAGGTTCGGGTTCCGGTCACGGCGGTGGCGGTGACCAGGCGGGTGATGTCGGTGCCGGAGTTCGTGATGAAGCACTTGCTGCCGTTGATCGTCCAGGTCCCGCCCTCCAGAGTGGCCTTGGTCCGGGTGCCGCCGGCATCGGATCCGGCCTCGGGTTCGGTCAGGCCGAAGGCGGCCAGGCCCGAGGCGTCGGTGAGCTTCGGCAGCCATTCCTTCTTCTGCTCTTCGGTGCCGAAGCGGTAGATCGGCATCGCCCCGAGCGAGACCCCGGCCTCGAGCGTGATGGCCAGGGACTGGTTGACCCGGCCGAGTTCTTCGATGGCCAGGCACAGGGCGAAGTAGTCGCCGCCCATTCCGCCGTACTCTTCGTCGAAGGGCAGACCGAAGAGCCCCATCTCGCCCATCTTCGCAACGAGGTCGTAGGGAAACTCGTGCTTGGCGTCGAGTTCGGCTGAGACGGGTGCTACCTCTTCGTCGGCGAATTTCGCGACACCTTGGCGCAGGTCTTCGTATTCTTCGGGCAGCATTCCCGGAACAAAGGTTTCCATTGTTTCCTCCCCGCTTGTGGCGTGGTTGTGGTGTGAGTGGCTGGTGACTATTCGGCGGCGTCTGCGACGGCCTCGGCGGCGGCTTCGTCGACGACCGTGGCGAGCACTTCGTCGAGAGCGACTTGGGCGCCTTCGACAGCGGTGACGGTGACGATTCCGGCAGCCGGTGCGGTGAGCACGTGCTCCATCTTCATCGCCTCGACGACGACGATCGGTGCTCCCTGTCCGACTGCATCCCCGGTCTCGACCTTGATATCGACGACGGAGCCGGGCATCGGTGCGAGCACCTCTGCGCCTTCCAACCCAGGTGTCAGCGACGCATCGGCCAAGGGCCGGGTGAAGACGTGGATTCCGGTGTCGGTGCTCACCCAGATGCTGCGGTCACGGGCATCGGAGAAGATCCGGGCGGTGTGCTGAATCCCGTCGAGGGTGACATGCCACAGTCCGTCGGCGTCGACCTCGACGGCTCCCGCTCGAGTCTCGACGTCGACCGTCTCCCCGCCCGTGGCCAGGGTGACCGTGGGGTGGAAGTCCGGACGTGAGGTGCGCCAGGCGCTGGGTCCTGCCCACGCCGAGGCGGCCGACCGATTCGCGGTCAGTTCGGCGTCCGTGACCGGTCCGGTCAGGGTCGTGCCTGCCGCTCCCCCGGTGACCGTGACAGCGGCGGCCGCCAGCTGCGCGTGGGTCTCACCGGCGCTGTGCGCCAGCTGATCCTCGCCGAGGTTGTCGATGAGTGAGGTGTCGAGGCCCCCGGAGATCACCTCGGGCAGTGCGAGAAGGGTGCGCAGGAAGTCGATGTTCGTCACGATTCCCGGCACCGCCGAGGCGGCGAGCGCGGCATCGAGCCGCTTGAGCGCCGCTGCCCGATCGTCGGCACGGACGATGAGTTTCGCGATCATCGGGTCGTAGTCCGAGGCGATGGTCTGGCCAGCGTCGAGGCCGGCATCGACGCGGATGCCCTCACCGGTTGGGAAGACGACGTCGAGGGCACGCCCACCGGTGGGCAGGAATCCGCGCGAGGGATCCTCGGCGTAGATTCTCGCTTCGATCGAATGCCCGGTCAGTGTGATGTCATCCTGCGTCAGCGGCAGCTCTTCGCCCGCGCCGACGCGCAGTTGGAGTTCGACGAGGTCCACTCCGGTGACCTCCTCGGTGACGGGGTGTTCGACCTGCAGTCGGGTGTTCATCTCCATGAAGAAGAACTCATCGGGACGGTCGGCCCCGACGATGAACTCGACAGTGCCGGCGCCGACGTAGCCGACGGACTTCGCGGTCTCGCAGGCGGCCTGGCCGATTCGGGCGCGGGTCTCTTCGTCCAGCAGCGCAGAGGGTGCTTCCTCGATGACCTTCTGGTGACGGCGCTGCAGGGAGCATTCGCGTTCGCCGAGGTGGATGACGTTGCCGTGCGCGTCGGCCATGATCTGGACTTCGATATGGCGCGGGGTGGCGACGAGGCGTTCGAGGAACAGCGTGTCGTCGCCGAAGGAGCTCGCGGCTTCGCGGCGGGCGGTCCGCAGCGCCTCGGCGAGTTTGTCGGCTTCGAACACCGCGTGCATTCCTTTGCCGCCGCCGCCGGCGGAGGGCTTGATGAGCACGGGGAAGCCGATGTCCGTCGAAGCCGCAATGAGGGCCTCGTCGCTCATCGCGGCGTCCTTCGTGCCGGGCACGAGCGGCACCCCGCGGGAGGAGACAGCCTGCTTCGCGGTGATCTTGTCGCCCATCGTCCGGATCGCGTCGGCTCCGGGGCCGAGGAAGACGATTCCGGCGTCGGCGCAGGCAGCGGAGAATTCGGCGTTCTCCGACAGGAATCCGTAGCCGGGGTGGATGGCTTCGGCTCCCGTGGCCTGTGCTGCGGCGATGACCTTGTCGATGCGCAGATAGGACTCGGAGGCGGCGGCCGGCCCCAGGTGGACCGCGGTGTCGGCGGCCTTGACGTGGGCCGCACGGGCGTCGGCGTCGGAGTAGACGGCGACGGTGCGGATGCCGAGTCGGCGGCAGGTGCGGATGACGCGCAGGGCGATCTCGCCGCGGTTGGCGATGAGGACTGTTGTGAACATTTTCGTCATGGTGGGGCTCACATTCTGAAGACGCCGTAGCCGCTGGCATTCAGCGGGCGTTCCATCGGTCCGAAGCGGGCGAGTTCGAGGGCCAGTGCCAGTACCTGGCGGGTGTCACCGGGTTCGATGATCCCGTCATCCCACAGGCGAGCCGTCGAGTAGTACGGGTTTCCCTGGGCTTCGTACTGGTCGCGGATGGGCTGTTTGAACGTGTCTTCGGCCTCGGCGCTCCACTCCTCGCCGCGGGCCTCGAGCTGGTCGCGCCTGACGGTCGAGAGCACGCTGGCGGCCTGTTCGCCGCCCATCACGGAGATGCGGGCATTGGGCCACATCCACAGGAAACGCGGGGAGTACGCGCGGCCGCACATCGAGTAGTTGCCGGCGCCGAAGGAGCCGCCGATGACGACGGTGAACTTCGGGACGCGGGCGGTGGCGACGGCGTTGACCATCTTCGCACCGTGTTTGGCGATGCCGCCGGCTTCGTAGTCGCGGCCGACCATGAATCCCGAGATGTTCTGCAGGAACACCAAGGGCACGCTGCGCTGGTCGCAGAGCTCGATGAAGTGGGCGCCCTTCTGCGCGGATTCGCCGAAGAGGATTCCGTTGTTGGCGACGATGCCGACGGGGTGTCCGTCGAGGTGAGCGAATCCGGTGACGAGGCTCGTGCCGTATTCGGCTTTGAACTCGTGGAACTCGGATCCGTCTACGAGGCGGGCGATGACCTCGCGGACGTCATACGGTGTTCGCGAGTCCACCGGCACCACCGAGGTCAGCTCCTCCGGCGAGTGTGCCGGCATGCGGGATTCGATGACGTCCCAGTTCGGAGTGCTCTTCGGCCCGAGAGTCGAGACGATGTCGCGCATGATCTCCAGTGCATGGGGGTCATTGGCCGCGAGGTGGTCGGTGACGCCGGAGACGCGGGAGTGCAGGGCTCCGCCGCCGAGCTCCTCGGCGGTGACTTCCTCGCCGGTGGCGGCCTTGACCAGCGGTGGGCCTCCGAGGAAGATCGTGCCCTGCTCGGAGACGATGATCGATTCGTCGGCCATCGCGGGGACGTAGGCGCCGCCGGCGGTGCAGGAGCCCATGACGGCGGCCAGCTGCGGGATTCCGGCAGCGGAGAGTGTGGCCTGGTTGAAGAAGATGCGACCGAAGTGCTCTCGGTCGGGGAAGACGTCGTCCTGATTCGGCAGGTTCGCGCCACCGGAGTCGACGAGGTAGATGCACGGAAGGCTGTTCTCTTTGGCGACTTCCTGGGCCCGGAGGTGCTTCTTCACGGTCACCGGGTAGTAGGTTCCGCCCTTGACGGTGGCGTCATTGGCCACGATCACGCATTCGCGGCCGGCGACCCGCCCGATTCCGGTGATGATTCCGGCGCCCGGGCTGGCATCGTCATACATGCCGTTGGCGGCCAGCGGAGAGAGTTCGAGGAAGGGAGTGCCGGGGTCGAGGAGATGCTCGACGCGCTCACGCGGCAGCAGCTTTCCGCGATCGATATGGCGCTGTCTGGACTTCTCGGAACCGCCGCGGGCTGTGGCCGCAATGCGCTCCCGGAGTTCAGCGATGAGTTCGGCGTGGGCCTCGGAGTTGACCTGCCCCGTCGCCGGACTGACCGCAGTTCCCACTGCTCTCATTCCATCCTCATTTCAGTTAATGATTCTTAACTGACTGCTATGATACTGCTCACAGGCAGAACTGACAACGCACGAGCCAGCCCGCACCGACGTCGTCCCAGGCGGTGGGCATCAGGCTCAGGGAAGGAGGCCGGATGTCGATCTCGGACGAGGCCAAGCCGACGGCGCGGGCAGCGGCGAAGGCAGCCAGGCGCGAGCAGCTGCTCGAGGTCGCGAAGACGCTCTATGCCCGGCACGGCTTCCATGGGGTGCGCCTCGACGACCTGGGCAAAGGTGCGGGGAT
Organism: Brevibacterium sediminis; assembly: GCF_024895295.1. NCBI lineage: Bacteria > Bacillati > Actinomycetota > Actinomycetes > Micrococcales > Brevibacteriaceae > Brevibacterium > Brevibacterium sediminis. The sequence goes on along the minus strand of NZ_JAHQRN010000002.1, from coordinate 333,501 downwards.
CTCGGCGCCGGCGGTCTACCGGCATTTCTCGTCGAAGGAGGCCGTGCTCGAGGAGCTCCTCGTCGGCATCTCTGCGTATCTCCAGTCCGGAGGCGAGGAGATCGTCTCCGCGGCATGGGACACCGCGTCGGGGATCTCCCCCACCGAGGCGGTCCCGACCCTGCGGCGTCTCATCGACTTCCATGTCGACTTCGCCATGAGCGAGCCCGAGCTCATCCGCATCCAGGACCGTGACCTCGAGGCGCTGCCGGACGAATCGCGACGGACCGTGCGCCGTCTCCAGCGTGCCTATGTCAGTCGGTGGGCGGAGGTCGTCGAGGCCGCCCATCCGGCGTGGACTCTGGAATCGGCCACTGTGCGCGTGCATGCGGCGTTCGGGATGATGAATTCGACCCCGCACCAGGCTCGTCGCTCCAGCGCCGAGGTGGTCGGGGTCGAATTGCGCGCCGCAGCGGCCGCGGCGCTGGGACTCAGCTGATCACCGGATCAGCCGAGTCCCGCCTCGGCGATATTTCGATCACCGAGGACGGTATAGCCGATATTCAGGGCACGATGACGAGCTTGCCGCGGATGTGACCGGTGGCGCTGTCCTTGAAGGCCCGGGGAACATCGTCGAGGCCGTAGGTGCCTGCGATGTCGACGGTGAGTTTTCCTTCGTCGACGAGGAGACCGAGGCGAGCAGTCTCGGAGCCGTCGGGACGCACCCAGATGTAGCGTCCGCCGTGCTCGGCGACACTGGGATCGGCCACCGAGGCGTGCGTTCCGCCCTCGGCGAGCACGGCCAGGGTGTCGTCGAGGACTCCCCCGACGAAGTCCGCGACCCCGTCGACCTCGCCGCCGGCAGCCTCGAGAACGCGCTCGACCAGGCCGTCGCCGTAGGTCACGGGCTCGGCGCCGAGTCCGCGCAGGTATTCATGATTGGCTTCGGACGCGGTGCCGATGACGCGTGCTCCGGCGGCTCGGGCGATCTGCACGGCGAAGCCGCCCACTCCCCCGGAGGCTCCGTGGATGAGCACGGTCTTGCCCGCCAGGTCGCCGAGGGACTCGAGGGTCCGCAGAGCGGTGCCGCCGGCCAACGGCAGTCCGCCTGCCTGTTCCCAGCTCAGACTCTTCGGCTTCGGGGCGACCGCACGCACGGGGACGGCGACCTTCTCGGCGAAGGTCCCACCGCCGAGCACGTCCTTGCGTGCATAGGCGACGACTTCATCGCCGATGGAGAATTCCGGGGTGTCGAAGCCGAGTCCGACGACGACACCGGCGACGTCCCAGCCCGGGATGACGGGGAACTGCGTGGGCATGACCGGGTCGAGGTGCCCGCCGACGAGCTTCCAGTCGACCGGGTTGACTCCGGCAGCCTTGACTTCGATGAGCACCGAGGCGGGCGGCAGCTTCGGATCGGGCAGCTCGCGGACGGTGATGTCGTCGAAGTTCTCGGTGTAGGCGTCATAGACGGCGGCGCGCATGGCAATGGCCTTCCGGTAGATGTCAGTGACACTGAAGTCTCAGTGTGACTGGACAACACCGGAAGGCCATCAGGCTATTCCAGGGGTCTCCTCTTACTCGTAGGTTTCCCCGGTCTTCGCGCGTTCGACCAGCGAGGCCGGCGGTGTGAAGTGCTCGCCGTACTTCGCAGCCAGATCATTCGCCCGGTCGACGAAGCCGGCCAGACCGCCTTCGTACTGGTTGACGTACTGGAGCACGCCGCCGGTCCACGCGGGGAATCCGATGCCGAAGATCGAACCGATGTTCGCGTCCGGCACCGAGGTGAGCACACCCTCGTCGAGGCACTTGATCGTCTCGATCGCCTCGGCGAAGAGCATCCGCTCCTGCAGATCGGCGAAGGGCTGATCATTCGATCCCGATTCGTACTTGTCGCGCACACCCTGCCACAGCGTGGTGCGTTTGCCGTTCTCGTCGTAGTCGTAGAAGCCGGCGCCGTCCTTGCGTCCAGTCCGTCCCTGCTCGACCATCCAGTCGAAGACGGCTTCGGAGGGGTGGGCTATCCAGGTGCCGCCAGCGGCCTCGACCGCGTCGCGGGTCTCCTTGTTGATCTTCTGCGACAGGGTCAGCGTCAGTTCGTCGAGCAGCTGCAGGGCACCGGTGGGGTACCCGGCCTGCAGTGCCGCCTGTTCCACGCTGGCCGGCTCCACGCCTTCGCCGACGGCGGCGACCGCCTCGGCGATGAACGTGCCGATGACGCGGGAGGTGAAGAATCCGCGCGAGTCGTTGACGACGATCGGAGTCTTCCGGATCTGCTGCACGAGGTCGAAGGTGCGGGCGAGGACCTCGTCGGAGGTGTTCTCACCGCAGATGATCTCGACCAGCGGCATCTTGTCGGCCGGTGAGAAGAAGTGGACACCGATGAAGTCCTTGTCCCGGGTGACGCCCTTGGCCAGGTCGGTGATCGGCAGGGTCGAGGTGTTCGAACCGAGGACCGCATCAGGCTCGACGATGTCCTGGATCTCCTGGAACACCTTCTGCTTGAGATCGACGGACTCGAAGACCGCCTCGATGACGAAGTCGACACCGGCGAAATCCTCGGCCGAGGCACTCGGGGTGATCCGGTCGAGGACAGCTTGCGACTTCGCCTCGGTGGTCTTGCCCTTGGCCAAGGCCGATTCCTCACGCTTGGCGGCGTAGGCCTTGCCCTTCTCCGCATTGGCGAGCTCGACGTCCTTGAGGACGACCTCGATACCGGACTTCGCTGCGCTGTAGGCGATCGCCGCCCCCATCATTCCGGCACCGATCACGCCGAGCTTCTTCACCTGACGAGGTGTGACACCGTCAGGGCGCGAGCCGCCGGAGTTGATGTGGCCGAGGTCGAAGAAGAACGCCTTGATCATGTTCTTCGCCACCGGAGTATGGGTGACGTTGACGAAGTAGCGGGACTCGACCGTCAGCGCGGTGTCGATGTCGACCAGTGCGCCTTCGACCGCAGCGGCGACCACAGCTCGCGGAGCCGGCATCGGCGCACCCTTGCCCTGCTTGCGCAGCAAGGACGGCAGCGCGGGAAGCATCGCGCCGATCTTCGGCGAGGACGGGGAGCCGCCGGGGATCTTGAAGCCCTTGACGTCCCACGGCTGCACAGCCTCGGGGTTGGCCTTGATCCAGGCCTTGGCCTTGGATTTGAGTTCGGCCGCGGGGGCGAGTTCGTCGATGAGGCCGAGCGCCTGGGCGTCGGCGGCCTTGAACTTCGTCGACGGCAGGATGGCCTTCTGCAGTGCGGTCTGGATGCCGAGCATGCGCACCGACCGGGCGACTCCGCCGCCGCCGGGCAGCAGGCCGAGTGAGACCTCGGGGAAGCCGAAGCGGGCGCTCGGGTTGTCATCGGCGGCGATCCGGTGGTGAGCAGCCAGGGCGAGTTCGAGTCCGCCGCCCAGTGCCGCACCGCCGAGGGCGGCGACGACCGGCTTGCCGAAGGTCTCGAGGCGACGCAGCACCTTCTTGAGGTGTTCGACGGTCGCGAACTCCTCTTCAGCATTGGCCGGATCGGCCGCACGCAGCTTGTTGAGGTTTCCGCCGGCGAAGAAGGTCTTCTTCGGAGAGGTCAGCACGACGCCGGTGATGTCATCGACATTGGCTTCGAGCCACTCCACGGTCGCCTCCAGGGCAGCTGCGAAGTAGTCGTTCATGGTGTTGACCTTGGCACCGGGTTCGTCGATGACGACGGTGACGATGCCTTCGGCATCGGTGTTGCGCTGGTAGTCGGCAGCTGTGGTTTGAGTGTTCGTCATGTCAGACCCTTTCGATGATCGTCGCGATGCCCATGCCTGCGCCGATGCACAGGGTGACGAGTCCACGCTTGAGGTCGCGGCGCTCGAGTTCGTCGAGGACAGTGCCCAGAATCATGGCGCCGGTGGCTCCCAGCGGGTGGCCCATGGCGATAGCTCCGCCGTTGACGTTGACCTTCTCGTGGGGGACGTTGAGGTCCTTCATCCACTTGAGCACGACGGCGGCGAATGCCTCGTTGAGTTCGAACAGATCGATGTCATCGACGGTCATGCCGGCTTTGTCGAGGGCCTTCTTCGTCGCCGGAGTCGGACCGGTGAGCATAATCGTGGGTTCCGAGCCGGTGACCGCGGTGGAGACGATGCGGGCACGGGGTTTCATCCCCATCTTCTGGCCGACTTCCTCGTCGCCGAGGATGACCAGCGAGGCGCCGTCGACGATTCCCGAGGAGTTCGCGGCGGTGTGGACGTGGTCGATGGCTTCGATCCAGTGGTACTTCTGCAGAGCCACCTCGTCGAATCCGGTCTGTGCGGCGAGCTTGGAGAATGCCGGTGGCAGCTGCGACAGCGATTCGACGGTCGAGCCGGGACGCATGTGCTCATCGCGGTCGAGCACGGTGATGCCGTTGATGTCCTTGACCGGGATGATCGAGTTTTCGAAGAGGTTGTTCTCCCAGGCAGCAGCGGCACGCTTCTGCGATTCGGCGGCGAAGGCATCCACGTCTGCCCGGCTGAAGCCCTCTGTGGTGGCGATGAGGTCGGCACCGATGCCCTGCGGCACGAAGTACGTGTCATAGTTCGTCGACGGATCCTGTGCCCAGGCTCCGCCGTCGGATCCCAGCGGCACACGGGACATGGATTCGACGCCTCCGGCGAGGACGAGGTTCTCGAAGCCGGAGCCGACCTTCTGGGCGGCGATGTTGACGGCTTCGAGCCCGGAGGCGCAGAAGCGGTTGACCTGAACGCCGGCGACGGACTCGTCGAGGCCAGCAACGATGGCGGCGACGCGGGCGATATCCGACCCCTGCTCGCCGACCGGGGACACAACGCCGAGGACGATGTCGTCGATGGCTTTGTCGTCGAGATCGGGGTTGCGCTCGCGAATGGCGTCGATGAGTCCGGTCACGAGATCGATGGGTTTGACGCTGTGCAGCGCTCCGCCGCGGTTCTTGCCGCGTGGGGTGCGCACTGCGTCATAGATGAACGCTTCGCTCATGTGTTCCTCACAGTCTGGATGGAAGACCGACCATAAGATCTGATCGATCGTTCAGTAATATTCGCACCCCTATTGTGTCCCAGTTTCGAGTGACGGGCAACACACGCACGAGCGCCGGCGCAAGCAGAGTGAATTCGGTTGCACACTCGCACTTCCGCAACTTCTTCAGTTGTCGAATATTCCGCGTTTCCTTTCGACGACAGACGTGATTATGATAAGTCGACGCATCAACTCGGAACCCATTGGAGAATCATGTCCTTGACCACCCTTGCCCGCACGAAGACGGGCTCGAAGCTCATGGCACTGACCCTTGCTGTCGGCCTGCTCGCCGGCCCCATCGCCGTCGACGCGGCACCCGCCGAAGCTGCGACGAAGAAATGCGCAGTGAAGATGTCGAATTCGAAGCCCCGCCAGTACTCGAACACCTGGGTCAATGTCTCGAAGGTCGGCTCGAAGGCCAAGGTCGAGACCCTTGCCCACTACAAGACGACGAAGACGAAGAAGAAGGCCACTGCGTCAAAGAAGGGCAAGGCCTCTCTGAAGTACTACATCTCCGGCGCTACCCCAGGTAAGGCTGTCAAGGTGACCGTGACGGCAAAGAAGGGCAAGACGACGTGGAAGTGCTCGACGTCGTTCAAACCGGTGAAGAAGCGCTGACGGCTGAGTCACACTGCGCTCGGACCTCGTGCCGATTCTCTTTCCGGCGGCGGGGATGCCCCTTCGCAATTCTCGGGCCCGTCTCGACATGGCAGATCATGTCGAGACGGGCCCGATGTCTTCCGTGGCTCAGATCCCGCAAATTCCACAGTTTCGCGAAACTATTCAATGACTGAAACATTTTCTCCGCGGAAATCGCCTGATGTTCGGTAGCATCATCTGCAGTTTCCACCCCGGGAACACGTTGATCCCCTATCCGCAGACCACTCCCCCAGATGCGCGACCCACCCATTGCGCCAGGGTTTCCCGCTCCCCACCTTTCACAGGCTTCTTCTGAGCCTGGTGCGTTCCTCGTTTCGCACCGCGGTCTGTGGAGCAGGCGATACCGAGAAGCGAGCACCTTCGATGATCCAGAACCTACGCGAAAACGAGCTCAGCGAACTGCTGAGCGTAACCAGAGGAGCCGGGTCCGACACGGTCGTCGTCACCGGCCCTGCCGGTTCGGGGCGTACCACTCTCCTCACTTCTGTGGCTGATGCAACCACCCTTTCGGTGAGCATCGTGCGTGCCAACCCGGTCGAAAGGGAGTGGCGACTCTCAGGACTTTCTGCGTTCCTCGCGGCTGTCGACGATGCCGTCGGGACGAGCCTGCGGTCGCTGATCACGTCGTCCACCGATGAACGATCGACCTTTGCCGTCGCAGAGAACCTCGACGCTTCTCTGCGGCAGAGAGCTTTCAACGCTTTCGCGGTCATCGTCGATGATGCCGATCTGATGGATCCGGCCAGTCTAGAGGTGATCGGCTATCTGCTGCGACGTCGCAGCGTCAAGAATCTGCGCGCGATCCTCTCGGTCCGGTCGATCGACAGATCCGGACCCCTGAGCAGCTTTCCACGGGTCGTCCTGAGCCCGCTCAAGGTCGAATCGCTCATCGAGTTGGGATTGTCCTCGACGTCGCCTCTGGCGTGGAAGAGCGTGCTCGAAATCGTCGCCAGGTGCAGTGCAGGCAATCCCGGGTCATTCGAATCGCTCCTCTCGGCGATTCGCCCTGGAGCGCTCTACGAGAACGAAGCTCTCTCGCTTCCCCTCAGGCCCGGTCCCGAGCTTCAGGAGACAGCGGGGCGCTCGTTCGAGAACTGCTCCATACAGATGCTGGATGCGCTCAGAGTCATCTCATGCGGTGCGTACATTCCCACCCACATCGCCGAGCAGGTCGCGCAGGTCGGTGAGGGAAGCATCGAGGACCTCGTCGCACAGGGATTGGTCCGACAGATGCGGAACGGCGTCGAGGTCTGCGATCCACGCATCCGATCGGTTGTCTACTATTCGATAACCGACACCGAACGTCATCGTCTTCATGCGGCGATCGCCGATGAGCTCGCGGACGATGAGGCTGTGCTGCACATGTGGCACACCAGTTTCGCTGCCATCGATGCCGAAAGAGTCGTCGGCCTGTTGATGTGTGCAACCGAATGTGTCCGAGGCGGTCGGATACTTCACGGACTGGAATTGGCAGAACGAGCTCTTCTCCTCTCTGACGGCCCTGCGCCTGAGTCGGCGGTCGAGGAGCTGACCGCAGAACTCATGGCACAGTGCCAGTACACCCTTGCGCGCAGATATCTGCGGTTTCTGCAGGGGCGGAAAGGTACCGATGAGGTCAGTCCCTCGGTGCTGAGGCTGCGAATCCTCATCGACTATGCCGAATTGAGCGTGATCAACGATCAGCATGTGATGAGAGTCGTCGACAGCAATGCGGAGAAATCACCGCAAGCCTGTGCCTCCCTGTTGGCCAGTACGGGATTCTGTTATCTCCAGCAATGGGACGCAGAGAATGCACGAGCAGCAGCTGAACGGATATCAACTCTGCTCGGCCCAGATGCAGAGGTGGCTCAGGTCGTCGAATCAGTCGTCGATCTCTTCGACGCAGCCCTCAATGGACGATGCCTTCCCTCCACCGAGGAACTCGTTGTCATCGGCTACCGTATTCGCCGGACCTTCGCCGTCGAATTCTCATGGATCGTCATCGCCCAGATTCTGTCCTTGGCAGACCGGTTCGACGAGGCTCGTGCAGCGTTGAGCAACTTCTTCGACCAGTCATCTCATCTCACACCCCTGTGGGCGAGGTTGTCCAGGGTCGTGGCGTTCGACAACGAGTGCCGTGCCGGAAACTACCATCGCGTTCGCGAATTGGACGAACTGCTCACCGCCGGCAATGACCATCACGAGAGTGTGTCCGTCAACGATCACATTCGAACCGCGATGATGGCGGTCCTCGACGGCCATTCGGATCTCGCCCGCAACGCAGTGCACGACGCCCGCCGACTCACGGCGCAGGGGTCGAGTTGGCTGCTGAGATGCAGGCTCGCGGCGATCGAAGCACGAACAGCGATGCAGGAGGGCGATTTCGCCTCCGCGAACAGGCATTTCGCGCGTTGCCACCGCCTGTCGACGCGACTGCCCAGCCCTCACCTTCTGCGCTATCTCGACGACTTCATCGAGTCCCTCGTCTATGTCGGCGATATCTCCAAAGCCAAGCGGATCCTCGCCGAGCTCGAACAGGCACAGCGGGATGTGCCGATGACCTGGACTGCAGCGGCGGCCGCGCGCAGCAGAGCGCTGCTGATGTCTGGCGATGAGGCTTGGAGGGAGTTCTCCCGCCTCCTCGATTCGTGGACGAGTCCGGAACTCGAATATGTGCGCGGCCGGACGTTCTTGGCCTATGCCCATAAGCTCAAGGAACTCGGCTATGACGCTGACAGCGAAGAGATGAAGGCGATCGGTCGGTCCGTCCTCGCCGACATCGGCTTCGGGGACGCTCGAGTCGTGGGAGAAACGCACGCCGAGTCGTCCGGGTCGATCACGGATTCCCTCAACGACAAAGAACTTCCGGTCGTCGAACTGCTCACTCAGGGCTACAAAAACCATGTCATAGCCCATGAGCTCTTCGTCTCGGTGCGGACGGTGGAGCTGAGACTGACGAATATCTACCGCAAAGTCGGTGTGAAGTCCCGGTTCGAGCTGATGCGGGCTCTGGACCAGGAGAACAAGGCCCGCTCCGAGGACGAGTGAGCAGCACCGGCCGCCTTGCTTGTCCATTCATCGACCGGCGGCCGAAGTCATCCGTCTCTTCGTCTGCTGGCCGAGGCGAGTCGGTTCAGACGCCCTCGACGAAAAGGGCACCTTTAAGACGCGAGTTCTGAAGGACAGGCAGGGTCCCACGGATTTCCGCCACTCGACTGTGGTCGATGTCAGCGAAGATGATCTCCTCACCTCGCCCTGCCTCGGCGATCAGCGTGCCGTTCGGTGACGCCACATAGGAGTGTCCGATCCCCGTCGGACTGCCGTCCTTCACCGGAATTCCTGTGACCGCGGGGTCGGCTTGGTCGCAGGCGAGCACGTAAGCGGTCGAATCCAGGGCGCGGGCTGGACCCAACAGCTTCCACTGCTCGGCTTTTCCAGGGCCCGCGCCCCATGAGGTCGCGACGATGATCGCATCTGCTCCTGCTCGAGCTTGAGCTGTGAACAGTGCCGGGAAACGTACGTCATAGCAGATGGCCAGGCCGAAAGTGAGTCCGCCCAGGCGGAATGTGCGCACCGACTCCCCTGCAGTCACTGTGTCCGATTCGCGATGTCCGAATGCATCGTAGAGATGGATCTTGTCGTAGTCGACACTGATCTCGCGGCCTTCGTCGACTCCGCGCACGATGAGAGTGTTGACCACCGTCCCATTTTCACCCGCGCGGAAGGCACCGACAGCAATTACAGTGTTGTTCTCTGCAGCAATCTGCGCAATCGACTCAGACCACTGACCGTCATCCTCAGCGGTCGCACGCGCCAGGTCGTTCCCGAAAGCGATCTGGGCAGCTTCAGGGAAGACGACGAGGCGAGCTCCCTTCCGAACTGCCGAGGCAGTGTGCTCGGCGACTCGGTCGAGATTCTCCTGCTGGTCCCCAGTCGAGTTCATCTGCACCATTGCGATCTTCATGTATCTCTCCTCTTTTTCTCTTGTCGTGGCCGATGCTGGTTATCCGGCAAACGACTAAGGTGGGTTGTATGCAAACATCGTCAGGTCCCGCTGCACGCCGGACTGCCTATGAGCGCCTGCGCGACCTCGTACTGACGGACCCGGCTATACAAGGCACCTTCCTGACCGAAGGGGATCTGGTCAAGAGGTTCGGCCTGTCCCGCACCCCAATTCGTGAAGCGCTTATCATGCTCGCCTCTGACGGCCTCGTTGACCTCATTCCGCACCGCGGGGCATACATACGGCCCAGTGACGATCGAGAGATCCGCGAGACGATGGAGGTCCGGCAGATGATCGAGCTCGAGACCGCTCGGCAGATCTTGGCATCCGGAGAAGCGCCGATCGCAGCCATGGATGACCTCTACCAGCAGCAGGTGGAGCTGCCGGTCGCCGACGACACGATTCCGGATTTCATCAGTCTCGACCAGCGTTTCCATGCCGCAATGGTCGATGCCGCAGGCAATAGGGTGCTCAGCGACATCTACACCCGATTGCGAGTCAAACACGTCCGCTTCGGCATCTCTGCAACCTGGACGAGCGCCGACCGTCCGGCACAGGTGCTCGAAGAACATTCCCAGATCCTTGAGTCGCTGCGCTCCGGTGATGCCGAGGCGACTACCAACGCTATCTGCGAGCACATCACTCAGACGCAGAATCTGCTGCTGTCCCGCTGAGTGCCACATTCGCCGCGAGAAGGCCAGTCATGTGCCCCGACTGTTAGTCGCAGTCGGAGCACATGACTGACCGAACTCAATGACTCGGCGCCACCTCATCGATGACTTCAGCCGAACGCTGCGCAGCGGCGAGCTTCTCAAGATGGTCGACGTCCTCCTGCACGTTGCTGTTGCGTCCCATGATCAGACCGATCAACGTGAGAGTCACGGCTCCGGCCAAATACACGGCCACCCAGACCCAGGTTCCGGTGTTGTCGAGCAGCAGCGTGAACATCATCGGAGCGATCGCCCCGCCGAGCACACCGGCGATGGTGTATGCCAGTGACGAACCTGTGTACCTCAGTCGAGGTGTGAACTGCTCGACGACGAACGCCGCCTGCGGCCCGTACATGAGCGAGTGGAAGAACAGTCCGACGGGGATGCCGACGTACATCCAGGTGGCGTCTCCTGCTTCGAGCTTGGTGAAGAAAACGAAGGTCCACGCCACTGCGCCCACCGCAGCGACACCATAGACAAGACGCCGGTTGATGATGTCTGAGAGGTAGCCGGCCAGCGGGATGCAGATGACCTGGAAAGCTGAGCCGAGCATGACCGCGCCCAACACCGTGGTCCGGTCGAGGTCGAGCACAATCGTGCCGTAGGCGAGGGTGAAGACTGTGAAGAGTGCGTAGGTGACATCGGGCCCGATGCGGGCGAGGATCGCCGAGAACAGCGGGCGCGACTCGGTCTGCAGAAGTTCTGTGATCGGCTTCTCGGGACGCTCACCCGACTGTTCGACTGCCTTGAATACCGGGGTGTCTTCGAGCTTGAGACGGATCCACAGACCGAAGAGCACGAGCACCGCCGACACGAGGAACGCCACACGCCAGCCCCAAGCGAAGAACTGCTCTTCGCTGAGGGCGAGAGTCAGACCCGCAAAGGCACCATTGGCCATGAGGTTGCCGGCCGGAGGTCCGATCTGAGCAGCTGACGACCAGAAGCCGCGATAGCGCGGATCTCCGTATTCGCTAGACAGGAGGACAGCGCCGCCCCATTCACCGCCGACACCGATGCCCTGAGCGAAACGCAGGAGCACCAGTAAGAGCGGAGCCCACAGGGAGATGCTCTGGTAGGTCGGAAGGATGCCGATGAGACATGTCGAGACTCCGATGAGCACAAGAGTCCAGACCAGGACTTTCTTTCGACCGACTTTGTCGCCGAGGCGGCCGAAGACGATTCCGCCCAACGGCCGAGAGACGTAGCCGACTGCATAGGTCGAGAAGGCCAACAGCACGCCGACCATCGGGTCGCCCGAAGGGAAGAAGAGCACGGGGAAGACGATGGCCGCCGCTGCCGAATAGATGGCGAAGTCGTACCACTCGAGCGTGGTGCCGCTCAGGCTGGCGGCGAATGCCTTGATGAGATCCTTCCGCGCCACCGGCGGACGGGTTGTTGATGCACTCTGCATAGCAATCCTTTTCATCTGTCTGGACAATGCTCGCCTGCGACTCTGCGGCAAGAACTGTGATTGCGCTAACAGTATACAGGCTGTATACAATGAGACAACATCACGTGAAACCTCATCGACGACAAGGAAGAACACACGATGCTTACCTTCGAACTCCCGGACAAGACCACCGTTGACGTACACGTCGACAGGCTTCTCAACGCGGGCTATGCCGGTCGAAACCAAGAAGCGGTTCAGCATCACATTGACGAGTTGGCCGCTCTCGGAGTACCTGGCCCCAGCCAGGTGCCCGCCCTATACCCCGTGTCTCCTTACCTTGCTCAGCAGGCTGAGACCGTGACGGTCCAGCACGGAAAATCTTCTGGAGAGGCGGAATGGGCGCTGGTCGTATCGGACCGCGGCGTACTCATCACCGCAGCCAGCGATCAGACCGATCGCGACCTCGAAGTGTATGGAGTGGCATGGAGCAAGAATGCTGCACCGAACATTCTGGCCAAGCGTGCATGGGTCTATGAGGAAATTGCCGATCACATCGACGAGATCCGCATCGAGTCCTTCGTCACTGATGCGGGTGGCGTCGAATCACAGCTTCAGGATGGAAGCTTTGCCGATCTGCTGCCTCCGAGCTATTGGCTTGACGAACTCAAGGCCAAGGAGGTCGCGCAGCCGGGCACCGTCCTCATCTCTGGCACCATCCCCATGGCTGAAGGTGTTGACCAGTTCGCCTCACTCTGGCGAGTGCGCCTGTTCGACCCGCGCACCGAGGACAGCATCGAAATGTCCTACACCGTGGAAAAGATGCCTGAGCCGGTCGGGTGAAGTGAACCGTGAAGTCTCCTTCCCGCTCTCACGTGACCTTGGGTCGGCGCGAGAACTCCGACCTCGCGGGGGACGGAATGCTCGAGCTGACGCCGGAAGCCTTCGCGCCGTTCGGCAGGGTGATGGATTTCCACGCCCAGCAGGTGCCCGGTTCGTCAGCATTCCTGTCAGCAGCGACCTCGTTCTTCCGTGCTTCCCTTTTCGAACCAGGCGCCGACGGAACGACCGATCTGCTGTGGGTTTCTTACGACCGCGCAGAGCCACCGGAGGATTTCGAAGCGCATCTGCTCACGGAGCAGGCGCTCATTCCGATCACCGGTACGATCGTCCAGCACTTGTTCCGAGACGATGTCGACGACGGAACGGTCAATCGGTTTCTTGTCCGCCCGGGGCAGGGAATCGTCATGTCTCCAGGCAGCTTTCACACGACGACGTCCGTCGATGGCGAAGCGCTGTGTCTGATGGTCAGCCGAGTGAGCACCACCGACGATCTCAGCCGCAGCCTGCAGACGGGTTGCCAAGCAAGTGAGACCGTCTTCGCTCCGCCTCCCGGCTGAGAGGGTCTCGCCTAACAGGCACTTCGGCCACGAGAAAGCCCCTCCCGCACCAGAGTCTGTCCTGGTGGGAGGGGCTGTTGCCGAGCCGCCTGCGGGAATCGAACCCGCGACCTATTCATTACGAGTGAATCGCTCTGCCGACTGAGCTAAGGCGGCAACCGAACCAACTTTAGCCAACTTCTCTGCCAGCGGTCAAAACGACGACCACCCTCCAGGGCGGTTCCGGCAGAGAGCTTCGTCACCCCCTCGCCGGACGGCGACAACCGACCACCTGGCCCGCCCCTGAGCGGGTGCCGCCGGGCCGCGACCGGGCACCAGTTAACCTTGAAAGAACAGTTGGCTGACAAGCGAGAAGGTGAGACATCCATGGCAGAGTTCGACTCCGACGATTTCATGAGTGATTTCCAGGCGCTCATCGAATGCGAGTCGTTCTCCAACGACCTCTCTTCCCTGGCCCGCAGTGCACGGCTCGTCTCGCGAATCGGCACCGGAATGCTCGGTGCCGCACCTCAGATCGTCGAGACCGACGGCCACCCGCATGTGCTGTGGCGCTTCGGCACCGGACCGCGCAAAGTCGTGCTCATCGGCCACCACGACACCGTCTGGCCGACGGGAACGCTCGCTGATTTTCCGTATTCGGTCAAGGACGGAGTTGTTCGCGGACCCGGCGCCGATGACATGAAGGGCGGACTGCTCATCGCAATCTACGCGTTGGCGAAGGTCCGCGCCGAACTCGGCCATCTCGATGGCGTCAGCCTCCTCATCACTGCCGATGAAGAACTCGGTTCCCCTGGCTCCCGGCAGATCATCGAAGACGAAGCGCGCGGATCGAAGGCCGCCCTCGTGTTCGAAAGCGGTGCCGCCGACGGTGCCGTCAAGATCGCTCGCAAAGGCGTGGCGATCTACCAGCTCGAAGTCACCGGTCTGGCATCGCATGCCGGAGTAGAACCGGAGAAGGGCATCAACGCCACCATCGAAGTGGCCAACCAGGTCATCGAGATCGCTGCACTGCACAAACCCTCTGTCGGGACCTCTGTAGTCCCGACCGTGATGACCAGCGGATCGACCACGAACACCGTACCGGCCAAAGCCGTCGTCGGCATCGACTCCAGGGCAGCCTCGGCGGATGAACAGGTGCGCATTGATGAGGCTCTGCGCGCCCTGACGCCCAGCGTGGCCGGTGCGAAGATCGAACTCAAAGGCGGAATCAACCGCGCCCCGCTCGAAGAGGACATGGCGATGGGCCTGTATGCCCGTGCCCAACGACTGGCAGGACGACTCGGGCATCCCCCGCTGCGGTCAGTCGCAGTCGGCGGCGGGTCGGACGGCAACTTCACCGCCGGAGTCGGGACGCCGACCCTCGACGGCCTCGGCACCGTCGGCGGAGGTTCCCACGCCCGGACCGAACATGCTCTGCAGATCTGGATTCCCCGCCGCATCGAACTCACCGCAGCACTCATAGCAGAACTCCTCGGCGACGACTGAGCGTCTTCGGCCATTCCCCCGGCGCGCCCAACCGTCGGCGATCAGAGTGCGCCCGTGCGGTCCTCTTGCAGCCAGGGGTTCGACAGCAGCACGAAGGCTGCTTCGACGATGAGCACGGGCGACATGTTCGTCTGCAGGCGCTGCCGGGCCTCGGTGATCGCATCGATGCGCAGCAGAGTGGTGTCGGGGCCGTCCCGGTTCGCCTGTTCGGCGATGAGATCGACTTCGCCGGCGTTGATCCACCCGTCTCGGATCCCCAGCTGGTACATGAGGATGTCACGGTAGAGGCTCATGAGCTCGAGGAAGATCCGGTCGAGCTCATCGTTGCGGGCCCGCACCGAACGGCGCTTCTGCTCTTCCTCGAGCTTTCTGATCTGCGCTCTGGCCGAGGGCGGAATCGTCTTCTCCCCTTCGACCCCCAATGTGGTCAGAAGCTGAGTCCGCTCGGCGGCATTGCGCTCTTCGACTCGTGACTTCGCGGTCTCTGCCGCTGCGTCGACGATCCGACCGGCCAAACGTATCGTCGCCCCCACCGAGGTGAGTTTGCCCGGGATGGCGAGGATCTGTTTGCGTTCGGCGTCGGCCGACTCGTTGAGCGCCAGGTATTTCGCGCGCCCGATGTGGTTCTGAGCCACGGCCGCAGCCCAATGGGCACGATCCTCCGAGACACTGTCTCGCTGCATCAACAGCTGTGCCACGGCCTCCCGAGAAGGAATACGCAGGCGTACCGGGCGACACCGCGATCGGATGGTGGTCAGCACATCGATCGGGCTCGGTGCACACAGCAGCCACACAGTTCCCGGAGGAGGTTCTTCGATGGCTTTGAGCAGCACGTTCGCCGTCCGCTCCATCATCCGATCGGCATCTTCGATGATGACGACACGCCATTTCGAGTTCACCGGCGACGACTGAGCCTTGGATACGAGTTCGCGGACCTCTTCGATCGAGATGACCGACTTCTGCGTCGACATGATCGTCAGCGACTCGTGATGTCCCGACAGCACCCTGGCGGTCACGTCGTTCGATTCGGTGCCACCGGAGATCAGGGCCGCGGCGAAGGCCCGAGCCGCATTGGATCGCCCTGAGCCGGGAGGACCGGTGAACAGCCAGGCATGGGTCATCGCCGCCGGGTTGTCCAGGGCATAGCCGAGCTGGGTGACGACGTCATCCTGGCCGACGAGTTCGTCGAAGACGCTCACTTCAGGAATCCTCCGGGTTGGTGAAGCGGCGGTTGCTGCGTTCCCGCTGCCTGCGCAGACGTTCCCGAGCCTGCCGTTCGATCTCGGCTTGCGCCTGCAGCCGTTCACGACTCATCTCCCGTGCACTGCGGACCGGCAGCACCGTGGTTTCCGCATCCCCGGCATCGGCCGAGTCCTCGAATGCGCCACCCGCACCTGCCTCGGCACTCGAATCGGCCCGGTGAACCACGCGGGTTTCGGCGTCTTCGGGATCGACACGGTTGACGATGCGGGTTTCCGCGTCTTCATCCGTGACGATTCGGTCCGTCGGCACACCATCGGCATCGTCGCTGTCATCGATGATCGCGTCGGTTCCGTGGGTCGGCAGCACCGTGGTGGCATCATCCTCGTCGGATCGGCGCGCACCCTTCTGCTCGAGGAACGACGGGAGCTCCTCCTCGTCATTCTCCGAGTCCCGGTCCGCGGCCTCACCGGCGACCCCCGGAGCACTGGTAGCACCGGATGGTTCCTCACTCGCCGAGGCGGTCGGATCCTCTCGCAGATCCGCTCCGAGGTCGACGCGTTTGGTGGGAACAGCACCCGAGATCTCGGCCTCGGCGTCGGTGACCGCAGAGGGAACGAAGCGATCGCCGGAGGCGGGGACGAAACGCGGTCCACGTTCGTGCATCTCGTCTTCGCCGCGCGTATCGCGTTCGTCGGTGTCGTTCGCATCGGTGTCATCCTCGGCGGAGCCATCTGCCGTATCCCGGCCGTCGACAGAGTCGTCTGCAGTCTCAGGTGCACCGTCCACTTCTGCGGAGGAGTCGGGAGAGGATGTTTCGTCTTTATCGTCGTCAGGCACGGTTCCGGCGGCCACGGCAGCGATCGGCACGGAGCTGCGTTCCGGGCCGCTGTCGGGCTCAGCATTCGATGTTGAGGCGGGGGGCGCCTCGGTGCCGGTGTCGCGCTTGACCAGGGTCTGCGGAAGCCGAGCGCGGATGGCCGCGAGGATCTGCTCGGTGAGTTCATCGGCGTCGACCGAGGCGTCGAGGACGACATACCGGTCGAGTTCCTTGTGTGCGCGGGACAGGTAGGTCTGGCGCACGCGCTGGTGGAACTGCTGGTTCTCGTCGTCGAGGTAGTTGCTGTCGCCGCGCTTGCCCATCCGCTCGGCCGCGACCTCGGGTTCGATGTCGAGGACGATCGTCAGGTTCGGTACGAGCCCCTGGGTGGCCCACCGACTCAGCGCGAGGATCGTCTTCTCGTCGAAGCTGCGACCGGCTGCCTGGTAGGCGATCGTCGAATCGATGTACCGGTCGGTGATGACGATGTTTCCGGCGTCGAGGCTGGGGTCGACCAGGGATGCCACATGGTGGGCACGGTCAGCGGCGAAGAGCAGGGCTTCGGTGCGCGAGCTCGGCGGGTCGGAGTCGAAGAGAACAGAACGGATCTTCGTGCCCAGTTCGGTGCCGCCGGGTTCGCGAGTGGCCTCCACGTGATAGCCGTCATCGGCCAGAGCCGCGGAGATGCGTTTGATCTGTGTGGTCTTGCCGGAACCATCTCCGCCTTCGATGGCGATGAAGAATCCGGCGCCGAGGCGTTCGGCCGAGTTCCCGAGTCCGCCGGCCGCAGTCTCCGGCTGGCTGGGCGGGCGGAATCCGTGGACGATGTCGACGGACAGCCCCTGCAGTCTGTGCGGGTCGAAGGTGAAGAGTCCGATGACTCCGGCGACCAGGGCGGCGATGCCGAAGATGAGGAACGCGACGTCGCTGGGAGCCAGGATCCAGTCAGGACTTGAACCGACTTCGACCGTGCCGCCGAGATCGAGGGCGTTGATCACCAAGGCCAGACCGGCGCCCGCGACGGCACCGTAGCGGCGGGAGAAGTCATAGGGCTGAGCGCGCACGCCGATGCCGACGAGGAACGCGATCGCGGCCGAGAGCACGACCTTGCCGGAGAGTTCGTTGATGGCGCCGGTGGCGAGCAGCAGCACACCGGAGACGAGCAGAGCGAAAGTGGACACACGCGGACGGGACATTCCGGGGGCGAAGGTCGGCCCCATCTCGAATCCGACGGCCCACCCGACGAGGCAGCAGGCGATGATGAGCGCGAAACCGGCCTGACCATAGCCGTGGCCGATCGCCGTCGGCTGGGCAAGCATGAAGGTCGCGCCGAGGACGGCGAAGAGGCCGATGCACACCCACGGATTCGCGATCGCCTCGGCGGGGCGGGCGACCCGGGCCTTGAGTTCGGGGAACTGCCCGGTCGTCGCAGACTCTGCGTGCAGGGCACGTTCGGGGGTGAGGAAGATGATGACGGAACCGGCGGCCATGCCGATGCCCACCAGCAGGGACACCCAGCCGAGCGCTTGAGTTCCCGCTGCAGAGCCGCCGAGGATCTGGAAGGCACAGGAGACGAAGACGAGGACGGCCGCGGGAATGCCGACACGGCGCCACGGCTTCTCGTGCCTGAAGGGGTTGATGCTCATGAGCAGACCGACCACGGCGCCGAGGAACAGGGCCGCGACCCAGGTCAACCAGGCGCTGGGAGCCAGGCTGAGGACGACGAGAAGTGCGGCTTCGACGATCGCTGAGATGCTCAGAGCTGTCTTGCGCACCGCCGGCGGTCGGGAGGCGAAGACCTTTGCGGGAATGAAGAGACCTGCGCAGGAGAGGGCGAAGACGATGAGCAGCGACAGACTGCCCAACTGATTGTCGAAACCTCCGGCGCTGAGAGACTCCCCCATGGCGGTGTAGGCGCGTCCGCCCACCGTCGCGACGAGTCCGCTGGTTCCTGCCACGACATAGCTGATCGCGACAAGAACGATCAGGGCACCCCAGGCGGCGGTCTCGGTGACCAGGCGGCCGGGGGCTCCGGGCAGTCGGTGTCCTGTAGTCGTCAACATGCTCACAGCCCTACACTATCTGGCCGAACTGACATATCTCTTGGAAACGAGTGCGATCTGCGACAACCCGAACCCGACCGGGGCCTGCCGATCCTCTACCCTTGAACTCGTGCACACAGACTCACTGGCGATGACAACGGTGGCGGCGGAAGGCTTGGGCCCCGTGGAGGAACTCGCATTCGCCCGCGTCCTCCTCGATTCGGTCAAGGCCGGACGCCGCGGAGCGACTCTGCGGATGTACCGACCGGCCCCGACCTTGGCGTTCGGTGCCAGGGATCGTTTCCTGCCCGGCTTCGCCGCCGCCATCGAAGCGGCCCGGGATCACGGTTTCACGCCTGCCCTGCGCAGCCTCGGCGGGCGCGCGGCCGCATACCATCCGGGTTCGCTGGTCATCGATCACATCGAACCGAGTGATTCATTCATCACGAACACCAACGCACGGTTCACCGGTTTCGGCCAGGACTATGTCGAGGTGCTGCGCGGGCTGGGCATCGATGCCCGCCTCGGCGAGATTCCCGGCGAATACTGTCCCGGTGAACACAGCGTCAACGTGGCCGGGCGGATCAAGGCGATCGGCACCGCCCAGCGCGTGGTCTCCGGTGCCTGGCTGTTCTCGTCGTCCGTCGTCGTCGAGGACCCGGATCCGATCCGCGCGGTACTCACCGATGTCGAAGCCGCCCTCGGAATCGACTGGGATCCGTCCACGGGCGGATCGATCAGCGAGGTCCATCCGGAGGTGACGATCGATTCCGTCGCCGAGGCGTTCGCCGCCTACTATGCCGACGCGAATCCGGATTCGCCCCTGTCCCCCACTGCCGAGGAGCTGGCCGAAGTAGCCGCCCACGCGGACAAGCACCGGCTGTGAGGTCGGCGAAAGCTGTGGTCGGCACAGGCCGGGACAGCGCGCGAACCGCGGAGACTGAATTCCTTTGACCGAACGACTTTGGGAGCACACACCATGACCGTCACCATTCGTGAAGCAGAACGCTCTGATCTGCCCGAGATCCTGCGGCTCGTCCGCGCGCTGGCCGTCTACGAGAAGGAACCGGATGCGGTCGAGGCCACCGAGGCGGATTTCGCGGCAGTGATGTTCCCCGACGGTGGTCATGCGAACACGTTCGGTCTCGTGGCCGAGTCGGGCGGCGAGGTCATCGGCATCGCGATCTGGTTCCATTCGTTCTCGACCTGGACGGGCAGGAACGGCATCTGGCTCGAGGACCTCTTCGTCTTGCCCGAACATCGCGGCTCGGGAGCCGGAAAGGCGCTGCTCGGCCGGCTGGCGCAGATCTGCCAGGAGCGCGGACTGACGCGGCTCGAATGGTGCGTGCTCAAATGGAACACCCCGTCCATCGGGTTCTACGAATCGCTGGGTGCGAAGCCGCAGGACGAGTGGGAGACCTACCGACTCGACGGCCAGGCGCTCACGGATTTCGCAGATTCGTCGCGCGACTGACCTCATCCCTGAGGCACTGCTGTCCTCGTCCCTGAGGCACTGGAGTACGTGGCCGGCGCCGGCAAACGGCGATTGTTGGGTCGATCCACGGTGTTTTCGACGTCGAGATCACCGTGGATCGACCCAACAATCACGGGCCACGGGGTGTCACAGGCGACGGGAGAAGAAACGACTTTCGCCACCTGCCGGACCATCAGGCAGGTGGCGAAAGCAGTGACAGGTGAACGCCGCGGGCTCGGCGGACGTCGACTCAGGGAGTCTTCGGCTTGGCCGTGCTCGTCTTCTTCGCAGCCGGAGTTCTCGCCGCCGTGGACTTCGACGCAGTCGACTTGGAAGCCGTCGTCTTCTTCGCGGCGGTGGTCTTCGACGCGGTGGTCTTCGACGTAGTCGTCTTGGCGGCCGTCGTCTTCTTCGCAGTCGACTTCTTGGCGGGGGCCTTCTTTGCCGGAGCTTTCTTCTTCGCCGGTCCCTTCGCGCGCTTCTCGGCGAGCAGAGTCGCGGCGCGTTCGAGCGTCACGGCTTCGACGGAGTCGTCCTTGCGCAGGGTCGCATTCGTCTCACCGTCGGTGACATACGGTCCGAAGCGACCGTCCTTGACGACGACGGGCTTCTTCGTCTCCGGGTCCTCGCCGAGTTCCTTCAGCGGTGCCGCGGCCCGACGACCGCCGCGCTGCTTCGGCTCGGAGTAGATCTTCAGCGCCTCTTCGAGGGTGATGTTGAAGATCTGCTCCTCATCGGTCAGGGAGCGGGAGTCGGTTCCCTTCTTCAGGTACGGTCCGTATCGGCCGTTCTGCGCGGTGATGTCCGTGCCCTCTTCGTCCTGTCCGACCACGCGCGGCAGGCTGAGCAGCTTGAGCGCGGTCTCGAGGTCGATCGAGTTCAGATCCATCGACTTGAACAGGGAACCTGTGCGCGGCTTCGGCTTCTTCGCGCCGCGCTTCGGCTTCTCCTCGGGTTCGGGCAGCACCTCGGAGACATAGGGTCCGAAACGACCGTTCTTCGCCACGATGGTGTGTCCGGTCTCCGGGTCGACGCCGAGCTCGCGGTCGCCGTCGCCTTGGGATTCGATGAGTTCGGCGGCCTTCGCCGCTGTCAGCTCATCGGGTGCCAGATCGTCGGGGACGGAGACCCGCTTCGGGTCCTCTCCGTCTTTCTCCGAAGCCACCTCGAGGTAGGGACCGTAGCGGCCCACGCGCAGGTTCACGCCCTCGCTGATGGCGACGGTGTTGACCTCGCGGGCATCGATATCGCCGAGGTCGTCGACGATGGCTTTGAGTCCTTCACGGTCCTGGGTCTTGTCACCGAAATAGAATCCGGCCAACCAGTCGTTGCGATCCTCCTCGCCCATCGCGATCCGGTCGAGTTCGGATTCGAGGTCAGCGGTGAACGCGTAGTCGACCAGACCGGTGAAGTGCTCTTCGAGCAGGCGGACGACGGAGAACGCCAACCAGCTGGGCACCAATGCGTTGCCGCGAGTCGTCACATAGCCGCGGTCCTGGATGACGGAGATCGTCGCAGCATAGGTCGAGGGTCGGCCGATGCCGAGCTCTTCGAGCTGCTTGACCAGGCTGGCTTCGGTGAAGCGCGGCGGCGGAGCGGTGGTGTGGCCGTCGGCTTCGGCCTTGACGACCGACAGCGATTGGCCCTCTTCGACCTGCGGCAGCCGCGATTCTCCGGACTTCGTGTCGTAGCGGGACGCGTCCTGGCCCTCTTCATAGGCGGCAAGGAACCCGCGGAAGGTGATGACGGTGCCGCTGGCGCTGAAACCGGCTTCGTGGCCGTCGGCGAGAGCAGCGCTGACCTTGATCGTCGCGGTCTTGCCCTTCGCGTCGGCCATCTGGCTGGCGACGGTGCGCTTCCAGATGAGGTCGTAGAGACGGAACTCGTCGCCGTTGAGCTGCTTGGACACCTGTGCCGGGGTGCGGAAGGAGTCACCGGCGGGACGGATCGCCTCGTGGGCCTCCTGCGCCGATTTCTGCTTGCTCGCGTACTGGCGCGGCGACTGCGGAACGAATTCGGGACCGTAGAGTTCGGTCACCTGCTTGCGGGCGGCAGCGATGGCCTGACCCGACAGCGCCGAGGAGTCGGTACGCATATAGGTGATGTAGCCGTGCTCGTACAGCGACTGAGCGGTGCGCATGGCCTGACGAGCGCTCATGCGCAGTTTGCGTCCGGCTTCCTGCTGCAGGGTCGAGGTCGTGAAGGGTGCGGCCGGGCGCCGGGAGTACGGCTTCGACTCCACCGCGGTCACCGTCAGCGCATCCTTGGCGCTGCCGTTCAGCTCCGTGGCCAACGACTCCGCTCGCGCCTGGTCGACGATCGTCGCCGAGGTGTTCTTCAGCTCGCCCTTGTCGTTGAAGTCACGGCCGCTGGCCACCCGCGATCCGTCGAGTGTGGTGAGATTCGCAGCGAACGGGTTCGTCCCGTCCGGCAGACCGAGATCGATATCGAGGTCCCAGTAGTCTGCGGGCACGAAGGCCATGCGTTCGCGTTCGCGTTCGACGACGAGGCGGGTGGCCACGGACTGCACACGTCCGGCCGAGAGCCCGGCACGGATCTTGCGCCACAGCACGGGTGAGACCTCGTAGCCGTAGAGACGGTCGAGGATGCGGCGGGTCTCCTGCGCGTCGACGAGCGAGGAATCGATATCGCGGGTGTTCTCCAGGGCCCGTTCGATCGCCTCAGGCGTGATCTCGTGGAAGACCATGCGCTTGACCGGAATCTTCGGTTTGAGGACTTCGAGCAGATGCCAGGCGATGGCCTCTCCCTCGCGGTCCTCATCCGTTGCCAGATAGAGTTCGTCGGCGTCCTTGAGCAGACGCTTGAGTTCGGTGACTTTCTTCTTCTTGCCCGGATCGATCCGATAATAGGGATCGAAGTTGTTGTCGACGTCGACAGCGAACTTTCCGTACGGCCCCTTCTTCATATCGGCGGGCAGCTCCGAAGGGGTGGGCAGGTCGCGGATATGACCGACGGAGGCCTCGACGTCATAACCGTCGCCGAGGTATCCCACAATCGTTCGCGCCTTCGTCGGAGACTCGACGATGACGAGGCGACGGGGCTTCTTCTCGGTTGTGGTCACGCTTTCACATTCCTCTCACGGCATCAGCTGCCCGCTGCAACGGACGATCCGGCCCAATGTAACACTGTTGAACGGACACGTTCCTCATCGGCACTTGCGGCCCGGATGCTGCCCGGACCTCGTCCGATCTCGGCTCGGACACGGGGTCAACGGTTTCCGATCCTATCCCTATTCCGCCGACGTCCCAGTCGTCGAGGTCCCGATCGAACCGCCGTCGGGCAGCAGTGCACCCGCCGCGCACAGGGCTCTGACCTGCGCCACGAGCTGATCTTCCAGAGCCGTGGGATCGACCTCGAGAAGCTGGGCCAAGGCCCCGGCCGTCTGTCGCAGGGTCAGCGTCCCATCCGCGACGGACACGAATCCGGCCAGTGCCGTGTCGAGGTCGAAGACCTGCCCGAAGCCGATCCCCGGTTCCAAGGTGATCGAGTTGGGTTCCGGCGCCCCGGGAAGGAAATGGCGATGTTCGACGAGGTCCGGAGAGCGTGTGAAAGCAGTCGCGGCGATCTCCTCCGGTCCGGCCGCTGCCAGCCACGACCGGATCGCGATGATCGTGGTGAGGAACTCTGCGAGTCCGTGCGGATTGTTCGCCGGCGCCGAGGTGACTCTGACCCGGGTCTTGAACACTCCCTCGGCCGTCTCCAACGGTCCGCGGTCGACGTCCGAGGTGACGTCGCCGATCGCGGGATCTTCGGTACCAATCGTTGGCACATCGTTATCGGACTTCGCGATCAGCACGTACCCGAAGACGACTTCGTCCACAGCTCTGGTGGCGAAGTCGTCGAGCCATGCGGCGACTGCGTCGTTCCAGGCGGTGCTGGCGCGAGGGATCCCGCTGTCGCGGATCCAGGTCTCGGCGTAGGCGATGGGGTCCAGGGCTTCGCGTTCGATGACGAACACTGACGTGTCGTCATCGCTGACCCAGGACTCCGGTCCTTCGTCCTTCCCCGAGGCGGCTTCCCAGTTTCCGAGGCAGACGCTGCGTCCGCCCGGGGCGAGGTTCTCAGGGATCCGGGTGAAGAGCTCCCGAACGAGTCGGTCCCCAGTCATTCCGCCGTCCCGGTATTCGAAGGTGGTGTCCGTGCTGCGCGGGGTGATCACGAACGGCGGATTCGACACGAGCAGATCCACGGGTTCCTGCAATGGTTCGAGAAGCGAGCCGTGCCGGAATTCGATCGTCGTCACACCGTTGAGTCCGGCCGAGAGTTCGGCCAGACGCAGGGCCCGGTGGGAGATGTCGGTGGCGATGACTCGGTCGCTGTGGCGGGTCAGCAGCAGAGCTTGGATTCCGCAGCCGGTGCCGATGTCGGCGGCCACCCCGACGTGGTCGCGCGGGGTGATCGACACCAGTGTCCGGCCGGCTCCGCCGAGTCCAAGTACGAACTCGCCGTCGAGGACATCCGGTGTGGTCAGGGTCCCGTGGTCGGCCACGAGGTAGAGGTTCTCGTCCCCGGGACGGAAGCCGCGGGGAACACCCACGGGAAGTTCATAGGGGGTCAGGGCGAAGGGGGCGGTCACCTCGTCGTCGTCCACGGTGATCAGCCCCGCCTCGGCGGCGGTGTCGAAGGACTCCCCCAGCAGGGCGCGGACCTGGGCGACCGGGACTGTGCGGTGGAAGTGGAAGATCAGCGCCGCGCTGGCCATGGCACGGTCGGCGGCCGTCGACGACTGGTCCGCCAGCGTCCGGGCGCAGTGGTGGATGGCGGGTGCGGCGTTGTTGCGCAGCAGCGCCTCCGAGGTCGGACCACCCCAGAACTGGCGCAGCCGTGGTTCGGTGTATCCGGAACGGTAGAGGGTCTCGCCCAGGTGGGCCAACGGCAGATCAGTCACAGAAGAATCCTAGCGACTGCGCCATAATTGACTCATGGCCTCCTC
This sequence comes from Brevibacterium sediminis, assembly GCF_024895295.1. Taxonomy (NCBI): domain Bacteria; kingdom Bacillati; phylum Actinomycetota; class Actinomycetes; order Micrococcales; family Brevibacteriaceae; genus Brevibacterium; species Brevibacterium sediminis. The sequence goes on along the minus strand of NZ_JAHQRN010000002.1, from coordinate 308,404 downwards.
TGCTCTTCTCGACATCGTCACCGGTTTCGGTGCCCGGGATGAGCGGATCGTCCATGTCCGCGATATCCCGCAGCGTTTCGAACGGGATGCCGAGTGGCCGGACTGGATCGACGAGGAACTCAAGCACGCATGTCATTCCATCGGCGTCGACGCTCTGTGGCAGCACCAGCTCAAGGCGGCGCAGACGGCCAGGGACGGTTCCGACGTCGTCATCGCCACCCCCACCGCGTCGGGCAAGTCGTTGGGATTCTGGCTGCCGGTGCTCGAAGCGATCCAATCGACTCGCGGGAAGCTGCGCACCGCCTCGGCGATCTACATCGCTCCGACAAAGGCTCTGGCCGCCGATCAGCTGGCCAAACTCGAACGATTCGTCATCCAGGGCATGCGTCCCGCCAGCTACGACGGGGACACCTCACAGGTCTCGAAGGACTGGGCGAGACGGCATGCGAACATCATCTTCACCAACCCGGACATGCTCCACCGCAGCATTCTGCCCCAGCACGAACGCTTCGCCCGGATGTTCAAAAACCTGCGCTTCATCGTCATCGATGAAGCCCACCGCTACCGTGGAGTGTTCGGGTCCCACGTCGCACTCATCCTCCGCCGCCTACTGCGCATCGCCGCCCACTACGGGGCCTCACCGGTCGTCATCGGAGCCTCGGCGACGATGGCGGACCCGGACGCAGCCTTTGCGAAGCTGACCGGGCGGCCCGCAAACGCGGTGACCGAGGATTCTTCACCCCGGGCAGCAGGCAGCTTCGCACTGTGGGAGCCTCCTGTGTCACCGGGCGGGGACCGGCGCAGCGGCCTCGTCGAGGCCGCCGATGTCATCACCGATTCCATGTGCGCCGGATATCGATCGATCACGTTCATCGCCTCCCGCCGAGGCACCGAAGCCCTGGCGCAGACGGTCCGTGACCAGGTGGGTGAGGTGGACGAGACCCTGACCGGCAAGGTCGCGGCATACCGGGGCGGGTATCTGGCCGAAGAGCGCAGGATGCTCGAGACGGCTCTGCGTTCGGGTCAGCTGCTGGCCGTGGCGTCGACGAATGCTCTGGAGCTGGGCATCGACATCTCCGGACTCGACCTGGTCATCATCTCCGGCTGGCCGGGGACCTTGGCGTCCCTATGGCAGCAGGCGGGACGCGCGGGCCGAGCCGGGCAACGGTGGATGACTGTGTTCATCGCCCGCGATGATCCGCTCGATACCTTCGTCGTCCACCACCCCGAAGTCATCTTCGACTCCCCCGTCGACGCCGGCGTCATCCATCCTGGCAATCCGCACGTGCTTTCCGGTCACCTGTGTGCGGCCGCCGCCGAGGTGCCTCTGAAGGCGGCCGATCTCGTGCACTTCCCGGACGATTCGTCCGAGGTCATCGACGATCTCGTGGAGCGGAAGATGCTGCGAGCACGGCCAACCGGATGGTTCTGGGCAAAAGACCAACCGGCGACCGACCTGTCCGATATCCGCGGTTCCGGCGGCGGACAATTCAGCCTGGTCGAAGCGAGCACCGGCACTCTGCTGGGCACGGTCGACGAATCGGGTGCACATACGGGAGCCCATCCGGGCGCGGTGTACACGCATCAGGGCATCGACTTCACCGTCCTCGATCTCGACCTCGAGGACCGGATCGTCGCCGTCGAACGTGCCGAGGTCGACTACACGACTCAGCCGCGCTCGCAGACGGAGATCTCGATCGTCGACACCGATGCGCAGCGGGTTCTGCCCTCCGGGGTGGCTGTGTGCAGCGGCACCGTCGACGTCAAGGATCAGGTCGTCGCCTACCGGATGCGGGCCAAGCGAGGTGGAGCGATCATCGCCGAACACGAGCTCGACCTGCCGGAGCGCACGCTGCGGACGAAGGCCGTGTGGTGGACCATTCCGCAGAGCGTCCTCGACGAGGCCGAAGTCGTCTCCGGAGACCTGCCCGGAGCCGTCCATGCCGCCGAGCATGCCTCGATCGGTCTGCTGCCGCTCTTCGCCGGCTGTGACCGCTGGGATATCGGCGGGGTGTCGACAGCTCTGCATGCCGACACCGGACTGGCGACAGTGTTCGTCTATGACGGTCTGGCCGGTGGTGCCGGTTTCGCCGAACGCGGCAGCGAGGTCATCGAAGAATGGTTGGGTGCGACAAGGGATGCCATCGCCGCATGTGAGTGCATCGACGGCTGCCCGTCGTGTGTGCAGTCGCCGAAGTGCGGCAACGGCAACGAACCGTTGGAGAAGGACGCTGCGCTGCGGCTGCTGCGCACCGTGCTCAGGTAGCGATCCCCCTCATTTCCCGGCGACGGCCTCCTCTCTGACCTTCGGCAGAGGTCCCGGGATGTCGACTTCGATGACGACATAGGCGGATTGCTCACTCAATGAGGCACGGCAGTCCTTGAGGTGTCCGCCGTTGCGAATCGCGACCTCCTTCGCCGTCTCACACGGTTCCCCGGTGGCCAGTCCGCGCACGGCGTCCGCGGCGGCGAGCGCCGCCAGATCCGCGGCACTCTGTGCCCGACTGTGGGCGACGAACGCCTGGCCGAGGCTGCCGATGGCGGTGACGAGGACGAGCACGATCGAGCAGAGACCCACGACGATGTTCGTCATGACGGTCCTCCTCTGTCCCCTTCGAACCGTGCGGTGGCATCCGCGTCGACGGTGTCGAGGAAGAAGATCGCGGCCGGCAGCTCGATCGTGACCGTGACGACCGAGTATCCGCCGTCGGCTCGGACACGGACCGAGGATGAGTCACCGGCGAGCTTCTTCGCTTCGGACACGACGGCGGCCTGTGGTTCGCCGCGGGCGATCTCACGGGCCGCGGACCGTGCCGCGTCGAAGGCTCGCAGCTGGGAGAACCCGACAGCGGCGGCTCCCGCGAGCAGCACGATGAGAAGAACGACAGCCGGCATGACGACGGCGAATTCCGCCGTCGCCGTTCCCGCATCGCGATCCCATCCTCGCTGCCGCTGACGGGAGCGTCCGCGTGCCATGACGGTTCAGCTACCCAGACCGAGCGCCGAGGAGATGACCCCCGTGATGAGTTCCTTGATCGGTTCGGATTTGAGGACCACGACGAGAAGTGCGGCGAATCCGCACGCGGCCAGAGTGGTGATCGCATATTCGGCTGTGGTCGCTCCGGCGTCGGGTTCCCAGAACTGTTCGATCTCGCTGTGGTCCTCGACCGGTTCCGCGTGCCCGGTCGGTGGGTCCTCGATCTGCGGGGACGGTGATGTGGTGGCCATGCTCTCCTCCTTGGCTGAAACCCCGTTCACACTCTGCGAGCGGACCTTCAGCCTGGGAGTCGGCATGCTGCCGTGTCCAGGGCCGGATTCGCACCTGTGGAAACGTGTTCTGCATCCACAGGCTCACCGTGTGTGAGTGGAGGCGCCGTCCACAGGAAACGGCGTGCGAGTCAGTGGCGGGGCGCCTCAGCTGTTGCCGGCCCAGTCGTCTCTGAGGATGGCCATGATGACTTCGTCGTGGCGCCGGCCGTTGAAGAACACGGCTTCGCGTCGACGGCCTTCTTCGACGAATCCGGCTTTCGTATAGGAGGCGATTCCACGGGTGTTGAACGCCCAGGTCTGCAGCTCGATGCGATTGAGTCCCAATTGGAGGAACCCGTATTTCACGGCCAGTCGCACGGCATCCGAGCCGTATCCGCGACCGTGGAATTCAGGGCCGAGGACGATCGCCAGAGTAGCGGACTGGTTGATGGGATTGCGTCCGTAGAGGGTGACATGGCCGACGAACTCCTCGGTTTCGGTCAGCTCGATGCTGAAGCCGACTGCCTCGCTCGAGGTGTTCGCACTCCACTGCGAGAACTGCTCGGACACACCCCCTTCGGGCCGCGGCAGAACCGTGTGATTCTGCAGGACGACGATCGAGGGATCGAACCACCACTGTTCGAGGTACGGCAGATCATCCTCCCTCAGCGGCCGGAGACGCACAGATCGACCGACGAAGAGATTCTCGGCGTAGTCCTCGGCTTGTTCGACATTGGACAGCTGATTGAAAGGTGTGACCGGTGCCATGTCCCGAGCCTATCGGTCGAGTCTGAAAACCCGGTCACCACTTCAGAAGAACACGGTCGTGAGGTCGGTCAGCAGTGAGATGACGACCGGAACGACAGACAGCAGCAGGAACGCCGGCAGAATGCACACGCCCAAAGGCAGCACCAGCTGCACACCCAAAGAGGCGGCCGCCTCCTGCCGACGCCGACGGGACGAAGCCCGCAGCTCCTCGGCCACTGACTCGATGAGAGGTGCCGGGCCGACGCCGGTGTGTTCGGAGAACTCGAAGACCTCGAGCACCGGCAGCAGGCGATCGTCGTCGGCGAGCCTGCGCCTTCCGATCGTCATTGCACGGGCGATCCTCTGCAGACCCGACCGGTCGTCGGTCGCCTCGGCGGTCAGGGTCAGCGCCACGGGAATCGGCAGACCGGAGGTCAGGCAGATCGCCACAAGGTCGAGGTCGAACGCCAGCTGATCATCGGCCACTGCTCCTGCCGTCCCCGACTCCGGCGTTCCCGCCTCCCCGGCAGCCGCCTCGGTGTCGGTGGGAACGGATCGGCCCTCGCCGAGGAGGCTCTGCAGTCTCCCGCGGGTCGGTCCGGACCACAGGAGCACGCCGAGTCCGACGCAGACACCGATGAGCACAATCAGCATGGTCATCTCTGTGCCCTGAGCATCATCGTCCGCATCCACCACCGGCCGGCCCCGTACAGGAGGAGACCGGCACCGATGCTCAGCTGTCCCGGCAGTCCGGTGATGAGTTCCAGAGGGCGGACGCCGATGAGCAGACCGAGACCGACGCCGATGAGCGGCAGCCAGCTGAGCACCCGCACCGTCGACCTCGGTCCGGCCATGGCGATGCGGCGTTCGCGTTCGGCGTCGAGGGCGTCTCTCTGGGCTGCCGCATACCTGAGGATCATCTCCGCTGCCGGTGCTCCGGAGCGTTCGGACACCGTCCACACAGCGGCCATTCCCGACAGCACGTGAGCGGCGGTTTCCGACAGTCCGGAGCTGCGGATGGCGATGGCACGTCCGGGTTCCTCACCCAGGGAGATGGCTCGTGAGATCGGGGTCAGGACGTCGTTGCGGCGACTCAGCGTGCTCATCACCGCCTGCGGGGTCATCCCCACCTTGAGCAGGTGGGCGCAGTTCTCCACGGCGGCGATCGCCCACAGACGCTCGGCCTGATCGTCGGCGGTGTGACCGCCTGGGCGAAAGAAGGCACGCACCCCTTTCCGCACAGATTCTCCGCCCTCGCCACGGGGCAAGAGCTCGCGCAGCCTGGAGCCCGGGTCCGGAGGCGCGGCGAGGATGATCCCGGCCGCGATGAGGACGGCGGTGACGACGATCATTGCGCGGACTTCTGTTCGAGCACGGCTTCGAACCGGGCCAGGGCACGCCGATTGACAGTGCCGGCCGTCGACGGCGAGGGGCGACCCAACACCGGTTCCATCACCACTCCCTCGGATCCGGTCCTCGTCGGGATCGCCAATTCCGTGACTCCCCGCTCGGAACCCGTGCGACGCAGATGGATGACGAGGTCGATGGCGGTGGAGAACTGCGAATACACGGCGTCCGGACTCATCTGCGCCAGCGCACCGAGCGCAGCCACCCGGCTGGGCACGGCCTCGGCGGTGTTCGCGTGGATCGTCGCACACCCACCCTCGTGCCCGGTATTGAGGGCCGTGAGCATGTCCCGGACCTCGGCACCGCGGCATTCCCCGACGACGAGGCGATCGGGCCGCATCCGCAGGGCATTGCGCACGAGGTCGGTCAGGGTCACTTCGCCGCCGCCTTCGACGTTGGCCTGACGCGCAGCGAGCTGCACGGTGTGCGGGTGGGTGACGATGAGCTCGCGGGAGTCCTCGACGATGACGATGCGTTGGATCGGTTCGACCAGCGACAGCAGAGCGCCGAGGAGGACGGTCTTTCCCGTGCCCGTTCCGCCGGAGACGAGGATGTTCGCCCGCGAGGTGACCGCCTCGGCGACGAGGGGGCTGATCTCAGCGGGGACGAACCCTTCGGCGCAGAGCTGGGAATAGGGGAATCCGGCCCGTTTGGGTACGCGGAAGCTGATCGTCGTCGTCTCCCCGGAGATCGGTGGGACGATCGCGTTCATCCGCACCCCGTCGGGCAGACGAACGTCGACATAGGGGGAAGAATCGTCGAGGCGGCGCCCGCCGAGGGCGGCCAAACGCACCGCCAAGGACCGCACGTCCTCTTCGGATCCCAGCGTCAGGTCGAGCAGCTGGGGACCGTCACCGGTGTCGGCGAAGACCTCCCGCGGCCCGTTGACGAACACGTCCGTGGTGCCGGGCACCTCGAGCACGGACTGCAGGGGTACGGCCCCGGACAGCTGCGCGGACAGCCGGGTGACGAGTTCGAGCAGGGCGGAGGAACCGAGCACGCGTCCGGTGCGCTGGACCGCCTCGGCGACGGCGGCCGTGGTCACCGGTCCCGGATTGTCGAGCAGCGTTTTGCGGACATCGGCGACGAGCGAGGCGTCGAGCCATTCGCTCATTCCACCCACTCCCCCAGCAATCGGTCGACGAGGCGGCCGAGGTGCGCCCCACCTGGGATTCCCTCGCCGCGGTCGACGGCAGCGGACAGGCCCCGATCGTCGCGGATGCTTCCAGCCAGGCTCAGCCCGATGGAATCGGCGAGGAGGTCGGCGTCGAGCCCGCCGGCCCCGGTTTCACGGACGACGAGGCGCACATCCGGGTGGGCTTGGGAGAGCCGCTTGGCCACTTGGGAGGAGGCGACGGCGGATCTGACCCGGGCCGGGGAGACGAGGAGGACATGATGGCAGCGCCGGGTCCACCGGGGTGGGGCGTGGCGGGGCAGATCGACGATGACGAGGTCGAAGGCCTGGCCGGCCGCGGCGAGGAAGTCGTCGAAGACGTCCGGGTCGAGGTCGACGGTGTCGTCTCGCCCCCAGGACAGAAGGGCGAGCCCGTCGTGGCGGGGCAGCGCTTCGGCCAGGGTGGAGGGGCGCAGCTGTCCGCGGGAGGCACTGAGGTCGGTCCATCGCGGACCGGGGGCCTGTTCGGCACCGAGGACGAGGTCGAGTCCCCCACCGAGCGGGTCGGCGTCGACGAGGACGGTGCTGTGATCGGCTCCGGCCCGCCGGGCGAGTGCGCAGGCGAGCACGGAGGCTCCGGCTCCCCCGCATCCGGCGACGACGCCGACCGTGGCCCCGGGTGCCGTCGGCGGTTCGACAGCGGCGATCATCCGCCCGCTCAGCCATTCCGCAGCAGCAGGCAGCACGGCGAGCTGGTCGACGCCGAGGTGCGCGGCCCTCGCCCAGGTCGAGGAGGGTTCGTCATCGTCGAGGACGACGAGGATCGTGTCTGCCCGGTCGGTGGCGGGGGCTTCGCGGACGTCTTCTCCGAGGAGGATGAGCGACGCGGACTGCCAGCCTCCGGAGTCGGGAGGCAGGACGGTCAGCGAGATGCCGATGCTTTCGGCCACTCGGGCGCATTCTTCCGTGATCGCACCGAGGTCGGTGATGAGGGCTACCTGCATGCACCGAGCCTGGATCCGCCCCGCTGTCACCGGCCAGGCCGGAGTGCCGCCCTGTGGATGGAACGACGAAGGGACGCCTCCTGTGAGGTTGAGTCACAGGAGGCGCCCCCAGCGGCAGTCGGCGGCCTCCGTCCACGTCAGCCGCGGTGGGCCGACCGGCCGGTCACATCATGTGGTGCCGGTGGGCACCGATTCGACCGAGGTCTGTCCACAGCGTTGACGCGTGAGTGGATTCCAGTCGATTCAGCCGCGCTGGATTCCTTCGATATTGCGCAGGATGCCAGTGGTGCTGCCGTCGGAGTCGCGGACCTTGAACCAGGATCCGTTGTCTTCGAGGCTGAGGTACCAGTCGCCGGGATAGATCGTGAACACCGGCATTCCGGTGGTCTCGTCCACGGCTTCGCGCGGTTCGGGAACGGCGAACCAGAAGGCCTGGATGATGGGGCGTCCACCGTCCTGGTTCTCGGCCTGACCATTGTCCTGATCGGCGTTCCGTCCGTCGTTCGGCGCATCACCGGACCGGTTCTGCCCCGCATCGGCGGGCACCGGCTGGTTGTCGACGGCCGTCTGTGCCATGGTCTCGTCGTTCGACCTCTCCGCGCCCCCGTCGGTCTCCGGCCGGTTGGCGTAGTCGGCCACGGGAACGTACTGAGTCGGCTCTTCGCTTTCGGGAGCGGTGGTCCGCTCCGAGCTGACTGCCGGCTCCATCACAGCGGTCGCCTGTTCGTCGTCGTCCGCGCCCGTCTTGCCAACTGAGGTGGGTTCATCATCTGACACGACCTTGTCGTCGGCCGGGGTGCTGACGACGGTGGCATCGGTGGAGCGGATGTTGGCGTCGTCGTCCGGGTCCTGCGCCGTAGTTCCGTCGGTCGATGCCGGGGAATCCGATCGCGAATCGTTCGACGCCGTATCTGCCGAGGCCGCATCTTCCGATGCATTTCCTGTCGAGGCCTGACCGGCATCGGTCGAGGACTGCGCAACCGAATTCGCGCCGGCGACGTTCGCACCTTCGGCGGCGTTCGTGTCGGACGATTTGGCGTTGACCTTGGAGACCAGGTCGCTGCTCTCGGACGGTGACACCACCGTGGGGGTTTCGTCTGACTCCGACGAGGCGGCCGTGGACCGGTCCGCGGACGTGTCGTCGTTCGCTTCATCCTTCTGAGCAGCCGACCCGGTGTCGGTCGATTCCGCACCGGACGTCGATTCCGCACCAGGCGTCGATTCCGCGTCGGACTCCGTTTCGGGAGCGGCGTGGCGGCCACGGCGACGTTCGGAATCCGAATGCGCGGCAGCGACGCCGGCAGCACCGGCACCGATCACTCCGGCGCCTGCGGCAACGGCCGCTGCGCCCGAGTGTGACTTGTCATCGGACTGCCTGGACTGGGCGTCAGACGCTGCAGGCTGGCTGCCCGACTCAGCAGCCCGGCTTCCCGCAGCGGCGGTCTGGTCTCCGGTCGCATTGGTCTGCGGCTGTCCGGCTCCGACACCGAATGCCTGAGTCGGTTCGCTCTGCGAATGCTGTGGGGCGCCCGAATCGTGACGACCCAGGTAGGTCTGTCCGTCACCGGTGCTGTGCACCGGTCCGTCGTCCGAGGCCTGGTCGGATGCCACGTCCGCGGATTCGGGCGCAGCGCCCGCGCCCGAGGTGCCGGAAGCGGCGGGTGCGGCGAAGGAGCTAGCCGAACGCTCGGAGTCCTGCTCCTGCGGCGGAGCGTAGGGGCTGGGCTGGTTCTGCTGGTCGGAAGGCTGGGCCCGCTGTTCCGGAGCGGCGAACTGGTTCTGCTGTTCCGGACCGCCGAACTGTCCTGATTGACCGAACTGGTCCTGCTGCCCCTGCTGTGCAGGCTGACCCGACTGTCCTGGTCCGCCGAACTGGTCCTGCTGTCCGGGCGCACCGAACTGAGTCGGCTGGGCGGACTGTCCCGGGCCGCTCGGCTGACCGAACTGATCCGGCTGACCGGGCGCCGCCTGTCCCACACCGGCCGGAGCCGCTCCGTAAGGCGCGAATCCGGGTGCACCGGTGCCCGGGCCGGCAGCACCGGGCACATTGGCCACTGGTGCCGGATGCTGGGTGTGCTTGGTGACAGGGCGAGCCTTCGGATGGGTTTCGATGTCCTCGCGGCCGGCGAATTCCTTGGCGAAGAACGGCAGCATCGTGAATACTCCGGCGAAGAACGCGATGAGGCCGGCGAAGAACGTCAGGTACGAACCCACATGCCAGTAGACCGCCGAAGTGAGCAGATCGACGAACACATAGGTGAAGGCGATCGCCGAGAGCACGGAGATGAACTGGTCGAGGCTGAGCGATCCGACTCGCAGTCGGCTGTTGCCGAGCTTGTTGACGAGCACGGCCGCCACGATGAGCAGAATTGTGAGCACTCCGAACACGAGCGCGCCCATATCGGCGACATTCCAGTGCCACAGAGTGGTCGTCTCACTGCCGAGGCCGTAGTCGTAACCCCGGTAAGGCACGAACAATGCGATGAAGGCGAGCAGTCCGGCGAACAGGAGGAAGAGATCGCGCAGAGTCAGCGGGCCGAGGATTCCCGGGCCGGTCTTCTGCTTCGGCGCAGGCGCCTGACCGAACTGGCCCTGTCCCGGAGCCGAACCATAGGGTCCCGGCGCCGATCCGTACTGACCGGGAGCAGAACCGTACGGGCCAGGTCCCGAACCGTACTGAGCCGGAGCCGAACCATAGGGTCCTTGTGCGGCGGGCTGTCCCGGTGCCGAACCGTAGGGTCCCGGTGCGGAACCATAGCCCGGCCCGGGAGCAGAACCGAACTGCCCTGGCCCCGAACCGTAGGCCGGCGGCTGACCACCAGGCTGCTGCGCGTTCTGGCCCGGGTACTGCGGGGGCTGATCCTGCCACGGCTGTGGCCCGGACCCGGTTGGATGCTGCGGCGAACTCATCGCTGACTCCAGTCGATCTCGGGGAAAAGCTAACAGTGTTTCCGTGTCCGCGCGGGACGGATCCCGACAGACTCTGACCCCATCCTTGCAGAACACAGGCCACCTGTGCACTCATATGCGCATTCTCAGGCACGTCGAAGACTCCTCAGTCCCCCGCCGAGGCGGCCCTTCCGTCGCCGCGCAACCATCGAAATCATGTGAGCCATACCACGACAAATGCGCGGTGGCTACCCCCGATTTCCCCGTTCATCGAGTGAAACTGCTCTCCCCAGCCCCCGACCGCAGGTATACAGTGCAACTAGAATTTTCGATCCACCAAGGAAGTCGGAGGGAAAGCATGACCGAAACCGCTGCCGAGCAGACCGAGACGTTTGCCCCACCTGAGCAGTTCGCGGCCGCAGCCAACGTCAAAGCCGATGAATACGAACGCGCCGAGGCGGACTACCTGGGCTTCTGGGCCGAACAGTCCCGTGAGCTCGTCGATTGGCACGAAGACTTCGGCGAGGTCCTCGACTGGACGAACCCGCCGTTCGCGAAATGGTTCGTCGGCGGAAAGCTCAACGTCGCTTATAACTGCCTCGACCGTCACGTCCTCGCAGGCAACGGCGACCGCGTGGCCATCAACTTCGAAGGCGAACCGGGCGACTCCCGCACCTTCACCTATGCCGAGCTCCTGGCCGAGGTGTCGAAGGCGGCGAACACGCTGACCGACCTCGGCGTGAAGACCGGCGACCGGGTTGCCATCTATCTGCCGATGATTCCCGAAGCGGTGATCTCGATGCTCGCCTGCGCCCGCCTCGGTGCGGCGCATTCCGTCGTCTTCGGCGGTTTCTCCGCTGATGCTCTGCACTCGCGCATCATCGACGCCGAAGCCCGCGTCGTCATCACCGCCGACGGCAGCTACCGTCGTGCCAAGCCCACGAGTCTCAAGCCGGCCGTCGACGAGGCGATCGCCCAGGGCGACACTCCCGTCGAGCACGTCCTCGTCGTCAAGCGCACCGGTCAGGACGTCGACTGGGTCGAAGGCCGGGACCAGTGGTGGGAGGACTCCGTCGGCCAGGCCGGCGACACACACGAGTGCGAATTCTTCGACTCGGAGCACCCGCTGTTCATCCTCTACACCTCCGGTACGACAGGAAAGCCCAAGGGCATCCTCCACACCACCGGCGGCTACCTCACTCAGGTGCTCTACTCGATGAAGGCCGTCTTCGACATCAAGCCCGAATCCGATGTCTTCTGGTGCACCGCCGACGTCGGCTGGATCACCGGTCACTCCTATGTCACCTACGGCCCACTGGCCGCCGGCACCACTCAGATCATCTACGAAGGCACTCCGGACACCCCGCATCAGGGTCGTTGGTGGGAGATCATAGAGAAGTACAGAGCCACGATCCTCTACGCCGCACCGACGGCGATCCGCACCTGCATGAAGTGGGGAGAGGAGATCCCCGCGAAGTACGATCTGTCCAGTCTGCGCCTGCTCGGCAGCGTCGGCGAACCGATCAACCCCGAGGCCTGGCGCTGGTACCACCGCGTCATCGGCAGTGAGCGCTGCCCGATCGTGGACACATGGTGGCAGACCGAGACCGGGGCCCACATGATCGCGCCTCTGCCCGGCGTGCTCTCAACCAAGCCCGGCTCCTCACAGCGTCCGATTCCCGGCATCTCCGTCGATGTCGTCGATGATTCGGGTGAGAACCCGGCCGGCCCCGAAGGCGGACTGCTCGTCATCCGCCGCCCATGGCCGTCGATGCTGCGCGGAATCTGGAAAGACCCGGAGCGCTTCAAGGAGACCTACTGGTCGCGGTTCGAAGACACGTACTTCGCCGGCGACGGCGCCCGCCGTGATGAGGACGGGGACATCTGGTTCCTCGGGCGTGTCGACGACGTGATGAATGTGTCCGGTCACCGCCTGTCCACCGCGGAGATCGAGTCCTCGCTCGTCGCGCATCCCAAGGTCGCCGAGGCGGCTGTGGTCGGCGCCGCCGACGACACGTCCGGTCAGGCCGTCGTCGCGTTCGTCATCGTCTCCAACGGCGTCGAGGACTCCCCCGAGACCTCTGAGGAGCTGCGTCAGCATGTGGGCAAGGACATCGGCCCCATCGCGAAGCCGAAGAAGGTGCACATCGTCACGGACCTGCCCAAGACCCGCTCGGGCAAGATCATGCGTCGCCTGCTCAAGGACGTTGCCGAGAACCGCGAGGTCGGCAACACGTCGACCCTCGCCGATGCCTCGGTGATGGATCAGATCGAAAAGTCCGTCACAGGAGCCTGAGCCCCTCGCTCTGAGGCCGAAATCGGATGACCCGTCGGTGACAGACGACCCTGCCGCATAACGGCGGTCGTCCGGATCCGACGGGTTTTCCCGGTTCCCCGCCGATTCGCCTTTGGCCGCAGAGCCCGTTCAGACTACTCTTAAGTTAGATTGTCCTCGTTCTCGATTTAGGAGCTCTCATGGCCGAACGGTCCATCAGCGAACTGATCAAAGGCATCAGCGACGATTCCAAAGCGATCGCCGAAGAAGAGATTGCCCTCGCCAAGGCCGAGGCCACTGCCGGTGCGAAGAACCTGGGCATCGGTGCCGGACTGGCCATCGTCGCTCTCTTCCTGCTCTTCCTGTCCTCGTTCATGGTGATCTTCGCCGGTGCGGCCGCATTCCATGAGGGCCTGGGCTGGCCATGGTGGGGCAGCTTCCTCATCGTCTTCGGCATCCTCGCCGTCATTGCGATCATCCTCGTCCTTGTGGCCCTCCCGCTGTTCAAGAAGGGCAACCCGGTTCCCGGCACCGCGATCGGTTCGGCCAAGTCGCTGGTGGCCTCCGTCAAGCGCGCAGTGAAGAATCCCTCGGGACCCAGGTACTGACACCTCTCCCAATCTGAGAACCGCGGCAGATGCGAGAAGCGGCGCCGGACGAAATGTCCGGCGCCGCTTCTCACATTCACGCTCAGCGTCGCTTCGCGACTCGCTCCTTGGCTTCCCGCAGAACCTGACGTTCCCGTTTCCGCGCCTCGGCCAGCACCTTCTGCGCCTGCCGGACCGCTTTCTGCGCCTCTCGAAGCTTCTTATCGGCCGCTACCGCCGGGTCATCATCGGCGATCACGGCATGCCCTGCAGCCGCTGCCTCCGTCGCATCATCGGGCGCGGCGACTGAGGTCGCTGCGCTCGAGCCGTCGTTCGCCACGTCGGACACGGCACCTGCCCGCGCGTTCACGATCGCCTCGATGAAGGCCTCCACCCCGTCCAAACCTCGTTCGAGCCCGAAGTCGAAGGGATCGAATTCCGAGGCGAAGACCCCCGCATCGATCGCCTTCCTGAGGAAGGGATATCCATCCTCTGTGATGACGGCGTCGAAGAGACGCTGCTCCCGCGCCGCCACCTCGGCGGCATCCAACCCGGTCGCTCTGCTCTGCTCCTCGTAGCCTGCCGCAATCAGCCCTTTCCAACGAGCCGCACCGGTGACGAGAAGTGAGACAGCGATCCCCTCCTCTTCGGTCAGACCGGTATCGCGGAGCGCCTCGAGATCGGCTTCCAGCCAGGCCGAACTGTTCGGTGTGATCGGACTGCCGGTGATCGGCATCGACAGCAGCCAGGACTGACGCGAATAGATCTGTGACTGCGCCTCATAGAGTTCACCGAGTCGTGCCCGCCAGCCGAGATCCTCCTCGCCTGGCTCCGGAGGCAGGCCGGTCGCCTCCTCCTGCATGAGCAGCAGCAGATCGTCCTTCGAGCTGACATAGCGGTAGAGCGACATCGGCGTGTACCCGAGTCGTTTCGCGACCGCCGACATCGACACCGCCTGAATGCCGTCGCTGTCGGCGATCTCAATCGCAGCGTCGACGATCTTCTCGACGCTCATCTCCCTCTTCGGCCCCCGCTGGGGAGTCGCCGCGACACCCCAGGCCAGTGCGATTCCACTGGGAAGCTGCTCGATCAGATCATCCGTGCTCATACCGCCAGTCTATATTGTGTATGGCATATATTGCGTGTTATTGTCATACACAGTTTCTGTCATATACAGAAACTTGCTCCGGGAACCACGACTCGTGAGAGGACTCCCATCATGACCACGGACAGTTCAACCAGCACCGCACAGGACTCAACGGCACCGTCACCGAAACCGACAGGGCACATCGACACGGGTGACCTCCGTTCTCCCGCTATCTCCTTCACACAGGTGGGCAAGCGCTTCGGAACGAAGACCGTCCTCGACGGACTCGACTTCCACGTGCACAGAGGCGAGGTCTTCGCACTTCTCGGCTCCAACGGCGCCGGGAAGACCACATGCATCAATATCCTCACCACACTCGTCCGCCCTGATGCCGGATCAGTTCGAGTCATGGACGTCGATGTGCGTGAGTCACCCGCCGAGGCGAAGCGGCGATTCGCCGTCACCGGCCAGTCAGCTGCCGTCGATGCCCACCTCTCGACCGAAGAGAACCTCGTCCTCCTCGGTCGGCTCTCCGGGCTGAGCCGGAGTGCCGCGAAAGCGAGAAGCCGCGACCTCGCCGAGAGGCTCAGCCTCACAGCCTTCATGTCCACCCGGGTCGCCGCACTCTCCGGCGGTATGCGTCGCCGCCTCGACCTGGCTCTCAGCCTCGTCGTCCCCGTCGAGTTGCTCATTCTCGACGAACCCACCACCGGGCTGGACACCCGCTCCCGGCAGGAGCTGTGGACTGAAGTCAGCGAGCTCTCCCGAGGCGGCGCGACGGTGTTCCTCACCACCCAGTACCTCGACGAGGCCGATGCACTGGCCGACCGGATCGGCCTGCTCGACAGCGGCCGAATGGCGGGTCTGGGCACACCGGCAGAACTCAAGGCACGCATCGGCGAGGACACCGTGTCGATCCGCGGAACAGACGGAACTCAACTGGATGAGATCGCGACCGACGGCACTGTCGCCGGCCTCGCCGCGGCTCTCGAGCCGTGGACTTCCCGATCGCCTCGGGCCTCGGTTTCCCTGCACAGTCCCAGCCTCGACGACGTCTTCCTCGCTTTCACCTCGGCCGGCTCACCTCACTGAGCGCTCGATATCCGATCCCACGTCTCCGATCTCCACACCGTCCAGAGAGGACAGACCAATGTCACACAGTCACCCGATCACCGATACCCCGACGACAGCAGCGACCACCGCCTCTCCCCTCCCCCGAGGGGTCTCCCGTACACGCCCTCGCGGGTTCTCCACCGAGGCCGCCTTCATCGGCAGGAGCCTGCGTCACGCTGTTCGCGACGTCGAATCGCTGCTCATGGCCGTCGCTCTGCCGGTGATGCTCATGCTCATGTTCACCTTCGTCTTCGGCGGCGCTCTCGATCCCGACGGCGGCTACGTCGACTACGTCGTCCCCGGAATCATCCTCACCTGCGCCGGATTCGGTGCCGCCTCGACCTCGCTGTCGGTGGCTTCGGACATGACCTCCGGGTTCGTCGATCGACTGCGGACGATGCCGGTGCGAGCGTCTGCCGTCATCACCGGGCACGTGGCGGCGAGCCTCGCAAGGAATCTGTTCGCCACTTCCATCGTCCTCCTCGTCGCCGTCGCCATCGGATTCCGTCCCTCCGCCGGAGTGGGCGAATGGCTGGCGACCGTCGGACTCGTCGCCCTCTACATTCTGGCGATCACGTATCTCTTCGCCGCTATCGGCCTCGCCGCGAAGTCTCCCGAATCCGCCAACGGGTACGGCTTCATCCTGCTCTTCCTCCCGTACGTCTCCAGCGCATTCGTGCCGGTCGAGACCATGCCGAAGTGGTTGGAGGTGTTCGCCGACAATCAGCCGATCACCCCGATCATCGACGCTCTGCGCGCACTGCTCATCGGCACCGAGATGGGCGCTTCCGGCTATCTCGCTGTCGGCTGGTGTCTGCTCATCCTCGCTGTGGCGGCGGTGTGGGCCGCGGTGCTGTTCAGAGCGAAGGCCGGGCAGCGCTGACCGTCGCCGGAATCCGCAGTGGCCGAATTCAGAAGTCGATGGCGATGGGAACCTTCTTGTCCCATTCACCGGCCCAGCCGAGATGGTCGAGGGCGAAGTCGAGGATGCCGGCAGTGAAGCCCCATACCTTGAGGACTCCGACGTCGAAGGCCGGGGTCGAGATCTTCAGATCGGGACGGGCGAAGGTTCCGCGGTTGGCGGGGGCGACGAGGTCGGCGATGGCCACCCGATAGACGGAGTAGGACTCCCGCTGATCCATCACCTGGACTTGGCCCGGCTGACGCCAATAGCCGATAACCGGAGTGACCTCGAACTTCGAGACGGGGATATAGAGCGGGTCCATCTCTCCGAGAACTTCGACGGTGTCCGGGGAGATTCCGGCTTCTTCCTCCGCTTCACGCAGCGCGGCGGCCGCCATGGAATCGTCTTCGGGGTCACGACCGCCACCGGGGAAGGCGACCTGTCCGGGATGATGGCGCAGGGTCGCGGCCCGCTGGAGAAGAACGATGTCGACATCGGCGACGCCGAGTTCGGCCAGGCGCGATGCTTCTGCGCCTCCCGCCTCGGTGCGAGGCTCTCCCCCGCGCCCGAAGAGCATGAGAACGGCGGCGTCACGGGCGGACTGCTCGGCGGCGTCCTTCTGTCGGCGCAGCCACAGCGGGGACCCGTGCGAGGCAGCGAGATCTTCGAGCTGCCCGCGCAGGGCCCCATCGGCGATCGTCGCCGATTCGGGTGGAAGGTCGGGGATTCGGGCGCTCATCGTCCCTCCTCGGGGACAGCCTCCTCGGCGGGATTGGCCAAAGGCGCCATTTCGAACCGAAGCATGGCACGTGCCTTGTCCGGGTCGAGTTCCCCGATCCCGAACGATGGGCACAGCGCCGTCAGGGGGCAGGCTCCACAGGCGGGCTTGCGGGAATGGCAGATGCGGCGGCCGTGGAAGATCACCCGATGCGAAAGCATGGTGAGGTCCTTCTTCGGGAAAAGGGCCGCGATCTCGTGCTCGGCCTTGACCGGATCGGTTTCCTCGGTCCAACCGAAGCGGCGGGCCAGCCGGCCCATATGTGTATCGACGGTCAGCCCAGGGGTGTCGAAAGCGTTTCCGAGGACGACGTTCGCGGTCTTTCGTCCGACTCCGGCGAGCTTGACGAGCTTGTCCAGCTTGTTAGGCACCACGCCGTCGTATTCATCGACGAGTTCGTTCGCGAGCTTGACGATGTTGCGGGCCTTGGCCCGGTAGAACCCTGTGGAGCGGATGTGCTCCTCGACCTCGATGAGATTGGCCACGGCCAGGGCGTGGGCGTCGGGGAAGGCGGCGAAGAGGCTCGGGGTGACCGAGTTGACGCGGATATCGGTGGTCTGGGCGGAGAGGACGGTGGCGATGAGCAGCTGGAACGGAGTCTCGAAGTCGAGCTCGCACTTCGCGTTCGGATACACCTCGGCGAGGATGCGATGGATCTTCCGCGCCCGGCGGGTCCGGCCCAGAGGGGTCTCCTTCGCGAACTTCCGCGCGCTCTTCTCTGCCACAGTCAACACGACTCACCATCCTAATCCGTGCCCTGTCATTCCGCAGTCATGCCGGTCACACCCGTGAATCATGTTCGCGCCCGGATCTGCGCACCTTGTTCTGGCCGGCTGCGGGAATGGTGTGGACGGGAGTCGTGTTGGGCGGTGCGGGAGAGGTTTTCATACTGATGGGCCACACTCCCGCGTCTTTGCTGGTATCGATGCAGATGACCAGGTAGATTTGTGTGTGATTATCACGACAAGGAGGAACCAGTGGATATTGAAGTGGTGCGGGGCGCGACGCTCTTCGCAGGTCTGGACGATGAAGCCACCAGTGCATTGATGAAGTTCATGAACCCGCGGAGTCTCCGTCGGGGAACCGTGCTCTTCCATGAGGGCGATGCCGGTGACGAGCTCTACATCGTCTCCTCGGGCAAGCTCAAGATCGGCCGTGAGTCCTCCGACGGCCGTGAGAACCTGCTGTCCGTGGTCGGCCCCGGCGAGATCATCGGTGAGCTCAGCCTCTTCGATCCGGGCCCGCGTTCGACCTCTGTCACTGCCGTCTCCCAGTCGGAGCTGCTCAGCCTCAAGCACGAAGACCTCACCACTTGGCTCAACGAGCGTCCGCAGGCCGCGATGAACCTGCTCAAGGCCCTCGCCCAGCGTCTGCGTCGCACCAATGAGACCGTCGGCGACCTTGTCTTCTCCGATGTGCCCGGCCGTGTCGCCAAGGCTCTGCTCGATCTCGCCGCTCGCTTTTCGAAGCCGGCTCCCGACGGTGTGCTCGTCGCTCACGACCTCACTCAGGAAGAGCTGGCTCAGCTCGTCGGTGCCTCGCGCGAGACCGTGAACAAGGCGCTGGCCGACTTCGCCGCCCGCGGCTTCATCCGTCTCGAGGCCCGCTCCGTCGTCATCCTCGACATGGACCGCATGCGCAACCGCGCCCGCTGATCCTCCCAGCGACCTCCGGCCGCTGTGGCCGCGTGGACGCCGCGACAAATGGACGCCCCAGCCGATTCGGCTGGGGCGTTCGTTCTGGTCGGGACAGGTGTGCGTCGTGGCCGGCGCTCGCCGTCTCAGGGGCTGTCGCGTGAGGTGTGGGAAGTTTCGTGATCGCGTTCTGATCCAGTCATCGAGTTTGAACTCGATGACTGGATCAGAACCCGAGTCGTGAGTGGTGTGTCATCCAGCTGGGCCGAAGATGTTGCGCACCAGGCGCCGCGGCAGGACTCAGGCGTCGGCGGCTCCGGCGTCAGCAGCGGGACTCAGGCGTCGTCGGCGGCGGGCAGGGCGTCGAGGTAGGCCAGCTGAGCCTTGACGATCTGCTCGGCCGCCGACCGTACGCTGGAGTCGACGTCGTGGTAGACGATGTCGCATACCTCTGAGGCCGTCTTCGCCCCCTGCTCCAATGCCGCTTTGACCTGCTCGATGCGTTCGAGTCGGTGGGAACGGTAGTAGTCGATCACCTCGGCGGGGGCGTCGATGCGCTCACCGTGGGCCGGCTCGATGATGGCGAACTCCCCGTCGTCGAGCAGCTCCTTCAATCGGTCGAGGGAGTTGAGATAGTCGCCCAGGGAGCCTTCCGGGTGGGTGACGATCGTCGTCCCCTCCCCCAGGATCGTATCGCCGCTGTAGAGGGCTCCGGAGTGGATGAGGCTGATGCTGTCGCTCGTGTGTCCGGGGGTGGCGACGACGCGCAGAACGTCGGCCGGAGTGTCACCGAAGGCGATCTCGTCGCCGTCGCTGACCGGGTCCGTGTGCCGAGCGAAACGCTCGAGCACGGCATAGACGGGCACGTCGGGGGCCCACTGGTCGATGCTTCCGAGCATCTCAGAATGGTCGGCGTGCTGGTGGGTGAGAACGACCGCCGCCAGGTCACGGTCGGCCACTTCCGCGAGGAAGGCTTCACGATGATCGGCCATCTCCGGTCCGGGATCGATGACAACTGCGGACGTGTCATCCTGGCTGGTGAGAACGTAGGTGTTCGTACCGGTCAGGGTCATCGGGCCGGGGTTGTTCGCACGGATTCTCATGAGTCGTCGTTCTCCTCGTCTGTCGTTTCGTCATCGTCACCGCTGAATGTCAGGAAGCCGGGGTTCTGGTCGGTGTCGGTCTCGCCGACGGCCACGGCCCGGTCGCGCAGGCTTCCCTTGCTGTGGGGGTCCTTGCCCGTGTGGATGACGACCTTCCAGTCGCCGTCGTCATCGACGATCTCCGGACGCAGCGGGTGGAGGTTGCGGATCTGCGCCATGGCCGCGCCCACGGTCGGGACCTCGGCGAGGCTTTCGACGATGATGCGGGCGGCCGCGCCGATGCGGTCGGGGTCTCCTCCCACCTCGGCGATGATCTGGTCGGGGCGTTTCCATCCGGCAGAGGTCTCGTTCGGTGACAGGAAGTCGACGTCCTGGCCGAAGGGCACGGTGGCGATGAAGTAGGTGGTGTCGAAGCGGTGCAGCTGGGTGGGGGTGTTGATCCAGCGCAGCCACGGTTTGCACAGATCGGGACGCAACCGCAGGTCTCGGTCGCGTAAGACCTGTGACCAGGACACTTCGTTCGAGAACAGCCTCGATCGGGTGGTGTTCCAGTCCGTCTGCGGTGCGGCCACGATCTCCCGGTCGACATCCTCGGCGAGCAGGATTCCGGTGGCAGCGAAGGTGATGCGGGCGGCCGCGGAGAAGTGGTGGAGGGCGCGGGATTTGTTTTCGATGCTCAGCGCACGGGCGCACCGGGCCGAATTCCATCCGGCCAGAGGCAGCTTCCGCACATCACCCGGGCGCAGGCTGCTGGTGGGAAATGCCCACCGGTTGCGGTCTTCGACGCCGCGGGCGTCGAGTTGCCGGGTGATGAAGAGTTCCAGCCCGTCCGCGGAATCCCGGATCAGCACGATCGCCGAGGTGGGTCGCGGGGCCTCCGGGACGGGCCACCGTCCGTCGGACTGCCAGTGGTCAAGCAGCCACCGCAGCTCCGACGAGACGGGAAGAGTGCGTCCGCTAAGCGGCATCGCCTGAGACCTCGACGATGACTTCGACCTCGACGGGGGTGCCCAGAGGCAGAGTGTTCACGCCGACCGCGCTGCGGGCGTGCTGCCCACGGTCTCCGAAGATCTCGCCATAGAGCTCGGACACGCCGTTGATGACGGCCGGCTGCTGGGTGAAATCGTCGGCGGAGTTGACGAAGCCGGTGACCTTGACGACGCGCACGATCTTGTCGAGATCGCCGATGACTCCGGCGATGGCGGCCAGAGCGTTGAGCCCGGCGGTGCGTGCAAGTTGGTAGCCGGTGTCGAGGTCGACGTCCGTGCCGAGGTGACCGGTCGCAGGCAGTTTGCCGTCGACGACGGGCAGCTGGCCCGAGGTATAGACGTAGTTCCCGGTGCGCAGTGCGGGGACGTAGGCGCCGGCTGGTGTGGCGATCTCGGGCAGTTCGAGGCCGAGTTCGTTCATGCGCTCAAGGGTCTTCGACATTGTTCTTCTTTCGGTGAGGGTGGGGTGTCAACGGTCCGGCCGGTTCAGCTCATTCTTTGGGGCGTTTGAGGTAAGCCACGAGTCCGTTGTTGTCGGGACCCGGGACGACCTGCACGAGTTCGTATCCGTCCTCGCCCCATTGGTCGAGGATCTGCTTGGTCGCGTGGACGATGAGCGGCACGGTAACGTATTCCCACTTGGTCATGGTTCTCCTCAGTTGTTGGTGCGGCGCCGAGGCGGTCCGAGTGATCCGGTATGACCAGGCTTTCCTGGTGCGGTCGACGACGCAGGTCCGTTCCCCACACTAGCCCAGACTGGGCACGCTGGGCACCCGTGTTCCGTGGGCGGCGGTCACAGCTGTTTCGCTGCGGCGACACCCGTGAAAGTCAGACAGCGAAGGCGGGGAGGCCCTGGTCCTCCCCGCCTTCACCGGGACGTTCTCCGCCGGGTTCTATCGGCCGGTCACGACCGGCATCTCATCGGCTCAGTTGCCGCCGAGGCCGGGAGCCTCGCCGCCGCCGTCACCGCCGTCACTGCCGCCGTCACTGCCGCCGTTGTTGCCGCCGCCGTTTCCGCCGCCGCCTCCGTTGTTTCCGGAGTTGCCGCCTCCACCGCCGCCGTTGCCGCCGCCACCGGTGCCGCCACCGCCGTTGCCGTGGCTTCCGCCACCGCCACCAGTGCCGGTGCCGCCGCCTCCACCGCGGCCGCCGCTGGACGAACCGCCACCACCGCCGGAGCCGCCGCCGGAGAAGTACTTGCTGCTGGGCTTCGGGAACCCGGTATTGCCCTTGGTCTCCTTCACCGCCTGGCTCATGTATGCCTGCCAGGTCTTACCGGAGATGGTCGCACCGTAGATGTGGCCTCTGACGGCGCCGGCGCCGTTGGTGCGCCAGTCCCGAGTGCCCCCCGGATCGCCGGTCCAGACCGCAGTCGACAGCGTCTTGGTGAACCCGAGCAGCCAGGTGTGACCGACCTCGAAGTTCGTCGTACCGGTCTTAGCGCCTGCCGGAACTCCGATCTTCAGCGAGCTCGTCGTACCGCCGTTGAACGTCTGAGTCAGCGCGTAGGCGACGCCCTTGGCCACTTCCTTGTCGAGCACTCGCTTGCAGCCTTCGCCAGGCAGGTCGAGCTTCTCGCCCTTGCGGTCCTTGATCTCAATGATCGGCTTCGGTCCGCAGAATTCGCCTTCGTTCGCGAAGGTGGCGAACGCCGCGGCCATGGCGATCGGCGTGGTCTCCGTCGTACCGAGAATCGACGACGGTGACAGGGCTTGGATGAAGCCGGACTTGTCCTTGAAGTCGAGCGCCTCTCCGCTGCCATAGCGGATGCCGAGGTCCATAGCGGTGTCCATGACATCACACATGTTCAGCTGGTTGCCCATCGCCGCATAGCCCGTGTTGACGGACTTCTTCGTGGCCTCCAGCGCGGTCATCGAACCCTTGCCTTCACCGTCGCCGGCGTTGTTCGGGTCCCAGTCTCCGCCCATATTCGGACAGCCCTCGTACTTCCAGGAGCTGGCCGGGAAATTGCGCTTCGTCGCATTGACGGTGGTGTTGAGGCTCTTTCCTTCCTTCAGCCATGCCGTCAGGACGAAAGGCTTCCACGTCGAACCGACCTGGAAGCCGCCGCCTCCGTTGTGCTTCTTGTCGACGGTGTAGTTGATCGAGGTCTTCTTGTTCTTGTCCTTCTTCTTGACCTCTCCCGCGGTGTATTCGCGGTTCTCGGCCATGGCGATGACTTCACCGGTTCCAGGTTCGATCGTCACCAGGGCGTGACCGGCGCCGGAGGGGTCGCCGACGGGGACGCGCTTCTTGATCTCTTTGTCCGCGATCTTCTGGATATCGGGATTGAGGCTGGTCTTGATCTTCAGACCGCCACGTTGGAGGAAGGCCAGGCGTTCGTCAGCCGTGTCGCCGAAGGTGTCATCATTCATAATGACGTTCTGAACATAGTTGCAGAAGAATTCTGCCTTGCTCTTGGCTGCCGAACAGCCGTTCGGAGTCTCATGCAGGTCGAGGTCGAGGTCGGTCTTGACCGCCTTGTCGTACTCCTTCTGCGTGATGTGGTCGTACTTGAGCATCTGCCCGAGCACGGTGTTGCGACGCTTGAGCACCTGGTCGGGGAACCGCTGCGGGTTGAACGCCGAGGGGTTCTGCACGATTCCGGCGAGCATCGCCGACTGCTGGATGTTGAGATCTTTCGCGTGGATGCCCCAGTACCGGTAGGCGGCGGCTTCGACACCGTAGACGTTCGGGGAACCCGAATAGTTGTTGATGTTCATGTAGCGATTGAGGATTTCCTTCTTGTCGTACTTCTTCTCAACCGCGACAGCGAGTTTGGCTTCGCGGAGCTTACGCGCATAGCCGGCGGTGCCTTCGGACTCCTTCGCCGCAGCCACACCTTCGGAGTCTTCCTCGGCATGCGCGTTCTCTGCCAGCACGTTCTTCACGTACTGCTGGGTCAGCGTCGATCCGCCCTGAGTCGTCGAGGACACCATATTGTGCACCGCTGCACGAGCAATGCCCTCGATGTCGACGCCGCCGTGTTCGAAGTACCGGTAGTCCTCGACGGCGATCGTCGCATTCTGCATATCCTTCGAGATCTTATCCAGCGGGACCTCCTGGCGGTTCTGCCAGTAGAACTCCGCAAGCTCGGACCCGTCGGAGGCAAGCATCGTCGACTTCTCACCGAGGTCCTTGATCTCCAAGGTCGCGGGGAGTGAATCGAAGATCTCGACAGCGCTGTTCGCACTGGCTGTTGCGACACCGACTCCGGGAATGGCCAGACCGGCAGCGACGATTCCCGCCACTGCGCTGACGGCCACGAACTGCATGAACGCGCCCATTTTTGTGGGTGGGGCGTTTGACTCAGGAGACACCATGGTAGCCAGTTTAACGAATTTGCCTTGTGCAAATCTTCAGAAACCGCTGAACAGGTTAGGCCATTGCGACGAGTTCCAAGACGCTGACTTCAGGTCGGCAGGCGAAACGCACTGGTGAGTACGGTGAGAATCCGAGACCGGCGGAGATGGCGACGAGGCTCTTCCGGTACGGAAAGACTCCGCGTGCGCGTGTCCGATCGAGGTCGCAGTTCGTCACCGGCGCACCCCAGAAGGGCACGCGGATCTGTCCCCCGTGAGTGTGTCCGGCCATGATGAGGTCCGCCCCCGCCGAGGCGAACGCCTCCAAGGTCCGCGAATACGGGGCGTGTGTCACGCCCACCTTGAGCCCGGCCTTGGAATCGAACCGCGGATGCTCAAGCACGCCCTTGCCGGGTGCTCCCCCACTCCAACGGATCCGGTCGCGGTCGATATGGGCGTCGCCGAGCCCGGTGAAGTGGATCCGGGTGCCCTTGATCGTCAGGGTCGCCTCGGTGTTGTCGAGGAAATGCCATCCCTGACTACCGGCCGACGAGTCCGACGGGGATGTCGGTTCTTCGAATCCGCGGACGAGGGCCCCAACGTCGAGATCGGGGTTCACTCGGTGTTTGACCTGGGACGGCGATCGCAGATACTTCGCGGGATTCTTCGCCTGCGGCGAGAAGAAGTCATTTGACCCCAGGACGAAGACTCCGGGTGTGTCGAGCAGACCGGAGAAGACGTCGAGGACGTCGGGCACGATATCGGCCGAGAGGTTGTCACCGGTGTTGACGACGACGTCCGGTTCGAGCCGGGTGAGCGCTTTGACCCAGGAGGCACGGTGCTTCTGCCAGGGCGCCAGGTGCAGGTCGGCGACGTGGAGGATCCGGATGGATTCGGCTCCGGCAGGCAGGATCGGCAGGGTGTGGTGGCGGATGGCGAAGAGGTGCGGTTCGATGACCGCACCCCAGATTCCGGCGGCCGTGGGGGCGGCAAGAGCACCGGCGAGGAGAGCGCGCTTCTTCATTCCCCCAACTCTATCCGCTCCCAGAACTACCTGACGGCGGCCCAGCAACCTCGCGCGAGGTTGCTGGGCCGCCGTCAGGTAGCAACTAGGGGGTAGGGATGGGGGTGTTGTGTTCTCTTGCAGCGCGGTGGGCGCGGCGTCGGTGCAGGGATTTCATCCGGCGACCTCCGACGAGACGGCAGACGACGTAGATGAGGAACGAGATCGTCGTGACGAACGGGCTGATCGGGACCACCGGTGAACCGAGCGCAATGAGGATTCCACCGACCGAGGCGGTCACGGCGAAGATCACGCTGAGCACCGGAACCCACACCGGCGAGGCCGAGAGCTGGGTTGCTGCGGCGGCCGGGGTGATGAGAAGAGCGAGGACGAGGAGGACACCGACGACCTGCACGCTCAGCGCCACCGCGAGTCCGAGGGTGAGCATGAAGACGATGGTGAGCACACTGACCGGCACACCTTTGGCCCGTGCCACCTCGGGGTCGAGGCTGGAGAACATGAGCGGACGCCAGACGATCGCCAACACCACGAGTACGGCCAGCGCACAGATGATGAGGGTGAGGATCTGGCCGGGTGTGATCGCGACGATCTGGCCGGTGAGCAGCCCGAACTTGCTCGCCGCTCGCCCGTCGTAGAGGGCGAGGAAGAGGATCGCCAGTCCCAGGCCGAAGGGCATGAGGACGCCGATGATCGCGTTCTTCTCCGAATCCTTGGCCCCGCCGATGCCGATGATGAGAGCCGCGACGACGGACCCGACGATCGACCCGGTCACGACGTCGAAGCCGACGAGTAGGGCGAAGGCAGCACCGGCGAAGGAGAGCTCGGAGACCCCGTGGACTGCGAAGGGGATGTCCCGAGCCATGACGAAGACACTGATGAGGCCTCCGACAACGCCGAGCAGCGCCGCGGCGATGAGAGAATTGGCCAGCAGCGCCACGAGCTCGCCGTAATCCTCGAAGGTGAAGAGGTTGGCAAAGATCTCAGGAATGCTCATCGGTTCACCACCGTCCCGTCGAGGTCGAAGGAGTCATCGGGCAGGTTGTGGTGGTCGACGCATTCCTCTTCACCGCCGACGACGACGAGGCGGCCGCCGACGCGGACCACTTCGACCGGAGCACCGTAGAGGCGGGACAGCGATTCGGTGGTCATCACCTCGGCGGGGGTGCCGATGAGGAAATGCCCGCCGACGATATAGAGCACCCGGTCGACATACGGCAGGATCGGGTTGATCTCGTGGGTGACGAAGACGACGGCGGCATCGCGTTTGACCCGCTGTTCGTGCAGCAGCGCGGCCACCACCTGCTGGTGGTGCAGATCGAGGGACAGCAGCGGTTCGTCGCAGAGCAGCACCGTGGGATCGTTGGCCAGGGCCTGGGCCACTCGCAATCGCTGCAGCTCACCGCCGGAGACCGTGCCGGCGGGGGCGTCGGCATAGTCGGTGGCGCCGACGGAGGCCAAGAGGTCTTCGACCTTCTTCTTTCGTCCCCGGGACAGCAGGCCCATCCCCCACCGGTGACCGTCGATGCCCATGCGCACCAGATCGCGGCCGCGCATCGGAGTGTGCGGATCGATTCCGCGCTGCTGCGGAATGTAGCCGATGGCGGGATTGCCCTTGTGCACTTCCCGACCGCCGACCTCAGCGGTGCCGGCCGACAGCGCATTCTGTCCCAGCAGCACCTTGAGCAGGGAGGTCTTGCCCGTGCCGTTGGGGCCGAGCACGGCGAGGAACTCCCCAGGCGCGACGTCGAGGTCGAGATCGTGCCAGAGTACTCGCGGGCCGAACCGCAGTTCGGCGTCGCGCAGTCGAATCACCGGCTCCCGTCGTATTGCCGGTGCGGAAGCGTCGGATTCCTTGGCCATGTTCAGTGCTTGTGCCCTTCGAGTGCGGTTGAGATTTCGGTGATGTAACCACCCATCCAGTCGGCGTAGTGCGTTCCCGAAGGCATGGTCTCGGCGAGGTCGACGACCGGGACGTCGGAGTCCTCAGCGGTGGACTTCAAGGCCTCTGCCTGCGGACCCGCCGCTTGAGTATTGTATCCAAGCAGCACGGCATCTCCATCGGAGATCTGCTTCTCCGCGGCCTTGAGCACCAACGGCGGCACATCATTGCCCTCTTCGACCGCGGCGAGGAACTCCATCGAGGTGACGTTCTCGAGCCCCATATCGTCGAACAGCCACAGCGGAATCGGTTCGGTCGCAGCGACCTTCTCGCCGCCGTGTTCCTTCTTCACCGCATCGATATCGTCCTGCAGGGCGGACAGCTGCGCCTTGTACTCTTTCGCGTTCTCCTCGAACTCGCCCTGATGTTCCGGCAGGGCCTCGCCGAGGTGGGTCGCCGCCTCGTCGACGAGCTTCGTCATCGTCGGGACCGAGTACCACAGGTGTTCGTTGAATGATCCGTGATCGTGGCCTTCGTGGCCCTCTTCATCGTGGCCTTCTTCGGCATGTTCATGATCATGTGCCTCCTCGTCTTCGTGAGCGTGCCCGCCGCCGTGGGCTTCCTCGTCGTCATGGCCCTCACCGTGTTCATGGTCGTGGGGCTCGTTGCCGAGGCCTTCCGAGCCGGGCAGGCCCGAGATCGAAACGGTATCGATGATGTCGACGTCAGTACCGGAGGCATCGAGCATTCCGGTCATGAATGCGTCGTAGCCGCCGCCGTTCTGTACCACGAGGTCGGCCTTCGACAGTTTGAGTCGATCCTGCGTGGTCGCCTCGTAGGAGTGAGGATCCTGGTTCGGATCATCGATGATCGGGCTCACCTCGGCGAAATCGCCGGCGACTTGGGAGACGATGTCGGCGTAGACGTTGGTCGAGGTCACCACGCGCAGTGCCCCGGTGTCGGCTTCGGAGGCCTGTCCCCCGCAGCCGCTGAGGACCAGCGTCGCCGAGGAGGCGATGGCAGCGGAAGTGAGAAGAATGCGCGAGGAGGTCATGAGGAGCCTTTCTAAGGCATCGAGGATGAAGCAACATCGTCGACGATACTCAGATCAGAGGCCCGCCACTAATATAAATATTTATATATAGCAACGCTTTTATATGTTCTGGCCACTTTCGACACTTGGCACCCATACCGTCACCCGAGGTCCGCTCGTTCAAGGCGGAGCGCACTTTTCGCTCCGTGTACCGCGTGCAATCTGCGGTTGCGCTTGAACAAGTTCGACCGGCGTGCGGGAACTCTGGATAAACGAGCGTGGCCTTGAACGAGACTGCCGCTGACGGGCAGTCGAGTGCGACTGTGGGAAACAACGAACCGCCCGAAAGCGTGTGCTTCCGGGCGGTTCATCACCTGACTGTCGTTGCCTTGCCGGCTCAGGCGGCCTTCGCCTCGAGCTTCTTGGCCAGCAGGGCGGCGATCTGCACGGTGTTCAGTGCCGCGCCCTTGCGCAGGTTGTCGTTGGAGACGAAGAGGACGAGTCCCTTGCCTGCTGGTGCCGACTGGTCGGCGCGGATGCGGCCGACGTAGCTGTCGTTCCGACCTGCGGCCTTGAGCGGGGTCGGGACCTCGTCGAGGGAGACTCCGGGTGCCTGCGACAGGATTTCGGTGGCCTGCTCGGGGCTGATGTCGGAGTCGAATTCGGCGTGGATGCTCAGGCTGTGTCCGGTGAAGACTGGCACGCGCACGCAGGTGCCGGCGACCAGCAGGTCGGGCAGGCCGAGGATCTTCCGGCTCTCGTTGCGCAGCTTCTTCTCTTCATCGGTTTCGTTCTGTCCGTCGTCGACGACCGATCCGGCCATCGGCAGGACGTTGAACGCAATCGGTTCGACGTAGTTGTCAGGCTCCGGCAGGCTCACCGCGTTTCCGTCGGTGGTGAGCTTGCGCGCATCGGGCAGACCGGCTTCGAGCTGACCGGCGAGCTCCTCGACCCCGGACAGACCCGAACCGGACACTGCCTGGTAGGTGGCCACGATGAGACGGCTCAGTCCGGCCTTGTCATGGAGAGCCTTGAGCACGGGCATGGCGGCCATGGTCGTGCAGTTCGGGTTCGCGATGATGCCCTTGGGCGGCTCATCAAGGGCATCCGGGTTGACCTCACTGACGACAAGCGGAACCTCCGGGTCCGAACGCCACGCCGAGGAGTTGTCGACGACGATGGCACCGGCGGCGGCGAAACGCTCGGCCTGTGCCTTCGACGTCGCCCCACCGGCGGAGAACAGGGCGATATCGAGTCCGCTCGGATCCGCCTCGGTGGCATCTTCGACGGTGATCGGCTGGCCTTTGAAGTCGATCGTCTTCCCGGCCGAACGGGCCGAGGCGAAGAGCCTCAGGGACCCGATCTCGAACCCGGGATCGTCGGCCAGCAGGTCGAGCATGACTCCGCCGACCTGGCCGGTCGCACCGACTACTCCGATATTGACGCTCATCGTCCGGTACCTCCGTACACCACTGCTTCGTTGTCTTCACTGTCGAGTCCGTAGGCGGCATGAGCGGCACGGACCGCGTCGTCGAGCAGGTCTGCTCGGGTGACGACGCTGATGCGGATCTCCGAGGTGGAGATCATGTCGATATTGACCTGGGCTTCGCTGAGCGCTTCGAACAGGGTCGCGGTCACGCCCGGGTGGGAGCGCATTCCGGCGCCGACGACGGAGAGCTTGCCGATCTGGTCGTCATAGCGGACCTGGTCGAAGCCGATCTCTGCCTTCACACCGTCGAGGGCCTCGAGCGCCTTGGCTCCGTCGTCCATGGGCAGGGTGAATGAGATGTCCGTCTTCCCCGGCTCGCGGGTGGAGATGTTCTGGACGATCATGTCGATGTTGGCTTCCTGCTTGGCCAGAGTCTTGAAGATCTCAGCGGCCTTGCCGGGGACATCGGGAACACCGACGATCGTGACCTTGGCTTCCGAGCGGTCGTGGGCGACGCCGGAGATGATTGCCTGTTCCATGGTGGACTCCGTTTCTGGTTCCGCTGCCGGGGTCGATGATCCCCGGCCCTGGCGGAAGGCTTCGGGGATGGGTGAATCGGTCACCCAGGTTCCTTGATTGCGAGAGAATGAGGACCGCACGTGCACCGGCACGTTGTAACGGCGGGCGTATTCGACGCAGCGGAGCATGAGGACCTTGGCGCCCGAGGCGGCCATCTCCATCATCTCTTCGTAGCCGATCTCATCGATCTTGCGCGCCGTGGACACGATCCGCGGATCGGCGGTGAAGACGCCGTCGACGTCGGTGTAGATCTCACACGCATCGGCGTCGAGCGACGCGGCCAGTGCCACAGCGGTGGTGTCGGAGCCGCCGCGGCCGAGTGTGGTGATGTTCTTCGCAGTCTGGCTGACGCCCTGGAATCCTGCGACGATGGCAACGTATCCCTCGTCGAGGGATGACCGGATGCGGCCGGGAGTGACGTCGATGATTCGGGCCTTGCCGAACTGCTCATCGGTGATGACTCCGGCCTGGGAGCCGGTGAAGGACTGGGCTTCGAAGCCGAGGTTGGCGATCGCCATGGCCAGCACCGCCATCGAGATGCGCTCACCGGCGGTCAGCAGCATATCGAGTTCGCGGGCGGGGGGCATGGGGGAAACCTGTTGGGCCAAGTCGATGAGATCATCGGTACTGTCACCCATGGCCGACACCACGACAACTACTTCGTGACCGGCTTGACGGTACTCGACAATTCGTTTGGCCACTCGCTTGACCGATTCCGCATCGGCTACCGAAGACCCACCGAACTTCTGGACGACTATGCTCACTGCAGTATCTTCCTTATCGCTGATAAGTTCCGTGCCAGGCGATCGATTCCATGGTTCCAAGCATGGAGGTCTCGTGCTGCATCGATCAGGATTTCAGCCGTGTCGGGCTCCCGGCACCTGAACCATTGTATGAGGTGCGTCATTCCGCTTCACCTTCGCCCGTCATTCAGACACTGCCTGACCGGGCCGAACGTCCGCCCCTGCAGACCCGAGCGTTGACTGTGCACATAGGCGAGGCGGCGGTTGGTCACCGGGCGTTCAGCCCCTGCTCAGAAATCGTTATAAACGAGGCATCGTGGAACGCCGGATTCACTCGCCGAGGCGGCCCGCCGGCTTCGTGCCGACGGGCGCTGCTCTTGACGGTCAGTCCGACCGTCGCTCCACGGTGAAGAGGTCACCAGGCTGACAGTCGAGGACCTCGCACAGAGCGATGAGAGTGGAGTAGCGCACGGCCTTCGCTCTGTTGTTCTTGAGCACGGAGAGGTTCGCGAGCGAAACCCCGACGCGTTTGGACAGTTCGGTCAGGCTCATGTCTCGCCGGGTCAGCAGACTGTCGAGGTGGCAGATGACCCGGGAGGAGTCGAATTCCTCGACCATCACACGAGCCCTTCGAGCTCTTCTTGAGCTTCGCGTCCTGATCTGAAGCACCGCCGCAGCAGTTCGGCGCCGCCGACGACCCCGAGAACGAAGAACGCGTGGACGACGGTGATTCCCGGCCCCACTTCATCAGCGATGCCGATATCGGCGGAGATCCAGTTGCCGCCGGGAACCTTGGTGATGAAGTGGAGAATCCACCCGATCGCCACGATCCACTCGAACGCCGCAAAGGCGCGGGATGCCCGGGGCGTGAAGGGTGTTCCCGCCGCGATGTCACGGATGACAGGCACCAGGGAGATCGCGGCCGCCAACACGGTGAGGATAAGAGTGACTTCGGCAATGGTCACCAGCACGACCGCCCCGGCCGAGACGTCGGCCGTCGGAACGACGATCTCGGTGAGTCCGGACAGGGATGCCGCTCCGTTCCCGGCATCGAGCGAGGAGGCGGAGCCGTCGGAGAAGTCCACCGTCACCGCCACTTCGGAGCGGATCATTCGCGTGACGAGATCAGTGACGGCATAGATGACGTAGAAGCCGACCGCTAAACCGATCCATAGTTCGTAACCTGTTCCGAACGCCTTGCGCTTCTGAGGTTCGCCGTCCGGCCTCTGTTCCTCTGTCGGTGACATGACAACGCCTTCCCGTCCCGGCGAGCAGCAGACGAGCTTTCCGCCGACCTTCGCCGCATCCGATGATTTATCGTTTGTCGATATATCGATAAACAATATGTTTCACGATTATCGATATGGTGTCAAGAGGGCGAAACCGAGGCGGTCAGTCGATTTCGCGACGACCGGAGAATGCCCGACCGAGGGTGACTTCGTCGGCGTATTCGAGGTCGCCGCCGACGGGCAGCCCCGAGGCCAGGCGGGTGACGGTCACGCCGAGTGATCCGAGCAGGCGGACGAGGTAGGTGGCGGTGGCTTCGCCTTCGAGGTTCGGGTCGGTGGCGATGACGGTCTCCTTGACCTCACCGTCCTGCAGACGCGTCATGAGCTCTTTGATCCGCAGGTTGTCGGGCCCGACTCCGGCCATCGGGTCGATGGCTCCGCCGAGGACGTGGTAGAGGCCCCGGTATTCTCGGGTCCGTTCGATTGCGACGACGTCCTTGGGCTCTTCGACCACGCAGATCATCGACCGATCGCGGCGCGGGTCCTGGCAGACCGTGCATTCGGCCTCCTCGGAGACGTTTCCGCAGATCTCGCAGAACCGCACTCGCTTCTTCACGTCGGTGAGCGCCTGGGCCAGCGCATTGACGTCCTGCGAGTCCGTCTGCAGGATGTGGAACGCCAGACGCTGGGCCGATTTCGGCCCGATGCCCGGAAGCTTGCCGAACTCTTCGACCAAGTCCTGAAGGGCACCTTCGTATACAGCGCTCATACTTCTCTTTCGTCAATGATTTCGCCGCCGAGGACCCGTGCGATCACATCGACGCCCATCTGCGGCGCTTCGGAGACGTCGAGGTCCGTTTCCGGATCATACTCGTCCTCGTCCGATCCCGACCCTTGCGGGTAGGGGTTCGATCCCGGCGCCGAGGCAGCCCCCGGCGCTGTCCCGCCTGCCGGGCTGGCCTGCGGAGCAGATCCGTAGCCGGGTCCGGCAGGCGGAGTGGTGGTGGCACCGTGCTTTTCGGCAAGTGCGGCGAAGCGCGATTTGAACGGTTTCGCCTCTCCCCCAGGGGTCGGTGGCGGCGGCTGCACGGCAGGTGCCGACTGGTCGAAGGCACCTCCTCCGAAGTCGCTCGTGGTGTCGCCGAGATCGGGATAGTCGAGATCGTCGTCGGGCGGCGGAACGACGACGGCGCCGACGTCGACAGCTCCGCTGCCGGCGCTCGTCTCGTCGACGTCGTTCGAGGCTGTGCCTGTCGATGCCGCATCGACCGGTGAGGGGTCGATCGGGGAGGGACCGTCGTTCCAATTCGGTTCCTCCCACCGCGGTTCGACATATTCCATCGGCGAATCGTCGGCGAAGCCGGACGACCTTGCTGGAGCTGGTTCCTGCTCGCGCGAGTGGTCAGACCGTCCGAAGTCGTTGGTCGGTGCGTTACCGGAGTCGGTCGACTCGGTTCCGGTGTCTGTCGGCGCACCGAAGAAGTCGTCGTCGGACAGGTCGGGCACAACGACGTCCGGGACCGCTGGTTCGGAAGAATCGTGGTCAGGATCTCTCGGCTCAGGAGCAGTCCAGTCTGATCCTTCAGAGTCGGCCGAGTCCGCAGCGGGAACCTGAGCGACCGAGGATTCCGGCTCAGAATCGGCCGATCCCTCTTCGGTGGTTTCGGCCGGTTCACCGGGGTTGTCCTGAGGTGTGGGTTCAGTCGGAAGGCCCGGCTGTTCCCCCTCCTCGTCGTCGGAGGACCAGGGCCCCTGCGTCGGGCCGCTGGGTTCCCAGAACTTCTCGTGGTCAACCTGTGGTTTGTCGACTTCACGAGTACCGACGACTGCGGCGACTTCCTGCGGACTCGGGCGTCGCTGGCTCGGCGCCGGTCCGTGATTGCCGCCGGAGTCATTCATGGGCGGAGCCGAGGATCCTTTGCCCTGGCTGCCTCCGCCGGCAGTTCCTCCGCCGATCCGACCGACATCACCGACGTCGATACGAGCCTGGATGCCGAGAACGTCGTTGATCGCCGCCGCGAGTTTGGCCGCATGGTCACGCTGCTGGAATCCCTGCACGGATCCGGCGTTGTTGAAGCCGAGGTAGACGACCCCGTCGGAGAACGACTGCGGGATTGCATTGGCCGCGATGATCGCTCGTGTCAGTCGGCTGCGCTTCTCCACCGAGGCGAGGATGCTCGGCCATGCGCGGCGGATCGCTTCGATCTCACCGCCGATATCGCCGGATCCCGCCACCGAGGTCGCTTCCGGTGCCGCTGCCTGCTCGGACTGTTGTGAGCCATCGGCAGGTCCGGCTGGTGCCGCAGGCGCAGGAGCCGACTGGCGCTGAGGCTGGTTCGCCGGCGCGGAGTCCGGTGCAGAGCTGTGTGCGGAGGCACCGGCAGAGTCCTGTCTCTGCTGGTTGTCCTGGACAGATTGCGACTCATTCTGCGGCGCGCCCGACGCTTCGGCCGCAGGCTCGGGCGGCGAATCGGGAGATGGCTGCTGTTCCTGCGCCGGCTGGCCGTCAGCTGCGCTCCGGGGATCCTCAGCAGACTGCTGCTGCGGACCCGCGAGCGCGGTCTGAGATTGAGGTCCGGACGGCGATGCCTGCTCCGGCTCGGTCTGGCCATCGTGCTGAGACGACTGAGCCTGCTGATCCGACTGTTCTTGTTGCTCGGCCTGCCCTTGCGCCCCCTGCCGATCAGATTGACGCTGCTGCCCCTGCTCACGCTGCTGCGCTGGCTGCGCTACCGGTTCGTTGAGCATCGACTCGGCGGCCGCGGCCATGGCCGCGATGTCGTCGAAGTCGTCGTGAGCCGCGCTCTGGAGCTGACCGGCGGTCGCATCCGCATCCGGTGCTCCGGCCCCGCGGCCCGGCGCACCAGGCGACGCATCACCTGCCGGCGGTCGACCGCCCGACTGTCCTTGATCGACAGCAGGTGCCTGCCCCTGCACAGGGGCTTGCGCCGCACCCTGATCCGGGACTGCCTGCGGCGGCGGCACGTTCGCTGCCACACCGGTGGCCGACATGCCGATGCGACGTTCCATCCGCTCCATACGACTGAGCACAGCATCCCGGCTGCGGCCGGAACCGGGCAGCAGAATGCGGGCACAGATGAGTTCGAGCTGCAGCCTCGGCGAGGTGGCACCCGACATCTCCGTCAGTCCCACGTTGAGCAGGTCTGCGGCGCGGGAGAGTTCGCCTTGTCCGAAACCATTGGCCTGCAGGGTCAGCCTCTCCAGGCGGTCCGGCGGCACTTCGGGCAGGAAGGCATGGGCCGCCTCGGGGGCGGCGTTGATGACGATGAGATCCCGGAAGCGCTCGAGCAGATCTTCGACGAAGCGTCTCGGATCCTGACCGGATTCGATGACCCGCTCCACCGCGCGGTACACCCCGGCACCGTCGCCGGCGGAGAACGCATCGACGATGTCGGACAACAGCGAATCAGGAGTATATCCGAGCAGCGCGACGGCTCGACCGTAGTCGACTCCATCGAGCCCGGCCCCAGCGATGAGCTGGTCGAGGACCGACAGCGTGTCACGCACCGATCCCCCTCCGGCCCGCACGACCAGCGGCAGCACGCCCTTGGCCACCTGCACACCCTCACGAGCGCACAGCTCCTCGAGGTAGTTGCCCAGGGCCTCCGGCGGCACCAGTCGGAACGGATAGTGGTGGGTCCGCGACCGGATCGTGCCGATGACCTTCTCGGGTTCGGTCGTGGCGAAGATGAACTTGATATGCGGCGGCGGCTCTTCGACGATCTTGAGCAAAGCGTTGAAGCCCTGCGAGGTGACCATGTGAGCCTCGTCGAGGATGAACACCTTGTATCGATCGCGCGCAGGCGCATAGACGGCACGTTCACGCAGGTCACGGGCATCATCGACGCCGTTGTGGCTGGCCGCGTCGATCTCGACGACATCGAGCGAACCGGGTCCGCCGTTGGCCAGATCCCGACAGCTCGGGCATTCCCCGCACGGCACCGGGGTCGGCCCCTGCTCGCAGTTGAGGCACCGGGCCAGGATCCGCGCCGAAGTGGTCTTGCCGCACCCGCGCGGGCCGGAGAACAGATAGGCATGGTTGATGCGGCCGCGTTCGATGGCGGCCTTCAGCGGATCGGTCACATGCTCTTGACCGATGACCTCGTCGAAGGTCTCTGGGCGGTATCTTCTGTACAGTGCGGTGGACACGTCCCCTAGCCTAATGCCAACGGCTGACACGAGACACGGCCCCGGACTCCCCGCCGTTGTCGCCGACTTCCCGATCAGGCACGATAGAGATCATGAGCTCAGCCACCCCCTCCCCCGACGAGAACGACCCCGCAAAGACCTTCCGCATCGGCCACAAGGAACGCGACGAGGCGATCGAGATCCTGCGCGAAGCCGCCGGAGACGGTCGAATCACGGTCGACGAGCTCGACGAACGGATGGAGAAGGTCCAATCCGCAAAGTTCCCCATCGACCTCGACGCGGTGCTCGCCGACCTCACAACTGAGTTGCCCTCCGATCGCTTCCGCCCCACCTCGGCGATCACTCCCGCCGCCGGCCGCGCGATGGCGGTCACTGGCCACGACCGCTTCGATCCGCTCGTCATCAAGGCCGGTTGGGAATCCGAGGTCCGCCGTGCCAGGTGGGCGGTCCCGCCGTATATCCGCTGCGAACCCTCGATGTCGAACATCGAACTGAACTTCCTCGAGGTCGAGACCGATCTCGAGGTCATCGAGGTCGAGATCGTCGCCGGAATGGGCGCCGTCACCGTCGTCGTCCCCGCCGATTGGGCCGTCAACGTCGACCAGCTCTCGAAGACCTGGGGCAGCGTGAAATCCGTGGTCGACGCCGTTCCGACCGGCCGCCGGCCTCTCGTGCGCGTGGGCGGATCGATCGGCATGGGCTCGTTCAAGGCCCGCTTCGCGAACTACTTCGACCGTCGGCGAATGGCGAAATAATGGAGCCCGGACTCGATGCTGTCATCTTCCTCACCCTGTGCATCATCGTCGTCTTCAGCGTCGGTGCCTTCCTCGTGTACCGGGTGATGAACACTCCCGGTTCTCATATCGGCTCCCGCCTGCCCAAACATGATCCCCACGCCGAGGCGGCCCCCACCGACACGTCCGACCGCGGATCCGCTGCGGACCAGTTCGACCCCGAGGGGACGAACAGCACCGACGACCCTGACCGTCCCGAGGACCCCGAACCGCGGCGTCCTTGAAAACCGGCACCTGCCGTGATCGACTTTCACTATGACTGAGATTCAGATCACGCGCATCGCCGCCGACGATGAATCTGCGCTGCTGACGTGGAACGACGTCATGCGCACCGCTTACACCGAGGGCCGCACCGCCGCCTGGTGGCGCAGCGCCGAGACGACGCTGACCCAATTCGCCCACCCGCGCCCGGGAGGACAGGACATCGCCCTGGCAGGCCGCCTCGGCGAGGAGATCATCGGCGGCGTCGAGATCAGTCTCTCCCCCGAAACTCCGACCGATATCGAACTCGGTGTCCTCTCGGCTCACCGTCGGCAGGGTTTCGGCACTGCTCTCGCCGAGGCGGCCGCACAGTTCCTCGATGATGGTGACGATTCCTCGGAGATCGTGCAGACCGAAACCTACTGCCCGGCCGGGGTCGCCTTCGCGCAGGCGCACGGGATGAGCATCGGCAACGAAGAGCACCGGCTGCTGCTCGACCTGCCCGCCTACCTGGACGCCGATGCGAATCGGTACAAGGATTCGGGGGCGTCGACGGTTGTGCCGGTGATCAGGGAGGACCCGGACTTCTCGGTCACCTCATGGATCGGAGCCTGCCCCGAGGAGGTGTTGGAATCCTGGACCCAACTGCGTGTGCAGATGGATGAGGACGTGCCCGTCGGTTTCCTCACCCGCTCCGCCACCCATGCCAGCACTGCAGCGATCCGCAGCCATGAGGAGCGGATGGAAGAGCAGGGCTGGACCTTGGTCAGCTCGATGGCGCACGTGGGCGAACTCGCCGTCGGCTACACGGAGATCATGGTCTCGTCCCATGATCCGCAGATCGTCATCCAGGAGGACACGCTCGTCGACCGAGCCTATCGAGGCCGCGGGATCGGTCGGGCCCTCAAGGTCGCGAACCTGCGTCAGCTGCCCGCGGTCGCGGCGACCGCCTCGGCGAAATGGGTGCAGACGTACACGGCGACGGACAACGAACCGATGCTCGCACTCAACCGCGACCTCGGGTTCTTCATCGCCGACACGATGACCGCTCTGGAGAAGAAGTCCGATCACAGCCGCGCGTGACATTCCGGTCGACTAGAGTGGGCGGTGACCCGTCCGGCCATCGAACCGAAGCAGACCGCCGTGCCCACAGAACTCCTCATCGCCGTCCTCGTCTTCATCATCGTCGTTCTCGTGACCGTGCTCGTCATCCGAACACGTGCCAACAAGGCCCGCAAGCAGGAGCAGACACAACAGCCGCCCGCCCCGCGCGATCCCTTCGCCGCCGACCAGAACACCGGCGGTGATCCCGAGACCATCAAGGCCGGGGACCTCCTCGAATTCGGCAACGAGAAGTTCTTCGTCCGCGGCACCCTGCGCATCTCCGAAGGCGGCTACGACTGGGCCGAGCACTTCTTCCAGGCCGACGCCTCGGCGACCCGCATGTGGCTGAGCGTCGAACGCGACCCCGACGTGCAGATCGCCCGCTGGCGCGACCGCCCCGACCTCGACATCGAACCGAAGGCCCGGACCATCACCATCGACGGCACCGACTACGACCTCGTCGAGCACGGCACCGCCTCCTACCGGTCCGAAGGCACCACGGGACTGAATGAGAAGGGCGGGGTCGACTATGTCGACTACGAATCCGGCGACGGCCGCCTGCTCGCCTTCGAACGCTTCGACCACGGACGCTGGGAAGTGAGCACGGGAGAGACCATCCCGACCGGCTCCTTCACCATCTACTCCGGCAGCTGATGCTCACCCTCCCCCGCCCGCTCGACGTCCCCTTCACCGACACCAGTGCCGAGGCGCTGCGGCTGAGCCTCGACCACGACCGGATCGCCCCGTTGGCTGCCCACCGCATCGATGTGCCCACAGCAGCCGCACCCACTGACACAGAGTCCACCCCCGCCGAGGAGGCACCGCACCTCACCCTGACACTGACCGTCATCGGCTCCTCCCACCAGGCGATCCTGAGCGCCGGGCCCACCGATGCGTTCATCGAGACCTTCGCCTGCCTCGGCGAGGATGGGGACGATTCGTCGCAGACACGACCGCGGTGGGACCGCGAACACATCCGCCACGGTCGGTGGGCCGGTTTCACCGAACACCGATTCACCGCGACCCGCACCCACGTGTCCGGGGACTTCCCGACGGCCGCCGCCGAGGTGCTCGCCGCCGGTGCCGACCGTGCCCTCACCGCAGACGACCACCTCTCGGTCGCGTTCCCCGGACAGCCCGGCGCACTGACGGCACTGTCGCTGACCGCAGCAGGTCCCGAACGGATCGCCTGGCTGTCGTGGCACTGCTACCCGCAGCATGGAGAGATCGTGCACAGCAGCTCCGAATTGAGGAGGTCGACATGAGCCAGGGACCGAACGTCTCGATGGGCGGCGGCTCTTTCGATTTCGACCGCGAAAACTCCGGTCCATCCGGCCCCCAGCGTCCCAGCGGACCGCAGCGGCCCGGCGGCGGATCGGGGCGGAAGCCGCGCCGCATCGGCTGCGGAACGATCATCTTCTTCGTCGTCATCCTCATCGTCATCGGCAATATGTTCCGAGGCTGCGGTTCGTCCGGGTCGTCGGCGAACTGCGGCGACTACGACCTCAGCAACGGCCAATACGTCTCGAACCCCGGCGAGGGCGACTACGTCAAGAACGGCAGCAGCTATGACTACGTCGGCTGCGATGCATCCCGCTCCGGAGGCGGCGGCTTCTTCTTCCTCCCGTTCTTCACCGGCGGCGGATCGAACTACGGCGACGGCTCAGGCTTCCGCGGCGGCGGACCGGGCACCGGAAAATAGGCACGATCAGGCACAGCGAAAGGCAGACATGCTCCTGAATTACCTCATCTACGAGACCGGAGTCGTCCTCTCCTATGCGGGCTGCGGACTCCTCCTCATGGTCATCGGCTACTTCGTCGTCGACCTGCTCACCCCGGGCAAGCTCCACGTCATCCTGTGGGAGCAGAAGTCGCGCAATGCCGCGGTCCTCGTCGCCTCCGACCTGGCCGGGGTCGCGATCATCGTCATCGCAGCCATCCGCGCCAGCTCAGATGACCTGGCCGCGGGCATCCTGTCCACTCTCGTCTTCGGCATCCTCGGCATCATCCTCATGGGAGTGAGTTTCGTGCTCATCGGCCTGCTCACCCCGGGCAAGACAGGCGACATCATCAACTCCCCACAGATGCACCCCGAGGTCTGGGTCAACGCCACCGCCCACCTGGGCATCGCGGGCATCATGGCCGCAGCCCTCCTTTGAGCACCGCTGACGACGGCTCCGGCACCACCACCGAGGCGGCCCGACCGATCACCCTCCCGATGCGTCCGGGGCCGGCCCGATTCTTCGTCCTGCTCGCCGTGTTCATCTGCGCGAGCTGCGGAATGGTCTACGAGCTCGCGCTCGTGGCCTTGGGGTCCTATCTGCTCGGCGACACCATCGTCCAGGCCTCCATCGTCCTGGCCGTCATGGTCTTCGCCATGGGTGTGGGCTCGCTGGCGACCAAGCGGCTGACCGGGTTCGCCGCGGTCTCCTTCGCCCTCATCGAGGCGGCCCTGGGCATCATCGGCGGGCTCTCCGTCATCCTGCTCTACCTCGCCTTCGCGTTCGCCGACGTCTACACGGTGGCCATGGTGGCCCTCGCGTTCGTCATCGGCGCGCTCATCGGCGCGGAGATCCCGCTGCTCATGGAGCTCGTCCAACGCATCCGCGCGCAGAAGGCCTCGAGCGCAGTGGCCGACCTCTTCGCCGCCGACTATGTGGGCGGACTCATCGGCGGGCTCGCCTTCCCGTTCCTCCTGCTGCCGCTGCTCGGTCTGCCGCGCGGTGCGCTGGCCGTGGGGATGACGAACGCACTGGTGGGCATCCTCATCGTCCTCTGGCTCTTCCGCTCCGAACTCAGCCG
This sequence comes from Brevibacterium sediminis, assembly GCF_024895295.1. Taxonomy (NCBI): domain Bacteria; kingdom Bacillati; phylum Actinomycetota; class Actinomycetes; order Micrococcales; family Brevibacteriaceae; genus Brevibacterium; species Brevibacterium sediminis. The sequence goes on along the minus strand of NZ_JAHQRN010000002.1, from coordinate 267,235 downwards.
CGCCGCCCAACTCATGTTGGCAGCTCTGCTTGTGCTCATCCTCGGCGGGCTCACCGTGGTGTGGGTGTATACCGACGACATCGAAGTCACCACCCGGCAGCGTCTCTACCGGGATCCGATCGTGTATTCGCAGCGGTCGGACTACCAGGAGATCGTGCTCACCGAGGCGAAGAGGACCGGTGATACGCGGCTGTTCCTCAACGGGGATCTGCAGTTCGCCTCGGCCGATGAGTACCGCTATCACGAAAGCCTCGTCCATCCGCTGCTGAACGGTCCGCGGCGCAACGTCCTCGTCCTCGGCGGCGGCGATGGATTGGCCGTGCGCGAGATCCTCAAGTATCCCGACGTCGAGTCAGTCACTCTCGTCGACCTCGACCCCGCGGTCCTCGAACTGGCGAAGACCTCGGAGCACTTCACCGCGTTCAACGACGACTCGCTCGACGATCCGCGGGTGAGAGCGATCGCCGCCGATGCCTTCACGTGGCTGCGCGAGGCGAAGCGTTCGGCCTATGACGCGGTCATCGCCGATCTTCCCGACCCCGATGATGTGGCGACTTCGAAGCTCTACAGCATCGAGTTCTACGGGCTCATCCGCCAGGTGATGTCCCCGGAGGCGCGCCTCGTCGTCCAGGCCGGCTCCCCCTATTTCGCCCCAGAGGCCTTTTGGGGCATCGGAGAGGCCGTCGCCGAGGCGGGACTGTCGACGACTCCGTATCACGTCGATGTCCCCAGCTTCGGTGATTGGGGATATCTCCTCGCCGATCTCGACGGGGAGGGCCCCGAGGTGACCGTGGCCGATGATGCTCCGGACGGATTGAAATTCGCCACCGCCGAGGTGCTCGCCGCCTCGACGACGTTCCCACCGGACCGTGATCGCGCGGCTGTGGGCAAGGTCGAAGCCTCGACGCTGCTGCACCCGCGGGTCCTCGACCAGGAACGCGGGGCCTGGGTCGGATACTGAATTCGTCTGACACGGGCTTCTCAAATCGGCAGAGGGCCGACCCACAAGGGTCGGCCCTCTGCGGTTTCTCTGTCGGTGTTGCCTTCTTGTCGCGGTCAGCCGGCCATGAGGCTGGCCAGGCCGCCGACGATGCCGAAGGAGATTCCGAGTGCCCATCCGAGGACAAGGAGACCGAGGAAGACGAGGCCCAAGATGAAGCCCCATTTGCCCATCTCGTTGTCTCCGAAACCTGCTTCCTGTGAGCGCTTGCGCGCCATGTGACCGGTGATGATGCCGACGACGGGTCCGATGAAGTTGAATCCGAGGAAGGTCGACAGGGTCGCCACGAGCGAGACGATGCCGAGCACCTTGCCCGGATCCTCCTCGGCACGCTGGCCATTGCGGTACTGCGTCGGGTAACTCTGCGGTGCTTCGTACTGCCCGGCGGACGGGTGTGGGTACTGTCCCGCGGAGGTCTGGTCGAACTGATCGGGAGTCGGGGTGGGTGCTGCGTTCATGGTGCTGGTCTCCTTGGTATCGGCTGTTGATACCAGCCTAGGAAGACGTCACCGGACGCCGACAGGGACCAATCCCCCGACCTGGATAGGGTTTTCCCGAAGTTCAGCGCACGTCGACGAGTGCGTGGTCAACCCGTCCCATGAGATAGAGAAGCAGCTCGAGAGGTGCCCCGGTGATCGTCGTGGCCTCACCGCTGCCCTTCTTCCCTGCTGTGCGGGTACCGAAGCCCGGGGCTTCGATCGTCACGGGCCCCTTCGCCTTCGCCGCGTAGGGCAGGAGGGCCACCTTCGTCTGTGCCCACACGGTCGCGGTCTCCGCCTTCGACAGCCGACGCGGAATCCATTCGATCGCGGCGCGGCGGATGTCTTCGTGGTGGACGAGGAACTCGGTCGTGTTCATCACCGTCTCCACTCCCGGCAGGGCGCCCGGGGTCCACTTCGGCGGTGCGGCGACGAGTCCGAGCAGCCGGCTGAACGGCATCTCGGCGTACTCGTCTTCCTTCGCCTGCAGGCGGTCGGAGAACTTCGGCATGAAGATGCCCGCGGCAGCGCGGGGATGACGTTCGCGGATGACGAGGTGGGTGGCAAGGTCCCTGACCGTCCACCCTTCACACAGGGTGGGTGCGTCGTCCCCGGCACGGCGGGCTGTGTCGACAAGGCGCAGTCGTTCGGCGCGAGCCAGATTGTCTCTCATGACTCTCAGTCTTCCATTCCCGGCTTGGACTCCCCTGGATGCCTGGCCGAATCGCCGCCTGATCTCCTCACCGGCTTGCCCACGCGGTGACGAAGTCGGCGACGCGGGAGATCGACCGGAAGTCGGCGAATTCGTCTCCGCGGGTCGGCCCGTCGGTGACGATGACGACGGGTTTGCTTTCCTTCGCTGCGGTCCGGACGAACCGCAGTCCCGACAGCACTGCCAGCGAGGACCCGAGCACCACGAGTCCGGCAGCCTCGTCGGCGATCCGATTGGCTGCCTGGACCCTGGCGGCCGGGACGGAATCGCCAAAATAGACGACATCGGGCTTGAGCAGTCCACCGCATTCGGGGCAGTCGAGGACTGCGAATCCGGCGGTGTCCTCGAGTTCGACGTCGCCGTCGGGTGCGGTTTCGACGTCGATGGGGTCGATGCCGACCTCCTCGGCGAAGTCCGGGTTGAGTTCGCTCAGTCTCCGCTGTACCCAGTCGCGGTCGAACAGGTGTCCGTTGCTCAGGCAGATCACTCGGTCGAGGCTGCCGTGGAGGTCGATGACGGGACTCGGCGCCGGGGCTCCGGCGTCGTTCCCGCGGTCGGCGGCGACCGCCTCGGCGGCGGCCTGATGGAGTCCATCGACGTTCTGGGTGATGATCCCGGCCACGGACAGCTCGGCCAGGGCGAGGTGAGCTTGGTTCGGTTGGGTGCCGCGCATCCGCGGCCAGCCCATCCATGACCGTGCCCAGTACCTGGCTCGCTGATCGGGGTGGGAGAGGAAGGTCTGGATCGTCATCGGCTTCCGCGGCGGGGAATCCGGTCCACGGTAGTCGGGCACGCCTGAATCCGTGCTCATTCCCGCCCCGGTGAGCACCGCCCAGTCCGCGCCGGAATAGGTCCTCGTGAGCACGTCGATGATCGCGGCATCGGGGTGGCTGGCTTCCGGACGCACGCGTCCGCGCAGGGGGTCGAAGATGACTGCCATGGCTCCACTGTAGACAGGGCAGCTGACGGAGGGCACCGGCCGGGGCTAGGGTGGGGCCATGGTCAACGTTCTGCTCGTTCATCATTCCCCGTCCGCTGCGACGGTACGGATCGCCGAGGCGGCCGAGTCCGGGTTGCGTATGCTCGAGCTCGGCGACATCGACGTCACCATCCGCCCGGCGCTGGAGGCAAGTGTTGCTGATGTGCTCGCCGCGGATGCCTATGTGCTCGGCACGACCGCGAACTTCGGCTATATCTCCGGTGCCCTCAAGCACTTCTTCGACACCACCTATGACGCGGTGCGCGAGCCGACCGCCGGCAGGCCGTTCTCCTACTGGATCCACGGCGGCTACGACACGACCGGTGCCGAAACCGCGATGAAGCAGATCACGACCGGCCTAGGTTGGAAGCTCGCCTTCGACCCCCTCATCTTCACCGGCGAAGTCACCGAGGAGCATTTGGAGCGGGCCACGGAGCTGGCCGCCACAGTCGCAGTCTCCACCCCTTAATTGCTACCTGACGGCGGCCCAGCTACCTCGCGCGAGGTAGCTGGGCCGCCGTCAGGTAGTAATTTTGGTGAAAGTACTTTCCACTATGGAAAGTAATTGGTACTGTGGAATTACTTCCACAGAGCAACCCCAATCAGAGGAACCGACATGAACACGAACCCCACCCCGCAGCAGGCGGCAGATCTTCTCAGCCAGGTCGAAGCGAACCAGTCCCGGGCCCGCGGTGGAGATGCGTGGCCGCTGGTCACTCTGCTCTTCGTCCTTTCCACAGGACTCTCCGTCGGTCTCATGGCCATCGGCATCATCGACGACAACACCACCCAGCTCGTCGTCGCCGGAGCCGGACTGAGCTGGCTCGTCCCGGCACTGATCGTCTACCTCGTCAAGGCCCTGTCCTGGAGCCGCCGCTCCACGGCTCTGCTGCTGTCATGGCTGGGCGTCATCATCGTCGCCTTCGTCGCCGGCGTCATGGCCGATTCGTTCGCCGCCGGCGGTCCGATCCCGTTCATCGCCGCAGGACTGCTGTGGGTCGCCGCCCCGGTCTTCTCCCTGCTGGCCCTGCGCCGCTGAGGAGGGACCGACGATGACTGCGAAACAGAACTCCGCGACCGAACCAGAGGACGCGCACACCGAAGACGAGACGATCCCCCACCTCGGCGACTCGCTGACCCGGCTCGAACCGGAGCTGAACAACCCCACGAGGCTCGGCATCGTCTCGAGCCTGAAGAACCGGGACAAGGCCGAGTTCAAACTGCTGCGCGACAGCCTCGGTGTCTCCGATTCCGTGCTCTCCCGGCACATCACCGCACTCGAGAAGGCCGGAATGATCGAGGTGAAGAAGGGGTACGTGGGCAAACGCCCGCGCACCTGGGTCTCGATCAGCAAAGACGGGAGCAGACGTCTCGAGGCACACATCCAATCACTGCGGGAACTGGCCGGAGCATAGCCCCGTAGATGACTGTTCACCCTGGTGAGAAGATCGACTAGGGTGATGGAAACCGATGCAGGGAGGCATGATGACCACACCGACGAGCACCGAGATCCCGTTCCTCGAGCTCCACGAAGTCTCGACACTCATCCGAACCAGGCAGCTGTCCTCGCGTGAGGTCACCGAAGCGATGCTCGAACGCATCGACAGCCTCGAGCCCCGACTGCAGGCCTTCGCCACAGTCATGGCCGAATCGGCCCTCGCTGAGGCCGACCGCGCCGATTCCCTCCTGGACCGCGGAAACTGGCTCGGCGATCTGCACGGAGTCCCCGTGGCGGTGAAGGATCTTGCGAACACCCACGACGCACCGACCGGTGCGGGCACCACGATCCATGCGGACTTCCGCCCAGATTTCGATGCCACCGTCGTCGCCCGACTGCGAACCGCCGGAGCCGTCATCCTCGGCAAACTGCGTCTGACCGAGGGGGCGTTCACCGGTCACCATCCCGACCTGCCGACCCCGGTCAACCCGTGGGATGCCGGCACCTGGTCGGGAGTCTCCTCCTCAGGGTCCGGTGTGGCCACTGCGGCCGGGCTCTGCTTCGCCTCGCTCGGCTCGGACACCGGCGGATCGATCCGCCTTCCGTCCTCGGCCAATGGCGTCACGGGACTCAAACCGACCTGGGGCCGAGTCTCCCGCCACGGCATCTTCGCACTCGCTCCCAGCCTCGATCACATCGGGCCGATGACCCGCAGCTCCCGTGATGCCGCGATCGTGCTGCGGGCCATCGCCGGCCACGATCCGGCCGATCCCACCTCGTCGCTCGAACCGGTACCGGACTACTTGCAGAGGTTGCGCGTCGACGGAGCCCCGGTCGTCGGTTTCGACCGCAAGCTGGCCGAAGAGCACTTCGACGCTGCGACGAATGAGATGCTCGAGGACACCATCGAGACGGTGACCGACCTGGGCTGGCGGGTGCTCGCGGTCGAGGCTCCCGGTTTTGAGGCCGCGGCCAAGGAATGGACGGCTCTGTGCGGGGTCGAGACCGCCGGTGTCCATTCGGAGACGTATCCGGCCCGGGCGGACGAATACGGTCGCGACCTGTCCGGTCTCATCGAGATCGGGCGCGGACTCTCCGCCGTCGACTACCACCGGCTGCTCGAATCGCGGAGAGACTTCACCGGCCGTATGCGCACTCTCATGGCCGATATCGATCTGCTCCTGCTGCCGGGAATCGGCGTCGGCTCACCGACGATCGCGCAGATGGCGAACCTGGGTTCCGACCAGAAGCTGTTCGCCGCGGTGACCGTACCGACGGCACCGATCGACAACTGCGGAATGCCGTCGATCACTCTGCCCGCAGGGTTCACCGACCGGGGCACTCCCCTGGCAGCACAGTTCGTCGGCGGTGACTTCACCGAACCCTTGGTGCTGGCCGCCGGTCATGCCTTCCAGCAGGTCACAGACTTCCACACCAGCCACCCGGCCGGGCTCTGAGCCCACCGACCGCAGGGGCACCTCAGGCCCCGAGCGGTCTCTCCTCGGGGCTGTGGAATGCATTCCGGTAGGCAGTGGGGCTGATGCCCAGTTCGTTCCGGAAGTGACGTCGCAGGGTGGCTGCGCTGCCCATCCCGCAGCGGGCGGCGATGATCTCGACGGCAGCATCGGTGCGCTCGAGCAGATCCTGCGCACGGAGGATCTGCTGGTTGTGAAGCCATCTGAGCGGGGTCACCCCCACCGAAGAAAGCATTCGGCGCGCGAGCTGTCGGCTGCTTACGGCGGCCCGACTGGCAAGGTCGTCGACAGTGAGCGGCTCGTCGAGGTGCGCCTTGGCCCAATCGAGTGCGGCACCGAGACAGTCATCGAGCGCAGGATCGGCCGGGGCGATGACGAACTGCTTCTGACCACCTGGTCGATGCGAGGCCACCACGAGCGTGCGGGCGAGCGCATTGGCTGCCGCGACTCCGAAGTCGAGGCGAACCAGATGCAGACACAGGTCGAGAGCGGCGGTCTTTCCCGCGGAGGTGAGAATCGTCCCGTCATCGACGTAGAGGACATTGTCGCGGACATCGACTCTCGGATGCAGTCGGGAGAGTTCGGCCGCGTGCATCCAATGCGTGGTCGCCGGACGCCCATCGAGCAGCCCCGCCGCAGCGAGGACGAAGGATCCGGTGCACAGGCTGGAGATCCTGATGCCGTCGGCGGCGGCGGTCCGCAGCACCTCGAGAAGCTGCGGATCCGGTTCTCCGTCAAGGACGGTGGTCGAGGGCACGACGATCGAATCCACGTCGAGCAGATCGGCAAAATCGCCTCTGCGACCCTGCGGAAGCCAGTTTGCGCTATCGCCGGTGGGGGTGCACACGATGAGGTCGTACCAATCACCCTGCGGCGTGAAATCAGAGCGATCGGTGCCGAAGACCTCGGCGGCGATCGCAGTCTCATAGAGCATGGAATCTCGGTGCAGGGCCAGCCCGACGGTATGCATGTCTGAAATTGTACGCAGAGTGTCCCATCGTCTCCTGGTGCCCGCAGCCGCGCAGTGATGAGCTTGAACCATGCAGAAGAACTCAGCAGTGCTCGTCTACGGAGCCTACGGACATACCGGTCGTTTCATCGTCGCCGAGGCGCTTCGGCGCGGACTGCGACCGATCCTCTCCGGTCGTAGAGAAGCCGCCCTCACCGCCATGGCCCAGAATCTTCCGGGAACGGAGATCCGCGTCGCGGACGTCGCCGTCACAACAGATCTCGATGCCGCAGTCGCCGGAACCGCCGCAGTCATCAACGCCGCCGGCCCATTCCTCGACACCGCAGAGCCATTGGCCGCAGCAGCCGCCCGCGCCGGGGCCCACTACCTCGATGTCTCCGCCGAACAGGGGTCCGTGCAGGCACTCTTCGAGACATTCGGATCGAATCGGACACCGATGAGCACGGCAGTGGTGCCGGCCATGTCCTTCTACGGCGGACTGGCGGACCTCCTCGTCACCGCCGCTGCCAGGGAATGGGAGGAGATCGACTCGGTGACAGTCGCCATCGGCCTCGACCGGTGGTGGCCGACCCCGGGGACTCGGATCACAGGCCGACGCAACACAGCCACTCGACTGAGGGTGTCCGAATCGATGCTCGTTCCCGTCTCCCCACAGCCCAGTCGCCACCAGTGGGCCTTCCCGGCACCGATCGGTGAGCAGACTGTTCGCGAGCAGCCATTCAGCGAGATGATCACCATGAACCGGCATCTGCGGGCCCGCCGGATCGACAATCTCCTCTCAGAGACCGCGCTGGCCGATATCTCCGATTCGGAGACCGGTGCCCCACAGGCGGTGGATGACTTCGGTCGTTCCGCCCAGAACTTCACCGTCGATGTCCGGCTCGACCGAGCCGGTCACCGACGCGAACTGCGAGCGTCCGGCCGCGACATCTACCAGGTCACCGCCCCACTCGTGGTCGAAGCCGCCATCCGCCTCATCGACGGTCGGTTCACCGGCACAGGGGCTCTGGCGCCGGGCGAGGCCTTCGACGCCGCCGACTTCCTCACCGCCCTGAGCGCGAATTGGCTGACGATCAGCTCACCGGACGAAGAATCAGCGGCGTCCGGTCTCGCGGGGCAGGTGCCCGCCGAATCAATCCGCTGACTTCCGAGCCACCATCTCCGTGATCCAGGTCGGGGCGAAGGGCGAGGTGCAGCCGGGCGAGGTCGGGTAGTCGCGGAGCACGCCGAGGCGCTCACCGATGTCGATGGCACGTTTCCGCAGGTCCGGGTTCTCGATGCCGATATAGGACAACGTCTCGTTCATCGCCCACTGCAGACGTTCGGGGGCATCGGACATCTCGGCCTCGATCACATCGAGCAGACCGGTCAGGTCGAGGCCTTCGGGTTTCCGGTTCACCCGTTCGCTCGTCAGCGCCCACCCGGCGGAGGCGACCACGGGATCCGGATCGTCCATCCACGACCGGCGCAGCGCCTCGGCGTGGGGCGATTTCTTGACGATATAGCTGACCAGCCAACCGTGGACCTTCGGGACACGGGAGTCACGCAGCATCTCATCGAGCTGTGCTTCGCTCCAGGCCTTCGGACGCATGATGAGGATCGCGACGAGGCGGGCCGCAGTGTCACCGGAGTCCCACAGTTCGGAGGCGAGTTCATCGTTCTTCTTCAGGTCCTTCGCCACGGCGCGCAGCTTCGTCAGGTTGACCGCGTGGTCGTCGCCGTGGCGGGCGTTGACGGCGCGGATCTTCTCGTCCTCGAGCGAGGCCAGGGTGGCGAGCACCTCGGTGCTGGTGGTCATCATGTGCTCCCGGTTCGGTTCAGCGTCAGGGCAGTGCGGATGAGTTGAGGTGAGCCGATGATATCCGACGCACAGGCGGCGTGGCAGAAGTTCTGGCAGCCGAGGACCAGGTCAGTCATCATCATGGGCATGCGGGGAGGCATCGATTTCAGCGCGCGTCCTCTTCGCACTGCTGAAGCCGACGATGACGACGACCATGCCGACGACGGCGCCGATGACGGTTTCGATGGCACGCGAGGCCAACAGCTCCGGAACCGGGTGGGGGCTGCCGATCTGGGTCATGAGCAGTGCCAACGGGGTGATGAAGAGCAGAGCCACCGAATAGTTGCGCAGCACGAAGATCTCGGCGAGGAACTGCAGCAGGATCACCCACACCACCAGCTGCCACGCCTCGGTGGGGAACGACAGCAGGAACGCTGTGACGATCACGCCCAGCAGGGTTCCGACCACCCGGTGGACGCCGCGCTTGAGACGGGCCGAACGACCGGGTGGAGTGATCGGTGCGACCGCTGCGACCATCGCCCAATAGCTGTGGGACAGCAGCGGGAGCACATCGATGAGCAGGGTGCCGAGAACTCCGGCGATGAACGGGGCGATCGTGAATCGGGCGGCGTGGGCTGCCAGATCAGCCTTGCCCACCGGCGACAGCCCGACCCGCACATAGGTCTCCTTCTCCGGAGGCATGCGTTCGCCGGCATAGTGGGCGAGCGCTCCGAGACCGATGCACACCAGCGCCGAGGCGGCCGCCACACCCATTGCCACCGGCACCGATGCGCCGCCCGGAATGGATCCGACGGCTCCCGTGGCGAAGATGAAGAAGATCGACCCGCCGGGTTTGAGCCGGAAGCGCAAGGCGATGGCCGCACCCGCACCGGACACGAGCGAGGTGATGACGACGAGCACCCAGACCGAAGCTCCGAGGCTGCTGAGCAGGGCGCCGATGCCCACGCAGACGACGAGGACGGCGGCTGCGATCGACTGTCGTCTGGTCCGCGATCGTGGGGATTCGAAGCGTGCGTAGATGCCGGTGAAGGCGCCGAAGGCGGCATAGACGGCAAGGTCGAGGCGGTCGATTCCGAGCAGCACGAGAAGCGGGATGGCGACTCCCAGGGCGATGCGGAACGCGGGAATGTGGTCGCGTTCGCCCGGTGGGATGCGGAAGAACTCCTGCAGGTGGCTCAAACGGGTTCGGCCTCTTTCGACATCGGGAACGGACCCCGGTGACGGGATCGCTGACATGGGGTGGTGAGCTGAGCGCTCCCTTCGATCGTAGTCCGCCATCGGTGCGGACGAATGTCTTCTGCCGACAGGAGTGATCAACCTCGCTCGCCGAGGCGGCCGAGCGAGACCGTGATCACCGTCGTCTCGGTCACGGCCGGTGGCCCTGCCCCGACCGAAGGCGTGCCGCCTGCCGGTTGAGATGATCGCGTTCGGCGAGGCTGCCGGCCCGTTCGGCGGCCCGTGCGTAGAGTTCGGCGGCCCGCTGTGACTCCCCTGCGCGTTCGCGCAGGTGCGCTTCGACGGCGAAGTAGCGCGGCAGGCTCTCGTCCAGTCCCCGCAGTTCGGCCAGGCCCGCCCCTGGGCCGTCGGCTTCCCCGACGGCCACGGCACGGTTGAGTCGCACGATCGGGGTATCTCGCAGGGCCAGCAGTTCGTCATACCACTGAACGATCTGCACCCAGTCGGTGTCCTCGACCGTCTGCGCATCGGCGTGGAGTGCCGCGATGGCAGCCTGTGCCTGATATTGGCCGAGTTCATCCCGACCAAGGGCTGCCTGCAGGATTTCGATGCCCTCGACGATGAGTCGTCGATCCCACAGGGTGCGGTCCTGATCGGCCAGCGCGACGAGGCGACCGTCGACGCCGAAGCGGGCATCGCGGCGGGCGTGGTGGAGGAGCATGAGGGCGAGCAGTCCGTCCACCTCGGCGGAGTCGATCATCGACGTAAGCGTGCGGGTCAGTCGGATCGCCTCGGCGACGAGGTCGACCTCGCCCGAGTGCCCTTCGTTGAACACGAGGTAGAGGGTGGTGAGCACCGAGGACAGGTCGCCGGGTCGGTTGAGTCGGGAGCCTGCGATCGTGGATTTGGCGCGGCTGATGCGTTGAGCCATCGTCGGCTCGGGCACCATATAGGCTGCGGCGATCTGCTTCGTCGTCAGTCCGCCGACCGCCCTCAGAGTCAGGGCCACCGCCGAGGCGGGGCTGAGGTCGGGATGCGCGCAGAGGAAGTAGAGGTCGAGGGTGTCATCGACGTTCGGGACGCCGTCCGTCCCGGGTTCGGCCGAGGTTCCGGGCTCGGCGAGCGTGGCGGCCATGACCCGTTCCTCGCGTTTCATCCGCGATCCTTCAGATCGCACGATGTCGAGGAACTTCCGCCACGCCACCGTCACGAGCCAGCCCCGCCGGTCACGGGGCAGGTCGGCCGGCCACGATCGCAGGGCTTCGATGAGCGCGTCCTGAACGGCATCCTCGGCAGTCGCGAAGTCTGCTCCACGACTGACGAGGATGCCGATCACGGCGGGGACGAGCTCACGCAGCTCCGCCTCGGCGAGGGGATCCGGATCGATCATCGCGGACTCCGTTCGCGTCCCTGATCATTCGTCCACGCTGGGTGCGTGGTCGAGGAAGGGACGCAGTTCGAGCCATTCGTTGATCGGCTCTCCGCCCTTGCCCGGTGCGGCGGACAACTCACCGGCGAGTTCGAGAGCTCGGTCGTAGTTCTCGACGTCGATGACCATCCACCCGGCGATGAGGTCCTTCGTCTCGGGGAAGGGACCGTCGGTGACCGGAGGCTTGCCCGGTCCGCCGGATCGGACGAAGGTGCCCTCGGGCGAGAGTGCCTGGGAGTCGACGAATTCACCGGAGTCCTTGAGTCTGTCGGCGAAGGCGTTCATGTACGCCACATGCGCGTCGACTTCGTCGGGACGCCACTGGTCCATCGAGGTGTAATCCATATACTGCTCCGACATCCGATAGTGCTTGAGCATGAGGTACTTGGCCATGATGGTCTCCTTGTCTCGTGTCGCTCGCACGGGTTGTGCTCGCTGACATGTCTGGGACGCAGCCGGACGAGTGTTCTCGACATCGCCGGCGAAGTTTTCTCGAATCTCTTCGGCTCCGGTCATCGAACACAGTCCCAGAATAGGCCGATGTGTCCGTCCTGGAACATGCGTCACCGGATCCGAACACGAATCGGCCCAGGTCACGGCTCCGCGCTGAGAGGCTTGTCTTGTACGAAACACCGACAGCTTTTTGCACACGAGACCAGGAGCAGACCATGAAGGCACAGACACTTCTCAAGACCATCACCGTTGCCGGAGCTCTCGCCGCGACCCTGACACTCTCGGCCTGCGATATGAACATCACCTTCGGCCCAGAAAGCCAGGGCCAGGAACAGGGCCAGGAGCAGGACGGTCAGCAGGACCAGCAGACCGAGAGCACCGAGACGACCGCCGAAGAACCGGTATCGGATTCGGGCTCCGCCTCGGACTCCACCGGTTCGGGTTCGACCGGAACGACCGATAACGGCACGACGGACAACGGCACCACCGGCAGCGGCGGATCCACGGATTCGTCCAGCGCCTCCTCGGCGAGTGGCTCCTCCACCTCGAACGGCTCGTCGTCCACCGGATCGTCGTCCTCGAGCGACTCCACCTCGAGCGGATCATCGTCGTCGAGCGGCACGACCGACAACGGCTACCAGGGTCCGCGGATCGGCGAAGACGGAGTCGAACTCGACGCCGACGGCAACGGCAAGATCCCCGCCGACGTTCTCGAGGCGGACATCAAGAACGCCTACGCCAAGCAGGGCACCACGGTCGACAACGTCGACTGCTACTCCGACCTGCGGATCTTCTCCCACAGCGGCTCACAGAACTGCACCGTCACCGCTGCCGGCAAGAATCACTACGGCACTGTGAAGATCACCTCGGCGTCGCAGTCCGGCATCGGCTACAGCCTCGAGTTCCCGAACATCTGAGCCGACAATGCCCGGTCGCCTCATCGACGCGGCCACCCTGATCCGCTCCCCTCGAGCAGCCGCGATTCGCCTGACGAATTCCGCGCATCCCCAACTGCACTCCCCTGGCCCGCTGCGGCCCGGGGAGTGCGGTCATTCGTGTCGTGGAACAAGTCGGCTTCCTGTGGTGTTGTCGCTGATGTGGGCCACGGAACAGGTCGGGCCCTCAACCGATTCGTCAGTCGGACTGATTCGCCCACCGATGAGGAGCAGAGCATGACCAGACGCGTCCAGTACACCTCCAACGGAGACATCGATCAGCTTCACCTCGCCGAGGTGGCCGTCCCCGAGGTCGGCGAGGGCCAGGTCCTCGTCACCGTCCTCTATGCCGGGCTCAATCCCCTGGATTGGAAGATGCTCCAGGGCGGTCGCTTCGGTTCCGTCGAAACTGCCTCCGGCAACGGCGTGGACTTCTCCGGCGTCGTCGCCTCGGTCGGCGAACGCGTTACGGACTTCACGCCCGGAGACCTCGTCTACGGCGGGCTGCCGAAGCAGGCGCAGACCGAACAGCTTCTCATCACCGATCCTGCCGACAGGCTCGACAGGATCCCGCGCGGACTCGGCGTCGACACCGCCGGAGGTCTCTACGTCGCAGGGCGCACCGCCGTCGCCGGAATCCGCGCCCTGCGCCTCAGCGAAGGCGACACTCTCTTCGTCTCCGGGGCCTCCGGCGGCGTCGGCATCATCGTCGCCCAGCTCGCCCGCAACCTCGGGGCGAGGGTCATCGGCAGCGCCAGCCAGGGCAATCATGCTCTCTTGGAAAGCCTCGGGATCGAACCCGTCACCTATGGTGAGGGCCTATGGGACCGAGTCAGTGAACTCGCCACCGACGGGATCCAGGCCGCGTACTCGACGCAGGGTGAGGACGAGATCACCGGCATGATCGACCTCGGCGTCCCAGCCGACCGCATCGTCTCGATCGGTGCGGGCCCCACGGTCGCGGAGAAGTACGGGGTGAGCATCGACGGCGAAGCCAGGGCCCGCCGTGATGACATGGTCTGGCTGGGCCAGGCCATCGCCTACGGCCATATCCACATCCCGATCGCCCGGGTCTTCGACGCCGAAGAGGTCCACGACGCCTACCGGCATCTGCTCACCGCCCACCCGGCAGGCAAGGTGCTGCTGCGCTTCCCCGCGAAGCCGCTGACCGACGAGCAGCGAGCCCATCTGACCTGAGGCGCCGGCCCAAGTTCCGCGGCGGCTCAATTCCCACGACAGACAGATTTCACGACAGACAGCATTTCCAGAACACAGAGAAAAGGAGCACCATCATGGCCATCACCGATAAGAAGGTCGCATTCCTCCTCACCCGCGGCGTCGAGCAGATCGAACTCACCAGTCCCCGCGCGGCACTCGACGAGGCCGGGGCGACGACCGTCATCGTCTCCCCGTCCGAGGGAACACTGCAGGCGATGGAAGGCGATTGGGAGCACGCCGAGACCTTCGACGTCGACGTTCCCGTCGCCGAAGCCTCGGTCGATGACTTCGACGCCCTCGTCCTGCCCGGCGGCACCCTCAACGCCGACGCTCTGCGTCTGGACGAGGACGCCGTCAACCTCGTCAAAGCGTTCTTCGCTGCCGACAAACCTGTCGCGGCCATCTGCCATGCCCCGTGGATCCTCGCCGAGGCGGGAGTGGCCAAGGGACGGAAGCTGACGTCCTTCATCGCGACGAAGACAGACCTCATCAACGCCGGCGCCGACTGGACCGACACCGAGGTGGTCGTCGACGGCAACCTCATCACCTCCCGCAACCCCGGCGACCTCGACGCCTTCAACCAGGCGATCGCTGACAAGCTGAGCTGAGCAGGAACGATGCCTCTTTCGCCGAGGTCGGACCGCCTCGGCGAGGAACTCCCCGGAACGATCGTTTCGGGGAGTTCGTCTGTTCGTCACCCGGGGTCTTGACAGCCGCGCTTATGATCTACTCATGCCAGCTTCCCCGTTCGTCAAGGCGACGACTCCTGCCCTCGCGTCACTGCTCATCGGGTTCCTTCTCCTTCTCTGCTCCACACCGCCTCCGGCACATGCCGCCTATTCGACCTCGAGCGCGATCGGGACGATGCACAGATCGCTCGGCGGGAATTCCGGCAAGCTCGGCCCAGCGGTCGGCCCGCAGCGGTGCACGCTGATCCAGAAGGGCTGCTATCAGTCGTTCAAGCACGGCAGCATCCATTGGACGAAGGCCACCGGTGCCCATGCGACTCTGGGTGCGATCCGCACGGCGTGGAAGAAGTCCGGGTGGGAACGCGGTCCGCTCGGCTATCCGACGAGCAACGAGTACCGGTCCGGGTCCGAGACCCGGCAGAAGTTCCAGAAAGGCATGATCGTGTGGACGGCGAAGTCCGGGGCGAAAGTGACGCTGACGAAGGCGCCGTCGTCGTTCACGATCAAGGGGTCGGGGTTCGGCCATGGAGTCGGGATGAGCCAGTACGGAGCGCGCGGAATGGCGGCAGCCGGAAAGTCGTCGACGCAGATCTTGCAGCACTACTACACCGGGGCCAAGGTCACGACGATGTCGAAGGACGCCGACGCCAGTCTCAGGGTGCAGCTGCTGACCGGGAAGAAGTCCGTGACGGTCTCTCCGCGGTCCGGCCGTCTGCGGGTCAAGGTCGGGTCGAAGACCATCGAATCGGCCTCGAAGGTCACGATCGAACGGACCTCGTCCGGTTCGGTCAAGGCGATCATCGGGTCGAAGAGCTATTCGGGATCGAAGCTCACCCTCGAATGGCAGGGCACCCGATATTGGAAGAGTTCGTCGGCGACGACGGTGTCGGTCAGCGGTGCCCAGAACGGGGCGACCGGCACCTACCGGCACGGACGGCTCGAGATCGGTCAGCTGAAGAGCTCGCTCAACGTCATCAACGTGGTGGGTCTCAACAAGGAATATCTGCCGGGCATCGCCGAGATGCCGGCATCGTGGCAGTCCGAAGCCCTGCGCTCTCAGGCCATCGCTTCGCGCACCTATGCCTACCGCAATCTCGGTGCGGTGAAGCCTGCCTGCGGGTGCAACGTCTATGACGAGGTGGCCTCGCAGCGTTTCCTCGGGTGGACTCATGAGAATGCAGGCGATTCCGGTCCATGGCGCAAGGCCGTGGCCGCGACACAGAGCACGAGCGGGTCGACGGTGAAGTCGGCGCGCGTCATCACCTACAAGGGCGGGCTCATCGATGCTGTCTACTCGTCGTCGGCAGGCTCGAAGACGCATTCGGCTGCCGAGGTGTGGGGGTCGGCCGTGCCGTACCTAGTCTCGGTCGATGACTCTCCGTCGAAGTATGCCTCTGCGCAGAACCCGAACGCCTCGTGGTCGGTGACGGCCAAGCAGGCCGACATGGCACGGGCGTTCGGGCTGGCAGACGTCCGGTCTGTGACGGTGGCGAAGACCGGCTCAGGTCTGGTGAAGACGGTGAAAGCCACCTCGGTGAAGGGGAAGACCGCGAGCCTCACCGGCGATCAGCTGCGGACCAAGCTGAAGCTCAAGTCCGCGTCATTCAGCGTGGCCTGAGGGAAACTCGCCTCCAGGGTCAGACTCCGGCAGGGGTGAGCAGTCCCCTGTTGACGAGTTCGGCTTCCTTCTCGCGAACGATCGGGATGACGGTTTTGCCGAACGCTTCGAGTTCCTCCTGGAAGTGCAGGAAGCCGGTGAGGATGAGGTCGACGCCGATCTTCTTGTACTCGATGATGCGGTCGGCGACCTGTTCGGGAGTGCCGATGAGCTGGGTGCGGAAGCCGTCGTTGTACTGGACGAGGTCTTCGAAGCTCGAATCCGCCCACATGCCCTTCTTATCGTGAGTCGAGGCTCCGGCCTGCTGGACGGACTTGCGGAATCCTTCGACCGCGCTTTCATCGGCTTTGGCGATGATCTCACGCAGCTGTTCGCGGGCTTCGGCCTCGGTGTCGCGGACGATGGCGAACCCGTTGAGCCCGAAACGGACCTTCCGATTGTGCGCTCGGGCCACCTCGGTGACGTCGTCGTACTGTTCGCGGAAGCCGTCGAAGTCCTTGCCGTTGGAGAAGTACCAGTCGGCGTGCTTGCCGCCGTTGATGCGAGCGGCCGAGGAGTTTCCGCCTTGGAAGATCTCCGGGTGGGGGCGGCCCTCGACTGGGTAGGGGCCGGGGCGGAGGGTGAAGTCGTCGACGGTGTAGAAATTGCCGCGGTACTCGACGTTCTCCTCGGTGAAGAGCTTGCGGACGACATCCATGAACTCGGCGGACCGGCGGTACCGTTCGCCGTGTTCGAGCCACGGCAGGCCGAGGCGGGTGTATTCGTCCTTGAACCAGCCGGAGACGACGTTGATGGCGGCCCGGCCCTTCGTGAACTGGTCGGCGGTGAGGATGAACTTCGCGAGCACGGCCGGTTCCCAGATGCCCGGATGAATGGCGGCGATGACCTTGAGCTTCTCAGTGGCAAGGGCGAGCGCGAGTGACGTGGAGGTCGATTCGTGCTGCTGGGCCGCGCCGTAGCTGGAGAGGTAGCGGACCTGGCTGAGTGCGTATTCGTAGCCGACTGCCTCGGCGGTCTGTGCGAGCTTGACGTTGTAGTCGTAGCCCCAGTCGGTGCGCTGTTCGATGTTCGACACGACCAGGCCGCCGGAGACGTTGGGCACCCAGTAGGCGAACTTCAGGTCTTCGGGTTCACCGGTATAGATCGGGTTGGCGTGGAGATTCGTCATTGTGTGTCCCTTCCCATCGAAACTGGCATGAGCACCGTGTCCGCGGGGCGTGCGCTGCGCGATCTTCCGCGCCGGACCGGTTGCTGCGACGTCATCGGGCCAGTTCCCTTCAGTCGCTCGTGATGTGTGCAGGTGTGCAATATCGTGTGTGCGGGTGTGCCGTGCCAGACTACTGAGACGCAGACCACACTCGGCGGGCAGACTTCGCAGGCCGACGCATGCCGTCACAATGACGCATTCCGCCACGAACCGTCATGCGATTTGCCTTCCGGCAGCTGCGCTCCGCTGCACCCAGCTCCGCACCCCTCACCCTTGGCGGCACACCACCTCGTTGCACCGGTGCGTTGGACCAGGACCGACGAGGGATGCGAAAGCACCGGTAGCAGGTGGCACGAATGGTGCGAACTGTCACAATCGGTGTGGGATGTCCGAATACGAGCCTCCCGCGACCGGCATGGAGGTCCGCCGCCGGTGAATCGACGAAGTCCCGGCCCGCAGCAACTGCGAGACCGGGACTTCCGTGGCGGAGGATAGGGGATTCGAACCCCTGAGGGCGTTAACCCAACCCGCGTTCCAGGCGAGCGCCATAGGCCACTAGGCGAATCCTCCGCGAATCAGCTTATCCGAGTCATGACGACAATGCGAAATCGCGGTGGCCGAGTGTGAAGCATCCCACTTCCCGCAGGTGAACACGCGACCTCGTCACCCGACGGCACACGGTTCATTCCGCGACGGCGCGGAGATGCCGTTCTGCCGACGGCTGCGCCCCGTCCTCCCGTCTGCGTTCGATGCTGCCGTCATTGATCCAGCCGTGCAGCGTCTCCAATCGGGACCGCGTCACCGTGTCCACCGGCTGATAGACCGAGAGCGTCAGCCTCTGGTTCTCCTGCGCGATGAGCGTCGTCATCGTCAGCTTGAGCGTGCCCACATACGGGTTCTCAATGGTCTTGACCCGCCCGACAGATCGACCGACCGTTCCCGAATCCCACAGGCGGCAGAATTCCGGATTCCTGCGCAGCCGCGACAGCAGCGGCGACCACTCGGGATCGTCGATCGACTCCGCGTACGAGGCACGCAGCTTCGCCACGACCTGCGCCCGATGGCCGTCGTCGGAGTGGAAGGTCCGCGCCCATTCCGGGCTCTCGAAGGACTGGATCGCGCAGTTGCGGTCGGCCGGAGCGAGTGCTTCGAGGTCGGAGGCGAGATACCGTTCGACGGAGTTGAAGGCGAGGATCGTATACCGCGGATCAGTGACCATCGCCGGCAGCGGCAGCAGTTCGTCGAGCAAGGTGCGCATCTGCTCTCCCACCGCCGAGTCCCCCGGGTTCGCGACTCGATCCGGATATCCGCCCAGCAGGAAGAGATGGGCACGCTCCTCACGGTCGAGCAGGAGCGCCTCGGCGATGGATTCGAGCACCGACTCCGAGGGGTGGACCTCGCGCCCCTGCTCAAGCCAGGTGTACCAACTGGTGCCGATGTTCGCGAGCACAGCGACCTCTTCGCGCCGCAGTCCCGGCACCCTCCGCCGGGTGGCGGCCGCAAGACCGACCTCGCAGGGCCGCACTCGGTTGCGTCGCGAACGCAGGAATCGTCCTAGCTCCTCGGTTCTCACTTGTGCCATGCCTCCATTGTCCGTCCGACGCTCACCCCGTTCCACCCTGTCACCGCTCTCAGCCTGGTGGTGCGACCAACACCATCAGCACGCCCTCCCACTCCCCCGAGGCCCATCGCAGACTGGATCCATGAGAGATTCCCACACGCAGACATCATCGACCTCCGCCGAGGCGGTTCCGACCTCGGCCCTCGCCGAGGCGGTTCCGACCTCGGCCCTCGCCGAGGCTGCTCCCGGTCACGCACCCGACGTCGAGCCCGCCCCCACCGCAGGCCATCCTGCCCCCGTCCTCTGGCCGCTCCACCTCGGTGCGTTCCTCGCGACGTTCATGTTCTCCGTCTCGAACGTCGCGATCCCAGCGGTGCAGGCCGACATCGGTGCGAGTGATGCGACCTCGGCACTCATCGTCGGTCTGTTCTCCGCCGCCTTTGCCTCCGGCCTCATCCTCTGCGGTCGCATCGGGGACCGCTTCGGGCGTCGCCGCCTGTTCATGATCGGCACGGGCGCGCTCGTCATCACCTCAATCGCCGTCGGACTGGCACCCGATCCGCTCTTCCTGCTCGTGGCTCGCGCAACCCAGGGTTCGGCAGCGGCGGTGATGATGCCGCAGATCCTCGCGAGCTTCCAGCATTCGCTGTCCGGGGCCGCACGGTTGAAGGCGATCAGCCTCTTCGGCGCATTCTCCGGAGTCGGCACCGTCGGTGGTCAGGTCCTCGGTGGCGGACTCATCTCCCTCTTCGGCCAGACCTGGGGGTGGCGGGCGGCGTTCCTCAGCTGCGCGATCGCCGCCGCAGCCGCCTATCTCGGTTCCCTGCGTCTGACCGAATCACGCAGCACCGACCCGGCACCCCTCGACGCCCCCGGCGCGATCCTCCTCGGCGTGGGCATGATGTGCCTCGTCATCGGACTGGCGCTGGGACCGGTCACCGGCTGGCTTCCGCTGCCCGCAACCCTCTTGGCAGCCTGCGCTGCAGCTCTCACCGCGTTCGCACTCTGGCAGAACCGCGCCGAGGCGGCCGGACGTGACCCCCTCATTCCGCCGCAGGTGGTTCGCATCCCTGCCGCATGGATCGGGATGCTCATGGCCTTCGTGTTCTTCGCCGGCTTCGGCACGTTCCTCTACAACTTCGCGCTCACATCGCAGACCGGCCATGGTGACCCCGCCGCCGTCTCCGGACTCACGCTCGGCCTCTTCGCCGCAGCTTTCCTCATCATCTCTCTCCTCGTCCCCCGGGCCGTCGGTCGACTCGGCGGGCCCGGCACGATGGTCCTCGGCACGACCCTGCAGGCGATCAGCCTTCTCGGGGTGGCTTGGGCGTCGGCGACGGCCCCAGCCACAGAATGGAATCTGTGGTTCCAGCTTCCGGGAGTCGTCCTCGGCGCGGCTCAGGCTCTCCAGTTCGGTCCTCTTGTCGGCACCGTGGTCGGAGCGGTCCCCGACCGAGTGGCCGGGCTGAGCGGCGGTCTCATCGCAACGATGCAGCAGGCAGGCATCGCCGTGGGCGTGGCACTGCTCGGAGCGCTCTTCCATGTCTTCACGCTCAGCCTCGGCTATGACAATGCCTTCGCCGTGGCATGCCTCGTTCAGGTCGGGCTGTGCCTGGCCTTCGGAACGGGCGCTCTGGCACTCCTCAGGCTCGGATCGCGTCGATGATCCGCACCCGAGTGGCGACGACAGCAGGCACCGATCCTGCCAGCGCTCCGGCTCCGACCGAGACGAGCATGCCCACGATCGCGGCAGAGATCGGGACCTGCGGAGTGCTCGCACCGTCGAACATGAACTCAGAGACGAGCGGCGCCTTGAGCACGAGCACGGCGATGAGAACGCCGACAGCGCCTGCGATGGTCGTCGCGACGACGCTCTCCATCATCACGGAGAAGAAGATGCGCCGACTCGTCGCCCCGAAGGATCTGCGGATGCCGATCTCCCTGATCCGCTGTTGGATCGTCACAAGAGAGATGTTGAGCAGGCCGAGCATACCCATGAAGAGAATGAGGATGCTGATGACCAACAGCACGTTCTTCACCGGACCCAGTGTTTCATCGATGTCCGAGGCGAAATCGGTTCTGTCCGCACTGACGTCGAAGCCGGGCAGCTGCCGTCTGAGATCACTCGTCACCTGTTTGCTCAGCTCCTCACCGACCTCGGGCGGCACCCACATCTCGAATTCGGTGACGGCGTAGGCGTCTGCGGCGAACTGCTTCTCCTGCCCGTTGAGGACGTAGATCTCCCCGTACTCCTGGAATTCGGAGGAGGGCACCGAACCGATGACCGTGGCCGTCTTCTTCGGGGAACCGGACAGCTCGATCGTGGCCGGCAGGGAAGTCGGGTCGATGCCGTATTCGCTGAGGAAAGTCTCATCGGCGACGACGGCCGGCGACAGGTTCGCAGCGTCACCGGCGGTGAACCACCTGCCGTGATCGACGGAGAGTCGGCGCATGACGTCGAAATCCGGGTCGACGATGTACATCGAGGCGCTGACGGTGCCAGCCGGTCCCGGCACCGTGGTTTCGGCCTGACCGTAGGCGGAGATGTGGCTGATTCCGAAACGGTCGGCGGTCTCGTCGAGTGCTGACCGGACCTTCTCGACCTCGGATTCGCCCATCTCGGACTCGGTCGGATTGAGGCTCAGGGTGTAGGTCGCGGCTCGACCACCCTGCTGCTCGTACGAGTCGGCGAGCCCCTTCTGCATCATGTTCCCGAACCCGACGACGAGGGTCAGTGCACACACTGCCACGCCGACGCCGATCAGGGACATCAGCACGCGCACCTTGTGCACCCTCAGTTCCTGCCAGGCTTCGACGATCGATGCGGCGAATCCTGTGATCATCGGCTCTCACCCGCCAGCGCCTCGGCGGTGGCCCCGTCGAGGACCGGATGGAGACACCCCTGACTGAGCGAGAACTGTCGGGTGGCCATGTTCGCCACCCCGAGATCATGGGTGATCGTGATGAGCGCGGCACCCGAGTCCTTGGTGATGCCGTCGAGGATCTCCATGACCTGACGCCCCGTCTCAACGTCAAGGGCGCCCGTCGGCTCGTCGGCGAGCACGAGCTTCGGCTCACGCACCAGCGCGCGTGCGATCGCGACTCTCTGCTGCTCACCTCCGGAGAGACGGTTCGGCTTCGCCTCGATCCGGTCGCCGAGGCCGAGGCGCTCGAGCATGGCTTCGGCCGATCTCCGCCGATTGCGGAACTCCCGTCCGGTGGCGTACATCAGCGGGGCTTCGACGTTTTCGACCGCGGTGCGTCCGGGCAGGAGGTTGAACTGCTGGAAGACGAATCCGATGTCCCGTCCTCTGATCGCTGCGGCCCTGTTCCGGGAGATCTTCTGCACGGGTTCACCTGCGAACTCCATGTCCCCGGTCGTCGGCGCGTCGAGGAGTCCGAGGATGTTGAGCAGCGTCGATTTGCCGGTGCCGGAGCGACCGACGATGCCGATGTGCTCCCCCACCCCCACCTCGAGGTCGATATCGGCAAGGATCGTGAGCAGCTGATCGTCAGCGATCGGCACCGAACGCGACACATGTCGCAGCGAGAGCAGAGTCTCTGCCGCCGTCGGCTCCGGGCGGCTCACCAGTCCTCTCCCTCGCCGAACTCGTCATCCATGCCGCCCTCGGAACTCTCGTCTTCGGGTTCGGTGCCGGGAACGAATTCATCGATCTCCTCACCTTCCTCCAGGCCCGACTTCACTTCGACCATGGACCCGTCGTTGAGGCCGATCTCGACCTCACGCTCGTCGGACTTACCACCGTCTCCGGTCACCCAGACTGATCCCTTCTCGGTGAGTCCGCGCACCGCGGTCACCGGAACGACGATGACGTCCTTCGCCTCTCCCGCATCGATGGTCATAGTGAGATCGAGGCTGTTGTAGACGGTGACATCGTCGGGGATGGCACAGATCAGCTGCGGAGCGTCTCCGGAACCTCCCTCCGAGCCTTCGGCGGCAGAACCGTCGTCACCTGCGCCTTCAGCCCCTGGGTCCTCGGACTCATCCTCACTCGTCGACGACGATCCCGAGGCCGTACCCGGTCCCTGGTCAAGTCTGAGACCCGTGCAGTCGAAGGGCTTCGGGCCCTCGTCGATTGCGATGTTCGCGGTATCCGGAAGCTCCTGCACTCGGTAGAGGTCGGTCGCCTTGATCGGCGCCTTGGCGGTGAAGGTCTTCTTCAGCAGCTCGGTCACCTGGGTGTCGGCAGAGACGGTGTCACCCTGCTCGACGGAGAAATCACCCACCGTGCCGTCTTCCGCAGCGATCACCGAATGATACTTCGGCTTGGCCGGGGTCGACGGGTCGCCTCCCGATGCCTCGTCCCCGCCATCCGAGTCTGCTGTCTCGGCATCGTCGCTGCCGCCGTCCGGCTCTTCGGGCGCCTCCTGCTCACCCTCGCTTCGGACCTGGAACAGCTCCGCGCCTTTGAATACCTCATCACCGGGCTTGACGAAGAGATGGTTGACCACTCCGTCGTGGTCGGCTTTGACCGCAGTCGGGGAGTCGACGTTGATGCGTCCCTTGACCTCGATTGTGTTGGAGATGTCGCCGCGTTCGGCGGTGATGGTGGATTCCGCCGGCTCCCCACTGGCACCGACATCGTCGAATTCGTCGTCGGCAGCCGGTTTGAAGGCGATCCAGCCGAGGAATACAGCGATGAGGATGAGGACGAGGAGGAAGGCCAGCGGCAGAACCACTCTGCGGAAAATGTGCATGATTCCTTAGGGATGGGAAACGAGGATGCGTCCACACTATCCAGTGAATGTCCCGCTCAGATGATGTTTCTGTCACGAGTGGATAACAGTGTCCTTGTCGCAATCTTGTGTCCCCGCCCACTCGTTTTGTCCACCGAGGCCGCTCTCGACTAGACTGATTCACGGCTCCCCGTGCGGCGTCATCTTGTGAACTCCCCCAGGGCCGGAAGGCAGCAAGGGTAAGCGAGCTCTGTCGGGTGCACGGGGAGTCCTCTATTCCCCAACATCACAATTCCACAACTCCCCCCTCTCCCCCATCCGCCCTGGTCAGCTCTGCCTCCACGACCTTTCGGGCGCCAGAATCGGGGCGAAGAAGCGAAAGCGTTAATACTTTCGTGATTTTGCTTCATTACCATTATTCGCAGTTCTCATCCCTGTGTTCAAACGAGGTTTCCCTGTTGTCCACGAAGATCCAAGGGGCCGTTGCCGCCCTTTCGGCGCTGGCCCTGCTCACGGCGTGCACGCCGTCGAGCGACGATCCCGACGCGACCCGCAATGGCGCGAACAAGACCGCCGAGGCGGCCGCGGATCCCGTGTTCCGCGTCGGAGCCATCACCTCCGAGGCAGCAGAATCCGCGTCCGAATCGACGCCGTCTTCGCAGCCCAGCGATGCGACCTCCTCAGTTGCACCGAGTGAGTCCGCCGATGCGGCGACCGCGATGCCCGGCGCCGGGGACTTCGGCGAGGTGACCGAATCCGGTGACGACATCGACCTCGAGGCCGGCCAGCGGATCGGCATCTCCGTCGAGAACGCAGACCTCAGTGACATCTCCGTCACTGAGGAGGCCCACCCCCGGATCGCGCACGATCCCGGCACGTTCTTCGACGCTTCGGGCACCGTGCTCGAGACAGATGACGACGCCCACGCCGGTTCGTCGACACCGAGCTCCACCGAGTCCGGGACCGCCGACGATGGTTCGAAGGACGCCGAAACAGACGACAAGGACACCGCCGAGGCGGTCGCCGCCCCGGACGAATCCGCCGCCTGGATCTCGACCTACGGCCTCGTCGCCGACAGCGAATACACCGTGAAAGTCACCGCCACCACTGCCGACGGAGACGAAGTCGACCTCGACGCAACGATCACCGTCGGTGACAGCGACGGCGCCCCGATGTCGGTGCGCACAACGCTCGCCGACGACCAGACGGTCGGCGTCGCCGCCCCCATCATGCTCAACTTCGGTTCCACCGTGTCCAAGGACTTCCGCGACGATGTCGAACGCCGCCTCTCGGTCAAGGTCACCGATGAAGACGGCAAGGAGCGGGAGGTCGAAGGCTCCTGGGGTTGGCTCTACGACGATCCGCAGTCCCGCCTGCATTTCCGCCCGAAGGAATTCTGGCCCGCTCATTCGAAGGTCTCCGTCGACGTCCCGCTCAAGGATGTGCCGACGGGCGAGAACAGCGTGGGTCAGAACGACCTCACCCTCGATTTCGAGATCGGACGCAAACAGGTCGTCAAGGCCGATGCGCAGTCCCATCGCATGACCGTCACTCGTGACGGCAAGACCGTCATGGACTTCCCTGCCTCGCTCGGCGCACCGAAGTCCCCGTCCTACAACGGCACGCATGTGGTCATGTCGAAGGCCGCCGACTATACGATGACCTCCGAACAATGGGACTACGAGACCGATGTGCAGTGGGCGGTGCGCATCCACAACAACGGAGAATTCATCCACGCCGCCCCGTGGTCGGCAGGCGTCCAAGGTTCGCAGAACGTCTCCCACGGCTGCATCAATCTCACCACCGAACGGGCCAAGGAGTACTACGACTCCGCGATCTTCGGCGATCCCGTCGAGGTCACCGGTTCCCAAGTGAGCCTGTCGACCAATGACAGCGACATCTCGGACTGGGTGTACTCCTGGGATGAATGGAAGAAGCTGAGCGCCCTCGATTGAGAGCGCCCAGCTTGCTTGCCTGACTGATGCGGCAGGCTCCTCGCCGACGACTTACTTGTCGAGCTTCTTCACCGCTTTGTCGATCATCGGCACATAGCGTTCGAGCGTCCAGGGGACGGTGAGCGGGTTGATGATCGAGGATCCGGTGACGAAGGGCTGATCATCCGGAGCCACGACAGCCCCGGCCTTGATCGCCGGAATATTCGCATACAGTCCCTGCGATTCGATCTCTTTCCTGTTCTTCTCATCGGAGTAGAAGGTGAAGATGAGGTCCGAATCGTTGAGCTTGTCCGCGTTCTCCAGACCGATGAGCGCTGAATCCGTTCCCGGCTCGTCGTAGTCCTTCTTCAGCTCGTCGATGATCGGATCCGGGGTCAGTCCGAGCGCCGAGACCATCGCCACCCGCTGCTCGTTGGGGTAGAAGACGCCGAGGGTGCCGGGACCCGAGTTGTAGATGAAGGAGAACGTGAGGTCCTTGTATTCCTCTCGCTTCGCCTCTTTCAGCTGCGTCTTGATGTCGTCGACGAGGCCTTCTGATTCCTCTTCCTGACCGAGCGCCTTGCCGATCGTGGTGATCTGCTCATCCCACTTGATCGTCCACGGCTGCTTCGGGTAAGCCACGGTCGGGGCGATGGCATCGAGCTGCTTGTACTGCTCGGCCGTGATTCCCGACCAGGGGGCGAGGATGACATCCGGTTCGAGTTCGGCGATGGCTTCGACGTCGAGTTCCGTATCCCCCTGGAACTGTTCGGGCAGCTTCTCACCCTTGTCCTTCACGGCCTCGTAGATCCACGGCATGTAGCCGGTGTCATCGGATCCCCAGGCATATTCCTCCATGCCGACCGGCGTCTTGCCCAAAGCGATCGCAGTTTCCGTCGATCCCTGGCCGAGGGTGACGACGCGTTCGGGCTCGGATTCGATGACCGCTTCACCGAGTGCGTGCTTGATCGTCACGGTCTCGAAATTCGCGGACCCGGATTCCTCCGCGGCCTGCGATCCCTGCCCGCAGGCGGTGGCGGTGAGCGAGAGCGCGACGAGCGCTCCGGCGATGACGGCCCGGCGGCTGTGAGGAACTGACATTCCTGTCCTTTCGACAGTGGTCGGAGCCTGATACGACCCCTCGACATTAACGTAGGCCAGCCTAACTTAACCTACTGCCGTTTCCGCAACACCTGTGAGCCACTTCACTTAAGTCATCCTCATCTGCTGACAGCAGAAACCCTCGCCGAGGCGGCCCTACCGACCGTAGGCTCACCCCATGACCGACATGCTCCCGCACAACCCGACCCCGCCGCCGCTGTGGCGTGAGGCGCTCGGCCGCGCTCTCCGACTGCGCCGCACCGATTTGGGTCTCACACTGGCTCAGGTCTCCCACCGGTCCGGGGTCTCGACCCAGTTCCTCTCCGAGATCGAACGCGGGCTCAAGGACCCGTCGTCGGAGGTCATCGAGGCAGTGGCCGAGGTGCTCGAGCTCCAGCTGCCGCAGGTCCTCGTGCTCGCTGCCTTCGGCCTGACTTCCGGGGTCCCTGCGACCGCGCTGCTGTCGGCGACCGATATGACGCGAGCCGCACCTGCTCCGCCTGCAGCGGATCAGGTACGGCTCGCCCTCGCGGCCTGAACGGCTCAGCCGTTCCCGGCCTCGAGCCGATTCGCCCGCAGCACCTCGAGTCGGGCACGATATTCGGCCTCCTCGATATCCCCCTGGGCGAAGCGCTGGGCCAGAGTCGCCTCGGCGCTCCTCGTTCCCTCTCGTGCCGCAGCCGCCCACGGCGGTCCCCCGGCCTGCCGCCACCGGCGACGGTTGAGGGTCACGATGAGGGTGACGATGAGTCCGATGACGAGGACCCAGAAGATCGGAATGAGGAAGAAGAACGGCCAGGCCAGCGGTCCGTGTTCCATGTGCATGATGCCTCCTTGGCGGGTGTCCACGCCGTTCGTGGACCTGACATCAATGACACACCTCGGGCCGGTCGCTGCGAATCCGCCGAAGGGAGTCACCTGCGCTGCTCCGCACGGAGCAGAACTCAGTGCTCGTTCAGCCAACCGGGCGACACCAGCCCCGATTCGTAGGCGAGGACGACGAGGTGGACGCGGTCTCTGGCCCCGACCTTCGTCATGATGCGCGAGACATGGGTCTTCGCGGTCAGCGGGGAGAGCACGAGCGATTCGGCGATCTCGTCGTTCGACTGACCGCGGCCGACGAGCGCGAGAACTTCGCGTTCGCGGTCGGTGAGAACGTCGAGCCCGGAGTCGGGTTCTGCCTTCAGCCCCAAGGACATGCGGGAGAGCAGGTATTTCGTGACTTCGGGCGAGAGCAGGGCCTCACCGGCGGCCACGACGCGCACGGCGCGGATGAGGTCGGTCGGGTCGGTGTCCTTCAACAGGAAGCCGCTCGCCCCGGCGCGCACGGCGCGGACGATGTATTCGTCGAGTCCGAAGGTCGTCACGAGCACCACGCGGACGGCATCGAACCGCGGATCGGCGGCGATCTCCTCCGTCGTCCACAGTCCGTCTCCGTCGGGCATGCGGATGTCCATGAGGACGACGTCGGCGGGTGCTGTGCGCAGTGCTTCGAGCAGGGCATGCCCTCCGGAAGCTTGGATCGTGACCTCGATATCGTCTTCGGAATCGAGCAGTGAGGCGAAGCCGGCGCGCACGAGCTGATGGTCATCGGCGATGGCGACTCGGATCGGTGTCATCGATGCGGCTCCTCGTCCGGCAGCTCTGCATGGTCGGCGTTCCAGGGGAGGTCGACGTCGACGACGGTGCCCTGCCGACCCTTCGAGGTCAGGGTGAGTGACCCTTTCAGCAGCTTCGCCCGCTCGCGCATGCCCATGATTCCCGTCCCTTCGACTCCGTCTGGGAGTCCTGTCCCGTCATCGCTGATGCTCACCTGCAGCCGATCCGAGTTCCGTGCGATGACGACTCGTGCGCTGCCGGCGCCGGCATGTCTGAGCACGTTCGTCAGCGCTTCCTGGATGATCCGATAGGCGGCTGCGTCCGTTGACTGGCCGGGTGTCTCTCTCACTCCCTCGGAGTCTGTGGCCCGCCGGTCGTCCACCCTGATGTCAGTGGAGCCGACGAGGCGGGAGACCAGCGCCGGAACGGCGTCGAGCCCGAGGACCGGAGCCAAGGGCGCCGGTCCTGAGGCTTCCGCAGCACCGGTGTCGGAGCGCATCGTGTGCAGCACGGTGCGCACTTCGTTGAGCCCTGTGCGGCTGAGTTCTCTGATGGCCGCGAGTGCGGACCGTGCCTGTTCCGGATCGCGGTCGATGAGGTGTTCGCCGACTCCGGCTTGGACGTTGATCTGGGACAGAGCATGGCCGAGGACGTCGTGGAGGTCCCGGGCGATGCGCAGTCGTTCGGCCTGGACGACCTCGGCGTGGCGTGCGCTCTGTCGGGCTGCCTCCTGGCGACGGAGCTCGCTGCGCCGGCGGACGAATGCGCCGATGCCCACGGCGATGGCGAGTCCCATCGTCGCCGAGACCACCCGCCCTACCGACCAGTCGATTCCCAGCAGGGGACCCAGTAGCAGGCAGCCCGCCCATACTCCCGCCGCCGAGGCGATCGCCCAGAATGCCTTTCCACGGACGATCGCGGCGACGACGGCGAAGAGGAAGGCGGCATAGAACGGCGTCGTCCCGGGCCCGGCCTCTGCGGGCGACCAGGGACCGCGGTCGCTCCAC
Organism: Brevibacterium sediminis; assembly: GCF_024895295.1. Lineage (NCBI taxonomy): Bacteria > Bacillati > Actinomycetota > Actinomycetes > Micrococcales > Brevibacteriaceae > Brevibacterium > Brevibacterium sediminis. The sequence continues at coordinate 237,756 of NZ_JAHQRN010000002.1, read as the reverse complement.
GCACCCGGTCCCATGCCGAATCCGCCAGGGCCCGGATCGGGCGTCACCGCCGCCCACACGAGGACGTCGAGGAGGACGAGCCCTGCCAGTACGGCCACGCGCGGTCCGGGCCACCGCGCTGCGAAGAGGAAGATCGCCGGTGAGAGGACCGCGGTGCCGATGCGGATGATCATCGCGGCCGCAGACGTCTCGGTCGCCGCGGCGAGGACGATGGCGAACGGCAGCTGCAGCACCGCTGCGGCGACGGTGAGCAGGACGACTCGCCTGCGCGCGCGGCGGTCTGGACGGTCCGGTCTCATTCTCCGATCGTAGCGACCCGGACCGGACGCCGTCGTCATCCTCGGGGAGTATCTCGACCCACCTCGGTGAGAGTACGCGGTCAGAGGATGACGTCGACGAGTCCGAAGTCCCGTGCCGCCTTCGCGTCGAGGACGAGGTCGCGATCGAAGTCACGGTGGATCTGCTCCGGGGTCCGACCGGTGCTGTCGGCGAGCATCTCTTCGATGTCCCGCCGTTGCCGGACGATTTCGTCTGCGGCGACGATGAGGTCGGGGATCGTGCCGCGCGCTCCTTCGGCATGCGGCTGGCGCAGCACGGCGCGGGCGTGGGCGAGCATGGCCCGCTGGCCGGGTTCTCCGGCGGCCAGGAGCACGGCCGCATCGGCGACGGCCTGCCCGACGCAGGTGGTGGCCACGGGCGCGCCGATGTGGTGCATTGCGTCGAAGATCGCCGTCATCGCGGTCAGGGAGCCGCCCGGGGAATTGATGTACATGCTGATCGGCAGGTCCCGGCTGCTCGAATCGAGGTGGAGCAGCTGCGCGATGATCGTGTTCGCCACGCCGTCGTCGATGGGCACGCCGAGGTAGACGATGCGGTTGCCGAGCAGATGCGAGTAGACGTCGACGATCTTCTCGCTGCCACCGGTTCGGTCGACGACGTTGGGGATCGTGTACTGGCTCATCGGCTTCCTCCGATCTGAGCTCGCAGGTCGGACGGGGAGTCGATGACGCGATCGATGAGTCCGTACTCAATCGCCTCCTCGGCGGTGAACCACCGGTCGCGCAGGGAGTCTTCGAAGATGCGGTCGTAGGTCTTTCCGGTTGCCTCGGCGATCCGGTGCAGGACGGTGTCTCTGACCGATCGGAGGTCATCGCCCTGGAGTTCGATGTCGGCGGCGGCTCCGCCGATTCCGCTCGATCCTTGGTGGAGGAGGATGCGAGCGTGGGGCAGGGCGAGGCGTCGTCCGGGCGTTCCCATGCTGAGAACGAATTGTCCCGCCGAGGCGGCCCACCCGAAGGCGATCGTGACCACGTCGTTGGGCAGAGCGGCGATGGTGTCGGCGATCGCGTGCATCATCGGCACGGAGCCTCCGGGAGAGTTGATCCACAGGTGGATATCGGAGCGCGGGTCCTCGGCGGAGAGGAGGACGAGTCGGGAGATGATCTCCATTCCGTTCTCGTCGCGCAGTTCGCCGTTGAAGACGACGGACCGGTAGGCGTAGAGCATTCGCTGGGATTCGGGGATCGCGGTGGCCGCGTCGGCCTCGTCGGAGTCGGAGAACAGAGGTGGTCGGCTGTGGGGCGAAGAGTTGAGAGTGAACATGCGTCCACACTGGCAGTGCCGGTGGGAGTGGGGAACCCTGATCCGCTCGGCGCAGACGTCTGCCGCTGTGAGCGGACGGACTCCGTTTCACTGAACCGCCCGCACAGGCCCACGTGCTAGCATCGACGCACCGGGAAGGGGACGAGATGATGGCGAATATGTGGCTGACTCTGCAGCTGCTCGTCGTCGTACTCTCTTCCGACCTCGACTCGGTCGTTCCCCAGTCCCCCACTCATCTCATCGTCCTGGCTCTTCTCGGCGCGGCCCTGCTGACGCCGATCGCCGCATGGGCGAGCATGGCTCTGCTGCGTGTGCTCTCGCTGTCGGCACGCCCGCCGTCTCTGCCGGACACGCGCCGAAGCATCCGCGAATTCCGCATGCCGGAGGAGCCCGGGACTCCGGGTACGGCTCTGCCCAGAGCCCCCTCTTCCGTCGTTCACGCCATCGCCTGAACGACCTGTTCCGTACGGAACGTCTCCCCGCCTCGGCGCGGGCAATTGTCATCAATCGTCACGGTGATGGCCTTCAACGGCCCATTCAACCGCGCCTCAGTGCGCCCTGTCCGAAGGACACTCACCTGTGAACATCTACGAATTCCTGCCCATCCGCCTGCTCGTCGAGGCCGCCTACACGGTGGTCACGGGGATCAGCGACATTCTCGAACCGCTCGCCGGCGGCTTCAGTGCCGCCCTGGCCGTCATCGTGCTCACCGTCCTGGTCCGCGCCGTGCTCATCCCCGTCGGGGTGTCCCAGGTCAGGGCAGGCATCACTCGGAAACGACTGGCCCCGAAGATCAAAGAGCTGCAGACGAAGTACAAGAAGCAGCCCGAACTCATGCAGCGGAAGCTCATGGAGCTGTACAAAGAGGAGAATGCCTCGCCCTTCGCCGGATGCCTGCCGGTGCTGGCACAGACCCCAGTGCTCATGGCCGTCTATGGCCTCTTCATCAATGCGACGATCGGCGGGCACGCCAATGAGCTGCTCGGTCATACGCTCTTCGGTCTGCCCCTGAACACGAGCTTCGTCAGACTGCTCGGCGCCGGCGATCTGACCGGCACCGCGATCACGGTCTACCTCATCCTCGTCGTCCTCATCGCCGTCGTCGCGGGGTTCTCCCGACACCTGCTCACCCCGGCCACACCCGAGACCCCGACCGCTCCCCCGGCAAAGAACGGGTCAGATGCTCCGGCGATGCCGGATCTGTCCGGAGTGATGAAGACCCTGAGCTTCATGCCCTTCCTCACCGCGATCTTCGCGCTCTTCGTCCCCTTGGCCGCCGCTCTCTACCTGGCGACGACGACCACGTGGACGCTCGGCGAACGGCTCGTCCTCAGCCGCCTCCTCGGGGCGAACGATCCCCAGCCCGAACAGTCCTCTGCCACCCGCGGCTGAACCGGGACGCGACGCTGCCCGCAGCAACGACAGAGCCCGGGACGAAAGAACGGAATCTTTCGTCCCGGGCTCATTCCGGTTCGGACGCGTCGCTGAGAAGCGACGGCCGGTGCAGGGCCGCCTCGGTGATCAGGCGATGATCGGCTCCGGGCGGGTGCCGGCCACGACCTTGAGTGCGCCGTCAACGACCGTGGCACGCACGGTGCCGCCCTCATCGACCGCCTCGGTGACGAGGAGATCGGCGATGCGGTCGTCGAGCTCGCGCTGGATCGTACGACGCAGCGGACGGGCGCCGAACTCGGGTTCGTAGCCTTCATCGGCCAGCCAGTCGAGAGCCTCTGCCGAGACGTCGAGGGCGATGCCCTGAGCCTCGAGGCGCTGCTTCGACGCGGCCAGCTGGTGATCGACGATGGACCGAAGCTGCTCGCGATCGAGCCGCGAGAACATCACGGTGTCATCGATGCGGTTGATGAACTCCGGCCGCATGAACTCCTTGAGGCGACCCATGACCTTGGCCTTGAGATCCTTCTCCGCGTCTCCCGCAGCCCCGGAGGCGAAGCCCAGCGGAGTGCCGGACATGAACTCGGAGCCGAGGTTCGAGGTCATGATGACCACGGTGTTGCGGAAGTCGACCGTGCGGCCCTGACCGTCGGTGAGCCGTCCGTCGTCGAGGACCTGCGGCAGCAGGTTGAACGCATCCGGATGGGCCTTCTCGACCTCGTCGAGGAGGATGACCGAATACGGGCGACGGCGGACCTTCTCCGTCAGCTGCCCTGCCTCGTCGTAGCCGACGTAGCCGGGAGGAGCACCGACGAGGCGGGACACCGTGTGGCGTTCGCCGAACTCGCTCATATCGAAGCGGATCATGGCCGACTCGTCGTCGAACAGGGTCTGCGCCAGAGCCTTCGCCAGCTCAGTCTTGCCGACACCGGTGGGGCCGAGGAAGAGGAAGCTGCCGATGGGACGGTTGGGATCGGCCATACCGGTCTGGCTGCGGCGGATGGCGCGCGACACGGCGGTCACGGCTTCGTCCTGTCCGACCACGCGGTCGTGGAGGACCTCTTCCATGTTCGCCAGTCGTGCCTTCTGGCTCTGCGTCATCCGCGCTGCCGGGATTCCGGTGGCCCGGGAGACCACATGCGCGATCTCCTGCTCACCGATGATCGCCTCGGCGGCAGCGGTCTTCACGGCCTCCGCGTCCGGGTTCTCGGCGGATTCGATCCGAGCGGTCACCTCGTTGATCTCATCGCGGACACGGCCGGCACGCTCGTAGTCCTCCACCTCGATAGCGGACTTCTTCTCCGCTTCGAGTTCGGAGAGATTGAGCTTGAGCGCGTCGATATCGACCGCGGGTCCGCGCCTGAGCGACATCCGGGCGCCGGCCTGGTCGATGAGGTCGATGGCCTTGTCCGGCAGGAAGCGGTCCGTGATGTAGCGGTTCGACAGCTCCACGGCCGCACGGACCGCCTCGGCAGTGTAGGTGACCTCGTGGAACTCCGCGTAGCGATCCTTCAGCCCGTCGATGATCGTCACCGCATCCTCGACGCTCGGCTCACCCACGGTCACCGGCTGGAAGCGACGCTCGAGAGCCGAATCCTTCTCGATGGTGCGGTACTCCTTGAGCGTGGTCGCGCCGATCATGTGCAGATCGCCGCGGGCCAGGCGCGGTTTAAGGATGTTGCCGGCGTCCATCGAGTTCGCCTCGCCGTTGCCGCCGGCGCCGACGAGGGTGTGGAGTTCATCGACGAAGACGATCATGTCCCCGTCGTCGGCGATCTCGTTGAGCGCTCCGGTCAGGCGCTCTTCGAAGTCACCGCGGTAGCGCGTGCCGGCGAGCATTCCGGGCATATCGAGTGCGATGATGCGCTTGCCCTGCAGCTGCTTGGGAACTTCGCCCGAGTGGATGGCCTGAGCGAGGCCTTCGGCGACCGCGGTCTTGCCGACACCGGCCTCGCCGAGGAGAACCGGGTTGTTCTTCGTCCGGCGGGCGAGGATCTCGATCGTCTGCTCGATCTCCTCCGAGCGGCCGATGACGGGATCGAGTTTGCCTTCGGCTGCGAGCTCGGTGAGGTCCGTACCGAACTTCTCCAGCACGGATTCCTGACCGTCCTCGCCTTCGGCCTCCTGGCCGGGATGCATACCTGCGGCTTCGGCCGCCTCGGCACCGGCCTGCAGTGCAGCCTGGGTGACGCCTGCCTGGGCGAGGATCCGACCGGCGGGCATCTCCTGGTTGAGCACGAAGGCGAAGAACATGTGTTCGGGATCGATGTAGGTCGACCCGAAGGCTCGCGCCACCTGATAGGCGTCGAGCAGGGCGCGCTGGGCCGAACCGGTCAGCGTGGGCGTGGAATCCGCCTCGGTGTCGGTGCTGGCCGGAAGGCGCTCTTCGATCGCATGGGCGATGGCCTCGGGATCGGCGCCGGCCTGGCGCACGGCGGAGATTCCGGGTTCGGAATCGACCATGGTGCGCAGGATGTGGAGCGCGTCGACCTCGGACTGACCGTGTCGTCCTGCGAACTCCGCGGCCGCTTCGATGACCTCGTGGCTGCGCTTGCTCAGCAGTCGGTTGATGTCGACGGAACGGCCTCGGCGGGCTCCGGTCTGCCCCTGGAGGAAACGAGCGAGGAACTCGTCGAACGAGTCTCCGCCCGAGCCTGCGGGTCCGAAGAATGTGGCCAAAGCTGACCTCCTCTTTCAAAGTTGAGCGTATACGACTCAATCAACAGGTGCACGCGGACATATATTCCCACCTGTCGACCGCCCGACGACGGAGTGTGAACAACATCACCGTCGAGAAATGCATTGAATGCATTTCTGCATTTGGTGCAAATTTGCAAGAGGTGCATAATTTTCTGGTGAGTTCCGAACCGACCGAATCCCTGCGCGAGCGCCAGACCCGTGAGCGCCGCGCGTCCATCCACGCCGCGGCCGTCGATCTCGTCTTCGATCATGGACTCGACGAGGTGACTGTGGCTCGGATCGCGGAAGCTGCGGAGGTCTCGACGCGCACGTTCTTCAACTATTTCCCTACCAAGGAGATGGCGATCGTCGGACTGACGACCTCTGACGATATCGCCGCCGCTCTGCAGCGATTCATCGAGAACTTCGAGCCCCGGCGCGAGCGTCTGGTGGAGGATCTCTCCTTCACCATCCGCGCCGCGTTCGAATTCCTGCTGCCGCGGTCGGCGAACAAGCAGAAGCTGCGCGCGATCCAGGCTCGGCATCCGCACCTCGGCATGCTCAGCATGGAGACGAAACGGCACTACTCCGAGCAGATCATCACCGGCATCCGCCGGCGGATCGAACGTCGCGGAATCACCTTTGCCGATGACGACACCGCCGCACGGGCCACGCGGATGCTCGCGCAGCTGTGCAGCATCCCGCTCGAGCACGCTTTCGCCTCCGCGCGATTCGACACCGAACACGAATTGGACGACGAACGGGTGGACCAGGCGTTCACCTCCTCGATCGAACTGTTCCTGACCCTCTTAGAAAGGCTGAAATGACCACTACCGCCACCGTGCCCGCTGCCGAGAAGCAGCACGGCGCCGAGGAGGAGCCGGAGATCGAGACCTCGTCGGTCATCCTGCTATTCACCGGCCTGATGCTGGCAATGTTCATGTTCTCGCTCAACCAGACCATGCTGGCCACGGCCCTGCCGACCATCGTCGGTGACCTCAACGGCGTCGACCAGATGCTGTGGGTCTCGACGGCGTTCATGTTGGCGTCGACGATCATGATGCCGATCTACGGCAAGTTGGGCGATTCGTTCAACCGGAAGAAGATCTTCATCTTCGCCATCTGCATGTTCATCCTCGGTTCGATCGTCGGCTTCCTGGCCCACAACATGGCCGTCCTCATCACCGCACGCGTCATTCAGGGCCTCGGCGGCGGCGGTCTCATCATCCTCTCGCAGGCTCTCATCGCCGCGGTTGTGCCGGCGCGCAAACGCGGCCCGTATATGGGCATCATGGGGGCGAACTTCGCGGTCACCTCGGTGGCGGGACCGCTGATCGGAGGCTGGATCACCGAGGGTCCGGGCTGGCGCTGGACATTCGCTCTCAATCTTCCGTTCGGCGTGCTCGCGCTCATCGCCGCCATCCTCTTCCTCAAGGTCCCCAAGTCGGATCGGTCGGTCAAACGCCATGTCGATGTCGCGGGAATGATCCTCATCGCCGAATTCACCTCGGCACTCATCCTCACGACTTCGTGGGGCGGGCATCAGTACGACTGGGACGATCCGATCATCATCGGACTCATCGCCATCGCCGTCATCAGCGCCGTCGTCTTCGTCTTCGTCGAACAGGCTGTGCCCGAACCCGTCATCCCGATGTTCGTGTTCAAGGACACGAACTTCGTCCTCTGCACGATCGCCGGCATGTGCATCGCCATCGGCATGTTCGGCGTACTTTCGTACATGCCCACATTCCTGCAGATGGCCCACGGGATCGAAGCGACCAAGGCCGGGCTCCTCATGGTGCCCATGATGGCCGTGATGCTGCCGAGCTCGGTCATCATCGGCTTCGTCGTCTCGAAGACGGGACGGTACAAGTGGTACCCGGTGCTCGGCAGCGCGATCGTCGGCGTCGCCCTCTTCCTCATGGGGACCTTCGTCACGGCCGATCAGAACGTTCTCGTCGTCATCGGCTGCCTGTGTGTGCTGGGCCTCGGCCTGGGACTGTCGATGCAGATGCTCGTGCTCATCGTCCAGAACTCGTTCCCGGTGGCGATGGTCGGCACGGCGACGGCGTCGAACAACTTCTTCCGGCAGATCGGCGGCACGCTGGGCATGTCGCTGATCGGTTCGCTCTTCACCTCGCGGCTGGCATCCAACCTCGAGGACGGCATCAAGTCCCTGGGACCCCAGGGCGCCCAGGCGATGAAGGGCACGGGGTCGAACTCACTGACCCCCGAAGTGGTCAAGTCGCTGCCCGATCCGATCCACTCGATCATCGTCAATGCGTACAGCGATGCGCTGGTGCCGATCTTCCTGTGGGTCTGCCCGCTGGGAATCATCGCGGCAGTCATCCTCATGTTCGTTCGTGAGAAGGCTCTGGCCACGAAGATCGATGCGGGCGCCCCGACGGACCATCAGCGTGAGGTCGTCGCGACCGACAGCATCGCTGTCGTCGAACAGCCTGGTTCGCTGGCCCCCTCGGGCACGAGCTCCGTCAGCGATGAGATCGAGTACGAGACGGCAACGCGAGGTGCCGAAGACTACTCTCTGCGGCCCCGCTCGCCCAAGCACTGATACGCACGTCTACACAATGACAGCGCAGGCCCCGCAATTGCGGGGCCTGCGCTGTATCGCGGCCGGAGTCTGTCCGCGACTGCCGCGGAACTAGCCTTTCGAGGGCCATCCGTTCGGCTCACACCCCTGCAGGCCCTTCGTCTGCTGCTGCATGAGCGGTGCGGTCTTGCCCGGTCCGGGGCAGGATTCGTGGCCGTGGCCGAGAGCGTGACCGACCTCGTGGTTGATGAGGTACTGCCGGTACTGGACGATATCGTCGAACTCCTCCGTGGCGGAGACCCAGCGCTTGGCGTTGAGGATGACGTTGGGTCCATTGCGGCATGAGAGCTTGCCCAGGGTCCGCAGCGGCAAGCACATCTCGTCGACGGTATCGGGGCTGGCGATGGAGATCATCGTGTCCTGGCCTTCATCGACGAGCTCGATGGAGACGTCGTCCATGTCCTGCCAGCCGCGCTCGTCCTGGAGGGTCTTGATGATGAAGTCGCCGGCCTCATCGACGTCGATGGGCAGGTTGTCTTCGACGCGCAGGGCGACCTTGAACGTCTTGCCCTCGTCGCGGTTGGGTCCGGTCTCCTCTTTCGGCCGGTCCCATTTTCCGCTGCCATGATCGTCGATATCGTCTTCGCTGACTCCGGCCGCTCCTGCATCCTCGACGTTCGCGGTCTCGGTGGGCGTGGGCGACTCACTCGGCTTGGCCTCGGCTGAGTCGCTCGGGTCCGGCGAAGCGGCCTGCGTTTCGGCCGCCTTCGGAGTCGGCCGCGTCTCTTCGTCGGCGGCGGGCGCGCAGGCGCTCAGTCCGACGACCAGTGAGACAGCGACAAGCGAGGTCAGGGTGCGGAGGCGTGGACGGGAGGCGAGACGGGTTCGACTGAGCACGCCTGTGAGTCTATCTCCTGCCGATTCATCGAGAAACGGGTTGCGTGTCGAGAAACGTGCGCACACACCCGTGTCTCGACACTCAGCCCATTTTTCGGCGAAGTCAGAACTCGAGCACGCCGCCGGGCCCGCGCAACCTGGCACGCAGACGACAGACCGGCCCCTCGACCACCGCGGTGTCACCGGCCCCGAGTACCTCGAGCACCTGCCGCGCCGCCTCGGGCTCCGGCGATTCCACACGGAAATCGAGCAGTTCGAGGGCGGGCAGGGCCGCCTCGGCGGGATGGACGGATTCGCCCCAGTCGATGAGGAACGGCTGCGCACCATCATGCGGCAATGGAGATCGGGTGGTCAGTCGCCATTCGAGGCGGTCGCCCTCGGCGGTGTCCCGAGCCATGTCCTGGACCTCGCCGAAATCGATGCCCGCGGTGTTCGCGGCCGCGATCTTCGCGAGGAACGCCGGCGGATGGATGGCCCAGGTCTGCAAGGTCGGCTCGGCGGCCAGATGAGCGTCGAGCGGCAGGGTGCCGTCGGCGAGCGGCTCCTGCTGCGGGTCGGGGCCGAGGATCTCGAGGTAGGTGTGGGCTCCCTCCGGCCAACCATTCGGGGTGAGTCCGAGCAGATAGTTCGCGGTCCCTCGCCCCGGGTGCGAACCGCCGGGAACCGCGCGCAGCCCGGTGGCCTCTTCCACGGCGGCGACCCCGGCGTCGAGGTCGGGCACCGTGATGATGAGGTGGTCGAGCTGCGCGGGAATGGTGTTCAGAGAGTCCATGATCCACCCGGACCTTTCAGATGAGCGTGTAGGCCCTCAGTCTCCCCTTCTTCGACATCGAGGGCAATGATGTCGAGTCCGATGCCGAAGAAGTCGAGGACCGAACCTACCGCATCCGGGTCCTCGCTCGCGCCCCACAGGCGCTCGAGTCGGACCGACGGCATCTCCTGCATCGCGGGATGCTCGGAGTCCTTCCAGTCGATGAGGAACGGCTGGATCCCCGACCACGGCAGCGGGGTGTGCCTGGTCAGGCGCCAGTCGAGAACGGCTCCGTCCGGTCTTCGGCGGGTCATGTCATGGACCTCGCCGAGGCGGACGCGCGGTTCCCGTGACCGCGCAGCGGCCGTGACGAAGCCGTCGAAATCGTCCGGACGGATCGCCCACCTCTGCACGGTCGGCGCCGTGACCCCGGCCAACCGCGCGGCCGCCAGCACCGGGTCCTGCTCGGGGTCGGGACCGAGGATCTCGAGGTACGTCAGCGGTTTCGGACCGCTCTGACGTGTGAGTCCCAGCGAATCGGAGAGTTCATCGCTGAGCTCGAGTCCGAGCAGCGCGTTGGCCGTGCCCAAGCCCGGATGCGCACCACCGTCGACCGCACTCACCCCCAGACGGCCCTCACATTGCTCAACATATTTCTGCAGATCTGGGACGGCGATAACGAGATGATCGAATTCCGCACTGTTCAACATGTCTCAATATTAAGCCCCGGATTGACGGTAATTGCACGGATGCGCTTTACTCATGGCATGCGCATCCACTTCGGGCTCCACGCCGGACACCGCCTCTGTCTGCCGTCAACGACACCTGCGATGTCCGCATATTGTTGAACTATCACACTCAGCTCCCTCTGTTCCATCCCACTTGCCCGAAGGACCTCTTCCATGCCGGACCGTCTCTCCGCCTCCGCGAGTCTGACTCAGCGCCGCCTCGACCGCCGCTCGGTCCTCAGCCTCGGTCTCGGTTTCGGCACTCTGCTCACCCTCAGCGCCTGCACACCTCACGACTCCGGTTCGCTGGCCGAGGGTGAACCCGTCCGCGGTGGAGTGCTCACCTACTTCGAACCCCAGACCTGGACCCTGCTCTACCCGCCGTCGGTCGGCTTCTACCCCAACGGCGGGATCATGAACAACATCTCCGCACGCCTGCTGTGGCAGGATCCGAAGACACTCGAGCTCTATCCGTGGTTGGCGACCGAACTGCCGGAGACGAACGCCGATGCCACGACCTACACATTCACCATCCGTGAAGGCGTGACCTATTCGGACGGTTCACCGCTGACACCTGAGAATGTGGCGAAGAACTTCGACCTGTTCGGTCTCGGCGACGAAGCACGCACGCTGCCGGTGTCCGAGCAGATCTCGAACTACGAGCGCAGCGAAGTCCTCGACGAGCATCGGGTTCGGTTCCACTTCTCCGCCCCCTCCCCCGGTTTCGCGCAGGCGACGTCGACGATGAACGCAGGACTGCTCGCCGATTCCACTCTCTACCTCGACGCCGAAGGCTTCGGCCCGGGCGGAGCCACGCAGATCCACACCTGCGGGCCCTTCCACATCACGGCCGAGACCATCGGCACGAAGCTCTCCGTCCGTGCCCGCGAAGACTACGACTGGGCTCCCCCGCATCTGAAGCACCAGGGCCGAGCCCACCTCGACGGCATCGACTATCTGACCAACAACGAATACTCCGTGCGCATCGGAGCAGTGCTCTCCGGACAGGCAGACGGCGTCCGCGACGTCCAGGCTCCGGACGAGTCCCGTGTGACCGAGCAGGGGCTGCGCCTCTATGCGAAGGCGACGAACGGAATCAACAACAGCATCAACTTCCGGTTCCGCCACGACCTGCTTGCCGATATCGACGTCCGGCGAGCGATCATCGCCGCCATCGATCGCCAGGAGATCGTCGACAAGCTCTTCACCCCGAACTACCCGCTGGCCACCGGTCTGCTGGCCAAGGGCGCCATGGGGTATGTCGACCAGTCGGGGTCGTGGGACTTCGACCCGGACAAGGCGAATCGCCTCCTCGATGAGGCCGGGTGGAGTGAGCGCAACGAGCAGGGCTACCGTGTCAAAGACGGGCAGCCGTTGGCGCTGACGGTGAATATCGCTCTGCCGCAGCCGCGGTCGAACGAGGTCCAGACCCTCATCCAACAGCAGCTGCGCCGTGTGGGCGTACGCCTGTCGATCAATCCCGGCGACCAATCGAAACAGACCCTCGACGCCCTCGAACTCGACACCGTGCAGATCTACCATTCCATGGTCGCCCGCGCCGACTTCGACAACCTGCGCTCGAACTACTCGTCTGTCAACCGCGATGTCTTCCTCAACGGAGCCGACCGCCCCGACGCCGACGACGATTCGCTCGATGCGAAGGTCGACGAACTCCTCGAAACGCTGGCGTCCGAACCGAACCAGGAGAAGCGCCAGCAGGCCGCCGAGGCGGTCCAGAACTACCTCGTCGACCAGGCCTATGTGCTGCCGTTCTTCGAAGAGCCGCAGGTCTTCGCCTTCCGCCGCCGCGTCCACGGCTTCGCCACCGAACCCGTGGGACGGCCCGACTTCTACAGCACCTGGCTGGCAGGAGAGAAATGATCCTCGACACCCGTTACCTCTTCCTGCGCCTGGGCCAAGCGATCCTCGTGCTGCTGCTCGCGTTCACAGCGGCGTTCATCCTGCTCAGCCTCATCCCCGGCGACGGCGTCACTGCCCGCTTCGCCGATCCGGCGCTGGGTCTGTCCAATGACCAGATCGCTGAGATCCGTGCGGCCACCGGTGCCGACGACTCCTGGTGGTCGCGTTACGTCCTCAGCCTCACCGGGTTCCTCACCGGCGACTTCGGCTATTCGGTCCAGACCGGTGCGGCCGTGTCGACGATCATCGCTGCGGCTCTGCCGTCGACCGCAGTCCTCGCGGCCTCCGGGTTCGTCACCGCCCTCGTCCTCGCCGTGATCATCGCCGTCTTCGCCACCTTCGGACCGTCCACCGGGCCGACGGCTCGGGTGCGCCGGGTCCTCGACTCGGTGCCCAGCCTCTTCATCTCGATCCCGGTGTTCTGGCTCGGAATCCTGCTCATCCAGGTCTTCTCCTTCCAACTCGGCGTCGTCTCAGTCGTCGATCCCGGCCCCGCCGAGGCGCTCGTACTGCCGACCCTGACCGTGGCGGTTCCGCTCTCGGCCCCGATCGCCCAGGTGCTCATCCGCTCCATCACCGAGGTGCAGGCCTCCGGCTTCGTCAAGGTCACCACCGCGAAGGGCGCCTCCGAACTGTGGATCCTCGTCCACACCGTCGCCCGCAATGCGGTGCTGCCGGGGCTGACGATCATCGGCCTCGTCTTCGGCGAACTCGTCGCCGGCGCCGTGGTCACCGAGACCGTGTTCGGCCGCAACGGCATCGGACTCATCACCGCCCAAGCGGTCACCCACCGAGACAATCCGATCCTCCTGGCCGTCGTGGTCATCGCCACCTTCGGCTACGTCATCATCAACCTCGCAGTCGACCTCCTCTACCCCGTCATCGACGTCCGGCTGCGCACGAAACGCAGCTCCGCCTCGGCGGGCAGGGCCCTGCGCAGCCACGACGAACCGACACGTCGCGCTCTCACGGCATCCGCTGCCAGCGTCGGCGTCGACCTCGAATGGGATGACGAGACGAAGGAGAAGAACTCGTGAGCATCGTCTTCACCCGCGGCCAGGGCACCGAGACCCGGCGCGCACGCGGCGGCCGGGCACGCGCCGCGCTCTCCCCGGCGACCATCGTCTCCGCTCTGGTTCTGCTCATCGCCGTCGCCTGGGCGCTGGCTCCCGGGCTCTTCACCCACTTCGACCCCAACGACGGCGGAGACACCCCTGCCCTGCTGGCACCGAGTCTCGAGCATTGGTTCGGCACCGACCAGACTGGCAGGGATGCCTTCACCCGAGTCGTCTACGGCGCCTCCCAGTCCCTGTTGGCCGCGCTCGTGGCCGTCGGGGTCGGGCTGATCATCGGCACCACGATCGGGCTCATCGCCGGCACCCGGCGCGGACTCATCGACGATGTGCTCATGCGCCTGATCGATGTGCTGCTGTCCATCCCCGCGATCCTGCTCAGCCTTTCGATCGTCGTGGTCCTCGGCTTCGGCACGATCAACGCGGCCATCGCCGTCGGCGTCACCGCCATCGCCCAGTTCGCGCGTCTCGCCAGGTCACAGGCGGTGCAGATCAATACGAGCGACTTCGTTGCCGCGGCCTACGGTTCCGGCGGCACCTTCTTCTCCGTCCTCACTCGCCATATCCTCCCGAATTCGATCTCTCCCGTGCTCTCGCTGGCGGTCCTCCAGGTCGGTTCGGCGATCCTCCAGATCTCCACGCTCGGGTTCCTCGGCTACGGCACCCCGCCGCCCACCCCGGAATGGGGACTCATCATCGCTGAAGGCCGCAATTTCGTCGCCACCGCCTGGTGGCTGACAGTGCTGCCCGGCCTCGTGGTCATGGCCATCGTGCTCGCCACCCACCAGATCGGCAACACCCTGCGAAAGGTGACATCATGACCGACTCCTCACTGCTGCGCATCGACGGCCTGTCCGTCGAATACTCCCACCGAGGCGGCTCCGCGGCACCGGCCGTGAGCGAGCTCGATCTCGCGGTCCGTCCCGGTTCGATGACCGCCGTGGTCGGGGAATCCGGTTCGGGGAAGTCGACGACGGCGAACGCCGTCATCGGTCTCCTTCCCTCCTCGGCCAGGGTCGCGGCCGGGCGGATCCGCCTCGGCGAGGTTGATCTGCTCAGCCTGGGCACCTCCGGTTGGCGCGGTGTGCGCGGATCTCAGATCGGGTACGTCCCACAGGATCCGGGGTCCTCGCTCAATCCGCTGCAGACGGTCGGCAAGTCCGTCGCCGAGGCGCTGCGCATCCACCGTCGCGCGGGCCGCGCCGAGGCTCGCGCCCAGGTCGTCGAGCTCCTGGACCGGGTCGGCATCGACCAGCCGGAGAAGCGGGCCGACCAGTTCCCGCATGAGCTCTCCGGTGGGATGCGGCAGCGTGTGCTCATCGCCGCTGCCATCGCGCTGCGCCCGCGCCTGCTCATCGCCGACGAACCCACCTCCGCCCTCGACGTCACCGTCCAGAAGCAGGTCCTCGACCTTCTCGATGAACTGCGCGCCGAGACCGCGATGGGCATCCTCTTCATCACCCACGATCTCGCCGTCGCCGGCGAACGCGCCGACGAGGTCGTGGTCATGCAGGGCGGACGCATCGTCGAATCGGGGCCGGCCGGACGGGTCTTCTCCGACCCGGCCACCGATTACACCACCCGTCTCATCGCCGATGCTCCCGCACTGCAGACAAAGGCACGAACTGCCCGCACCGAGGCGACCAGGGAGTCCACAGACCCGTTCGTCTCCGTCGAATCGCTCACCCATGTCTTCGACCGTACGGATGATCGGATCACCGGCATCGAGGGTGTGGGCTTCACCGTGGCGCGCGGGACCACGCACGGTCTCGTCGGCGAGTCCGGCTCGGGCAAGACCACCACGGGCAAGGCGCTGTCCGGGTTCCTCGCCCCGCAGTCCGGGCATGTGCGCATCGGTGACTTCGATGCTGCGGAGCTCGGACGTGGTCGTCCCTCACGGCAGCGGCTGCGGGAGTTCCGGCGCACCGTGCAGCTCGTCCATCAGAACCCGTTCTCAACTCTCGATCCCAAGCATTCGATCCGGTCGACGCTGACGGAGCCTCTGCGCAACTTCCGCCTCGGCGATCGCGCCTCCCGACCGCGGCTCGTGACCGAAGCGATGGACCGGGTGGCGCTGCCTGCGGACTTCCTCGATCGGCGTCCCGCCGAACTCTCCGGCGGTCAGCTGCAGCGAGTGGCGATCGCCCGCGCCCTCATCGTCGAACCCGAACTCGTCGTCTTCGACGAGGCTGTCTCGGCCCTCGACGTGACCGTGCAGGCGCAGATCCTCACACTGCTCGACGAGCTGCAGAGGGAGCTCGGTCTGACCTACGTCTTCATCACCCATGATCTCGCCGTCGTCCGCCAGATCGCTGATACGGTGTCCGTGATGTCGCACGGACACCTCGTCGACGACGGCGCGACCGAAGAGATCTTCACTCGCCCGCGCTCCGCCTATACCCGCACTCTGCTCGAGGCGATCCCCCGTCCCGCGACGCTGTCGGTCGCCGCAGCGCCTGCGAACAATCGACCGGCGACCCCGACCCTGCTCACTGCAGCAGCAGAAAGCTGAGAACCATGACCCCGCAACCCACCGACACTCAGGCGACCGACACTCAGGTAGGCGGACCGAAGCTCGGATTCTTCACCCGCCTGCTCGAAGACGCCCCCGCCGCAGACCGCTATCGCTTCGCCCTCGAACAGATCGAGGCGGCCGAGGACTTCGGCTTCCATTCGGCCTGGGTCGCCCAGCATCACTTCTCCGCGGCCGAGGGCGGGCTGCCGTCCCCGCTCGTCTTCCTCTCCCACGCCGCCGCCCGTACCACCCGAATCTCTCTGGGCACCGCGATCATCACCCTGCCGATGGAGAATGCCGTGCGCGTGGCCGAAGACGCCGCCGTCCTCGACGAGCTCTCCGGCGGTCGCCTCGAGATCGGTCTGGGCTCGGGCGGGAACCCGAAGTCGTTCCCCGCCTTCGGCACGAGCTTCGATGAGCGTCGTGAGGTCTTCGCCGACAATCTCGCGACCCTGCGCACACTGTTCTCAGGCGACCGGCTGCCCACCGACCATGGTCTCTACCCCGCTCCCGATGGGCAGCGTCCGAGCCTCGAGCGACGACTGTGGCAGGCGACGTTCTCCGCCGGCGGAGCCGGGGCGGCAGGTGCTGCCGGTGACGGTCTCATGCTCTCGCGGACTCAGCCGCGTCCCCAGGACAATCCGGCGGCACTCCTCGACGAGGTGCAGCTGCCGGTCATCGATACCTATCTCTCCCAGCTGCCCGAGGGGGCCGAACCGCGTATCCTCGCCTCTCGTACCGCCGTGGTCGCCGATGCCGAGGATCTGTCCCGGCTGCGCGAGATCACCGAGCCAGCGCTGCGGGCCGAGGCCGACCGCCTCGTCGGCTATGACACCTCCGGACTGAGCCTCGATGAGCTCCTCGTCGCCACCGACACCTACCTCGGCACGCCCGAGCAGGTGAGCGAACGTCTGCAGCATGACCGCGTCCTCGATCGTGCCACCGACGTCAGCTTCCAGGTGCACTCGGTTCCGGCGACGAACGAGACCGCTCTGCGGTCCATCGAACTGCTGGCCACCGAGGTGGCACCCGCCCTCGGGTTCTCCGTGACCAAGGAGAAGGTGCACTGAGATGGCAGATATCATCAACCTCCTCGCCGGAATCGCGGCGAACGATCCTCTCGATGAGCTGCGCGGCCACCGGGCGAAGGCGAAGGAGAACGCGCAGCTGAGTTTCGAGGCTCTGCTCGAACCCGCTGATCCGAAGAGCGTGAGCTTCCGCGACCGTTATGCGGTCGCCGCGTTCACCGCGGGTCTGCTCGGTTCGACTCGGGCCGAGGAGTTCTACCGTGATCTCCTGCGTGACGAAGACGAGTCCGTGTCCTGGGCGGTCGCCGAACTCCTCGACGAGGCGACCTCGCCTGCCGGCACAGCTGGTCCCTACGGAATCTTCGAATCCGCGGCGTTGGCCGAAGAGAACGTTCCCGGGCCGTGGCTGACTGCCGCCGAGGCGACGGCGGAGAGACTCGGTGAGAAGCTGACGGCAGGACTCGAATTCGCTCATCTTCTCGTTCTCCATCCGCGCGACAGCCGCCCGGGTCACCTCGCGCTTCTGCTCGAGGCGGGATGGGACGAGGACGGCATCGTCACTCTCGCTCAGCTCGTGTCGTTCCTCAACTTCCAGATCCGCATCAGCACCGGACTCGCCGCGCTCACCGATGCGGCGGCCTCAGCGACCGCGGATACTCAACCGCACCAGGCGGACCGGTCGGAAGGCGAATCCGCGAACGAGACGGACGATGCCGACGACGGCCCCGCCTCGGCGAGAGTGGACGAAGCTCTGCAGGCCGTCGGCGACAGGGTGAAGACGTATCCGAATCTCCACCGCCCGAAGCTGTTCCAGCAAGGTGGGCTCGGGTGGGTGCCGTGGATCGCTCCCGTCGCCGAGTCGGACCTCGGCGATGACCAACGGGATGCCCTCATCGAGGCCGGACGGGCGAAGAACCCGTACTTCCGGCTGCTGGCGAGGGATCCTGCCGCACTCAAGGCACGGACCCTGACCGACTTCGACATCTTCTTCAACACCACCGACGGGCTCGGCCGGGCCGAACGCGAACTCGCCGCGACAGCGGCCTCGCGGCACAACGGGTGCCTGTTCTGTGCGTCGGTCCACGCCGATCGGGCCACCGAGGAATCCGGGCGTCGTGACGTCGTCCAGCGCCTCCTCGACGAGGGAATCGGCACGAAGAGCCACCTCGGTGATCAGGTGTGGGATGCCGTCGTCGATGCCTCGGTGGCGCTGACCCTGACCCCGCAGGCGTTCGGCGTCGCACACGTCGAGCAGCTGCGTGCGGCGGGTCTCGACGACGGCGACATCATCGACGCACTCAGCTGTGCCGCCTTCTTCAACTGGGCGAACCGACTGATGCTCTCCCTCGGCGAACCCGAGGTGCTGAACGCCGGGAA
Source organism: Brevibacterium sediminis (assembly GCF_024895295.1). NCBI lineage: Bacteria > Bacillati > Actinomycetota > Actinomycetes > Micrococcales > Brevibacteriaceae > Brevibacterium > Brevibacterium sediminis. The sequence continues at coordinate 219,243 of NZ_JAHQRN010000002.1, read as the reverse complement.
GTGACCGCGTCTTCAGCACAGATGCATTCTGCGGGTGGATCCACCTCGAAACCTCTGGAGAAATCGAGGCGGATCCACCCGCAGGAGACAGTGCTCGTGGTCTCAGCCGACGTCCATGAGCGTCGAGCGGATGATGAAGCGGTTTCCCGTCGGTGATTCGACGCTGAAGCCGCTCCCCCGTCCCGGCACCACATCGATCGTCAGATGTGTGTGCTTCCAGTACTCGAACTGCTCCGTCGACATCCAGAAGTCCAGTCCGGCCTTCTCGGCATCGTCGATGGGCAGGTCGAAGTGGCCGAGCAGCACATCGGCTTCCGAGGTGAGGAAGTCGCCTTCGGGGAAGCACATGGGCGACGAGCCGTCACAGCAGCCACCGGACTGGTGGAACATGAGCTGTCCGTGTTTGTCGACGAGGTCGGCGAGCAGGTCGATGGCGGCCTGAGTCATCGCCACTCGCGATTTCTCTTCGCCCTCGATCGTCGGTGTCGATTCGAGAGCGGCTGTTTCGGCTGTTTCACTCATCAGAAGAATCCTTGTGCATTTTCGGAGTAGCTGACCAGCAGGTTCTTCGTCTGCTGGTAGTGGTCGAGCATCATCTTGTGGTTCTCGCGTCCGATGCCCGAGGACTTGTATCCGCCGAACGCGGCGTGGGCCGGGTAGGCGTGGTAGTTGTTCACCCAGACGCGGCCAGCTTGGATGTCGCGTCCGGCTCGGTAGGCGGTGTTGCCGGTGCGGGCCCAGACTCCGGCGCCGAGGCCGTAGAGCGTGTCATTGGCTGTGGCGATCGCGTCGTCGTAGTCGGAGAACGAGGTCAGGGCCACGACGGGTCCGAAGATCTCCTCCTGGAAGATGCGCATCTTGTTCGTGCCCTTGAAGATCGTCGGCTGGATGTAGAAGCCGCCGGCAAGGTCACCGTCGAGTTCGGCTTTGTCGCCGCCGATGAGCACCTCGGCGCCTTCATCCTTGCCGATATTCAGATAGGACATGATCTTCTCGAACTGGTCGTTCGAGGCCTGTGCGCCGACCTGGGTGTCGGTGTCGAGCGGGTTGCCCTGCTTGATGGAGCGGACGCGTTCGACGCCGGCGGCGACGAAGTCGTCGAAGATCGAGTCCTGGACGAGTGCACGCGACGGGCAGGTGCAGACCTCGCCCTGGTTGAGAGCGAACATCGCGAAGCCTTCGAGCGCCTTGTCTCTGAAGCTGTCGTCGGCGGCCATGACGTCGTCGAAGAAGATGTTCGGTGACTTGCCGCCGAGCTCCAGGGTGACCGGGATGATGTTCTGCGAGGCGTACTGCATGATCAGACGGCCGGTCGTCGTCTCACCGGTGAAGGCGATCTTGCGGATGCGTTTGTTCGACGCCAGCGGTTTGCCGGCTTCGACGCCGAATCCGTTGATGATGTTGAGGACGCCGGGAGGCAGCAGGTCGCCGATGAGTTCGGCGAGGACGAGGATCGACGCCGGAGTCTGCTCGGCAGGTTTGAGGACGACGCAGTTGCCGGCGGCGAGCGCCGGTGCGAGCTTCCATGTGGCCATGAGCAGGGGGAAGTTCCAGGGAATGATCTGTCCGACCACACCGAGGGGCTCGTGGAAGTGGTAGGCGACGGTGTCGTCGTCGATCTGTGAGATGCCGCCTTCCTGCGCCCGGATGGCTGAGGCGAAGTAGCGGAAGTGATCGACGGCCAGCGGGAGGTCTGCTGCCAGGGGTTCACGGATTCCCTTTCCGTTGTCCCAGGTTTCGGCGACGGCGAGCATCTCGAGATTGGATTCGATGCGGTCGGCGATCTTGAGCAGAATGTTCGACCGTTCGGCGACCGAGGTCTTGCCCCAGGCCGGTGCCGCTGCCCAGGCTGCATCGAGTGCGGTCTCGACATCATCTGCGGTGGAGCTGGGGATCTCGGTGAAGGCCTGCCCGGTGACGGGGGTGATGTTCTCGAAGTAGTTGCCGTCCTTCGGCGGCACCCACTCTCCTCCGATGTAGTTCTCATAACGGGGCTTGAACGTGACGAGCGCGCCGTCGGTACCGGGTGCTGAGTAGACTGCCATGACACTCCTTCGTGTGAGTCCATCCACCCCACAACACGTGCCTCGTCCGATGGCGGTCGGAGGCGCGGAGCGGATGTGTCCGTGTCCTCTCACCTTAGGTCGGAACCCGGGTGCGGACAATAGCCGTCATTGCTTCGTGATCGAGTTCTGAGAGTCCGTTCCACACAGGCCTTCTGTTAGTGCTTCGAGCGATTCCAGCCAGAAGTCGGCGGCTCTCGTTTCCGACCACTTCCGTTGGATGACAGCCCAAGGCCCCCGCTGGAGGAATGCTGTCATCATTCCTGCTTGCTTCGCAGGGACGATGTCATTGTCGATTCTGTCTCCGACATAGAGAATCTGACCAGCCTCAACACCTGCGGCATCGACTATGCGATCAAAGAACTCGGGCTCCGGCTTGCTCACACGCCATGTTGCCGATGAAGCCAGAAAGTGAGGGGACAGTCCGTTAGCCCTTAGCTGTCGCTCAACTCCATTTGGCTGATTGCCCGCGATACCCACGATTCTTCCAGATGTCTTGACTGCCTCGATGCACGCAGCTGCGTCTGCGTAGAGGTCTGCAAGTGTGACTGTAGTTTTCGCTGTGGGCGGTCGCACTCCCAGTTCGTTCCATATGCTTCGATGATCAACTCTCCTTTCGATCAGTGACCCGAACACAGAGAAGAAAGTGAACTCCGAGATTCCCGCTTCGTTCGCCAGCTCCGACCAACTTCGGGTCTCATTGACCAGAGTCTCGCCGACATCAAAGACGATGGCGCGAATGCCGTTGAGTTTTTCGGTCAAGTCCCTAGCTTTATTCGATCTCATTCAACCGACTCCGAAGGTGGGCGACTTGCGGCGTACAGCACCATGTCTCGCCGAGTGCCGCCGATCTCCTGGTGTTCCACAAGCACTCGTTCGCGTACATATCCTGCTCTGTCAGCGGTCCGCAGAGACCCGGTGTTCCCCGGTTCGATGAAGAGTTCGACTCGGCTCAGCCCGGGAATGATCCAGGCGAAGTTCGTCAGTGCAACGAGCGCCTCAGCAGCGTATCCGCGGTGTCGCGACGAGGGCGCGATCGCGTAGCCTGCACTGGCTCGGCCGTCTGCAAGGTCTTTGAGCCACAGACCGCAATTGCCGACTGCCTCATCGTCGGAGCGCCGCGCGATCGTGAACGAGAAACCCCGCCCTTCTGCGTGACGCCCCTGTTGTCTCCGAACCCAGGACTCAGCCTCCTCACGGCTGGCGTGCCCGGGCAGAGTCCCCGTCAGCGGCACGTACGGATCGGTGGACAGGTCACGGGCCATAACAGCATCACGAAGTTCCACGCGCCGCAGTCGGATCGCGCCGAATTCCGGATCAGTCGGGGGCCACGGAGGCAGTCGATGAGGTGTGAGCATCAGCCACCCATTGCCTCCTGACCACCCTGAACATGATGTCCCACCGGCTTCACCATGATCAGGCAGGGCGTGTCCGCTCCCCACAGGTCGGTCTCTTCCAGAGGCAGGAAGCCCATCTTCTCGTAGAAGTGTCGGGTCCGTCCATAGTTCGGATCGTCCTTCGACGGGCCGAGGGTCTTCACTTCGAGCAGCTGCGCCCCTCGGGCCCGCACATCCTCGGTGATGGCCTCGATCATCGCAGTCCCGACTCCCTCGCCATGGAAGGAGCGGTCGACGACGGTGAAATGGATTTCGCTGGTCTGCGGGAAGTGATGCGTCACCAACGTGACTCCGACGACTCGGCCACGTTCGTCGCGGACCGTCCACGTCTCCATGCGGCGCGCGTCGTCGATGTATTCGGCGTTGGATTCGGGTCTGCCGAACCATTCCGGCACGGTTGCAAGCAGCCGTTCCACATCCTTAGGCACGGCATCGTCGCGCTGAGCTCTCCAGTCGGCTTCAGTCATGGGCTCCACCCTAGACTCCGCATCGATGCTCCGGTACCCCGTTGCTAGACTCAGCCCCATGAGCGAGCCCGAGTCCCCCGTCCTCCGACTGATCCCGTATCTCGCGGCGATCACCGTCACGGTGTTCGCCACGCTGTCGGTGGTCGGCACCGGGGAGTCCAACCTGCTCGTCACGCTCGCCGTCGCAGCAGTCGGCTATTTCGGCACATACTTCATCGTCAAGCTCATCATCCACGCCCTCGTCACCCGGATCGGTTCCGACCACCACGACGACCACGACTGACGCTCAGTCCTCGCCTTTGGCCCGTCCCGCTGCAAATGTGGAAGCAACAAGTGCAATCGAAAACAGCGCATAGGCCACAGAAAGCCCGCCGCTTCCGTCGAATGAGCTGACGGCTCCGCCAACTGTCTTCCCCATCAATCCTCCAATCCTCCGAAATCCTCAGCAGCAATTACAGCGACCGCGAGTTCGCTCGGGCCTACGCCCCCAGCCTGAGGCTTACTGGCCAGAACGTAAAGACTTGGGTAGGCCAATCCCACACCAACTCCAGAGAGAGTCCACGCGGTCAATGCCGATGAATAGGAGGGCAAGAATTCGACGCCCAACACCAATGCAGCAATTGACACCCCCGCTACCAGCAGTCCCGATTGAGACAGTCGAACTGAAATGAATCCGCGGGCTGCGGCCGTCAGAATCAGACTTGTCACGCCCCACGCGAGCGGTGCCGCGCTGAGCACGATAGCCGACTTACCCAGGCTCACCTTGAATCCGTCCGTCAAGAGGATAGTAATGAGGCTGTCCGCTCCGAAATAGCCGAAACCGAATAGCAACATCCCAACCAGCGCCGAAGGAACCCCTCTCTTCAGCCGCAACGTCCCTCGTGGCATGACCGCCGCAAGGCCAAGCGCGGAAACAGCGACTCCAACACAAACAAGAATCAGAGAGTGTGTCCCGAACATCACGCAGGCCGCACCGACCGGAATCAAAAACATTCGCCGAACCGGCGGCCTGGATGCAGGCGACAAATCATCGTTCTTCACTGCGCTGACGATGAGGAGTCGCCCAATAAGCACGATGGGTGCGGGCACCAGCAACGCCCACCTCCACCCAATGACATGTTCAAGCCCCAAAGTAGCGACTGGGCCGATCAGCGCGGGCAAGATCCACATCGAGGCTGAAATGGCGACGACCTTCACACGAATCGAATCTTCCAGGTGCTTGATGGCGGCACTGAACCCGAAGAGTGCGAGCAGGCCACCAGCTGAGCCGCTGACGAACTGGCCAATCGTGAATACCCAGCTCACAGACGCCGCCGCAGACAACGCTAATCCACCGAGATAGCCGAGGACTCCGAGGCTGAGTGCGCCCTTTGTTCCCAGACCGCGAACCACCGGTCCGATCAATGGAATTGCGACGAAAAGTCCAAGACTCGTTCCCGCTAGCAACAGTGCGAGTTGATCGCGAGCATCGAGATCCGGGGCGATCACCGGAAGCAGAGTCGAAGCCACGAAGCGCGACACGGCAGTGGCGAACTCCACCGCGATGATGCCTACGGCCAGCGCGGCGACACTGCCGCGCCCTCGGTTCTCGTCTGGCACTATGTATATAACTCGCGATCGTACCGATTGACCTGCACCCAGACTCCGTCCGGGTCGCACAGACGAAGCGACTGTCCAAAGTTTTCGTCAATCACGGGACTTGTTTCATGCCCTGCAGCCGACATCCGAGTAGCGACTTCGTCCAAAGGCTCGTCAGTCTCGAAAGCCAGTTCGCAACTTCCGCCTTCGGTTGCTGACGCCGCGTGGATGGCCAACACACCTGCGGCGGCAGGCATCTCGACCCAGTTGCCCGGACGCGACGACGAACCAATTTCCAGCCCGAGTGCACAGTAGAACTCCGTCGCGGCCTCAACATTCTTGCTGTACCGAATCGGCAGTACTTTCACGGAGGACTCCCTTCTTCATCTGCCGCAAGACTAGAGAGATGGTCTTCAATGGCCCTTTCGACGAAGACGGACAAAGAGACCTCGGCATCGACCGAAGCATGTTTGACCCGCTTGACCAGCTCAGGCGGCAGCCAGATATTGAACTGTTGTTTTCCTGCGACCATGAACACTAGTGTACTAGTTAAGTAGCCTTAGCAAGCTGATGGTCGTGGAGGGACTCCATTTCTGCCAGTAGAGCCGGAAGGCTCAGCTAAGCGTCAGCCGAGCCTTCCCGATAAATTGTGGCCCGGGCGATCTGCCCGTCGGCCAGGTCGAAGATGGCGACGAGCCCCGCACTCTTCGCCTCGCTTTGATGAGACCAGTCTTCGCGCATCTCGACGGCGATGGACGAACCACCGTCGATGATCCGGCGCAGGCGTAGCCGCGGCCTCAGCGATTGCATTGCTCCGGTGAAAAACTCTCGAAGACCGCCTTCCGGAACGGTGTAGTCACCGGTAACCCAGGTGGCAGACTCAGCAAAGTCAGCCAGCAGCTCCTCGACATCGCCCGCGTTGAACGCTGCGATATGCCGGTCAACCAGGTCACATGCATGAGGCATGAAATACTACTTCTTCGCCTGCGCCGGGACGACGACCTTGCGGATGATGATGAGCGCCGAGGCGGCCACCGGCACTGCGACCACCGCACCGAGCACACCGCCGAGGGTTCCGCCGGCGATCGCGGCGATGATGACGAGGGCACCGGGCACGTCGACAGCCTTGTTCATGATCCGCGGGCTGAGCAGATACGCCTCGACCTGCATGTACACGAGGTAGTAGATTCCGGCTGTGATGCCCAGCCCGGGCGAGACCATCAGACAGGACGCGGTGATGATGATCGCCCCGGTGATCGGGCCGACCAGGGGTATGAGCGAGGCGAGGAACGCCACGAACGCCAACAGCGCCGGCAGCGGGGCACCGATGATGGTGAGGAAGATCGCCGAGCATACGCCGTTGATGACACCCAAGGACACCTGACCGAGGACGTAACGTCCGATGGATCGGGTGACCTCCTCGGTGACGGATTCGACCGTCGGCCGCGATGAGGCTGCGACCAGGGAGAACATTGCGGATTTGATCGTCGGCATGGACACGGCGAAGTAGATGGTGAGGATGACGACGATGATCACGCCGGTGAGGAAGCTGAGGATTCCCGCCCCGATCGACACGACGCCGCCGCCGAGGGAGAGCACATTCTTCGGATCCGAGGCCCAGTCCGCGATGTTGGCGAACACCGCATCGATGTCGATCGCGCCGGTGAACTGCTCTTCGAGCTCCGTCACCCACCCGGTCGTGGCAAGGTTCGCCACGATTCCGGGCAGATCCGCGACGAACGTCTGGATCTGACTGATCACGGCCGGGGCGATGAGCAGTGCGACGCCGACGACGATGAGGATGAAGGCCACGACGACGATGAGCACCGACAGCGACCGCGGAACCTTGCGGTCGACGAGCCACTGCACGATCGGTTCGAGACCGAGAGCGAGGAACAGTGCCAGACCGATATAGATGATCACGGTCGCTACGGACTGCAGCGCCGTCATCACCACGATCGCCAGCCCGACGCCCAGGGCGCCGGTGAAACCGAGCCGGAACGCGCTGTTGAGTGTGAGGGACTTGCCCTGCCCAGTGCCCATGGAACCCAGTGTAACCAGCGATCATGCACTGGTCGGTCGACTCACGTTAGGATCGGAGCGAACCCCCAACCGCTTCAGAAAGTGAATCGTCGAGCATGAGCGCAGATCCGAACAGCATCGATGTCTGGGAAGCGTTCCTCGACCCGCAGTCCGACTATTCGCTGCCCGACTTCGCCGCAGTCACCCCGGAGACGCTGCTGACCGCGGTTCGCACGGCGACCGATTTCGCCCGCGCCGAGGTGGCTGCCATCATCGCCGACGACGCCGAGTCCACGTTTTTCTCCACCACGGTGAGATTCGAATCCGCGTCCGTGCCGATGACCCGCATCGCCTCCGTGGCGGCAGCCATCGAGTCGAATCATCTGCGTCCCGAACTCACCGACGCCATCTCCGAGACCTGGGAGCTCCTGTCGGCCACCGAGACCGAGATCTTGCTGAACGTCGACCTCTTCCACCGCATCGAGCAGGTTTCGGTCTCCGACCTCAACCCCGAGGACAAGCGTCAGCAGGAACTGACCATCGATCAGTTCGTGCGTGCGGGCGCCCGCCTCGGCGAGGACGAACGCGAGCAGATGGCCACGATCGCGGCCGAACTGACCACTTTGGAGAACTCCTTCTCCCGCGCTCTGCAGCTCGATACGCGCGAGTTGGCCGTCCACCTCAGTGAGGCCGATTCCCTGGCCGGGATGAACGACGATCAGATTGCGGCAGCGGCGAATCGTGCCGCCGAGCGCGGCGTCGACGGCTACCTGCTGCCGCTGAACAACTTCACCCAGCAGGGTGTGCTCGAATCCCTGAGCACAGCACAGACGCGCCGGCACGTGCTGAACAACTCGATGGCCCGTGGATCCCGCGGCGGCGACGGCGACACCCGCACCCAGGTCGCCGACACCACGGCGCTGCGTGCACTGAAGGCGCATCTGCTCGGATACCCTTCCTACTCGTCCTTCACCATCGACAATCAGACGGCCGGCAACCCCGATGCCGCTGCCGATATCGTCTCCTCTCTCATCAATCCCGCGAATGCCCAACTCGATGAGGAACTTGCGCAGGTCAAGGAGCGCTACGGCCTCGAGACGGTCGCGTCCGAAGACGTCAAGTACTACCTTGCGAAGTTCCGCGCCGACGAATTCGGCATCGACCCCGACGAGGTGGCCAAGTACTTCGAATTCGACACAGTCCTCACCGAAGGCGTCTTCCGGGCCGCCACCGGACTGTACGGAATCACGTTCTCCCCGTACGAGGGCGTCACCGCCTGGCATGAGGACGTCCGCGTCTATGAGGTCACCGATGTCAACGAACGTCACCTGGGGCTCGTCCTCATCGACCCGTACTCGAGAGATACGAAGCGCGGCGGGGCCTGGATGGACCAGCTGGTTCCGGCCTCCCGGCTGACCGGGCTGCTGCCGGTCGTCACCCTCTCGCTCAACCTCGCCAAGCCCGGTCCGGGCCGGCCCACGCTGCTCAATCCGACCGAGCTGACGACGTTCTTCCACGAATTCGGCCACGTCCTCCACGGGCTCTTCGCGAACTCCACCTACCCGTCGACGGCCGGCACCGCCGTCCCCCGCGACTACGTCGAATTCCCATCCCAGCTCAACGAGATGTGGCGCTTCCACCCGCAGGTCCTCCCCCACTTCGCCAAGCACGTCGACACGGGCGAGCCGATGCCGGCCGAACTCGTCGACGCGCTCATCGCCTCGGAGAAGTTCGGGCAGGGATTCGACACGATCGAATATCTCGCCGCTGCCATGCTCGACCTGTCCTGGCATTCGCTCGAGGCCGGAGAGCACATCACCGAAGTCCTGTCCTTCGAATCGGAGGTGCTCGCCGCGGCCGGCTTCTCGCCGCTCGTTCCGCCGCGCTACCGGTCGACGTACTTCGGGCACATCTTCGCCTCCGGGTATGCGGCCGGCTACTACTCCTACCTCTACTCCGAAGTCATCGCCGCCTGGGTGAGCGAATGGTTCGAGTCCCAGGGCGGACTCAACCGAGAAGCCGGAGATGCCTTCCGCGAGGCGATCCTCGCCCCCGGCTATTCTGTCGACCCGATGGCGGCGATCGAACGCTTCTTCGGCACCCGCCCGGATGTCGCCCCGCTGCTGCGCCGTCGCGGCCTCGCGGAACCCGTGACCGAGGTCGACGGGGAGGAAACCACCGAGACCGAGTCCGGAGCCGCCTCGGCGAGGTGGGATCACCCCAACCACGAGGCGGTCGCCGCCGATCTCGCGGCTGCGGGCATCGATCCGCGCATCGAGATCTTCGACGGCTCGACGCCGACGGCGGCCGCAGCGGCCGAAACGCTGGGCATCGAGGTCGGAGCGATCGCGAACAGCCTCATCTTCTCCTCCGGCGGCGAACCCGTGCTCATCATGGCCTCGGGCGCCCACCGGGTCGACACCGCACATGTCGCCGAACTCATCGGCGTCGACTCCCTCGACCGGGCGTCGAAGGAACTCGTCCGCGAGGCCACGGGGCAGGTCATCGGCGGGGTCGCTCCCTGCGGTCATCCGGGGCCGATTCCGACCTATGTCGATGTGTCGCTGAAGGACTATCCTGTTCTCTGGGCCGGCGCGGGGACACCGAATTCGATGGTGCCTCTGACGTACGAGCAGCTGCTCACGGTCACCGGAGGAAAGGAAATCACCGTTGTCGCAGAAGAGTCCTGAGTCTGGGCGTTCCGAGTCCGAGTCTGGGCAGCCGGATCGCACCACCGATCCGGCGCACACCACCACCTCGGCTGCACGATTCGCAGCTTTCGCTTCCTCCCGGGGCCGCTATTATGCGGTCTTCCTCGCCGTGTTCTGCGCGGTGCTCATCATCTCGAACATCTCGGCCACGAAGGTCATCGGCTTCGGTCCGATCGTCACCGACGGCGGCGCGTTCCTCTTCCCGATCGCCTACATCCTCGGTGATGTGATCAGCGAGGTGTACGGCTTCAAAGCCGCTCGCAAAGCCGTGATCACCGGATTCGCCCTGCAGATCCTGGCCACCTTCGTCTTCTGGCTCGTGCTCATCTCGCCTCCGGGGCCCGGGTACGAGAACCAGGACGCGTTCGCCGCCGTGCTCGGCTTCTACCCGCGCATCGTCGCGGCTTCCCTCGTCGGCTACTTCGTCGGCCAGCTGCTCAACTCGTGGGTGCTCGTGGCGGTGAAGAAGCGCATGGGCGAGTCGAAGCTGTGGGTGCGGCTGCTCACGTCGACCGGTGTCGGCGAGTTCGTCGACACGCTGCTGTTCTGCATCATCGCCTTCGCCGGTGTCATCCCGGGGCTCGACTTCCTCAACTACATCATCGTCGGCTTCGTCTACAAGGTCGCCGTCGAGATCATCTTCCTGCCCGTGACCTACCGGGTCATCAAGCTCGTCAAACGCCACGAACCCAGCTACGAACTCGACGCGGCTGAAGCGTAGATTTCAATGACGCCTTAGCCGACCGGCGCGCGTTCGCGAACTGATGCACCGGACGCCCAGTGGTCAGCCCGAACGGAAAGCGGTTGTCGGCGAGTGTGATCGAGTTTTGTCCCTGGCCGACATCGACTTCTGATCAGGTCATCGGGATAGAACTCGATGTGCTGATCAGAAGTCGATGACTGACCGGTACGGGCCGGCGGGCGACCGCAGCGACCGCCTGAAGCGCGGCTACTTCTTCGCGTAGTAGCGGCCGAGGACTTCGGTTTCGAGCTCGTCGAAGCGGCCGTCGATCATCGCCTGGCGGATCTCGGCGACGAGCGAGACGACGAAGTGCTCGTTGTGGATGGTGCACAGGGTGGAGAAGAGCATCTCCTTCGCCTTGTACAGGTGCCGCAGGTACGCCCGTGAGTAGTTCTGGCACGTGTAGCACGTGCAGTCGGGATCGAGCGGGCCGAAGTCGCGGCGGTACTTCGCGCCGGTGAGGTTGTACCGGCCGTCGCGGGTGTAGATCGCGGCGTTGCGGGCCACGCGGGAGGGCGAGACGCAGTCGAAGGTGTCCGCGCCGGTCTTGATCGCTTCGAACAGGTCGTCGGGTTCGGAGATGCCGAGCAGGTGCCGCGGCTTGTTCTCCGGCAGTTCCTCGCACACCCAGCGGATGATGATGCCGAGGTTCTCCTTCTCCAGTGCCCCGCCGATGCCGTAGCCGTCGAAGTCCATCGCGCCCAGGTCGCGGGCGGCCTTGCGCCGCAGATCCTCGTACTGCGCGCCCTGCAGCACCCCGAAGAGCGCCTGGTAGGGCCGGTGCGACCGCTCCTCGGTGAGGCGGAAGTGCTCTTTGATGCAGCGGATCGCCCACAGCCGGGTCCGCTCGAGCGATTCCTCCTGGTAGCCGCGGGTGTTCACCAGCGTGGTCAGCTCATCGAAGGCGAACATGATGTCGGCGCCGAGTTCGTGCTGCACCAGCATCGAGATCTCCGGCGTGAACCGGTGCATCGATCCGTCGAGGTGGGACTTGAACGTGACCCCGTCATCGTCGACGTTCGACAGCCGTTCCTTGCCGACGGCGACGAGCTCGTCGTTCTGCTCCCCCGTCGACTCCATCGAGATGACCTTCTTGAACCCCGAGCCGAGACTCATCACCTGGAATCCGCCGGAGTCGGTGAAGGTGGGTCCGGGCCAGTTCATGAATTTCCCCAGCCCGCCGGCCTCGTCGATGAGGTCCGATCCCGGCTGCAGGTAGAGGTGGTAGGCGTTCGAGAGCACCGCCTGACCGCCGAGTTCGGCGACCTCGTCGGGGCGCACGGCCTTGACCGTGGCCTTCGTGCCGACGGGAATGAACGCGGGGGTCTGGATGTCGCCGTGCGGGGTGCGGATGACTCCGGTGCGGCCGCCCGTGTCCATGCGGGTGCCCACCTCGAAGCCGAACTGCGATCGGTCGTTGATGGGGGCGGTCTCGGATGCTGCCGGAGTTTCGTCTGTAGTCACCAGACAAGCTTAACTAAGTCCATGACGTTCACCCAGATGTTCACCCTCGCCGAGGTGGCCGCCCCCATCGTCATCGACGGCGGGCTGGGCAGTGCCGCCGAGGATCGCGGCATCGACCTCGACCATGCACTGTGGTCGGCCGAGCTCATCCGCCGTGTCCCCGACACCCTGCGCGCTGTGCACACCGCCTTCGCGAACTCCGGAGCCCGGATACTCACGACCGCGAGCTACCAGGCGACGCCGCTCGGGTTCGCCGCGGCGGGAATCAGCGCCGAGGAGGGCAGCCGGATCACCGGCGACAGCGTGCGCATCGCGCGCGCTGCGGCAGATCGCTGTGCCGCACCAAGCACAAGTATCCTCGTCGCCGGGTCTGTCGGCCCGTATGGTGCGGCGCTCGGCGACGGCGCCGAGTACACGGGAAGCTATCACCGGAGTCCTGAGGATTACACCGCCTTCCATCGTCCGCGCATCGAAGCCCTCGCCGAGGCGGGTGCGGACCTGCTCGCCATCGAAACCCAACCGCGCCTCGATGAGATCCGCGCCCTCATCGCTCTGACCGAGGACATCGGCCTTCCGGCTTGGGTGACCGTGACTCTACAGGGCACCACGGACACGACCGCCCCGACCATGCCCGACGGCAGCACCCTGGCGGACCTCGCCGAGGTGGTGGCCGCCTCGGCGAGCGTGTATGCGATCGGGGTCAACTGCGTTCGCCCGTCCCTCGTGACCCCGGCGCTGAGCGAACTGTCCAAGCACACAGACCTGCCGCTCATCGCCTACCCGAACTCGGGCGAAACCTACGACGCGGACACTCTGACGTGGCACGACGGCGCGGAGCCCGGCGTCGGGTCGTGGCCGGCGGCGGAGTGGACCCGCCTCGGCGCACGGATCATCGGCGGCTGCTGCCGGGTCCGTCCCGACGACATCGCAGAGCTGTCGGAGCGGACCAGCCGCTGACGCGATCCCTCACCCCTGAGCGCCGACGAGCTCCGGATAGTACTTCTCGGCGACGTTCGGGTGGGAGCGCAGTCGGGAGAGAAAGGCGTTCTCCCCATAGACGGCGTGGAGGGCGTCGCGTTCGTCGTCGGTGACCCCGCGGGCCTCGGCGGCGAGTTCGTCGGGCAGTGCGACCTCGGGCAGGCGGGCGCTGAGCGCCGGGTTATAGAAGAATGGGATGGAGATGCGGTCCTGGCCGGGACCGGTCGGCAGGACCCGGTGGACGGTGGCCTTGAGGTAGCCGTTCGTGGCGACTTCGAGGAGTTTGCCGATGTTGACGACGAAGGTGTTCTCGATCGGATCCGCATCGATCCAACCGTCGTCAGTGAGCACCTGCAGACCGGTGGTGCCCGGCTGCGGGTAGAGCAGGGTCAGGGTGCCGCCGTCGCGGTGCTCGCCCACCCCCTGAGTCACGGACTCGGACTCGGCTTCGGGATAGCGAACGATCTTGATGAAGGATTCGGCATCCTCGGCGAACGCGTCGGCGAAATGATCGCCGGGCTGGCCGAGGCTGAGCGCCCACTGTTCGAGGAGGCGTGCGCCGACCTCGCTCAGCTGCGCATGCCAGGAGTCCGTGGCCTCCCGCAGCTCGGGCAGCGATTCCGGGTACTGGTTGGGTCCGGTGAGATGGTCGAAGCCGTTGACCGGTTCGGCCACGGGTGCGCGTTCGGGGCCGATGTCGATCTGCTCGCGCCAATCCACGCGGCCCTGGGTGCGTTCGCCGCCGGTGCGGGTGTAGCCGCGGAAGTGCGGGGAGTTCGTGTTCTCGATCGCGAGCTTGTCGTCCTCCGGCAGTGCGAAGAAGCGGCCGGCGACATCGATGATGCGGCTGAATTCGGCGTCGGGGATGCCGTGGCCGGTGAGGTAGAAGAAGCCGATCTCGTGAGTGACGCGACGCAGGTCCTCGCGGAACTGTTCGGCGGTCGCGGGGTCATCGGCGAGGCTGAGGTCGAGAACGGGCAGCTGGGTGAGCGTCATGGGGATTCCTCTCTTTTCCCAGCACCTTAGGCCGCGCCCTGACGGGGCCGGCCGCGACCGGTCACAGTCGGTCGCGAACCGTCACATTCCGAGACATGAAGAGGAGAATCAGCCGAGCATCTTGCCCGGGTTGAGGATCCCCAACGGATCCACCGCCGCCTTGATCGAGGTCTGCAGCGCCCGCGCACCCGCATCGAGTTCGCGCACCAGCCAGTCCTTCTTCAGATACCCGACCCCATGCTCACCCGTGATCGTCCCACCCAAATCGAGACCCAGCTGCATGATCTCAGCGAACGTCTCCTTCGCCTCGGCCACACTCGCCTCATCCTGGGCATCGAAGAGCACACTCGGATGCATATTCCCATCCCCGGCATGCCCGGCCGTGGACACCTCCACCGAATGCCGGGCCGCGATCTCATCCAACCTGGCGAAGAACTCGCCGAGGCGGGACCGGGGAACGCACACATCATCGATGAGCTCTCCCCCACCAAGCCCCGACACGTACTTCTCCATCGCCGGAGACACAGCCCGACGAGCCGCGACCAGCATCTCCGAATCCGCCGGATCATCGGAGAAGAACACCTCATCGGCACCCTGCGCTCTGGCGATCGCCTCGAACGATTCCAGCTCGGTCACACCGGCCTGCCCCGGAGCATCCGACTGCACCAACAACAGCGCACCGGCCCCGTCGGGCAGCCCGAAATCACCATAGGCATTGATCATGCCCACGGTGCCTCCGTCCATGAGCTCGAGCATCGACGGGGCCGCCCCGGAGGCCATGAACTCAGAGACCGTATGCCCGGCCGATTCCAAGTCCGGGAAGATCCCGACACCGGTCACCGGCGGAGTCAACAGAGGTCTGAGCCCGAGGGTGATCTCGACGATGACTCCCAGAGTCCCCTCGGACCCGACGAACAGACCCGCCAGATCGAGACCGGCCACACCCTTCGCCGTCTGCCGACCCAACCGGGTCACTGTCCCGTCGGCGAGGACCACGGTCAGACCGCGCACGTAGTCTCGCGTCACCCCGTATTTCACACAGCACATGCCGCCGGCGTTCGTCGCGACGTTCCCGCCGATCGTGGAGATCGCCACCGACCCCGGATCCGGCGGATACGACAGACCGTGCTCCGCCAGCGCGGTCTTGAGGTCTTGGTTGATGACACCGGGCTGGACACGGCAGGTCTGGTTCACCTCGTCGATGTCGACGATCGCGTTCAGCTTCGCGACGTTGAGCAGGAGCGCCCCGTCGGTGGCGTTCGCCGCCCCCGACAAACCCGTCCTGGCACCCTGAGTGACCACCGGGATCCGATGCGCGGTGGCGAAGCGCATCACCGCGACCACATCATCGACGTCGGCAGCTCGCACGAGCGCCGAGGCGGTCCCCACCGGACAGAACAGGGCCTTGTCCGCCGAATAGGAGTCGATGACATCCCGATCGGTGACCAGGGCGCCTGCGCTCAGCTCGGCCGCAAGTCCGTCCAGGTCCGTGCCCACCGTCGTCTCCGCACTCATCGTCACAGCGACGCGGCGACCTTGAGCACGCGCTCGAGAGCCTCATCGGGTCCGATGCTCACACGCACACCGCCCTGCAGACGACGCACGGCCACGGCCTGCTTCGCGCACTCGCCTTCGAAGGCGACGGCCGCCTCGGGGTCGAGCGCGATCCACACATAGTTGCCCTGAGCATCGGGCACGGACAGACCCAGCTCCCGCAGATCGTGAGCGAACCGGTCGCGCACCGCGGCGACTTCCTTGGCGCGCACGGCCACCTCGTCGACGCGAGCCAGGGATTCCCGGGCGGCGGCCTGGGCACCGGCGGTGACGGAGAACGGGGCGATGACCTGGCGCATCGCCGAGGCGATCTCGGCGTCGGCGATGCCGTAGCCCACGCGCAGACCTGCCAGGCCGTGCGCCTTCGAGAAGGTGCGGGCGAGCACGAGATTCGGGTGCTTGGCGCGAGCGGCGAGGGAGTCGGCCGCCTCGGTGGCGAATTCGAGGTACGCCTCGTCGAGGACGACGATGACGGACTCGGGCACCTCGGCGAGGAATCCCTCGAGTTCGGCATCGGTGATCGTCGGACCGGTCGGATTGTTCGGCGAGCACAGCAGCACGAGGCGGGTCGTGTCATCGATCGCCGCGGCCAGCCCGGCGAAGTCGTGCCGACCGTCTTCCAGGAGGTCGACGGGGCGCTTCTCCGCGCCCCGCGCCGAGGCGAGGATCGGGTACATCTCGAACGACGGCCACGGATAGACCACGGACGTGCCCGCTTCGAGGGTGATGTTCGTCAGCGCCGTGAGGACCTCGGAGGCCCCGGCGCCGGGGACCACCTCGGCGGGTTCGACATCGAGGTGGGAGGCGATATCGGCCACAAGCGCGGCTGCGGTGGGATCGGGGTAGTTCCCCGGAATCGCCGAGGCGGATGCCACCGATTCGACGACACCCGGCAGCGGCGGCAGGTGGTTCTCGTTCGACGACAGTTTGTACGGGGTCAGGCCGGGGGATGCGACGGGAGGCTTGCCGGGAACGTAGGGAGGGAATTCGGCGAGCGCGTCACGGAGCTGGAAACGTTTGGACATGTGCCCATAGTTGCATATCTTGTGGCGGGCAACACAGACTGTCTTGCCAAAGCGTCCGAATGGTCGGATAAAGGCGAGCAGGGCGGACGTCCATCCGCTGTGAGAATGCTCTCGCGACGCTTCGTTCCCTCCTCCCGGGTTACAGGTGGGCCGATGCCGGAGAGTACCCTGAGAGACGAATACATGTAGTCAGAGACGAGGAATGAGAGTCCAAATGCCCTCACCGCAGGAAAAAGTCGACGTCGTCTTGATCGGCGGCGGCATCATGAGCGCCACTCTGGGCGCCATGCTGACCGAACTTCAGCCCGATTGGGACATCCGTGTCTACGAGAAGCTCGACTATGTGGCAACGGAGAGCTCCGACCCCTGGAACAACGCCGGGACCGGCCACGCCGCACTCTGCGAACTCAACTACACCCCCGAGGACTCCAACGGTCAGATCGACCTGGAGAAGGCCTCGAACATCAACCAGCAGTTCCACCACTCGCGCCAGTACTGGTCGCACCTCGTCGACACCGGTGTCATCACCGATCCGACGACCTTCATCAATCCCATCGCCCACGTCAGCTACGGACGCGGCGACAAGGGACGTGACTACATCAAGAACCGCTACGAGACGATGGTGCGCAATCCGCTGTTCGCGGACATGGAATACACCGAGGACGCGGACACTCAGGCCGAATGGCTGCCGCTGATGTTCTCCGGCCGTGGTCCCGGTCAGGTCAACGGCATCTCGCGCATCAAGCAGGGCACCGACGTCGACTTCGGCTCTCTGTCGTCTCAGCTGCTCAGCTACGTCGCCGCCAAGGGCGCGACCGTGCGCACCAGCCACCAGGTCACCGACCTCGACCGTTCCTCCGACGGCTGGACTCTCACCGTGAAGGATCTGCTCTCGCACGAGACCCACCAGGTGGGCGCGAAGTTCGTCTTCGTCGGCGCCGGCGGCGGTGCACTGCCGCTGCTGCAGAAGTCCGGCATCCCGGAGGGACGCGGCTACGGCGGCTTCCCGGTCTCCGGCTACTTCCTGCGCACCGCGAACCAGGATCTCGTCGCCCGCCACCAGGCGAAGGTGTACGGCCAGGCCGCTCAGGATGCTCCCCCGATGTCGGTGCCGCACCTCGACACCCGTGTCGTCGACGGCCAGGACTATCTGATGTTCGGCCCCTACGCCGGCTTCTCGCCGAAGTTCCTCAAGAAGGGCCGCTTCACCGATCTGCCGCTGTCCGTGCGCGGAAACAACATCGGCACGATGCTCAATGTCGCCAAGGACAACACGGATCTTGTCACGTACCTCCTCGGTGAGCTCGCCGCAACGAAGAAGGCACGCTTCGAGGCCCTGCAGACCTTCATCCCCTCCGTCGACCCCGCCGACTGGGAACTCATCCAGGCCGGTCAGCGCGTGCAGGTGATGAAGAAGGATCCGAAGAAGGGCGGCGTCCTCCAGTTCGGCACCGAACTCATCTCGTCCGCCGACGGTTCGCTGGCGACCCTGCTCGGTGCTTCACCGGGTGCCTCGACCGCGGTGCCGATCATGATCGAACTGCTCAAGACCTGCTTCCCGCGCGAGTTCGCGGGCTGGGAGAAGAGCTTCAAGGACATGATCCCGTCGCTCGGCCGCGACCTCGTCGATGACGAGACGCTACTCAGGGAGGTCTCCGAGTACACCTCGCGGACCCTGCAGCTCATCTGAGTGGACTGACGCACTCAGGCGACTGACATACAGGAGAAGCGGCTGGCCGGAATCCTTTCCGACCAGCCGCTTCTTGCGTTCCCTCAGGAGTTCGGAGCGTCGAGAAGCTCAGAGCTCGACCTGGCGGTTGACGTCCTTGTACAGCAGGTAGCGGAAGCGTCCGGGCCCTCCGGCATAGCAGGCCTGCGGGCAGAAGGCGCGCATGGAGATGAAGTCGCCCTCCTGCACCTCGACCCAGTCGCCGTTGAGACGGTAGACGGCCTTGCCCTCGAGCACGTAGAGGCCGTGCTCCATCTCATGCGTCTCTGCGAACGGGATGACCGCTCCGGCTTCGAAGGTGACGATGTTGACGTGCATGTCGTAGGCGAGGTCGTCCGGGTCGAGCGGGCGGGTCGTGCGCCAGCGTCCGTCGGTTCCGGGCATCGGCGACGGTTCGACATCGGCTTCGTTGCCGAACTTCGCCTCAGGGGTCAGTCCCGCCACGGGCTGGTAGCGTTTGCGCACCCAGTGGAAGCGGGCCGCCTCGGTGCCAGTGGACGTCGCCGACCACGTCGATCCGGCGGGCAGGAACGCGAACCCACCCGGAGTCAGCGTGTGCGCGGTGCCCTCATGGGTGACCTCGAGCGTTCCGGCCATGACGAAGAGGAACCCTTCGACCTCGGGCTGCGGTTCCGGCGCCTGCGAGCCGCCGCCGGGTGCGACTTCGAGGATCGTCTGCGAGAACGTCACCGCGCCCCCGGCCACGGGCTTGCTCAGCACCCACGACCGGGTCCCGGTCCACTCGGGCAGATTTGAAGTGACGATATCGCGCATCACTCCGCGCGGGATGACCGTATAGGCCTCGGTGACGAGGGCACGGTCGGTGAGCAGATCGGACTGCGGCGGGTGGCCGCCGGTCGGGGCCCAGTAGGTGTACGGGTCGGTCGTCGTCATGGGCAGGGTCTCCTTCGGTCGGTGGTCAGTGGGCTCAGTCGAGCGAGCCGGTGCGGGCGAGCTGCCCGAGTTGGGTGAGGCTGAGGTTCGTCCGCGAGGTCACGAACTCCTCGGTGTGGGCTCCGCAGACGAGCCCTCGGTCGAGGTAGCGGGCGAGCGCCTTCGCGGTCGCGGGTTCGTCGAGGACCGTCGAATCCGCCTTGAACACGTAGTCGTGCAGGCGCTGCGCCGCCCGTGGCCCGCCTTCGCGGTAGAAGGCGAAGGTCGCCAGGAACCTGGTCGGCAGCTGGTGCGGGTGCAGATCCCAGCCCTGGTAGATCCCTCGTTTGAGGTGGCGGCGGACGAGGCCGGCGTGCAGCGCCCACGCGTGGTGGACCTCTGCGGGTTCGCCGAGCGGGAGGATGTTCGTCGACCCGTCGGAGAGGTGGACTCCGGTGCCCGCGACGGCGAGCATCATCTGGTTCTTCGCGAAATCCGCGACCGGATGGTCCATCGCCTGGTAGGCCGCAGCCACTCCCATCGACGCCGAATAGTCATAGGTTCCGTAGTGCAGCGAAGTCACGCGCCCGGCCCCGGCCTGCAGCGCCGTCGCCAGCGGCACGGTGCCATCGGCGGCGAGGACGAGCTGCGGGGTCTCGACTTGGATCTCGAAGGTGATAGTCCCTTCACCGAGGCTGTGCTCGGCTTCCAGCGCTCGCGCGGCGAGCACCATCGCCCGGACCTGATCGACGGTGCTGACCTTCGGGAGGGTGAGCACGAGATTCTCCGGCAGGCTGCCGCCTGCCTTGATGAGTTCGGAGAGGAACAGGTCGAGAGTGCGCAGACCGCGTTCCCGGGTCGCTGACTCCATGCATTTGAACCGGATGCCGACGAAGCCGGGGGCTGCCTTCTCCGCGCGGCCGGCCACCGCATCGCGGGCGGCCTGGACGACCCACCGATCCTCGGTCTCATCCCCCTGGTCGCCGAATCCGTCTTCGAAGTCCAGACGCAGGTCCTCGATCGGCTCACGTTCGAGTTTCGCGGTGACCGCCTCGGCGAGGAGTTCGGCCTCCCGGGCAACCTGGTGGATGCTGGGCACCTGACCGGGGATCGCGGGACCGGATTCCTTCCGGGCGGCGGTGATGACGCGTTCGGCCAGCTGCAGCATTCCGCCGTGGGCCTCGACGCATTCGAGCGCCTGCTGCCCCCACTGGTACGGCAGGTCGGCACTCGTGCGGTGTCCGGGCACGTACACGGTGTGCACTGGCTGGCGGACGTCGCGATCACCGGGGTACGCGGTCGCCAGAAGCTCGTCCGTGTCTCCCAGCAGTGAGTCGATATCGGCGAGTGTTGATCGTTCCACTTTCACATTCTCTTTCTCTGCACGGGGTTCGACGGCGAGGCGGCGATGCCTGACCTGGCCTCATTGTCTCTCATTCTCCGTCCCCAGGCACGCAAGGCTCTCTGGGGTTTCAGGACGAGACTCGGGCGACCGCCTCGGCGACCTTCTTCGCGACTTCGGGATCGAACACGGAGGGGATGACGTAGCCGGGGTGGAGTTCGTCCTCGGGGATGCACGAGGCGATGGCATCGGCGGCGGCAACCATGATGTTCTCATCCACGTCGCGGGCTTCGGCGTCGAGGAGTCCGCGGAAGATTCCGGGGAACGCGAGCACATTGTTGATCTGGTTCGGGAAGTCGCTGCGGCCGGTGGCCACGACGGCTGCGTGTTTCGCCGCCTCGGCGGGGTCCACCTCGGGGTCGGGATTGGCCATGGCGAAGACCAGCGCGTCCTTGTTCATCGCCGCGATATCGTCACCGTCGAGCACATTCGGGGCGGAGACGCCGATGAACGCGTCGGCGCCGACGACGGCTTCCTTGAGGGTGCCGGAGAAGCCTTCGGGGTTCGTATTCGCCTGCAGCCACTTCTTGTGGTCGGTGTCGACCGTCGAGTCCGGGCCGATCGCCCCGTCGCGGCCGCAGGCGATGATGTTCGCGGCACCGGCGACCTGGAGGAGGCGGATGATGGCGTTGCCGGCCGCGCCGACTCCGGAGACGACGATGCGCAGGTCCTCGATCTTCTTGTCGACGACCTTGAGCGCGTTCTTCAGCGCGGCGAGGGTGACGACGCCGGTGCCGTGCTGGTCATCGTGGAAGACGGGGATGTCGAGTTCCTCGCGCAGCCGGGCCTCGATCTCGAAGCAGCGCGGGGCAGCGATGTCTTCGAGGTTGATTCCGCCGTAGGCCGGTGCGATGGCCTTGCAGATGGAGATGATCTCCTCGGTGTCCTTCGTGTCGAGGGCCACCGGCCAGGCGTCGACATCGGCGAACTGCTTGAACAGCACGGCTTTGCCCTCCATCACCGGCATGGCCGCTTCGGGGCCGATATCGCCGAGGCCGAGCACCGCGGTGCCGTCGGTGACCACGGCGACGGTGTTGCGTTTGATCGTCAGCCGACGCGCATCCTCTTTGTTCTCAGCGATCGCCTTGCACACACGGGCCACACCCGGGGTGTAGGCGCGGGAGAGGTCGTCGCGGTTGCGCAGGGGCACCTTCGGGGTGGATTCGAGCTTGCCGCCGAGGTGGAGCAGGAAGGTCCGGTCCGACACCTTGTGGACGTCGACTCCGGGCAGGGCACCCAGCGCATCGGAGACTTCGTCGGCATGGGCGACGTCGCGGGTATCGGCGCTGACGTCGATGATGACCGAGCGCGGAGTGGACTCGACGACGTCGAGGGCGGTGACTGACGCGCCGGCGGCGGCGGCCGCGGCGACGAGGTCGGAGGTCGAGGCCTGACCGACCTGGGTGCCGACGCGCAGAGTGATGGAGTATCCGGGGCTGGTGGCGACCATGGGCAATATCCTCCTTGATATCGAGTTTCCGTATTATGGATAATAACTTTTGCCTAGTGGAAATACTAGACGGTGTCAGTGGATTCGGAAAGTTTCTTCCATTTCGGGACTAGACTGAACGGAGTTTCACTGCCGAGACTCACCACAGATTAAGGAACATCGATGAGCAGCAAGGACACCCCGGCGATCCGCCAGTCCAAGGGCGGCGTGCAGTCCGTCGAACGCGCGTTCGGACTGCTTGAGTGCATCGCTAACTCCGCAGGATCGGCGACGCTGAGCCATATCGCCGCGGACGTCAATCTGCCCCTGCCGACGATCCATCGTCTGCTCAACACCCTGGTCAACCTCGGTGTGGTCCGTCAGCTGCCCGACCGCGGCTATGCGCTCGGGCCCGGGCTGGTGCGACTCGGCGATATCGCCGGCTCCCAGCTCGGTGCCGTCGCCCGCCCTTATCTGCGCGAGCTCGTCGCCGAGCTCGGGGAGTCGGCGAATGTGGCGACGATGGACGGAGACATGGTGGTCTACGTCGATCAGGTCGCCTCCGAACGCCAGATGAGGATGTTCACCGAGGTGGGACGCCGTGCCCATATGCATGCCACCGGGGTCGGCAAGGCCATTCTCGCGGGGCTCGAGTCCGAGCAGGTCCGGCATATCGCCGCCACCGCCGGCATGCCCACCCCCACGGAATACAGCATCGGGACGATCGAAGACCTCGAGGCCGAGCTGGGCCGCATCCGTGAGCGCGGCTATGCCATCGACGAGCAGGAGCAGGAGCTCGGCGTGCGCTGCTTCGCCATGGCTATCCCGGACTCCCCCGCTCCTTTGGCGATCTCCGTATCGGGTCCGATCAGCCGCGTCGACCAGTCGTTCGCCGATCGCGCCGTGCCCCTGCTCAAAGACGCGGCCGCCCGCATCTCCGCAGAGATGCAGAGCGGCCGCTGACTCTGGCTTCAGCTCCCGGACCGGGTCAGGAGTCTCCGCCGGCCGTTCCCGAGGTGCCGGCGTTGACGTCGTTCAGACGATAACGTCGAGCCGCCTCGGCGGGAATGGATCCGTCGATCTCACCGCGCTTGGCAAGCAGCTGCAGGGTGCGCACGACCATCGAGTGCGCGTCGATCTTGAAGTGCCTGCGCGCGGCGGCGCGGGTGTCGGAGAAACCGAACCCGTCGGCGCCGAGCGTCGCGAAATCGTGGTCCAGGTACGGCCGAATGAGATCCGGCTGGGTGGAGTCGAAGTCGCTCGTGGCCACGATCGGGCCAGGCTGACCCTCCAGCTTCTGACGCACGTACGGGACGCGGTCGGCCGACTCGGTGCCGTCGGCGGCGCTGAGCTCCGCGGCTTCGCATTCGAGGCCGTCGCGGCGCAGCTGCGCCCATGAGGTCACTGACCACACGGCGGCATCGACGCCCCAGTCGGCGGCGAGCAGGTCCCGGGCCTCGAGAGCCCAGGGCACGGCCACACCGGAGGCGAGCAGCTGCGCTTGCGGACGGTCGCCGGGGGCCGCCTCGGCGACGCGGTGGATGCCCTTGAGGATGCCCTCGACGTCGACGTCCTCCGGTTCGGCCGGCTGGAGCATCGGCTCGTTGTACACGGTGAGGTAGTACATGACGTTGCGCTCGTCCTCGCCGAGGTCGTGCTCTCCGTACATGCGATGCAGACCGTCGCGGACGATGTGCCCGATCTCATAGCCGAAGGCCGGATCAAAGACGCGCACGGCCGGGTTCGTGGCCGCGAGCACCGGGGAATGTCCGTCGGCGTGCTGCAGGCCCTCACCAGTCAGGGTCGTGCGTCCGGCGGTGGCGCCGATGATGAACCCGCGGGTCATCTGGTCGCCGGCGGCCCAGAAGGCGTCACCGGTGCGCTGGAACCCGAACATCGAGTAGAACACGTAGATCGGGATCATCGGTTCGCCGTGGGTGGAGTACGCGGTTCCCGCGGCGGTGAATCCGGCCGCGGCACCGGCCTCGTTGATGCCCACGTGGAGGAGCTGACCGCTGGTGGCCTCCTTGTACGAGAGGAACATCTCGCGGTCGACGGCGAGGTAGTTCTGCCCGTTCGGGTTGTAGATCTTCGCGGTCGGGAAGAACGCGTCGATGCCGAAAGTGCGGGCCTCATCGGGGATGATGGGCACGATCCGCTCGCCCAGCCCCTTCTCTCGCATGAGGTCCTTGAGCAGCCGGACGAAGGCCATCGTCGAGGCGGCCATCTGCTGGCCCGAGCCCTTCTTCGTCTGTGCGAACGCCTTGTCGCTGGGCGCGGGCAGGGTGATCTTGTTGTGCTCGGGTTTGCGTGCCGGCAGGAATCCGCCGAGCTGACGCCGACGGTCGAGCATGTACTGGATCTCTTCGGAATCCTTGCCCGGGTGGTAATAGGGCACCGCGTACGGGTCCTCGTCGATGACCTTGTCGCTGATCGGAATGTCCATCCGATCGCGGAAGGCCTTGACGTCGTCGGCGGTGAACTTCTTCATCTGGTGCGTAGCGTTGCGGGACTCGAACGTCGTGCCCAGGCCGTAGCCCTTGACGGTCTGCACGAGGATGACGGTCGGCTTGCCCTTGGTGTTCACGGCCTTCTGGTAGGCGGCGAAGACCTTGTGATAATCGTGGCCGCCGCGCTTGAGGTTCCAGATGTCGTCGTCGGAGAGGTGGTCGACGAGCCCCTTCGTCGCAGGTGTCCGGCCGAAGAAGTTGTCGCGGATGAATCCGCCGGACTCGGCCTTGAAGGTCTGGTAGTCACCGTCGAGGGTCTCGTTCATGATCTTCACGAGGTCGCCGGTGCGGTCCTTGGCCAGCAGGTCGTCCCATTCGCGGCCCCACAGCACCTTGATGACGTCCCAGCCGGCGCCGGTGAAGGTCGCCTCGAGCTCCTGGACGATCTTGCCGTTTCCGCGCACGGGTCCGTCGAGACGCTGGAGGTTGCAGTTGATGACGAAGGTGAGGTTGTCCAGCCCTTCGTTCGCGGCCAGCTGCAGGGCGCCGCGCGATTCGGGTTCGTCCATCTCGCCGTCGCCGAGGAACGCCCACACCCGCTGATCCGAGGTGTCGGAGATGCCGCGGTTGTGGAGGTAGCGGTTCATCTGCGCCTGGTAGATAGCGTTGATCGGGCCAAGACCCATCGACACGGTCGGGAACTGCCAGAACTCCGGCATCAGCCGTGGGTGCGGATACGAGCTCAGTCCGTGCGGGGCACGCGAGACCTCCTGCCGGAACCCGTCGAGGTCGGCCTCGGTCAGGCGGCCCTCGAGGAACGCCCTGGCGTACATTCCCGGTGAGGCATGGCCCTGGAAGAAGACCTGATCGCCACCGCCGGGGTGGTCCTGACCGCGGAAGAAGTTGTTGAATCCGATTTCGTAGAGCGTGGCGGCGCCGGCGTAGGTGGAGATGTGCCCGCCCACGGAGATCTCGGGCCGCTGCGCCCGATGGACGAGCATGGCGGCGTTCCACCGCAGCCATCTGCGGAAGCGGCGCTCGACCTTCTCCTCGCCGGGATAGAACGGTTCCTGGTCAACGGGGATGGTGTTGACGTAGTCAGTGGTGGTGACCTTGGGCTGGGCGACGGAGTTCGTGGCCGCGCGTGCACGCAGCGCCTCCATGATCTCGCCCGCGCGCTGGGTTCCGCGCGCGTCGACGAGCCCTTCCCAGGACTCGATCCATTCATCGACCTCTTCGTCGACGTTTCCCCTCGGACTCGCCGAGGTTGTGTCCTGTGTCATATCGGGGTTTCCTTCTCACGGGGTCCGGGCTCCCGGAACAGTACCCCGGGAGCCCGGAGATGGAAAGTCCTGTCTCAGCAGGTGATGTTCAGATCTCAGCAGAAGCCGGCGACCTGTGCCCATGCGTCCTTGTTCTCGTCGACGCCTTCACGGGTGAAGGTGGCTTCGATGAGGCCGTAGGGGCGGTCGGCGACGATGAAGACCTCGTTCGGGTTCTCGAGCCCGAAACGTTCGATGTCATAGAGGAAGTGGTGCTTGTTCGGGCAGGAGAAGCGGATCTCGTCGATCTCCGGCACGGCCTCGATGACCTTCTCGCCCATCTGGTACAGCGTGTGCTGCAGGGCGTGGGAGAAGTGATCGGTGAAGGAGTCGAGGATGATCTCCTTGACCTTGGTGTACACGGCTTCGAAGTCGAGGTCGGTGGTGTTGTAGATCCACCGGGTGGCGATATCGGTCGCGAGGATGCGGTCCTGGGTCTCCGGCAGGGTCGTGTACTTGTCCTTCGGGTAGCCGACGAAGCCCGACTCCGTGGTCTTGAGCACGGTGAGTCCGTTGAAGCCGGAGATCAGCGTGTCCTTGTCGCCGTCTCGGGTGAAGACGACGGTGCGGACTTCGGGTGCGGACTTGTAGAACGAGTGCTTGTGGTCGTTGATCCGGTCCCAGCCGTATTCTTCGGCTTCCCAGCGTCCGCCGGTGACCCAGTCGAAGCTTGAGGTGAAATGGTCGGCCAGGCCCATGAGGAACTGTTCGGGCGAGCTCACGCCCAGCTCCTTGGCCTTCGCGAAGACCGTGTTCTTCTGGGTGTCGGTGGCGACGACGTGCTCGTTGTTGCCTTCGGTGTGAGCGGTCTCGAAGTCGCCCCACAGCTGTGAGGTGACATTGAGATCGCGGATCTCGTGGCGGTCGGTGTCGCGGTAGACCCGCATGAGTCGGTTCTCCGCCTTGCCGTACTGGTTCGATGTCAGTCGGACCTTGCTCATTTTCTTCCTCCAGTTCGTCGGCGTGCGCACCTGCACACGCCGTGACCATTCGTTTGGCGAGGCCTGCCGGCAGGGACCGGTCGGCTTCGGCGGTTTGTTGAGGATGGAGATCCTGCAGGGGGCCTGCTTCCCCTGTGAGCGATTGTGGGCGCGGCTCAGCTGCCGCGGTAGGTGCTGTAGGCGAAGGGGCTGAGCAGCAGGGGAATGTGATAGTGCTCCTGCCCGGCCTGGACGGTGAAGTCGATGGTGACCACGGGGTGGAAGTGATCGATCTCGCGGGCAGCGAAGTAGTCGCCGGTGCCGAAGACGATTCGGTAGTCCCCCGGCTCGAGGTGGTCGGGGCCGAAGTCGGAGACTCGCCCGTTGTCGTCGGTGCGGGCCGAGACGATGACTTCGGCACCGGAGTAGAGAGTGACCTCGAGGTCGGCGGCGGGGGTGCCGACCATGGAGTCGAGCGCGTGGGCGGTGATGAAGCTCATGAGAGGATCCCTTCGAGTCTCAGTTCGGCGATCTGGATGAGCTGCTGCCCGACCTCGGCGGTCTCATCCTCGTCGGTGTTGTCCATGCGGCGCTGCAGTTCGGAGAGGATCTCCTCAGGGGTGCGACCGGCGGCGCGGATGAGGAAGACGCGGTCGAAGCGGTCTTCGTAGGCGGCGTTGCCCGCGGCCAGCTGGGACTGCACGTCTGCTTCCAAGGTGCCGAGTCCGGCCTGTTCACGGCTCGAATGGGCCGCCTCGGCGCTGTCACCCTTCGCCTTCTCACCGATGCGCGGATGATGGGACATCGCCGCGTCGATCTCGGCGGTGGTCAGCGGTGCGGCGGCGCGGGACGCCGCCTCGGCGGAGTCGAGGTCGGCCAGGGGGCGGGCGTCGACGATCGCGTCGATCCACCGGTCGACGTCGAGGCAGGGACGCAGAATTCCGCGGGCATCATCGGCTGGGAGTCGGTTGAACTCGGCCAGGTCCACGGTGACCTCCTTGGCAGGCGCTGAATGACTTTCACCGTTCGGAATACCATTTCCGAACAACTGCTCCGAGTCTGCTGGGCGTCATCGGCAATGTCAAATTGCTCACACATTTTTGTGGAAACTTTCTTCCGTATAGTGGATACTGTTCGTGTGGCAACCGCCGCACACCCGGCCATCGACGATGAGGTTGAATGAGTGCATGAGCCTGACAACGACAGATCAGACCCCGTCAATCGTCTGCGCCCCTGACTCATTCAAGGGTTCGGCCTCCGCTCCGGCCGCCGCAGCCGCCATGGCCCGCGGAGCTCGAGCAGTCTTCCCCAGCGCACGAGTCACCGAACTGCCCTTCGCCGACGGCGGGGAGGGCACGCTCGACGCCCTGCTCGCCGTCTGGGGAACCCGGCCGCGCACCGTCGACACGGTCGATGCCCTGGGCAGGACCGCCTCGGCGGACTTCGGCCTCTCCCCCGACGGAAAGACCGCGGTCATCGAGGCGGCCCAAGCCAATGGCCTGCCGCAGGTCTCGGACGTGGAGCTGCGGCCCGAACGCGCCGACACCTATGGTGTCGGGCTCATCGCGACCGCGGCGCTCGACCTCGGCGTCGAGGAGATCCTGCTGTGCATCGGCGGCTCGGCGAGCACGGACGGCGGGACCGGAATACTGGCCGCCCTCGGCGCCCGTTTCACCGATGCCGCAGGTCAGCCGGTCGCGCCGGGCGGAGGCGGCCTGGCCGCGATCGCTGCGGTCGACACCTCGGGGCTGGACCAGAGGGCGACGGCCGTGCGGTGGCGCATCGCCGTCGACGTCGACAATCCGCTCACCGGGCCCCGTGGGGCCGCTGCGGTCTTCGGTCCGCAGAAAGGGGCGGACGCGGACTCGGTGGCCGTGCTCGATTCCGGACTCGCTCACCTGGCGGAGGTGCTCACCGGCACCTCTGCCGAGGCGAAAGACCTGGCGGCGACTCCGGGATTCGGGGCTGCCGGCGGGATTCCGCTGGCGCTGACGACGCTGCTCGGCGCCGAGGTGGTGCCCGGATCGACGATGGTCGCCGATGCCGTGGGACTGTCCGAGGCTCTGGCCGACGCCGATTTCGTACTCACCGGAGAGGGGTCCTTCGATTCCCAATCCCTGGGCGGGAAGGTCGTCGCGGCCGTGCGGGACCATGCCCCCGCCTCGGCGAGGGTGATCGTCATCGCTGGTCGGGTCGGTCTGACCGCCGCGGAATGTCGGGAAGCCGGGATCACGGCGGCGCTGTCGATCGCACCGGGACCGGCGGACCTCACCACCCTGTCCGAGCGCGCCGAAGCGCTCATCGAGGACACGGCCGCGCAGGCGTGCGCACTCAGCGCGCCGCCGGACGCACCATTTCAACGACGAAAGGACGCACCATGACCACGACCACTCAGACTCAGCTCACCGTCGGAGATATCGCTCCCGACTTCACGCTCACCGACGCCGACGGGCGGACGGTGTCGAAGGCCGACTATGCCGGCCGCAGCGTCATCCTCTACTTCTACCCGAAGGCCGCATCGCCGGGGTGCACAACGGAGGCCTGCGACTTCCGGGACAACCTCTCGGCGCTGGCGGCCGCCGGCTTCGAGGTCCTCGGGGTCTCCCCCGATGACACCGAATCGCTCAAGGAGTTCGCCGCCGAGGAGGGGCTGACCTTCTCGCTGCTCTCCGACCCGGGTGCTGCGGTGGCGAAGGCCTACGGCAGCTATGGACAGAAGACGGTCGGCGAGCACACGTTCCAGGGCACCCAGCGCTCGACCTTCGTCATCGGCGCCGACGGCACGCTCACCCACGCCGAGTACAACGTCGACGCCCGCGGCCACGTGGCCCGCCTCCGCGAAGAGCTCAACGCCTGACCCCCCCTAATTACTACCTGGCGGCGGCGGTGCCACCTCGCGCGAGGTGGCACCGCCGCCGCCACCTGCGTCTGGGAGCGTTTCCGGGCACTCAGTTCGTGCGCAGACGGGTGGCGAGCTCTCCGAGGATCCGCTCGAACGGAGCCGCGCGGAAGAGATCGCCGTATGTGAGCCGGATGATCGTGTACCCCCTGGCTTCGAGTGCGGCCTGACGCGCCTTCTCCGCGGCGATGCTCTCTTCCGGCGAACGTCCATTCATCGTGTACTTCTCCATGCCGTCGATCTCGATGATCAGACGGGCATCGTGATTGCAGAAGTCGACTCGGGCGACAACGCCTCCGGAGTGGTCGAAGAATTCGACTTGTGGTTCGAAGCCGATGATTCCGTGTTCGAAGAAGCGCACTGCTGCGATCGACTCCGACGGGGCTTCGCGCCTGCCATCAGTGAGGTCGAGGGCGCGCAGCACCGCCGCGTCCCCGCGTAGTTCGGGGCATTCGGCCAGCACCGCCTCGATGCGGAATCGCGCGGTGCGGCGTCGGCGGATCACCTCGTCGAGCATCGGCACCGACATATCGGGTCCGTAGTCGCGGGCGACGTCGATGAGCGTCCGTTCCATCGTCGTCACCGCATAGATGCCGACCATCTGGCGATGTGGTGACGGAACCTCTCTGTCCCGGACATAGAGGTGCTTGTACTTGCGGCTGATGTTGGGACGCAGCACCTCCACCCTGGACTCGGCCGGATAGGCGATCGGGAGGCCGTGGATGAGCGCCGCCGACAGATGCGAGAAGACCTCACGCCCCTTCGTCACTCGCCACCGTCCAGAAGCGGTGTGGATCTTCTCAGCACGAGTCCGGATGAGTACGCGAAGACGCTCGATCTCATCACGCATGTCGCCGTGGTGGCCGAACTCCTCGAAGTCCTCTTCACTCAGTGCCGACCAGATCGGCTCATGTCGCGCGTCCGTGCAGGAGCCGATGGCCACATATCGTCCTCGCGCTACGCGTTCGAGGCAGCACTTCTCCCCGCGCCGAATCTCGTCTTTGGTGAACCCGAGCCGATAGAGCTTCTGCGTCGTCATACTTAAGTACATGACACCAAACTGCACTTTTGACCTTCAAAAGACAATAACCGAGAGCAATCTGTGGATAACTTCTCCCCACAACTACCTGACGGCGGCCGTGCCACCTCGCGCGAGGTGGCACGGCCGCCGTCAGGTAGTAAATCAGCGGGCTTTGAGGAGGCGGCCTCCCGGGGTCTCGAAGTCGACCGGGGCCCCACGCAGCACCGTCTGCGTGACCCGACCGCGGACGGTGCGGGTGTCGTACGCGCTGATCTGGTTGCGATGCCAGAGCTCCGTCGCCCGCACGGTCCACTCGTCGTCGGGGGCGAAGACGGCGAAGTCCGCGTCATTGCCTTCGGCGATCGAACCCTTGCCTTCGACCCGAGCCACGGCCGCCGGTGCCGCGGACATCCAGCGGACCACCTCGGCGAGCTCGATTCCGCGCTTCGCGGCTTCGGTCCACACGAGCGAGAGTCCCAGCTGCAGCGACGAGATCCCACCCCACGCCGCACCGAAGTCGCCCGTGTCGAGCAGCTTCAGCTCGGCCGTCGAGGGCGAATGGTCGGAGACGATGCAGTCGATCGTGCCGTCGATGAGGCCCTGCCACAGCGCCTCCCGGTTCGATTCCTCGCGGATCGGCGGGCAGCACTTGTGCGTGGTCGCCCCGTCCGGGATCTCCTCGGCAGTGAAGACGAGGTAGTGCGGGCAGGTCTCGACGGTGAGCTTGACCCCTTCAGCCTTGGCCGCAGCGATCTGATCGAGCGCATCCGCCGAGGACAGGTGCAGGATGTGCGCCCGGGCACCGGTCTCCCGAGCAGCGTCGATGACGCGAGCGATCGCGACGTTCTCGGCCTCGCGGGGGCGCGTGGCGAGGAAGTCAGCGAACCTCGGACCCGAGTTCTTCGGTGCCGAGGTCATCACCTCGTGATCCTCGGCATGGACGATGAGCATTCCGTCGAAGGAGGCGATCTCGGCCATGTCCGCCGTCATCTCCGCCGGTTCCAGCGGCGGGAACTCCTCGACGCCGGAGTCCTCGAGGAAGCATTTGAACCCGTAGACGCCGGCCTCATGCAGGGGGCGCAGATCCGCGGTGTTGCCGGGGATCGCCCCGCCCCAGAAGCCGACGTCGACGAAGGCCTTGGGCTCGGCGACCGCCCGTTTCGTCTCCAGGGCTGCGACGTCGACCGTCGGTGGCAGCGAGTTCAGCGGCATGTCGACGATCGTCGTCACTCCCCCGGCCGCGGCCGCGCGGGTGGCGCTGGCGAAGCCCTCCCATTCGGCGCGACCGGGATCGTTGACGTGGACGTGGGAGTCGACGAGACCGGGCAGCAGCACCTGATCATCCGCGATCTCGATGACTTTCACCTCCGCCGAGGCGGCCGTGCCCAGATCCTGTCCACCGCGGGCGATCTCGGCGATCTTCCCGTCCCTGACCCCGATCGTCACCGGTTCGATGCCCTCGGGCAGCAGAGCCTTCTCGGCATGGATGATCAGGTCGAAGTCGGCGTCGTTGCTCATGTTCCTCCTCGGTCGCCCGCCCCTGGGGGCCGGTGGATTCAGTTTCGGTATACCGTTCTAGCCTACTCGGCTCGGGCGGTTCGGCCCAGCCCTCCGGCGGGTTCGGCCTTGCCTATTTCGCTGCGGCCAGTTCGCCCATCGGGCTCAGCGCCGTCGGAGCGTCGGCCGGGGTCTGGGCGAGCGTCTCGAACTCGTTGATCTGATCGAGGGCGGTTCCCATCGAGATGTTCGTGACGCGCTCGAGGATGACCTCGACGACCACGGGCACCTGGTGTTCGTCCATGAGCTCCTTGGCCACGCGCAGGCCTTCGCCGATGAGTTCGGGGTCCTCGACCCGCAGCGCCTTGCACCCGAGCCCCTGGGCGACGGCCACATGGTCGACTCCGTAACCGGACGATGCGGAACCGGCGGTGTTGATGTTCTCGAATGCCAGCGACACCTCGTAGTCCATCTCGAATCCGCGCTGGGACTGGCGGATGAGACCGAGGTAGGAGTTGTTGACGACGACGTGGACATAGGGGATCTGGTGCTGCGCACCGACGGCGAGCTCTTCGATCATGAACTGGAAGTCGTAGTCGCCCGACAGCGCCACGACGGTCTCGCCGGGCTTGCCCTTGGCCACACCGAGCGCGGCCGGTCCGGTCCAGCCCAGGGGCCCGGCCTGTCCCGCGTTGATCCAGTGCCGAGGTCGGTAGACGTGCAGCATCTGGGCGCCGGCGATCTGGCTGAGCCCGATCGTCGAGACGTAGGTGACGTCGCGGCCGAAGGCCTGGTTCATCTCCTGATAGACACGCTGGGGTTTGATCGGCACCTCGGTGAAGTTCGTCTTCCGGTGCTCGGTCGACTTCCGTGCCGTGCATTCGCCGGCCCAACCGGTGAAGTCCGGCAGCCCGCCCGACCGAGAGCGTGCGGCAGCCAGCAGTGCGTCGAGGGCGGCTCCGGCGTCGGAGGCGACCCCGTAGTCGGGGGCGAAGACGCGTCCGATCTGGGTGGGTTCGATGTCGATATGGACGAATTTCCGACCCTTGCGGTACACGTCCAGATTCCCGGTGTGGCGATTGGCCCAGCGGTTGCCGATGCCGATGACGAGATCGGATTCGAGGAAGGACGCATTGCCGTAGCGCACGTGCGTCTGGATTCCGACCATGCCCGCGGCCAACGGGTGGTCATCGGGGATCGCACCCCAGCCCATGAGGGTCGGTGACACCGGGATGGAGGTGAGTTCGGCGAATTCGACGAGCCTGGCGGCGGCGTCGGCGTTGATGATTCCACCGCCGGCGATGATGATCGGGTGCTCCGCCTCGGCGATGAGGTCGAGGATCTTCTCCGCCTGCGCCGCGGTGGCCGCGGGCTTGGCCGGGGTCAGCGGTTCGTAGGTGTCGATGTCGAATTCGATCTCGGTCTGCTGCACGTCGATGGGCAGGTCGATGAGCACGGGGCCGGGACGGGCAGAGCGCATGAGCTGGAACGCGGTCTGGAAGACGCCGGGCACTTGTCCGGCTTCGAGCACCGTCTTGGCCATCTTCGTCACGGGCTTCGCGATCGAGGCGATGTCGACGGCCTGGAAGTCCTCCTTGTCGAGCACGGCGACGGGTGCCTGGCCGGTGATGCACAGGATCGGCTGGGAGTCTGCAGCCGCGGCGTAGAGTCCGGTGATCATGTCGGTGCCTGCCGGACCCGAGGTGCCCAGGCAGACTCCGATATTGCCCGGTGCCGACCGGGTGTATCCGTCGGCCATGTGCGAGGCCCCCTCGACGTGCCGGGCAAGGGTGTGGCGGATTCCGCCGTGGGCCTTCATCGCCGAGTAGAGCGGGTTGATCGCCGCCCCCGGCAGCCCGAAGGTCTCGGTGGCGCCTTCCTTCTCGAGGATGAGCACAACGGCGTCGACTGCGCGCATGCGTGTCATTGTTCGTCCTTTGTTCGTGAGCCGGCGACGACGCTGTCGCCGGCTCGGTTCATGGTTGGGCGGGACCGTCGGTGTCGTTGGGCCGACGACCCCGCCCGGCTGGTGTGGCCTCGCCGAGGCGGTCGTTCAGTTCTCGTTCTTGCCGGAGAGGGCTTCGATGACGGTGAAGAGACCCGAGTGGTCGAGTCCTCCGTTGCCCTGCTGCACGGTTGCGGCGACGAGCTGGGCGACCGTGGCGCCGAGCGGGATCGCCACTCCTGCCTCACGGGCGGCGGCAGTGACGATGCCCATGTCCTTGTGGTGGAGTTCGAGCCGGAATCCGGGGTCGAAGGAGCGGTCGAGCATCTTCTGCCCCTTCTGATCGAGCACCTTGGATCCGGCCAGCCCGCCGCCGAGGACCTGCAGCGCCGCACCCGTTTCGACTCCATAGGCTTCGAGGAAGACAACGGCTTCGGCGAGGAGTCCGATATTGCCGGCGACCATGAGCTGGTTCGCGGCCTTGACGGTCTGGCCGGCTCCCGAGGGGCCGACGAGGACGATGGTCTTCCCGACGGCGTCGAAGACATCGGATACGGCGTCGAAGTCGGCCTGGTCGCCGCCGATCATGACGGAGAGGACACCGTCGATGGCTCCTGGCTCCCCTCCGGAGACGGGGGCATCGAGCGGTTTGAGGCCGGCGGCCTTGGCCTGTTCGGCCAGGTCCTTCGCGACATCGGGGCGGATGGTGGAGAAGTCGATCCAGGTGGCCCCGGCGGACGCGTGGGCGAGGATTCCGTCGTCGCCGGTGAGCACGGCTTCGACGTCGGGTGAGTCGGGAACCATGGTGATGATGACGTCGGCCCCGTCCACCGCCTCGGCGATGGTGGCGGCGGCACTGCCTCCCGCCTCGGCGAGGGCGTCGGCCTTGGCCGGGGTGCGGTTGAAGCCGCGGACGTCGAATCCGGCGTTGACGAGGTTCTTGGCCATGGGCAGGCCCATGATGCCGAGTCCGATGAAAGCGATGGTCTTGGACATGGTGGGGGTTTCCTTCGAGTCGTCGGTGGTGATGTTCAGGCGGTCTGGGCGGCGCGGTCGAGCCAGTCGAAGGCGGTGGCGCGGTCCTGTTTGTATTCGAGCGCCACGGCTCCGGTGTAGCCGAGCTCGTAGGCGCGGTCGATCCACTGGCGCAGCGGCAGCGACCCGGTTCCCGGTGCCCCGCGGCCGTCGGCGTCGGCGATCTGGATGTGGCCGAAGTTCGCGGCTTCGGCTTCGATGACGACCGCGACGTCGTCGCCGTTGACGTGCATGTGGTAGAAGTCGGCGAGCACGGCGATGTTCTCGGGTCCGTCGGCTCGGACCTGGGAGACCACCTCGGCGGCGTCGGCGTAGCGCTTGAGCGGGTAGGCCTCGGCTCCGGAGACGGGTTCGACGAGGACGGATCCGCCGATTTCGGCGACCTTGCCGGCGGCCAGCGCCAGGTTGGCGGCGGCGGTGGCGTCCTGAGCGGCCGGGCCCTGTCCGTCGGTGCGCAGACCGTAGAGCGCGTTGAAGGCGCGGCAGCCGGTGCGGCGGCCGATGTCGACGACGATGTCGACGTTCTTCGCGAAGTCCTCTTCGGCGCCGATGATCGAGACCATTCCGCGATCGCCGGCTGCCATGTTTCCGGCCCAGAAGTTCAGGCCCTTGAGGGCGACGCCTGCGGATTCGAGGGAGGCGATGAACTCATCGACCTCCGCCGAGGATGGGCTCGGGTTCCCGTCGAAGGGCCACCAGAATTCGACGTCGTCGAAACCGGCGTCCTTCGCGGCCTGGGCGCGCTCGAGAACGGGCAGTTCGGTGAGCAGGGTCGAGCAGTTGAGGACGTAGCTGCCAGGTGAGGTGAAGTTCTGGGACATGGAGCTCTCCTTTGAGTTGCCGCTGTTTTCCGTATTGTGGAAGTATGTTTCCATTCCGTGAAATCAGCATAAGTCGCCCGTGGAGCTCCCGTCAAGACCTTTCCCCAGAACTACCTGACGGCGGCCCAGCAACCTCGCGCGAGGTTGCTGGGCCGCCGTCAGGTAGCAATTAGGGGTGGAGGGAGACGCCGCCGACCCAGACGTCCGCGATGTCGCCCGGGGTGCCCATGGCGAAGATCTTCGCCAAGGCGTCGCCGTCGTCGGCGGCGTGGCGGATGCCGACGTCCAAGGGCTGGCCCTCGGCCGGGCGGATGAGCACGGCGTCGAAGCGCTTGCCCGGACTCAGCACCCCGACCTCATCGAGTTCGAGCGCTTCGGCCCCGGCAGAGGTCGCCAGGTGCAGCAGATGCGCGGAGGTCAAGGCCACTCCCCCGGCCGGGTCGAGCTGCTGCATGAAGTACGACTGCACGCCCTCCTTGAGCAGGCTGAAGCCCGTGCCTGCCCCGACGTCGGTGCCCAGGGCCACCCGGACGCCGGCCTCGATGTGCCGGCGCAGCGGGAAGAAGCCGCTGGCCAGAGCCGAGTTCGAGGTCGGGCAGTGCGCGACCACCGACCCGGCTTCGGCCATCCGCGCCAGTTCCCGATCCTGCGGGTGGACGTTGTGCGCGAGCACGGTGCGCCGGCCGACGAGTCCTGCCCGGTCGTACGTATCGAGATAATCACGAGCCTCCGGGTGGATCTGCGCGACCCCGGAGATCTCATCGACGTTCTCGTTCAGGTGCGAGGTCACCCAGATGCCCGGGTTCTCCTCCACGAGGCGGCCGCCGGCAGCCAGCAGCTCCGGTCCCGCAGAGAACGAGAATCGAGGGGTCACCGCGTAGCGCAGTCGTCCCTTTCCGTGCCACCGGTCGATGAGCGCTTGGCTCTCCTCGGTCGAACGCTCCACGTCGGTGAGCAGCGCATCGGGCAGGTTCCGGTCGCTCGTCACCAGCCCGGAGGTGATCCGCAGCCCCGACGCTGAAGCTGCGGCGAAGAAGGTGTCCATGGCGCCCGCGAAGTGCGAACCGAAGACCATCGCCGAGGTGGTCCCCGCCGAGATCAGTCCCGTAAGGAATTCACCGGCCACCGCCTTCGCGTAGGCGGGGTCCCCAAGCTTCGCCTCCTCGGGCAGGGCGCACTGGTCGAGCCAGTCGAGCAGCGGCCGCCCGAGATGGCCGATGGCCCTGACCTGCGGCAGATGGACGTGCGTGTCGATGAGTCCGGGGATGAGCACACCGTCGCGGAGGTCGACGACCTCGGCGTCAGGGTGGGCCGCCCGGGCGGAGTCGAAATCGGTGCGGGAGGTGATGAGCCCGTCGTCGACGACGAGGGCGACATCGGCCGCCGAACGCAGCCGGCCGCCAGTGAATGGGTTGTCCGGCGTATCGAAGACGCGGGCACGGTAGATGACCACAGTGGTTCTCCTTGAGTCAGTGGTGGTGAAAGTCAGTGGTGGTGAAGAGTCAAGCCATGCGGCCGAGCAGGTCCGCGGCGACGCTCACGGCGATCGTCGCGGGTGCTTTGCCGGGCAGGTCGGGCAGTCCGATGGGGCACCGGATGGTGTCGATGGCCTCGGGCGCGAAGCCTTCGGAGGCGAGGTTCTTGCGGAAGCGCTGCCATTTCGCGTTCGAGCCGATGAGCCCGACCGATCCGAGGTCGCCGCGGGTCAGCGCCGCAGAGCACAAGTGCAGGTCCTCGGCATGGTCATGGGTCATGATGACCACGTGTGCTCCGGCCGGCAGCTCCGTGATCACCTCTTCCCCGACGACAGCGAATTCGCGGCGGATCCGCGCCACCGGCTCCTCCAACTCATCGAGGGCCTCGAGCTGTTCCGGCCGTGAATCGGACACAGTCAGGTCGAGATCGTGGCGGGCGAGGATCCGGGTGAGCTCGAGTCCGATGTTGCCGATCCCGAAGATCGCCACCGATGCGGGCACGGGCAGGGGTTCGAAGAGCATGGTGACCTCTCCGCCGCAGCATTGGCGACCGTATTTGGCCGGAGCCTTGTCGTTGAGCCGCAGGGTGAGCATCTCCGGAGCCGTCTGCCCCTCGGAGAGCAGCTCCCGGGCACGGGTGAGGGCCGTCATCTCGAGATTGCCCCCGCCGATGGTCCCGAACAGGTCATCGGCGGTGGCGATCATCTTCGCTCCCGCCTCGCGCGGGGCATGCCCGCGCACCGCGGCGAGAGTGACGAGGACAGCCGGCACCCGAGCTGCGCGAAGCTCGGCTGCGGTGTCCATCCAGGTCATGACGGAACTCGTTGTCCTTCCCTCGCCGAGGCGGCCGCCCCCGAGTCCTGCCCGCGGGCTTCTTCGATCGCCCAGAACACCGCTTCCGGTGTGGCCGGGGACGCGAGGTCGACGCTGTGGCCGGGTCGCCCGAAGGCACCGACGGCCTCGCGCAGGGCTTCGCGGACGGAGAAGGCGAGCATGAGCGGGGGTTCGCCCACGGCCTTCGACCCGTACACGGCTCCTTCTTCATGTGCTTTGTCGAGGAAGGTGACGTTGAAGATCTCGGGGACTTCGGAGAAGCTCGGAATCTTGTATGTGCTCGCTGCCTGAGTGGCCAGGCGGCCGCGGCTCGGCTTGTCCGATTCGTCCCAGCGCAGGTCCTCCAGGGTCAGCCAGCCGGCGCCCTGGATGAAGCCGCCCTCGATCTGTCCGAGGTCGAGCAGCGGTGACAGGGAGTCTCCCACGTCGTGGACGATGTCGACGCGGCGCAGGGTGTAGGAGCCGTCGAAGCGGTTGACTTCGACTTCGGACACTGCGGCCCCGTAGGCGAAGTACTTGAACGGTTCGCCGCGCATCTGCGAGAGGTTCCAGTGCAGTCCCTCGGTGCGGTAGAAACCTGAGGCTGAGAGCTGGATGCGCTGGAAGTACGCGGTGTTGATGAGCTCTTCCCAGGTCACCGTCTTCGGTGAGGACAGCGCGGATACGATTCCCCGCGAGATCTCCACCTCATGGGCGGGTGCTCCGAGGATGCCCGCGGCCACCTGCCGCAGCCGATCGAGGATCTGGTCGCAGGCGTTCTTCACCGCTCCGCCGTTGAGGTCGGATCCGGAGCTCGCCGCCGTCGCCGAGGTGTTGGGCACCTTGTCCGTGCGCGTCGGCGCCAGACGCACAGTCGACAGCGGCACGCCGAGGGTGGTGGCCGCGACCTGCAGCATCTTCTGATGCAGCCCCTGCCCCATTTCGGTGCCGCCGTGGGTGACGAGGACGGAACCGTCCTTGTACACGAGCACGAGCGCCCCGCCCTGGTTGAATGCGGTGAGGTTGAACGAGATCCCGAACTTCACCGGGGTGATCGCCAGACCGCGTTTGATGTGCTCGCTGCCCGAGTTGAATGCCTCGATCTCAGCCTCGCGGGCTTCCAGATCGGATTGGGAGATGAGCTGGTCCCAGCACGCCCCGATCCGCTCGGGATGACGCACTGGCTGATAGTAGGGGGTGTCCTGACCTTGCGCGTAGAAGTTCCGGCGGCGCAGCTCGCGGGCGCTGAGCCCCAGCTGCGGGGCGACACGGCCGATGATGTCTTCCATGACGAGCATGCCCTGTGGGCCGCCGAATCCGCGGAACGCCGTCTGCGAGGTCTTGTTGCATTTGGCGATGCGGCCTGTGACCCGGATGTTGGGCACCCAGTAGGCGTTGTCGATATGGCACATGGCGCGGGTGAGCACCGGCTCGGAGAGGTCGAGGCTCCACCCGCCGTCCGCGGTCAGCGTCGCATCGAGGGCGAGGATCTTCCCCTCCTCGGTGAATCCGATCTTCCACGACGAGTGGAAACCATGCCGCTTGCCGGTCATGGTGATATCTCGGGTGCGGTCGAGACGCAGCCGTACCGGCCTGCCGGTGAGCTTCGCACCGAGCGCGGCCAGGGCTGCGTAGCCATGAGGCTGCATCTCCTTGCCGCCGAAGCCGCCGCCCATGCGCAGGCACTGCACGGTCACCTCGTGGGCGGGAACTCCGAGGACATGGGAGACGATGTCCTGAGTCTCGGTGGGATGCTGGGTCGAGGACTGGATGAAGACCTGTTCGTTCTCGTCCACATGCGCCAGGCAGGCCTGCGTCTCGAGGTAGAAGTGCTCCTGACCGGCGAACTCGAATTCGCCTTCGAAGACATGAGCGGCATCGGCGAACGCGGAGTCGACCTCGCCCTTGTCGATCGACAGGGGCTTGCCGTGGTAGCTGTCGGCGGCGATGGCATCGCGCACGGTCACCAGTGACGGCAGTTCCTCGACCTCGGCGGTGACGGCCGCCGCGCCTTCCTTCGCGGCTTCGAGATCCTCGGCGAGCACCCAGGCCAGGGGCTGGCCGAAGAACATGATCTCGTCGACCGGCAGCATCGGCTCATCGTGTTTGACGCCCTGATCGTTGACGCCGGGGATATCGGCGGCGGTGATGACCTTGACGACTCCGGGCACCGCATAGGCGGGTTCGATATCGATGGCGCCGAGGCGGCCGTGCGCGGTCGTCGACTGCACGGGGAAGGCGTGGAGGACCCCGGTGAGGCGTCCGACGAGGTCATCGGTGTAGAGCGCGGTACCGGTGACGTGACCGAAGGCGCTTTCATGGTGGTGGCGTTCGCCGACGACCGGGTCGGCGGGGCGCTGGGAGAGCTGGCTCATCACTGGACCTCCTTGCTGGTCACGGCCGGGTGGCCGAGCTGCTCGGCGTAGAAGCGTTCGAGGGAGGACCGCAGCATCGCGGTCCGGTACTTCGCACTCGCCCGGTGGTCGTCCATCGGGGTGCCTTCGGCGGCGAGGGTCTCGGCCGCCTGGTGCACGGTCTCCACTGTCCAAGGCCGGCCTTCGAGGAGGGCTTCAGTGGCGGTGGCGCGCAGCGGGGTGGCCGCGACTCCGCCGAGGCCGATCCGAGCCTTGGCGATCAATCCGTCCTGGATGTCGACGGCGTAGCCGATCGCCACCGAGGAGATGTCGTCGAAACGGCGCTTGGCGATCTTCTGGAACGACGTCAGCGGGGACAGCGGCAGCGGGATGCGGATGGCGGTGATGAGTTCATCGGACTCCCGCACCGTCTGCCGATATCCGGTGAAATAGTCGGCCAGTGCCACGGTTCGCGCCCCGCGCACCGAGGTGAGCACGAGTTCGGCTTCGAGGGCCAACAGAGCCGGCGGTGTGTCGCCGATGGGCGAACCGGTGCCGAGGTTGCCGCCGATGGTCGCCCCGTTGCGGATGAGGCGGGAGGCGAACTGTGGGAACAGCTTGCCCAGCAGCGGAATGTCTCCAGCGAGCTCACGTTCGAGTTCGGACAGGGTGTGGGAGGCGCCGAGTTCGACGAACGATTCGGTGCGGCGGATTCCGCGCATCTCCTCGATCCGGTCGACGGCGAGGATGTTCTTACCGCGTGCTCCCTTGATGTTGACCTCGACGCCCCAGTCGGTGGCCCCGGCCACGACGGTGGCCTCGGGATCCTGGCTGAGGATGGAGGTCACCTCGGCGAGGGTGGCGGGACGACGGTAGCGTCCGATCTTCCCGGTGGCGGTGTCGGCTCGCTGGTAGTCGGTGGCTCGAACCGACGGGGCCGGGCGGTCACGGCGGGCGGCCAGCGCATCGTCGGCGGCGGGCTGTCCCAGCGCATTCGCGGCATCGCGGATGGGGCGGTAGCCGGTGCAGCGGCACAGGTTGCCCGACAGGGAGTGGAGGTCGAAGCCGTCCTCGCAGCGGTCGGGCCGGTAGTATTCGGCGGCCATCGAGGAGATGAAGCCGGGGGTGCAGTATCCGCATTGGGATCCGCCGCGCACGGCCATCTCTTCCTGGACGGGGTGGACGGTGTCTCCGTCGGCCAGACCTTCGGAGGTCACGACCTCTCCCCCGTCGAGGGCTGCTGCCGGCAGCAGGCAGGAGTTCACCGAGGTCCAGCGGGTTCCGCCGGATTCATCGGGGCGGGCGACCATGATCGCGCAGGCCCCGCATTCGCCTTCGGCGCAGCCTTCCTTCGCTCCGGTCAGCCCCTGACCGCGCAGGAAGTCCAGCGCATTCGTATGGGGTGGGCCGTCGAACTCGCGGACGGTCCCGTTGATTGTCACTTCGGCAGTTGACTGGTCCGTTGTCGCTGCGGACATCGCACTTCACACCTCCCGCGCCTCTCCACTGAGGCGCACAGTGCATGGTTGGAACAATTTGCTTCGTTCTTCGAGCCTCTGGTTATCCATGCGAACAGCGCAGAAGAACGCGGAAGAGGGGACTCGGCGTCCCCGC
The DNA here is from genome assembly GCF_024895295.1 of Brevibacterium sediminis. NCBI lineage: Bacteria > Bacillati > Actinomycetota > Actinomycetes > Micrococcales > Brevibacteriaceae > Brevibacterium > Brevibacterium sediminis. Next base: position 176,647 of record NZ_JAHQRN010000002.1, on the reverse strand, counting down.
AGGTCAAGCCCCGTGGGCGATCTGACCCTTTCCCCAAGCTGAGTGTCCAACCATTGTTCTCATGCCCCCAAGATAGCCGAAATCGGGCCGCGAACGAAGTACAGGACGAATCCGGCCGAGACGACCCACAGCAGCCAGTGGACCTGACGGGCACGGTTGCTCATGGCGTGGATGAGCGCCCAGGAGATGAATCCGACGCCGATGCCGTTGGCGATCGAATAGGTCAGCGGCATCGTCACCATGGTGAGGAAGACCGGCAGCGAGGTGCGGAAGTCGGTCATGTCGATCTCACGGATCTGCGTGACCATCATGGCGCCGACGACGACGAGCGCAGCGGCTCCGGCTTCCATCGGGATGACGGCGATGAGCGGTGAGAAGAACATCGACAGCAGGAACAGCACACCGGTGATGCAGGCGGCCAGACCCGTGCGAGCGCCTTCGGCGATTCCGGCTGCGGAGTCGACGAAGACCGTGTTCGACGAGGCAGAGGCACCGCCGCCGAAGACCGCGCCGAGACCTTCGACGATGAAGGCTCCGCGGATGCGCGGGAACATTCCGTCCTCAGTTTGCAGTCCGGCGCTGCGGGCCAGTCCGGTCATCGAGCCCATGGCGTCGAAGAAGTTCGTGAACACGAGGGTGAACACGAGCATCGTGGCCGCGAGGACTCCGATGTGCTGAAAGCCGCCGACGAGGTCGAAGGCGCCGATGAGACCGAAGTCGGGAAGGGCGATGACCTGTTTCGGGAATTCCGGAGCTGAGAGGTTCCAGCCCAGCGGGTCCGGATTGACCGGGTCGCCGACGGTGCCGAGCTTCGCGAACGCCTGGATGATGATCGCGGCGATCGTGGCCACGATGATGCCGATGAGGATGCCGCCGGGAATCCTCCGCGCCACGAGGATGCCGATGAGGACGAGCGCGAAGACGAAGACCAGCGTCGGCAGGGAGCCGATCGATCCGTCCTGACCCAACTGGACGGGTGGGCCGGCCGGGGTGCGGGTGACGAACCCGGCGTTGACGAAGCCGATGAAGGCGATGAAGAGTCCGATGCCCACAGTGATCGCGATCTTCAGTGCATGCGGGACGGCGTTGAAGATCGCGGTGCGGATGCCCGTGGCACCGAGGACGACGATGATGACGCCGTTGATGACCACCAGTCCCATCGCATCGGCCCAGGTGACCTCCTGGACGACTGAGACGGCGAGGAAGCTGTTCATGCCCAGGCCTGCGGCCAGACCGAAGGGCAGTCGGGCGACGACGCCGAAGAGAATCGTGATGACGCCGGCGACGAGCCCGGTGACCGCGGTCAGCTGGGCGAAGTCGAGGCTGTCTCCGGCGATGTCCTGGGAACCGCCGAGGATGAGCGGATTGAGGACGACGATATAGGCCATCGCGACGAAGGCGACGATGCCTCCGCGGATCTCCTGTCTGATCGTCGAGCCTCGATGGGTGATTTCGAAGAATTTGTCGAGAAGCCCCGGTCTCGAAGATGCGGTCTGCACCGCTTGGTCGTTGTCAGCCATTTTCATGGACCACCTCAGGTTGTTCGATTTGGTCAGCCGGCGACATCATCGTCGACGGCCCTGCGCCTTGAACATGCGCAATGAAACAGTCGAGTCTTCAGCCCCGGGTACCGGACCGGGATACCGAAAAGTAATTCCATATCCCGGAAAACTCTTTCTGTTTCACCGAGCAAGTCTCGCCGCTCGACCCTGGTGTGTCAATCATCACACCTCTGCCCGCGCCGATGCCATCCTTCGACGAGACAGACGAAACCCCTGACCAGAAGCGTCTGATCAGGGGTTTCCCTTGGCGGTGGCGGTGGGATTTGAACCCACGGTAGGGGGTTGCCCTACACAACATTTCGAGTGTTGCACCTTCGGCCGCTCGGACACGCCACCGCCGACAACTGTACAGCGGTGGACTTTCTGCGTCCAAATCGGTTCGCCGTGAGCTGGGACACGTCAGCGTCTGGCCGCGAAGAACTCCCTCAGCAGGGCCCGGCTCTCCTCCGCCCGGACGCCCGAGGTGACCTCCGGATGGTGCAGTGCGGCGCGGTCGCGCAGCAGATCCCAGACCGAGCCGACCGCCCCGGCCTTGTCGTCATAGGCCCCGAAGACGACCCTGTCGATGCGGGAACCGACGAGGGCTCCGGCGCACATCACGCACGGTTCCAGCGTGACGACGAGGATGCAGCCGTCCAAGCGCCATTCGCCCCTCGCCGAGGCGGCGGCTGAGATAGCCATGAGTTCGGCGTGGCCGAGCGGGTCGGCATCGATCTCGCGTCGATTGTGACCGCGCCCGATGATCTCACCGGCACCGTCGATGACCACGGCCCCGACGGGAACGTCGTCATGAGCGGGCGCCAGGGCCGCCTCGGCGAGGGCATGACCCATCCATTCATCGAGCCGGGTCACGGACGCAGCGGTCAGCGTGCGGCCTCGAGCTGATCGGCGAAGCCGACGGTCTCACCGACATGGGCGACGACGCGGGCCGGGTCGGACCGATAGCTTTCGACCTGATCGATGAGGGTGGCGGCGGGGACTCCGCGGTCGGAGTAGATATCGGCGTCTCCGCCCCATTCGGCATCGGCGTCGAACTCGAGCATTTCGACCTCGTCTTCGTCGTCCTCCTCGTCGACGGCGGCCTCATCCTCCTCGGCCCCGAAGTCCTCTTCGGGCTCGGCGTCATAGGCGTCGGGGCGGGAGTCGAGGAAGTCGGCGAAGATCTCCGCGAACGGGCTCGCCTCGGCCGCGGCGAGATCGGACAGGAAGACCTTGACCTCATTGTTCCGGCACAGGCGCACGAGCCCGAACCATTCGTCTTCGTGTTCGATGACGGCCACGGCCTCTCCGTCATCGCCGGCTGCCGAACGCATCATATCGACGAGGTCGTCGAGGTCGTTCGCGTCACGGACGTCGACATCGAGGGCGCGGAAGCCATCGCCGGAATCGGCCAGGATCTCAGTGAAGTACGACATGCCTCCATTGTGAACGCTTCGCCCCGCGTTGACCACTGCCTTGAGCCCGAAGTTCTCCCGTACCATTTGGGGTATGCATCTTCACGTAGCCGACCACCCGCTCATCGCCCACAAACTCACCGCTCTGCGCGATGTGAATACGGATTCCGCTCGTTTCCGACAGCTCACCGAAGAGCTCGTCATGCTGCTCGCCTATGAGGCGACCCGCTCGGTGGCCGTCGAAGACAAGGAGATCTCGACTCCGGTGACGACGACCGTCGGCACCCGCATCGCCGAGCCCCGCCCCGTCGTGGTCCCGATCCTGCGCGCCGGGCTCGGCATGCTCGACGGAATGCTGCGCATCCTGCCCACTGCCGAGGTGGGCTTCCTCGGAATGGTCCGCGACGAGACGACCTTCGAGCCCAGCGCGTATGCCGATCGCCTGCCTGATGACCTCACCGGCAGGCAGATCTTCGTCGTCGATCCGATGCTCGCCACCGGCGGCACCCTGGCCATGGCCATCGACTTCCTGCTCGCTCGCGGAGCTCGCGACGTCACCGCCGTGTGCCTCGTCTCCGCCCCTGAAGGCGTCCAGCGCATCGAGCGCGACTACAGCGATTCCGCCGAGGTGAAGGTGTACACCGCGGCACTCGATGAGAAGCTCAACGAGAAGGGCTACATCGTGCCCGGACTCGGCGATGCCGGGGACCGGATGTACGGAATCGTCGACTGACGGCACCTGCGGATGATGATTTCGGTCGTCGACCCCGGCGACTGTGACGTCATATTTCGTCACAGTCGTCTCATTTTCGGGTTTTCCTTTGCGCGGCCGAAGTTTTGTGACAAATAATGAAGTCATGACTTCGACGATCCATCAGATGCGAATGCCGGGCGCACATATGTGTATGCCCTGCGTTCGTGGTCGGTGATCGTACTCCCGCTGTCCGGCCTCGAACGAGTTCACTCAAGCAGCGGACTCTTCCAGTCATATCGACCTCATGGTCGGAGCAAAGGACAGCTATGCCGAATCCAGAACCCGCCTACGTCCACCCCCGCAGTGCAGTGGCCACTCGACGTGCAGGAGCCAGGTTGAGCGCAGTCGACCCGCAGAACCCACCGCACACCTACGGGCCTGCCGGAGTCGTCCCCTCGCCGAAGGCCGCCCGCGGAATCATCGTCTACATCGGACTCGATGAGACCAAGGCCGCAGCCGACGGCACGAACCTCTCCGCGATCGCCGCTGAGCTGCAGGCCTACGCCAAGGAACTCGCCAGCCAGGCCGAGACCCAGGCCGTCATCGCCTTGGCACCGGAGGGCCGCGGCAGCGATATCGACGCCGTGCGAGCCGTGGCCAACGGCTCCCCCGCCGCGACCGGTGCACCGGCGGCGACACACGGCCCCGTGCGTTCGCGCATTCCCAACCGCATCCACCCGCCGGCCCTGCGTGAGGAGGCCGCTCCGGCAGCTCCCTCACCCCGCGGTTTCGGCGGACGGGCCGGCGACGCCTACACCCAGGCCACCGGCGAACGTCTGCGCATCGACATCCCTCGCCGCGAGGTCCGCATCGACGGCGACCTCGTCGATGTCACGACGAAGGAATTCGACCTGCTCGCCACCCTCGTCTCCCATGCCGATGAGACCCTGCCCCGTGAGGACCTCATCACCGCGGTATGGTCCGGCGGTGAGGTTCCCGACGAACGCACCGTGGACGTCCACATCCGCCGACTGCGGCGCCGCCTCGGCGAATATGCCTCCGTGGTGCGCACGATGAGGGGTTCGGGTTATCGCTACGACACCCACCCCGATGTGACTGTGTGGAGCGCGACTGCGCGTCGCTGACGTCGTGCGGCTGTGAGCCGCGTCGCAAGTCGCTTCCAGCGTGGGGCCAGACTTCCCGGTTAAGATCGTTGATCGATGAACCAGGCATATTCCTCACCGCGCAGAAGGCACAGCCCCGCGAAGGGCATCACCGCATTGATCTTCGGGATCCTCTATGCGGCATTCCTGCTTCTCCACGATCTGCTGCCGACGCGGATGGGCATCGCGCTCATCCTCGAATCGGTGCTGCCGTGGACGGGCGTCTTCCTCGCGCTCGTGCTGCTCATGTTCCTCATCCGCTTCTCGTGGCTCTCGGCCATCGGGTTCCTCGTGCCCGCTCTGGTGTGGACGGGGATGTTCGGCCCCGCCTTGCTGCCGAACGAGGATTCCGGTGATCCGGACCTGACGGTGGCCACTCACAATGTGGGGGCGAGGATGCCGCAGCCCACGGCTGCCGCGCAGAACATCGTCGACCGTGATCCGGACATCGTCACGATCCAGGAACTCGAATCCCTATCCGGCAAGATCATCCACAAGGAGCTCGACTCCTCGTTCGAGCATTCGCAGGTCGTCGACACCATCGGCGTATGGTCGAAGTGGCCGATGTCGGAGCCCGAGGAGGTCGACCTCGGCCTGCAGTGGCCGCGCGCGTTCGCGACCACGATCTCGACCGATCACGGTGACATCCGCTTCTACGCCGTGCATATGCCTTCGGTGCGCCCCGGCCACGAATCGATGCGCAATGCCGCTCTGCGCCGCCTTGCCACGACGGTGGAGACCGATGGTGCCGAACATGTCGTCGTCGCCGGCGACTTCAACACGGCGACGACGGACAACAATATGGAGACCTTGGTGCCGCCGCTGCAGGATACCCGGGAAGAGGCCCGAGGCGGCTTCGGCTTCACCTGGCCCTCCCAGTTCCCCGTCACCCGGCTCGACCATGTCCTCTACCGAGGTTTCGACGCCACCTCCGACGAGGTACTCGAACGCGGGTCGAGCGACCACCGCGCCGTCCTCGCCGGACTCGACCTCAAGTAGTCGGGGTCAGTTCGTGCACTGCCCCGTCGGCTGCGGTGCGCGCTCGACGGCACCGGCGTCGAGTTCGTCGGCGATCTCGGCTCGGGTGAGGGCGTAGCCGGTTTCGTCATCGGTGGCGGAGCGGGCGAAGACCATGCCGACGACGTTTCCGTCGGCATCGATGAGCGGGCCGCCCGAATTGCCTTCCCTGACGATTCCGCGCAGTGCATAGACCTCGCGGACGACCGACTGCGAATCGTAGATGTCGAGTCCGCGGGCGTTGATCTTCTCCCGCACTCGGGTCGGTGAGATCGTATAGGGACCGTTCGCGGGGAATCCGACGACGACGGAGTCGTCTCCCGGTCCGAGCCCGTTGCCGAAGTCGAGAGCGGGAGCATCGAGACCCTGGACCCGGAGCACGGCCACATCGGCTTCGGCGTCGAATTCGACCACCTCGGCGCGGTAGGGCCTGCCCTTGCCCCCGACCTGTACGGCCAACTCAGTGGATCCGGCCACGACGTGGGCGTTGGTGGCGACGAGTCCGTCTTCATAGACGAAGCCGGAGCCTTCCGAACCGGTGGCGCAGCTGGTGGCCGTCGTCGTGATCTTGACGACCGAGTCCTCGACGCTGCGTCCGACGTCGACCATGCCTTCGTCGGGTTCTCCGACTCCGCGGATCTGTTCGGGCTGCCCGGAGAACACCTGAGGGAATCCGGAGGCGCTCAGTCCTTTCGCCAGTCCGCCCAGGGCGTTCTGGGAGGAGTAGGGAATGGTGCGGTCGATCGCGGCGATGACGGAGGAGTCGGCGACCCAGCGGTTGGGTTCGACGAGCGGGGTGGTGCGGATGAATCCGGCGGCGAGCCAGATGACGAGGACATAGACGATTCCGGCGGTGACGGTGCCGCCGACGGCGTCGATGCCCTGGCCGAGGTCGGAGTCCATATTGTTCTTGATCCACGCCCCGATGCCGCTGCCGGCGAAGGCGAAGAGGACGCTGAGGACCAACGGCATCGAGGCCAGCAGCATGAGCACGCCCTGGTTGTCCATGACGTCGGTGCCGGCGCTCAGCGATTCGACGAACGGGGAGAGCAATCGGCCGAGGATCCAGCCGACGATGAAGCCCGCCGCCGTTCCGAGGGCGGTGATGATGCCCTGGCGGAACCCGGCGAAGAGTGCCCCGATGCCGAGGACGATGAGGAGAATGTCGAAGATCGTCACCGCTGGAACTTACCGCACAGTCTGTTGGGAGGCGGTCTGTTTGGAGGCCGCGAGCAGACGTTCACGGGCGTCGGCGAACTGCTGGAGTTCGGCCCGTTCGATCTTGCGTTCCTGTTCTCCGCCGATTCCGGCGAGCACGCGCATCCGCGTCGTCGACAGCTTGCCGGAGGTGCGGATCATGGTCTTCATCTCCTCCTTGCCGCCCGGGAACGACTTCGCCCAGTCGCGTCCGTTCTTCCGGCCCTTCCAGGTGCCGAGCATGTCGACCTCGGCATGGGTGAGCCAACCGGAGTTCGCATAGTCACCGAGCATGTTCTGAGTGTGCATGCGTTCGCTGCGGCGCAGGATGAGACCGAGCGTCACCCAGGCGGCGGAGAGGATGACGCTGAGGACGACGAGGCCGATGATCTGCGGAAGCATTCCGCCCATCACGTCACTGGTCGCTTGGCCGAGGACACCGAGGAACGTCATCGAGGCGTTCCAGAAACCGTGCAGGATCATGCCGAGTGCAAGTCCGGGCAGCCACATGAGGATGAGTGACCACCACGGCCATTTGCGGGCGGCAAGTCCGATCGACACACCAGCGCAGGTTGAGAACGCCGTGTGGAGCAGCGGCGATCCGAGGCAACGCATGGCGAACGTCATGGCGAGGCCCAGAAACTCGCCGTCGTTCCACGACTGGCCGAGGTAGAGGATGTTCTCTGTGAAGGCGAAGCCCGCACCGATGAGCGAACCGTAGACGAGCCCGTCGAGGGGCCCTTCGAAATAGCGGCGAGCGGCAAGGACGATGACGAGGAGGAGGACGGTCTTCGTCGATTCCTCGAGGATCGGAGCTTGAATCACCGCACCGATGACGTCGGGCACACCATTGATGCCGATCATATAGAGCGCGACCTCACCGACGAGTGAGAAGCCGAGGGTGAGGATAACCGAGGCGACAGCACCCCAGAGGAGACAGATGCCCAGGAGGAGCTTCGGCTGCGGTCTCCAGCGGTCGAGCCAGAGGACGTAGGCGATTATGCCGAGAAGAGGGATCGCCGCGAGTCCGATGAGACCGAAGAGGCGGATGCCGAAGCTCAGTCCGCCGAGCAGGGCAAGTAGCGCCAGGCCGATGACAAGCCCGACGAGTACGAGGATCGCGGCAACGAGCCGGACGATGTTTCCGGTCGAGTCGGGTTCGGTCTCCGGTTGTGTTTTCCGCACGGCGCCGGTCCAGGGAGTGTCGGTGACGACCTGCTGGGGTGCCTGCATGCCTGCACGGATACGCATCTCCTGCGTCACCGTCGGAGCAAACCGCGGCTGAGCATAAACGCGGGCCTGCGCAGGCGGGGGCGCGTACATCACCGGTTGACCGGGCATGGGTTGGCCGGGGACCGGCTGCATCTGAGGCTGCATGGGTCGGCCGGGCGCCGGCATCGGCTGTCCCTGCATAGGCGGTTGGTTCTGCGGCGGCATGGGTCGACCCGGCGCTGGGGGCCGATTCTGTCCCTGCATGGGCGGCTGCTGCGGCCGCGACCCGCCGGGTTGCTGCTGGTTCGGCTGCTGCGACCCCTGTGGTCGCGGCCGGAACCGATCATGGTTCTGCGGCTGACCCTGCTGCGAATTGTGTGGCTGCGGCGGAGGGACCTGGCCCTGAGGCGGCATCTGTCCCTGTGCCGGGGGCACGTTCGGGTTCGGTGGGCCCTGCACCTGGGGCGGCTGCGGTCTTTGCGAACCGGGACCGTTCTGTGCCGACATAGTCTGTCCTTCTGCGATGGGGGAATTTCCGCTCACCTCAGTCTAGAGTCCCAGCCCGCCGTGAACGGCCCCGCCGTGTATCCGTCCAGCAACACTTCAGCCGACTGCCACGTTCTTCAAACGACGTCCCCCGCCCCACTCAACCATTTTCGACTGTGGATGGACGCAGTTTCGTCGACTCTGTGTCGGCGGGGGAACCAGACGGCCGTCAGACCGCCCCTGCACCCACGACCGTCGCCCGACGGTCGGCATCGCCCACCACACGCACCCGACGCTGCCGTTCCTCCCCGGGGCCACTCCCCTCCCTGCAACGACCAGCACCTCCCCCACTCACACGTCAGAACCTGTGGACGCTCAAACCGGTATCCACAGCCCCTCAATCAGCCCTAGATGACCAGCCAGCGCCCAATGTCGAATCGGTCCATGACTATTCTCAGAATCGCATCGCTGCGCACCGCGCTGCTCCTCACCGTCCTCACAATCGCTTCGCTCATCGGGCTGGGACCGGCCATGGCCGCGGGACCGCCGGTCGGCCTCGGCGAGGTTCCGGTGCACACCGCGCCCAACGCCTACGGTCCGGGCATCTGGCACCATGCGAAACAGGGCAAGACCTGGTACGGCTCCTACCGGACCTTCCCTGACACCTCCGCCTACTGCATCGATGCGGGCAAGAAGTCTCCGCTGCCGAAATACTTCAAGAATGCGAAGGCCGACACGGTCACCTCGGCTCGCACAGCGTGGGCACTGCACGAATATGCCGGCTCGACGTCGAAAGATGTGCAGGCCGCGTTGAGCGCGATGGCCCGACTCGACAAGGCGCTCCCCCACGATCACAAGGTGCCACCGCAGAAGCCGGCCGATCTGGGCAAGAAGTTCGCGGCGGCCGCGAAGAAGCACTCGACGATCCTCGCCGAGGCCAAGAAGTTGGCCGGTCCCTACACCCTCGACATCAGCCTCGAGCCGGTCATGCGCATGCCCGTGCTCGAACCCTATGCCGCCCCGGAATCCACCACTTCTCCTGACTCCTGGGCCTCCGACAAAACTGACAAGCCGAAGGTCCTCGGTACTCCCACCGATGAGGCGACGCTGACGGTGTCCCTGCTCAGCGCCTCAGGTGCACAGGTCCCCGACGTTCCTGTCACGCTCAAGACCACCGGCACGGCGAAAGCCCCGACGACCGTGACCACGGGGAAGGACCCCGTGACCACGACGCTGCGGGCGAGCGCCCCCGGCACTCTGTCCGTGACCGCCTCGGCGAAGGTCGCTCCGCAGACCGTGCGCGTCTTCGAACCGACGTCCGGCACTCGGGTACAGCGAGTCATCACCTCGGACACCCCCGATTCCGTCACGGACAAGGCGTCACTGGAGCTGAGTTCCCAGCCGAAGGTGACCACCGAGATCTCCGACCAGACACCGACACCGGGTGAGACGGTCACCGACGAATTCACCGTCTCCGGCCTCATCGGCGACCACGCCGTCACCGTCGAACACACCCTGTGGCAGACCGCGACGGTACCGAGGCAGGGCATCAAGAACGATGACGCTCGCGAAATCGGATCCGTGACCTCGAAGAATGTCGGCAACGGCACCCACACATCCGACGAGATCACCGTGCCCGAGGACTTCCGCGGCTGGCTGTACTTCACCGAGACGATCGCCGGGGACAAGGCGACGAAGGAATGGAAGGGAATCCACGGCCAACCCCGTGAGACGGGGTTCGTTCCGTGGACTCCGACCGCCGACACCGAGGCGGTGCTCGAGGGGACATCGACCCACGACGAGGTGGTCGTGACCGGTCTGCGACCGGGTTCCGAAGCCGTCCTCACCATCACCGCCTACCACGTGGAGACCGAGCCCGCGCAGTCGAAGGAGCCCGACGGCACCGAGCTGTCCGTGCAGGACTTCACCGTCAACGCCGACGAGGATGGCCGCGTCGAGATCGACACGGAGCCGATCGACATGCCCGTCGGCTGGGTCACCTATGTGACGGCGATCGAGGGCAGCGACGTCACCAAGGCGTGGACGAGCGACTGGGGCGTTCCTGCCGAAACCGTGCACCGTCCGCCCGAGGAGAAGCCGTCGACTCCCCCGGAAGAACCCAGCACGCCGCCGGAGGAGCCAAGCACCCCTCCGGCTCCCCCGGAACAGCCGGAGAATCCTGAGGCCCCGGAGAAACCCGAATCTCCTCCGGTCGAACCGGTCGCGGAAACTCCCGAGACCCCCGCATCTCCGGCGGCCCCGGCACCATCCGGTGAGCTGCCCCGCACCGGCACGACAGGCAACGGGATGCTCATCGGCCTGGGCATCGTCCTCGTCGGACTCGGCTCGACGATCCTGTTGATTTCCGGCAGCCGCCGCGAGACGAACTGAGAAGTGAGCTCAGGGGTGTTCTCCGCCGATCGTGCCGGCGAGAACACCCCCGGCTCGCAAGACCGCCGCCCCACGCAACGCCAGATCGTCCAGTCTGTCGTCGAGTGCGGCGAGCATCGAGCTCGTATCACCGAGCCCTCGCACCACTGCCAAAGCTTCGCGGATCTCGTGAATGCCGTACCCTCCGGACCGCAGCGCGGCAGTGATCCTTGCATCTCTGATCGCTCCGAACCGATAGAGACGCGCGGTTCGAGCTCCGGAGCCCACCCGGTGCGGGGTAGTCAGTCCCTCCGATTCCCAGTATCGCAACGTGGATGCACGCACGCCCACCGCCTCAGCAAGTTCGGTGATCGTCATCGATTCGTCGGTCGTCTCGCGCCCATGCTCGCCGGCAGTTTCAGCTTCTGACTGGATCGAGAGCAGCATCGAGCGTGCTGCAACGACCTGACGTCGATGCTCGTCCACTTCAGTCACTTTGCCGGTGAGAAGGGCGATCGCCTCACGGGGATCGAGCCGCGGAAGTTCGGTCATCACCGATCGGGCCGCAACAGGACCGACGGCGAAAGCAAGATCACGGTATGCGGACAATGCACTGACATGCACGTCTGAATACCGCCGGTAGCCATTGTCCTCCCGAGCGGCTGCGGGAATGACACCGCGGGATTCGAGCTGACGGATCTGCTGCACCGAATACCCGCTGAGCGAAGCCACGTCCGCAGTGCGCAGAGTGATCACCTCCCGACAAAAACCCGACATAAGCACTTCAAGTGCACACTTGAACCATGAGTATGCACGAGATCATCGACCGTTTCCACACTCTCGACGGACTGCTCCACATCGCTCCCGAGGCCGGCGGCCCGTACCCCGAGCTGACCTGGGGAGACCACTTCTTCTATTTCGCTCCCGACGGAGAAGTGCTTGCGAACACTCAGCCGTTCGCCACCATCATCACCAAGGACTACCCCGACGACACGGCCTCCGAGCTCTCGGCTCCCGATCGCTGGAGGCTCAATCTCCACATCGGGCGTGCCCGGTTCTCCGCACTCTTCGGCGAGCCCGGCCCCGACGTCGACGCGAACGCGGACACCCCGGGTCAGCAGTCCGTCACAGACGCAATCCACCCCCACCCGCTGTATAGCAGGCAGGGGTGGGTAGCGGTCGTGAATCCAGGCTCACGCACTGAGAAGCAGGTCGACGAACTCCTCATCGCCGCCCACGATGATGCCCGGCACCGCTGGGAGCGAGCTCAGTCCTGAACCCAAGTGTCGGCCCAGGCGCGGGCGCCGTTCATCATCAGACCGACGTCGGCTCCGACGAGGACGAAGGACGCTCCGGCCTCCAGGTACTTCCGTGCCTGCTCGGGGTCGAAGGCGTTGACACCGACGGGTTTACCGGCGGCCTTCACTGCCTCGAAGGTCCTGGCCACCGCATCGGTGACGTCCGGATGGGTCTGCTGGCCGAGCAGACCCATCGACGCAGCCAGGTCGGAGGGCCCGACGAAGATCTGGTCGATTCCGTCGACCGCGGCGATCTCAGCGGCGTTGTCCACCGCGGTCGCCGATTCGATCTGCACCGTCAGGGACACGAACTCATCGGCGCGCCCCAGGTACCCGTCCACGGCGTTCCACCGGGAGGCCCTGGCCAGGGCCGAACCGACCCCGCGCACACCCTTCGGCGGATAATGGACGGCCGCCACAGCCGCCTCGGCGTCGGATTTCGTATCGACCATCGGCACGAGCAGATTCTGCGCGCCGAGGTCGAGGTGCTGCTTGATGAGCACCGTGTCGTTGACCGGCACCCGCACGACGGGGGTCGCCGGGTAGCCGTTCATCGCGCGCAGCAGACTCGTCGTCGTCTCGAGTCCGATCGGGGAATGCTCGGCGTCGATGAGCACCCACTGCATTCCCGAGGCGGCGGCGATCTCGGCGGCCACGGGCGAACCCGAGCACACCCACATCCCGGCCAGGTACTCCCCGTCGCCGAGGCCGGCCACCCGGTCGGCGAAGGTCTGCGGAAGCTCTACTCGAAACGGCATGTGATGACTCCCAGCTCTCCGTAGTCGGCGTGCACGGTGTCGCCGGGATGCACCCACATGGGGCGGGTGAACGACCCGGCGAGCACGGTCTCTCCGGCCTGCAGCACATCTCCGTGCTCGGCGAGTTTGTTTGCCAACCACACGATTCCGCGGGCCGGATGGTCGAGGACGGCGGCGGCGACTCCGGAGTCCTCGATCGTCTCATTGCGGTAGAGCAGGGCGTTCACGCGACGCAGGTCGACGGCATCGACGGCAACGGGACGGCCGCCGAGGACCATCGCCCCCAGTGCCGCATTGTCCGAGATGGTGTCGACGATCGTGCGGCCCTCCATCTCGATGCGCGAGGACAGCACCTCGAGTGCGGGGACGACGTATTCGGTGGCCCGGAGGACGTCGAAGAGACTGACGTCGGGTCCGCGCAGTTCGTCGCGCAGCACGAAGGCGAGTTCGACCTCGATGCGTACGCCCGAATACTGCGAATGGTCGATCACGGACCCGGTGTCATAGACCTGATCGGCGAAGATCGCTCCGTAGTCGGGTTCGGTGATGCCGGTGGCCTGCTGCATCGGCTTCGAGGTCAGTCCGATCTTGTGACCATAGAGTCGACGACCGGCGGCTTCACCGCGACGGCGCCATTCGTTCTGCACCGCATACGAGTCCTCGACCGTCATGTCCGGATACTTCGCGGTGAGCAGACCGATCTTCGACCGAGTCTGCTCCGCCTGAGCGAGATCGTCGGCGATGACCGCGATCGTTGCCTCATCGAGCATGTGGATTCCTTTCAGAGCTGGTTGCCCAGCTTGCCCTCGTTCTCATCTGCGCGGGTGTAGGAGAACCCGTCGGCACCGATCGTCACGGCCATCTCCGAATCGTCCGTGCGGGCATGCACGGGCTGCGGGTTGCCGTCGAGATCGAGGACGAGGGAGGCGTCCGTGTACCAGGACGGCACGACGGGGTTGCCCCACCAGTCGCGGCGCTGATTGTCGTGGACGTCCCACGTGATGACCGGGTTGTCCGGGTCGCCGGTGTAGTAGTCCTGCGTGTACACCTCGACGCGGTGACCATCGGGGTCGCGCAGGTAGAGGTAGAACGCGTTCGAGACACCGTGGCGGCCGGGTCCGCGTTCGATCGAGTCGGATCGGCGCAGGGCCCCGAGCTTGTCGCAGATGGAGAGGATGTTGTGCTTCTCGTGCGTGGCGAAGCAGACATGGTGCATGCGCGGCCCGTCTCCGCCGGTCATCGCTGTGTCGTGGACGGTGGCCTTGCGGCGCATCCACGCGGCATAGACCGTGCCTTCCTCGTCCTGGATGTCCTCCGTAACACGGAAGCCGAGGTCCTGCATGTACTTCACCGCCCGCGGCACATCCGGGGTGACCTGGTTGAAGTGGTCGAGGCGGACGAGTTCGCCGGGAATGTGCAGGTCGTAGCGCCACGACATGCGTTCGACGTGATCGGACTGGTAGAAGAACTCGTATGGGAAGCCGAGGGGGTCGACCACGCGCACGGAGTCGCCCACGCCCTTGACGAACCCGTCGGGGTTGCGACGGACATCGCAGCCGAGTTCCGTGTAGAAGGCCACGGCCCTGTCGAGCTCTTCCGGGCTGCGCACCCGGTAGGAGAACGCAGCCACGGCGGCGACCTCGCCCTTGCGCAGGACGAGGTTGTGGTGGATGAACTCCTCCGTCGAGCGCAGGTAGAGCGTGTTCTCGTCCTCTTCGGTGACATAGAGTCCGAGTACGTCGACGTAGAACTCCCGCGACGCGGCGAGGTCGGTGACGACGAGTTCCATGTAGGCACAGCGGAGGATGTCGGGCGGGCTCGCCTGCGGCGTGGCGACGGGGTTGTCGGTGGAGATGCCCGTCTCCTGGCTGACGAAATAGCCGGCCGAGGTCCGGGTCATATCAGTGCGTTTGGTCATGGCTGGCTCACTGCTTTCCGAAGACGGGGTTGTGGACCTCGCCGAGGTTGATGTGCACGGACTGCTGTTCCGTGTAGAAGTCGATCGACCGGTAGCCGCCCTCGTGGCCGAGTCCCGAGGCCTTGACGCCGCCGAAGGGGGTGCGCAGGTCGCGGACGTTGTTCGAGTTCAGCCACACCATTCCCGACTCCACGGCCTGGGAGAAGTTGTGGGCGCGCTTGAGGTCCGAGGTCCAGATATAGGCGGCCAGACCGTACTTCGTATTGTTCGCCAACTCCAGGGCCTCCTCGTCGGAGGAGAACGGGGTGATCGCAACGACGGGGCCGAAGATCTCCTCCTGGAAGATCCGCGCGTCGGGCTTCACATCGGCGAACACGGTCGGCTGGACGAAGTTTCCGGTCTCGAATCCTTCGGGGCGTCCGCCGCCGGCGACGAGGCGGGCCTCGGACTTGCCGATCTCGACGTAGGACATGACCTTCTCATAGTGCTCGGGGTGGACGAGCGCAGCCACCTCGGTGGCGGGATCCGACGGCAGACCGACCTTCACGCGCTTGGCCTGGGCGGCGTAGCGCTCGACGAATTCGTCGTAGATCGACTGCTCGACGAGGATGCGCGAACCGGCGGTGCAGCGCTCCCCGTTGAGGGAGAAGACACCGAAGATCGTGGCGTTGACGGCAGCCTCGATGTCCGCATCGGCGAAGACCACAGCCGGGGACTTTCCGCCGAGCTCCATCGACAGGCCCTTGAGCCAGGGGGCGGCGTTGGCGAAGATCGTCTGGCCGGTCTTCGACTCACCGGTGAAGGAGATGAGCGGCACGTCGGGGTGCTTGACGAGCGAGTCGCCGGCGAAGCCCTCCTCGCCGAAGCCGTTGACCATGTTGAACACACCGGTGGGCAGGCCGGCCTCTTCGAAGATGCCCGGCCACAGGGAGGCCGAGAGCGGGGTGAACTCTGCGGGCTTGAGCACGACGGTGTTGCCGGTCGCGATCGCCGGTCCCAGCTTCCAGGACTCGAGCATGAACGGGGTGTTCCACGGGGTGATGAGTCCGGCCACGCCGATGGGCTTGCGGTTGACGTAGTTCGCCTGGCGGCCGGGGACCTTGAAGGCGTCGTCGACCTGGGCGACGATGAGGTCGGCGAAGAAACGGAAGTTCTCCGCCGCGCGCGCCGCCTGGCCCTTGGCCTGGGTGATCGGCAGTCCGGAGTCGAAGGACTCCATGGCGGCGAGTTCGTCCTTGCGGGATTCGACGATATCGGCGATCTTGTTGAGGATGCGGGCACGCTCACGCGGGAGCATCCGCGGCCATGGGCCCTCATCGAAGGCCGTCTTCGCCGCTGCGACGGCGGCTTCGATATCGGCCTTCTTGCCCGAGGCGGCCTTGATGTAGGGCTCGTTCGTCACCGGGTTGAGGACATCGAATTCGTCTCCGTCGATGGAGTCGACGAATTCTCCGCCGATGTAGTGGCGGATCTTCTCCGGCATATCTGCCGGCGGGGTGGTGGACTGTGTCATGACTTGTCCTTTCGTGAATCTGTCTGCAAATCCGTGGTTGGGGCTGTGGTCGTCTGGGAGTTCTGGAAGCTGTGCAGAGTGGCCGAGCGGTGCTCGCGCACGGCCCGTTCGACCTCCTGCGCCGAGGCGCGAGCCCGGATGAGGGCGACGATGCGGGAGTGTTCCTCCACCGACTCGAGCGCCCGTTCGGGGACGAAGGAGAACGTCGAATCCCGCAGGTGGTTGAGCCGGTCCCACTCGAGTTCGACGAGGGTGCACAGCCGCTCGTTCGGGCAGCGCCGGTAGAGCATTTCGTGGAACTCGTGGTTGAGCCGGGTGAACTCGGCCGGCTCGAAATCATCGAGCAGAGCCCGCATCCGATCGTTGATCTGCTCCGCGGCATCGAGATCATCGGCACCGAGGTGGCCCTGTGCTTGGGCGACGGCCGCGGCCTCGAGGATCGCAACCGTTTCCATCGACTGGGTGTAGGACCCTTGGTCGACCATGGCCACACGAGCCCCGACATTGCGCTCGAAGGTCACGAGCCCGTCGGCTTCCAGGCGGCGGATGGCCTCGCGCACCGGCACCACTGAGGTGTCGAGTTCGAGTGCGATCTGCGCAAGCACGAGCTTGTGCCCGGGCTGATAGGTCTGGTCGGCGACGCGTTCGCGGATCCACCGATAGGCGGTCTCGGCCTTGCTCAGGGACGCAGTCGCAGTCACCGTGAGGCCTTCCACTCGTCGAATTTCGCCTTCCATTCGCCCTTGGGCGGGAAGAGCTCTTCGATCGGATTGCCGGCGGCGACCTGTTTGGCCACCCAGCCGTCCTCGATCTCCTTCGCCAGTGCCGCGTCGACGACTTCCTCGACGAGGTCACGAGGGATGACGATAGCTCCGTCGTCATCGGCGACGATGACATCGCCGGGCAGGACGGTGGCATTTCCGCAGGCCACAGCCACGTCCGATTCCCACGGCACGTGCTTGCGGCCGAGCACGGCGGGATGCTTCGCGGTGGAGAACACGGGCAGGATCTCGGCCACCTCGGCGGAGTCACGGACTCCCCCGTCGGTGACGACGCCGGCGGCGCCGAGCGACTTCGCACGCAGGGCGAGGATGTCACCGAGGGTGCCCGAACCGGATTCGCCGCGGGCCTCGATGACGACGACCTCGCCGGAGCGGATCGAGTCGAAGGCCTGCTTCTGGGCGTTGAAACCGCCGCCGTGGGATTTGAACAGATCTTCGCGGTTGGGCACGAAGCGCAGCGTCTTCGCGGTGCCGACGATCTTCGCGCCCGGCTTCAGCGGGGCCACGCCTTCGATGACGACATTGTTGAGTCCGCGCGACCGCAGCTGAGCCGACAGGCCCGCGGTCGGAGCCTCGGTGAGTTTGGCGACGAGGTCATCGCCGAGTGCCGTCGCGGCAGTTTCATCGGCATCACCCTCCGGGGCGAGTCCGGCGGCTTCGCGTGAGCCCCAGGCGTCGACGGTGAGTGCTTCGTTCACTGCGGGCAGACTGCCGAGTTGCTCGTCGAAGTCCCCGGGGCCGTCGACGACTGTGGTGGTCAGTCGTCCGGAGCTCAGTTCTTCGCCGTTCGCCGAGGCGGCCGTGACCTCGACCTCGACCGTGTCACCGGGGGCGACGACGGAGGATCCGGCAGGGGTGCCGGTGAGGATGACGTCGCCGGGCTCGAGGGTGAGGTGCTGGCTGAGGTCCGCGACGATGCGCGGGAGGGTGAAGATGAGCTGATCGGCTCGCGTGCCGTCGTCCTGGACGACCTCGCCGTTGACCCAGGTGCGCAGGCGCAGGGAGTCGGGGGCCGCCTCGGCGGCGGGGATGAGTTCGGGGCCCAGCGGGGTGTATCCGTCGCGGCTCTTCGAGCGCACGTTCGATCCCTTGTCCGGGGTCTTCATGTCGTAGAGGCCGAAGTCGTTCGACGCGGTCACGCCGGCGACATACGACCAGGCCTCGGCCTCGGTGACGTTGCGGGCGGCGGTGCCAATGACGATGGCGACCTCACCTTCGAAGGCGAGCAGCGAGGTGCCGGCGGGGCGTTCGATGGTCTGGCCGGTGGCGGCGACGGAGCTGGCCGCCTTGAGGAAGTATGACGGCTGGGCGGGGCGCTTTCCTCGTTGTGCCGCACGGGACTCGTAGGCCACATGAACGGCAATGATCTTGCCCGGACGGGTCGGAACACCTGCTGGAGTCGACATCGATCTCACACCTCATTTCGATTGGCTTCACCACAGATCGTATATGATACGGTTCCCGGGAACAAGTAATCCAGGCCACAGAGAACGTGGTCGGGACGCACGACAGGACACAGGAGTCATGGCAGCACAGAAGCACACTCAGACCCGGGTGGCATTCGCGACGATCGTCGGCACGAGCATCGAGTGGTACGACTATTTCCTCTACGCGGCGGCCTCGGGACTGATCTTCAACGAGCTCTTCTTCGGCCCGCTCGGATCGACGCTCTCGACCATGGTCGCCTTCGCGACGGTCGGGATCAGCTTCCTCTTCCGCCCTCTGGGCGCATTCCTCGCCGGACATTTCGGTGACAAGCTCGGCCGCCGGGTGGTCCTCATCATCACCCTCATCGCCATGGGTGCCGCGACCGCGCTCATCGGCTTCCTGCCGACCTTCGAAACCGCGGGCGTCCTGGCTCCGATCCTGCTCATCGCACTGCGCATCGTCCAGGGAATCTCGGCCGGCGGAGAATGGGGCGGAGCCGTTCTGCTCGCCGTCGAACACGCTGATGAGAAGTCACGCGGACTGCGCGGTTCCTTCCCGCAGATCGGGGTGTCCATCGGCCTTCTGCTGTCCTCGGGCGTGCTCGCCCTGATGACCTCGATCGCCCCGGGCGATGCCTTCCTCGAATGGGGCTGGCGGGTTCCGTTCTTCCTCTCCATCGTGCTCGTCTTCGTCGGCTACTGGATCCGCCGCGGAGTCGAGGAATCCCCGGTCTTCCACGAGATCGCCGAGCGCAAGGAACAGGTCACGAACCCGCTGGGCAAGCTCATCAAGAGCCATTGGCTGCTCGTCATCCTCGCCTCCCTCGTGTTCACGGGCAACAACGCCGCCGGGTACATGACCACCGGCGGATACATCCAGAACTACGCCACAGATCCGACCGGACCCATCGGCCTCGAACGCGGTCCCGTGCTCTGGGCCGTCGCCGCCTCGGCGGTGTCCTGGCTGGTCTTCACGATCATCGCGGGAGCCGTCTCGGACAGGATCGGACGCCGGAACACCTACATCCTCGGCTGGATCCTCCTGTTCGCGGGTATCTTCTCTCTGTTCCCGCTGGTCAACACCGGCTCGGTGGGCATGCTCCTGCTCGGTCTCGTCGTCCTCACCGTCGGTCTGGGCTTCACCTACGGTCAGCAGCCGGCGATGTACGCCGAGCTGTTCCCCTCCAGCGTCCGCTTCTCCGGGGTCTCGGTGTCCTATGCGATCGGGTCGATCCTCGGCGGCGCCTTTGCTCCGACGATCGCGAAGGGGCTCGTGTCATCGACGGGAACGACCGCCTCGGTGGCGGTGTACCTGGGCGTCGTCGCCGTGCTCGCCCTCGCCGCGACTCTGCTGCTGCGTGATCGCACCGGCATTCCGCTCGGTCCAGACCACGAGGACGAGCAGTCAGTGAGCCCGATCATCGGAATCGGGTCGCCGCAGCTGACCAGCGATGACGGTGATCGGCACCACCCCGCCGACACCGGATCGTATATGAACTGATAGCATTCAAACATCACGACGACGTGTCACGAACCGGAGGTTGACATGCATTTCCATCAGAACGGCTACGTGTCCGCGGACCCGCGGATCGAGGAAGCCGCTGGCTACGGGATCGAGCGCGCAGATGATCTGCCCGATGAAGTCGATGTCCTCATCGTCGGCAGCGGCCCTGCGGGGATGATCGCGGCGGCACAGCTGTCGCAGTACCCGCACGTGAACACTCGGATGATCGAGAAGCGCGATTCGCGGCTGGTCATCGGTCAGGCCGACGGCATCCAGGCCCGTTCTGTCGAGACCTTCCAGGCGTTCGGCTTCGCCGAGGAGATCATGCGCGAGGGCTATCACATCACCGAGATGGCGTTCTGGAATCCGGATCCGGAGGACCCCGAGAACATCATCCGCACCGGTCGGCCCAAGGATGACGAGCACGGCATCAGCGAATTCCCCCACCTCATCGTCAACCAGGCACGCGTGCTCGACTACTTCGCCCAGTTCGCAGCCCAGTCCCCCGGCAAGATCACACCCGACTATGGGATCGAATTCGTCGACCTCGCGGTCGACCAGGACGCCGCGGCCGCCTCGGCGAAGGACCATCCGGTATCGGTCACCGTCCGCTACACGGCCGGCGAGCGCGCCGGGGAGGAACGCACCATCCGCGCCGGCTACGTCGTCGGCTGCGACGGTGCCCGGTCGAAGGTCCGATCGTCGATCGGACGGACGATGTCCGGTGACCAGGCCAATCACGCCTGGGGCGTGATGGATGTGCTCGCGAATTCCGATTTCCCCGATATCCGCACCAAGTGCGCGATCTCGTCGAAGCACGGAAACATCCTCCACATCCCCCGCGAGGGCGGGCATCTGTTCCGGATGTACGTCGATCTCGGCGAGGTGCCCGAGGATGATGCGCGCAAGGTGCGGTCGACGAGCATCGACGAGATCATCCGCCGGGCGAATGCGATCATCTCGCCCTACAGCATCGATGTGAAGAACGTGGCCTGGCATTCGGTCTACGAGGTCGGGCACCGGCTCACCGATGCCTTCGACGACACCGACGAGACCGCGCCCGATTCTCAGTGTCCGCGCGTGTTCATCACCGGCGATGCCTGCCACACTCACTCGGCGAAAGCCGGTCAGGGAATGAACGTGTCGATGCAGGACGGCTTCAACATCGCGTGGAAGCTCGGCCAGGTCATCTCCGGACGGTCGTCGACGGAACTGCTGCGCACCTATTCGGCCGAACGTCAGGTGGCGGCGAAGAACCTCATCGAATTCGACAAGGAATGGTCGACGCTCATGGCGACTCCGCAGGAGGAGCTGCCGGACAAGACCTACCTCGAGGACTTCTACGTCAAGACCGCGGAGTTCCCGGCAGGGTTCATGACCGAGTACACGGAGTCGATGATCACGACGCCGACGACTCATCAGGAGCTCGCGGCCGGATTCCCGATCGGCAAGCGGTTCAAGTCGGCTCGGGTCAAGCGCAGCTGCGATGCGAACTTCATCCACCTCGGACATGAGGCCCGCGCCGACGGTCGCTGGAGGGTCTATGTCTTCGCCGATCGGGCCGCTCCGGTCGTCGACGGCAGTGCTGGCAACTCGGGCGGTGAGTCGAAGGTGGCAGCTCTGGCTGCGTGGCTCGAATCGGATCAGGCCTCTCCCCTGGTCGCTTACCGCAGGGAGGGTGAGGACCTCGATGCGCTCGTCGAGCTCAGCGTCATCTACCAGCAGGAGCACAAGGAGTTCGCGTTCCCCGATGTGCCGAAGGTATTCCGTCCGAATATCGGTGCCTTTGACCTCGAATACGTGGAGAAGATCTACGCGACCCTGCCCGACGAGGACATCTTCGAAGCCCGTGAGATCAGCCGCGATGGTGCCGTCGTCGTGGTCCGACCCGACCAGTATGTCTCTGGCGTCTTCCCCTTGGACGCACATACCGAGATCGGCGACTATTTCGCGGGAGTCTTCGAACCCGTGAAGTGATTTCGGAACGATTCTGTTCTCAAACGCCTCCGGCTGGTGGTCCCTGGACTGCTGGCCGGACGCATTTGGTCTGCGTGAGGAGTCCGCAGATCCCAGCTGCGACGAGGGCTGCGGCGCCGATGAGCCACAGCCCGAAGCCGAACGACGGGCGACCGACTTCCATCCCTCCGGTCGGTGTTCCGTCAGGCAGCTGCCCGTCCCACATCAGCACCGGAGGACTGGCGAGGTAGCTGAAGAGGACCAGGACGATGAGTGCTGCGATGATCACAGCTGTCACGTCCCACCAGCGGGCAGGGGCGAAGGCGGCCCCGAGCGCGGCGATGGCGACCACGAGTGCCCAGATGATCAGGAAGAACAGATCGACGTCACCGCCGTCATCAATCGTCCATTCTCCCAGTGAAGTCACTCGAATGCGCGGACCGTCGTCGTTGAAGCTGTCGACGACGGGGACGAAGACAGTCACGGTCCACACTCCGACCGCGGTGAACGGAAGCAGCCGGGCCCACTGCTGCAGCTTGCGTTGGCGTCTGCGGTTGATCTTTTTCGTCGGACGCTGTGCCTGCCTCTGCATCTGCCGGTCGATCCGCCGTCGATCGCTGAGGAGTCCGCAGATGCCTGCGGCGATGAGTGCCCAGCAGCCGATCGTCCAGAGATAATGACCTGCTGACGGATACCCGACGATAATGGCACTGAGCGTTTCACCGGCGGCGTCGGTGCTTTCGACGCGCTCTCGCGGAAGATCGATGACCATAGTCACCTGCTGGATGAACAGACCGACTCCGACTGCCACCGACAAAAGAGGCCAGTGGGCAAAGGTGTCGAACCGTTTCGCGGTCGCTGCGCAGGCGAGAACGACCACCCAGGGCAGGATGACACCCGGGGTGAGGTCGGCGAGATCGAAGGGTACCCGTCCGAACGATGTCACCGTCAATCGATCATCACCATGGTCGCCGCTGTCGAAGAGCGGCACCCAGATCATCAGCACCCAGCAGGCGAGCGCGACCCACGGCAGCCGCTGTGCGAGGCGATGTGTTCGGTTCCCGTGGGGCCACGGGGTGATTCTGGCGTTTGCGAAGTGAGCGGGTGCTGTCTTCCTCCGCCTGACCTCGCCGAGGAGGCCGCAGACTCCCGCGGCCAGCAGACTGAGGCCCCCGATAGCCCAAAGGACTGCGCCCAGCGCCGGTTCGGCGACGACTATCCCGAAGACCGGGCGTCCGCGATCATCGACGGCGTCCCACATGATCGTCGGCATATTGGCCAACATGTCGGCCGATACGAGGAAGACGCAGACGCTCAGAAAGAAATTTCCCACCGACCATAGGCGCCCGACGACGTCCGGCCACGGGTGCGAATCGGGCCGAGACCTGACGGTGAGCAGGGGCGAAGCAGCCGCACATATGAGAACGCCGGCGGCGACCAGGACCATCGAGCCCCGAGCCTCATCGAGGTCGAACGGCGGTCCGCCGAGAGCAGTGACGATGATGCGCGGCGGCTGCGGCTCTTCCGACGTGTCCTCAGGGCTGGCAGCCACTGGAACCCACAGCATGACGATCCACAGACAGAGAGCTGACAGTGACAGCGCTTGCGCGAATCGCACAAGCAGTCGGCCGGATCGAGCCTCACCCGGCGGGACCATGACGCTTCGACATGCAGCGTTTGATCCGTTCACGACGGTGGTGGTCCTGTTGGGAGGCTGCGACCAGACCGCAGATGCCGGCGGCGAAGAACAGCAGGCTGCCGAGTACCCAGAGGCCGAACCCTGCCGCCGGGTAGGCGACCTCCATGCCTCCTGTGGGCATGCCGTCGGCCGTCTGGCCGTCCCACATCATGATCGGCGGATCGGCGACCATCTGCAGGAGTCGCAGTCCCAGAACCGTGCCCAGAACGATGGCCGCGATCGACCACCACTTCGACGCTGACAGCAGCCAAGCAGTGAACGCGCCGGTGAGGATGACGATCCAGAGCACGAGGTAGACCTCGTCAAGGTCGTTCATATCGATCGGCGAGAAACCGAGAGACGTCACGCGGATCTGCATCGATCCGGGGCCTCCGCTGTCGAGGACCGGCACGAAGATCGTGATCACCCAGCAGGCCACCGCCCCTAATGGGAGCACACGCGCCACGAGGTTGAGACTTCGCCCCCGCGCCGTCGTCAGTCGTGTGCTGCCGCTCTTACCCGCCCTGTCCATAACTACGATTCTCTGCAGTGTCCGTGTGACAGGTGTTCCCGCGATGTTCCAGATCCGACACGCGGCTCAGTCGGGCCCGAACACCATCCGAACCAATTGCCTTTCGACCGGGCTGCCGTTGCAGTCCTGTGCACTCGGTCGTCGGTGCGAATTGCGGCTGCGCCAACCGGCGATCTTCTCGGCACGGGTGCAATAGCGCGGTGGCAGCTGCTCGGGCAGCACGCACTTCGGTTCGATCGTCTGGTATTCGACCGGCGGGTCCGGCTGAGCTGCCTCTTGCGGTTGGTCTTTCCCGACCACTCTCCTGGCCTCATCCCTATCGGGTTCGAGGAAACGGGAGAAGGTCTGCCGCCAATCCGGCCCCGGCGGCGAACCACCCGGTTCGGACACCGCTTCGGGACGCGGGAACCGCATGCGGCGGACCACCGCGGGCGTAGTCACCTCGTAGGATCGTCCGCTCGGCGTGGTGACGCGCAGCCCGTCCGCTGTGGCCTCATGCTTCCACCCGGGATGTTCCTTCGCGTAATTGCAGGATGCACACAGTCCTGAACCGTTCTCCCAGGTGGTGGCTCCGCCAGCGGCAACGGGAAGGGCATGATCGGCATGCCGGATCGGGGCGTCGCACCACGGTGTCCGGCACACATCGTCGCGGAAGGTGATCATCTGCCGCAGTCGGCCGGTGAACTCCCGACTCTTCGCATCCATCCCCACCAACTGCCCGTCGTCGGGACGGGTGAAGATCCGGCTGATGAACATCTTTGCTTCGTTCGCGGCGATGAACTTCCGTGCCGTCTGCGCCGGCAGCGGTCCGAACCCGGGCAGCCAGGCGGGCACGAGGCCGTCCGAGAGCAGGGATTCGGCCTCGACGAGCACATGGATCTCCGCAGGCACCGCCGTCGCACTCGTTTGGCCGCTCAATCGTTCGACGAAGGTGTCGGCGAGCACCTGCTGGCGATTCCGTCCGCCTGCGTCACCGGCGGCAGTGATCGACTCGGCTCCGGCCCGGAGACTCTCATAGGCGGCGACGGCCTGAGCCAGCGGCAGGATCGCAGAGATCCTGGCCATCCCGTCATCGATCACGGTCAGATTCACACGACGATTGGACTCAGCTTTCGCTGCCCGCTTCGCAGCCGCCTCGGCGTCCATCTCCGCACTGAGCGCACGCACTTCGGCGCGCAGGCTGCGCAACCCGGACGGTTCCAGACTGCGCTTCATCCGCGTGTCCACCTTGCGCCGATCGGCGGCGGCAAGGACCGCGGTCTCATCGACCATGATGCGCGCCTTGTCCTCGGAGATCTCCCCCTTGGACAGGGCTTTGAAGGTATTGGGCATCCCGATGACGATCGAGCGGGCGGTGCTGAGGAACTTCCGCCCCGATCCGGGCGAGACCTTCTTCGCCAGCCCGACCTCGTCTCCGGCACGTTTTCCGCAGTCGATCGCGGGCACCCTGTTGTGCCGGTCCCGCTCGATGCGCAGCGCTTCGAACGCCACTGCCTCCCGCGACTGTGCGGCGACGACGGCAGACTTGAGCTCCTCGAGCGCAGTGATCCGCTCGAGTGTCTCAGCCTCGGTGCCACCCGGGTCAAGACCGCGCAGGAGCTCACCGAACCGAGTGATCTCGGTCAGCGGATCCGGAACCGGCGCTGGTTCCCGTGCGGGGTCGACGTCCATATGAAAACGGTACCCGTCGGCACTGACACGACTTCGCGAACGGCCCCGAATGACCCAATACGGCCAGGTCAGACCCTATTTCAGCCTCAGCCGACTCCGCGCTGGATGCGGTTGAGAATCATGTCCATAGCGACGATGTTGTGGCCGCCGTCGGGGATAATGAGGTCGGCATTGCGCTTCGACGGCTCGACGTAGAGTTCGTGCATCGGCTTGACCGTGCCCAAGTACTGGTCCTCCACCGACTGCAGGGTACGCCCACGGTCGACGACATCGCGTTTGATCCGGCGCAGCAGACGCACATCGGCGTCGGTGTCGACGAAGAGCTTAATGTCGAGCAGCCGGCAGATGCGCGGTTCGGCGAAGATGAGGATGCCTTCGACGATGATGACCGGCGCGGGTTCGACGCGCGTCGTCTCGTCGCTGCGGTTGTGGATCGAGAAGTCGTAGACGGGGCTGTCGACCGCCTCGGAGTTCCGCAGCGCGGTGAGATGGTCGACGAAGAGGTCGTTGTCGAAGGCGTCGAGATCGTCGTAGTTGACCTTCTCGCGCTCCTCGTAGGTGAGCTCGTCGCGCCGCTTGTAGTAGTTGTCGTGGAAGAGCACGGACGGCGGTCCTTCGCACTTGTCCAACAGCGCCTGAGTCAGCGTCGTCTTTCCGCTGCCGGTTCCGCCGGCCACGCCCACAACCAAAGTCTCCACGGCACAAATATAGACCACGACCTCCGCCGAGGCGGGTCCCGGCTTCCGTACTCACCCGAGGCTGCGGGTCAGCTGGGTCCACAGTTCCTGGTCGAAGCGCCGCCTGCCCAGCAGACCGGCCATATGTCTCACCGCATTGTCGACCTTGCCGCGCCAGACCTCGATCGCCGTCTTCGCATCGGTCCGGCTGAGTGCACGGAACATGGCCCGATCGTCGCTGACGATTCGGTCGCTGGCCGGAGAATAGTCGAGCTGCAAGATGGAGATGAACAGGCGCAGCCGCAGAGTCAGGGCTTCGAAGGCACGGGCCGATTCCCGCGGGCCCGAAGCACGGGCCAGCTCCTGTTGGAAGTGGAGGTCGGCGTCCTCGACGTCGATTCCGCTGCGCGTCGGCGCCGAGGCTTCGACCTGTCGCAGGGCCAGCTGCACGGGCACGAGGTAGCGCTGCGGACGCAGGGCCAGGGACCTGAGCACAACCTCCCCGATGGCCATGCGCGCGGCGTAGAGGTCGAGCACGTCGACGGTCGTGATCAAAGGAATCCGCGCGCCGCCGCGGGATCCGTCGAGCAGTTTGTCGTCGACCATCCTTCGCAGCGCCGCATCGACCGAGGCCCTGGGCACCTGCATTCGGCGGGAGAGCAGGCGCGGATTGATCCGGTCCCCCGGCTCATATCCGGAGTCGATGATCTCCTCGCGCAGCGCGATCGCCAGATGCTCGGTGATCGATCGGGTCTCCTTCGGCAGCCACGAGGATATCTCCATTGAGTCAGAAGTAATGGAACTTCTCTGAGGCTCATACGGAGCCGATTCCCACCACAGCACACCTTCGAGTCCGTTCCGGACGCGGTCGGCAAGCAGATCGAGCAGGGCCCCGGGAATGTCCTGACACTCGCCGAGGCGGGTCTTGAGGGCGGTGACGAAATCGTCGAAATCCGCGCACGCCCTCACCCGGACTCCCGCCCCGCCGGAGAGATCGTCAGGAACCTCGCCGAGGGGGTCGAACACGAGGAAGTCACCATCACCGTCGAGCAGGGCGAGCAGTTCGGCGGTTGGCACCTGCCGATGCTCGCTGTCGAAACGCTGCGCCCACCGCCCGACGCCCGCGGTGCGCAGGGCCGCGGTGATTCCCGCGATGCGCCGCTGAATTCGCCGAGGCGGCACAATCGTCGCGGATTCTCCACGATCTCCGCCCCCACCTGCATCGTTCCTGCGAACGCCGACGATGACGAGGGGAAACCCGCTGGCCGCGAGGATGAGCTCCGAGGCACCGGCCACCTCGGCGACGGGGACCGTCAGCGCCCGCACCGACCGGGAGACGATGCTCTGACTCAACCCCGTCGCCTCGGCCAGGGCACGAGTCGAATAGTCCCGTCCGGAGATCCTGGCCCCCGCGGTGGCAACGAGTGCTTCGACGACCCGGTCAGCGGTCTCCTGGATCGGCGGGCGGCCGCTGCGGGGACGATCCGCGAGGTCGGATCGGCTCGCCCAACGACGCAGGGTCGACGGCGATGCTCCCGTGCGCGCGGCCGCCTCGGCGAGGGTCGACGTCGTCAGCAGCGCCACGGCGTCACGCCGGAACTCAGCGGAATACATCCCTCCATTCTAGAACTTCTGACTCAAACATTCACAGCGGTCGACTACACCTCTTCACCCCCGGATTTCGGCGGCGCATACTGATCTCACACCCAGGTTCCACGGTCAGCGCCGACGCGTGAGAGCACCGAATCCGAGCACCGAAGGAGCACAGTTGCTGCACACCGAAACCGACCTCGCCACGCTCACTGCCCAGTCGATCGACACCGTCCGCCGGTGGCTGCGAGTGTCGACGTCGATGACCACGGCGAAGAACCCCGCGGCCGAACGCCTCTCCGCCGTCCTCTCCGACGACAACGGCCTCGACTTCACCGTCGGGTTCGTCGATCGGGTCGTGCGCACAGACGACGTCCACGCCGCCGCCGACGCCTTGGCCGAGGTCGGCAAGCTGGCACCTGAGACGATGTCGTACCTCGACCGCGCGCAGATCAAGGCCGGTGCCGCACTGGCCAAGATCGCCCCGCAGGTCGTCGTGCCCGCCGCCCGCACTCGCCTGCGTCAGATGGTCGGCCACATGGTCGTCGACGCCCGGGACAAGCAGTTCGGCAAGACCGTCGCCGCCCTCACCGCCGACGGTCACCGGCTCAACATCAACCTCCTCGGCGAGGCCGTGCTCGGTGACGGCGAAGCCGACAATCACTTGGAGCAGACCCACCGGCTGCTCGCCCGCGACGATGTCGACTACGTGTCGGTGAAGGTCTCCTCCGTGGCCTCGCAGATCTCGATGTGGGCCTTCGACGAGACCGTCGACTATGTCGTCGACCGCCTCCGTCCGCTCTACCAGCAGGCCGCGAAGGCCCCGACCGGCGCGAAGTTCGTCAACCTCGACATGGAGGAGTACCAGGACCTCGAGTTGACGATCGCGGTGTTCACGCGACTGCTCTCCGAACCGGAATTCAAGGATCTCGAGGCCGGAATCGTCATCCAGGCCTACCAGCCCGATGCGCTCGGAGCGGTGCAGCGGCTGAGCGAATTCGCTTCCCGCCGTGTCGAGAACGGCGGAGTCGGGATCAAGGTCCGCCTCGTCAAGGGCGCGAACCTGGCGATGGAGACCGTGCACGCCGAAATCGCGGGCTGGCCTGCAACGACGTGCGATTCGAAGCAGTCCACGGACGCGAACTACAAGCGAGTCCTGCACTGGCTGTTCACCCCGGAGCGGATGAAGGGGCTGCGCATCGGCGTGGCCGGGCACAACCTCTTCGACATCGCCTTCGCCCACCACCTCTCCGTCGAACGCTCCGTGACCGACCGCGTCGAGTTCGAGATGCTCCAGGGTATGGCCAGCGAGCAGGCCGCCGCCGTGACCGAGGACGTCGGAGACCTCCTCCTCTACGTTCCGGCCGTTCATCCGAAGGAGTTCGACGTCGCGATCTCCTACCTCGTGCGCAGGCTTGAAGAGAACTCTGCGTCCGAGAACTTCATGTCCGGCATCTTCGACCTCGCCAACGGCAACGACGTGTTCAAGCGCGAAGCCGACCGGTTCACCGCCTCGGTCGACCAGCTCGAATCGATCCTCGACACCGAGGGTGAGACCGCACCGGCCCCGAACCGCCACCAGAACCGGTCGACCGAAACACTCGGCGAGACCGTGGTGCCGACCCAGTTCTTCAATGAACCCGACACCGACCCGTCCCTTCCGGCCAACCAGGAGTGGGTGCGCAGCATCATCGCCGAGGCGACCGCCCCCGGCTACCTCGACGATCGTCCGAACGCGCCCAAGGTCGAATCCACGGACGAGCTCGATGAGATGATCGCCCGCGGTCGCGCCGCGGCTGCCGACTGGCGGGCCCTCGGCGCCGCCGGTCGCGCCGAGATCCTCCACCGCGCCGCGGACATCTTCGCTGCCCGTCGCGGCGAGTTCATCGCCGTCGAGGCCGCGGAGGTCGGCAAGATGCCGTCGCAGTCCGATCCCGAGGTGTCCGAGGCCATCGACTTCATCCGCTACTACGCGCTGAATTCGCTCGAGCTCGAGAACATTGAGGGCGCGACCTTCACTCCCGATGAGATGGTCGTCATCACTCCCCCGTGGAACTTCCCGGTGGCCATTCCCACCGGCGGCACCGTGGCGGCGCTGGCGGCGGGATCTGCTGTCATCCACAAGCCGTCGAAGCCGACCCCGCACTGTTCGGCGCTCATCATCGACTGCCTGTGGCAGGCCGGCGTGCCCAAGGACGTGCTGCAGCTGTGCGCCCCGGTCGAGCGGGACCTCGGCCAGCACCTCGTCTCGCATCCCGACGTCGACCGGGTCATCCTCACCGGTGCGTCGGAGACCGCAGCGATGTTCAAGTCCTTCCGACCCGAACTCCACGTCAATGCAGAGACCTCGGGCAAGAACGCCCTGGTCATCACCCCGGCGGCGGACCGAGACCTCGCCATGGCCGACCTCGTGTATTCGGCCTTCGGACATGCCGGACAGAAGTGCTCGGCCGCCTCGTTGGGCATCATGGTCGGTTCGACCTACGATTCCGAGCGCTACCGTCGCCAGCTCATCGATGCCGCCTCGTCGATGGTCGTCGACTGGCCGTCGAATCTCGCATCGACCATGGGTCCGCTGACCGAGGATCCCTCGGACAAGCTGCGTCGGGCGCTGACGTCGCTCGAACCTGGAGAATCCTGGCTGCTCGAGCCCAAGCAGCTCGACGATTCGGGTCGTCTGTGGAGCCCGGGTATCAAGGACGGGGTCAAGCCCGGTTCCTTCTTCCACCTCACCGAGGTCTTCGGTCCGGTGCTCGGTCTCATGCATGCCAAGGACCTCGATGAGGCCATCGAGTTCCAGAACGCCGTGGACTTCGGCCTCACCGGCGGCATCCATTCCCTCGACCCCGAGGAGGTCACCACCTGGCTCGACCGCGTCGAGGTCGGCAATGCCTACGTCAACCGCGGAATCACCGGTGCGATCGTGCGTCGGCAGTCGTTCGGCGGCTGGAAGCAGTCCTCGGTCGGCCTGGGTTCGAAGGCCGGCGGGCCGAACTATCTCATGCTCTTCGGCCACTTCGCCGATGCCGGCAGCCAGAATCTCGAGGCGGCCAAGGCCGATGACAAGCGCTGGTTCGAGGCCGAATTCGGTGCGGCGAAGGACCATACGGGACTGCGCGCGGAGGCGAACATCTTCCGCTACCGTCCTCGGCCGGTCACCTTGCGCGTCACTGCCCAGGCGAGCCTGTTCGATCTCGAACGCTCCCTCCACGCCGCCACCACGGTGGGGTCGACGGTGCAGCTGTCCGTCGCCGAGGATGTGCCCGCCGAGGTGAAGATCGCCGTGACGAACGCCGGTGTCCCCGCCCGCACGGAGTCGGCGGATCTGTTCGCCGAGATGGTCGGACAGGGTCGCTACGACGACACGGTGGGTGCCCGCATCCGCGTCCTCGGTCGGTTCGAGGACGAACTGCTGGCTGCGGCCGCGCCTCGCCCGGAGGTCGCGATCATCGATGAGCCGGTGACCACCTCGGGGCGGGTGGAGCTGCGGTACTACGTGCAGGAGCAGGCGGTGTCGATGACCCTGCACCGCTTCGGCAACCCGAGCCGCGACTTCCATGAGCTCGCCGCCACCCTCACCTCCTAATTGCTACCTGACGGCGGCCCAGCAACCTCGCGCGAGGTTGCTGGGCCGCCGTCAGGTAGTTCTGGGGCAGGGCGGGTTGTGTAGGATGAGTGCCACCCGTGGCACTCAGTGGACTGTTCGACTGTTCACAAGCTGTTCACATCTTCGCCGCTGTCGTCGATGAGTGAGCCGCTAGGGTGCAAGGGACTGCGCACGTGATCGACACGGTGCGCACAGCCGCTCATCCGCCCGAAAGGCTCCCATGAAAGTCACGACCACTCTCTCTTCCGCCGCGGCGCTCAGTCTCGTTGCGGGCCTGGCTCTCCCCCTCGCACCGGCAGTCGCATCAGACGCCGCCGCAGACAGCGACATCCGCATCTCCGAAATCGCCTACACCCTCGAGACCGACTTCATCGAAGTCGCCGCCGACCCCGGCACCGACATCTCCGGGTGGACCTTCGGTTCGGTGACACGCGGCGGCAGCGTTCAGGCGCAGGAGAACACCGTCACCGTGCCCGAGGACACGACGGTCGGCGATTCCGGTGCCGTCGCGATCGACGTGCCGATCACGAACTCCGTCAAGGCCGGTTCGGCCGCCGACGGCGAGTACGGCTCGAGCGCCTTCGTCATCGACGATGACGGCGAGCTGGTCGACTTCCAGCAGATCGGCGGCGTCGTCGACGGCAAGGGCGTCACCGGCACGAAGAACACCTTCACCCCCGCGCCCGTCATCGGCCAGGAAGCCCAACCGACCGGTGCGACTGCCGCCGGCGGCCAGTCGATCCAGCTCACCGGCGACGCGTGGAAGTCGGCAGCCCCCACCCCGAACGCCCTGCCCGACAGCAGCGACGGCGGAGAAGGCAGCGACGACGGCGACGACGGCGAAACTCCCGAAGGCGTCACGCCGATCGCCGACATCCAGGGCACGGGCGACGCCAGCCCCATCCAAGGCAAGACCGTGACCACCCGCGGTGTCGTCACCGCCGCCTACCCCGAGGGCGGGCTGAACGGCTACTACATCCAGACCCCGGGCACCGGCGGAGCCGACCGTGCCGACGGTGCAGCATCCGACGGCATCTTCGTCTACTCCCCCGACACCGTCGCCGATATCAGCATCGACGACCACGTCGAGGTCACCGGCACCGTATCCGAACACTACGGTCAGACCCAGATCTCCGTATCCGCGTCCGGTCTCAAAACGGTCGACGAACCCGCCGAGGCGGTCAAACCCGTCGAAGACGCCTTTCCTGCCGGAGACGAGAAGCGCGAATCCCTCGAAGGCATGCTCCTGCAGCCGAGCGAATCGCTGACCGTCGCCGACAACTACAACACGAATACGTACGGCGAGGTCGTCCTCGCCACCGGTGAGGGCACGCTCGACCAGCCCACCGACGTCCACCGCCCCGGCACCCCCGAGGCGAAGGCTCTGGAAGCCGCGAACCTCGACCGTGAGGTCGTCCTCGACGACGGCGCCACCGTGAACTTCCTCAAGGCCGACAAGGACATCCCCCTGCCCTACCTCAGCAAAGAGGACCCGGTCCGCGTCGGTGCGCAGGCGAACTTCACCTCCCCGGTCGTGCTCGGCTTCGATCACGAGAAGTGGCGATTCCAGCCGACGACCCGTCTGACCGGGGACAACGCCGAGGCGGTCCAGCCGACCACCTTCACCGACACTCGCACCGAGGCCCCCGAGGCCGTCGGCGGGCAGGTCAGCCTCGCCAGCTTCAACGTCCTCAACTACTTCACCACCACCGGTGACCAGCTCTCTGGCTGCCAGTACTACGACGACCGCGAGGGCAACCACATCACCGTCCGCGGCGGCTGCGATGCCCGCGGTGCCGCGAATGCGGAGAGTCTCAAGCGTCAGGAGACGAAGATCGTCACCGCGATCAACAAGCTCGACGCTTCGGTGGTCTCGCTCATGGAGATCGAGAATTCCGCCGCGTTCGGCAAGGACCGCGACGACGCGCTGGCGACCCTGGTCAAGCGTCTCAACGAGGCCGCCGGAACCGAGAAATGGGACTTCGTCGACTCCCCTGCCGCCGTTCCGTCCGATGAGGATGTCATCCGCACGGCGTTGATCTACCAACCCGCCGAGGTGGCCCCGCAGGACGAATCCACGATCCTTGATGACCAGGATGCGTTCTCCAATGCCCGCGAACCCCTGTCCCAGGCGTTCGCGCCGAAGGACGGTACTGGTGAGATCGAAAAGGACAAGACCTTCGTGACGATCTCCAACCACTTCAAGTCCAAGGGATCCGGTTCAGGTCCGGGCAACGAGGACTCCGGTGACGGTCAGGGCGCGTCGAACGCCGACCGCGTGAAGCAGGCCGAATCACTCGTCGGGTTCGCCGGCGACCAGCAGGAGGCAGCGAACAGCGGCCTGGTCTACCTCCTCGGCGATTTCAACTCCTACACTCAGGAGGACCCTATGCAGGTCTTCTACGAGGCCGGATACAAGGACATCGCGGCGGAGAAGACGGACGAATCCACGTATGTCTTCGGTTCGCGCACCGGCAGCCTCGACCATGTCCTCGCCCTCGACGCCTCGGACGAAGCCGACGGTGCAGGCGCGGAGGCAACGGCCTTCGGCTCCGTCACCGGGGCCGACGTCTGGAACATCAACTCGGTCGAGTCCCTGGCGCTCGAATACAGCCGGTTCAACTACAACGTCAGCGACCTCTTCGCTCCGGACCAGTTCCGGGCTTCCGACCATGATCCGGTCGTCGTCGGCCTCTTCGACTCCTCAGATGAAGGCGGGGACGACGACGCCGGAGCAGACGCTGCGGAAAACGCCGACGCCGACGGTTCGAGCGACCACCCCGGCGGAAAGGACGCGGGGAAGAACGGTGGCAAGAACGGCAACCATTGGGGCAGCCGCGACGGTGATCACCCTGGAGGCAAGAACGCCGGGAAGAACGGTCGCCACAACGGTTGGTGACGCTTAGTCGGTGACGGCCACCTGCCCCCGCATGAGCACTCGTGCCGTGCGAAAGAGGGAGGTGGCCGTCACCGTGTCCGCGTCGAAGACGGCACCGGCCGTGACGACGCCCGAAGGGGTGGCCAGCCGCACTTCCGGCCCGACATTTTTGTCTTCGTCCCCGGTGTCGGACCCGGGCCTGGAGCGTCGGATGATGCGGTTGATGATCGTGTCCGGGATCTGCGCGGCCGCGGCCAGGCACATGGCTCCGGTTCCGGGCACGGCTTTGTGCGTCTGACCCATGGAGATCATCCGCACGAGCAGGTCGGCCTCCTCGGCGGCCAGGGTCGTTCCGTCGAGCAGTCGGGTGGGCTGTGGGGCGGTGACCACGGCGACCTTCGGCACGACGTCCGGCGCTTCCTCCGGTGACTCACACAGCCCCATCCGCACAGCGGCGTTGCGGCGCAGCTCCGCGATCATGCCCATCGCGTGCTTGTTCGCGTCGATCTCCTCCGGAGATTCGATGCCCTTGAGTCCGATCGCAGCACCCGGGACGATGACGACGGGCAGGGTGGCGTCGACGAGGCTGACCTCGAACATCGCCCCACCGGCAGTGATGGACTCGGCTGCCTTCCCCGTCGGCAGGAGCCCGGCGGTGCGGCTGCCAGCCGGGTCGGGATAGATGAGTTCGACCGGTGCGCCCGTTCCGCTGACTCCGGGCAGCACCAGATCTCCCGTAACGTCGGCCTGCCCATCGACGACGCCGAGGCCGACGTCGACGAGTTTCTGCGTGTTCGTATTGAACAGCCGGAAGACATTCCATCCGTCGGCTGCGGTGATCAGACCCACTGACAGCGCGAAAGGCACGACCCCGGACGACAGATTTCCGCAGTTGCCGGAATAGTCGACGGCCGCCTCGGTGACGGAGACCTGACCGAACGTGTAGTCGAGGTCGACCCCATCCCTCGCCGAGGCGGCCACGACGACGATCTTCGACAGCGAGGAGATTCCCCCGCCCATTCCGTCGAGCTGACGGCCGAACGGATCGGGCGAGCCCATCGCCTGGCAGAAGATCGTGTCCCACTCCGCCGTGTCCCCGCCGGTGCCCAAAGGTGGCAGCGCGGATTCGCTGAAGAAGAGTCCCTTGCTTGTGCCGCCGCGAACGAACGTGGCATCGATCCACCGAGTCATGCTTTCAGCGTAGCGACTTCGGCACGATCGCCATGGCTGCGAACCCGAGGACTGCCACGACGGCGAAGAGATAGAAGCCCCACGGATAGGCGATGCCCGCGGTGACGAGGGCGCCGGTGATGAACGGACCGACGATGGCACCGATCCGCCCGATGCCCGAAGCCATGCCCAGCGCGGTGCCGCGGGCCTGAGCCGGGTAGATGGCCGAGACGAAGGCGTAGACGAGCACCTGGGCGGAGAAGACGAAGACTCCGGTGATGAACACCGCGATGTTGAGCAGCACCTGGCTGGTCATCGGAATCGACAGTGCGGCGAGGAAGATGGCAGCCAGGACGAACCACATGAGCACGATCTTCTTCGTCCCGTGCTTGTCGGCCAACCAGCCGGCCAGGACGAGCCCGACGACGGCGCCGATATTCATGACGAAGAGCATGACCAGCGAATCCGAGACCTCGTAGCCGGCGTCGGCCATGATCTTCGGCAGCCAGGTGTTGAGTCCGTAGACCAACAGGAGTCCCATGAAGCTCGCTGCCCACACGCCGATGGTCACCAGCGCCAGCTTGCCCTCGAAAAGTCCCGCCATTCCTGTCTTCGCCTGCGCGTCGACGGTGCCGGACGGATCAGCAGCGCCGACATCCACCGCCTGCGCGGCAGCGGGGTTGCGTCTGAGCTCCTGAGCGATGAGGAAGACTTCGGATTCGGGCAGCTTCCAGATCAGGAGGGGCACCATGACGAGGCCGGCGATTCCGCCGGCGAGGAAGAGCAGGTGCCAGTTGTGGGAGTAGGCGACGGCGAGCAGGGAGATCGCGACGGCGCCGGCGTGGTAGCCGGTCATCGTCAGCGTCGTGGCCTTTCCGGTCTTACCCGACTTGTTGTACTCGCTGATGTAGGCGAGCGCACTGGGCATGACGGCACCGAGGAACAGTCCGGCGATGAACCGGAAGGTGGTGAACAGTGCGACGTTCGGAGCGAACGCGACGAGCAGAGTGAAGACGCTGAAGCCGATGACGCAGCCGATGATCGCCCACCGCCGTCCGATCCGGTCGACGACGGGGCCGACGGATACGGCGCCGAGGCCGACTCCCACGAGGCTGAGCGTGGCCACCATCGTGGCCGCCTCGGGGGTGAATCCGAGGGCCTCGGTGGCCAGCAACTCAGGGATGACCGCGCCGAGGACGACGAGGTCGAAGCCCTCCAAAGCGACAGCCAGCCAGCACAGGACGGCCGGCCAGCGGCCCGCCGAGGCGGAACCGGTCGTGGATGCGGACGGGGTGGTTGCGGACATCGGTGTCTCCGGGGTGTTGTCGTGCAGGTCAGAACGGGTAAGGCGCGATGGACGAGCGCATCGTCACCCATTGGGTTTCGGTGAAGGCTTCGATGTTGGCCTCAGCCCCGCCGAAACGGGATCCGTTGCCGGAGTCCTTCATGCCACCGAAGGGGACGTTGGCCTCATCGGAGACGGTCTGTTCGTTGATGTGGACCTTCCCTGTGTCGACGAGGTCGGCGAGGTCCATGGCCAGACCCACATCGCCGAGGATGCCCAAGGAGAGTCCGTATTCGCTGGCATTGACCATCTCGGCGGCTTCTTCGAGGGTGGAGAAGCGGGCCACCGGGGCGACGGGTCCGAAGATCTCCTGCGCCCAGGCGGGGTTCGAAGGGCTGAGGTCGGTAAGCACCGTGGGCGGGACGAAGGCCCCTTCGCCCGGCCCGCCGGCGACGAGTGTGGCACCGTCGGCGATGGCTTTGTCGAGGATGTCGCGGACGTGGGTGCGCTGTTTCTCGTCGATGATTGGTCCGATCGCGACCTCCTCGGTGGCGGGGTTGCCCACCGGCAGGTTGCGGGCGCGTTCGGCCAGCTGTTCGATGTATTCGTCGTAGATGGATTCGTGGACGAGGTGGCGGCCTGTGGTCATGCAGATCTGGCCTTGGTGCATCCACGATCCGAAGGCCCCCGCCGAGGTGGCGGGACCGACCTCGGCTCCGGGAAGGACGACGAGCGCATTGTTGCCCCCGAGCTCGAGGTGGCAGCGTTTGAGGAGGCGACCGGCGGCTTCGCCGACCTTGCGTCCGGCCGCGGTGGAGCCGGTGAACGAGATGACGGAGACCTCGGGTGCGGCGACGACGGCTTCACCGGCGTCGAGACCGCCGGGCAGGACCTGGAGCAGTCCTTCGGGCAGTCCCGCCTCGGCGAAGACCTTCGCGATCGCCACTCCGGCGCACACGGCGGTGCGGGGGTCAGGCTTGAGCAGGACCGCGTTGCCCAATGCCAGGGCCGGGGCGACGGAGCGCATGGCGAGGATGAGGGGGAAGTTGAACGGGGCGATGACGGAGACGACTCCGGCGGGCACTCGGCGGGCGAAGGACCACCGGGGTTCGTTCGAGGTGAGCACCTGCCCCTTGGGGTGGCTGGGCAGGGCGGAGGATTCGAAGCAGATGGCTTCGGCCG
Source organism: Brevibacterium sediminis (assembly GCF_024895295.1). Lineage (NCBI taxonomy): Bacteria > Bacillati > Actinomycetota > Actinomycetes > Micrococcales > Brevibacteriaceae > Brevibacterium > Brevibacterium sediminis. The sequence continues at coordinate 138,126 of NZ_JAHQRN010000002.1, read as the reverse complement.
AGGAGAGTTCGAGTGCGGCCTTCGGCGGGATGGAGCCGGCTTCGCGGATGATCCATCCGGAGAGCTCTTCGGCGTGTTCGGCCCACAGAGCACCGGCGCGGCGCAGCACTGCAGCCCGTTCGGCCGGGGTGGTCTTCGCCCATTCCTTCTGTGCAGCGGCGGCTCGCGTGGCGGCGGCGGTGACGTCGTCGGCGCTGGCGGCACCGAGGCGGCCGAGGGTCTCACCAGTGGCCGGTTCGATGACATCGTAGGTCTCTCCTGAGCCGGCGGCCCAGGTGCCGGTGAAGATCTTCTCGTGCCAGTCGGTTCCCAGGAAATCAGTCATTGTCTGTCCTCACTTCTTTGTCGGGGCGGGACTGTGGTGCACCTCTCGTCAGAGTAGTGACCGGGACCACCCGAAGCCACAGTGCTCCCATTCATTGAGAATTTTTCTTGAGAACCGCTAGAATCCGAGGCATGGCGAACTCTCCTTCCGGCGACTCGATGATCGATCGGCTCGTGCGCGTGCTCGCATCCTTCGACCCGGACCATCAGAGCCTGAGCACCGACGAGATCGCCGAGCGTGCCGAACTGCCGAAGTCGACGGCCTACCGACTCATCGGTGAGATGATGCGTCACGATCTGCTCCAGCGCGACCCCAACGGCCGCATCCGGATCGGCGTCGGGATGTGGGAGCTGTCGAACCGCGCCTCCGATGCCGTCGATCTGGCTTCGGTGGCCAGACCGCACATGATGGGTGTACACGAGTTCGTCGGCGAGAACACCCAGTTGGGCATTCTGCGGGAGCGGGAGGTGCTCATCATCGAGCGCATGTCGGCGCCGAATGCGGTCATCCACCGGTCGAAGACCGCCGGTCGGCTGCCGGCTCATGCGTCATCGTGTGGACTCGTGCTCTTGGCTTATGCCCCGAAGCATCAGCGTGAGGCGTATCTGCGGGGGCCGCTGTCTGCCATCACGGAGAAGACGACAACGGATCCTGCAGCTCTGCACAAGATGTTCACTTCCATCCGCTCTCACCATTTCGCCGAGCTCTCCGGCCATATCGATGAGGGCACGACAGGAATCACGGTTCCTGTCTTCGACGCCGGCGGGGCGGCGATCGCCGGGCTCGGCGTCGTCATCGATTCGGAGCACCGTAAAGGCGTGCCCGCGATCATGCGGGTCCTGCGGACCGCCTCGGCGAGGATCACGCAGGACCTTACCGCCGATCATCGATTCGCCGGCTGAGTCAGATCGCTGCGACTCAGACCAGCACACCGACGAGCAGGCAGACCACACCGAACAACGGCAGCGTGCCCTGTTTGAGCGCGGAGGCGAGCAGCTCACGGCTTGAGAGTGCGAGCACCAGCGCTGCGGCGAGCATCGATCCTGCCCCGACGAAGACGAGGGTGAGACCGACCGCGGCAGAGCCTGCGCCGAAGACGATGAGGCCAATGAACACAGCGAGGGCCAAGAAGAGGTTGTAGAAGCCCTGGTTGAAGGCCAGGGACTTCGTCGCCGCAGCCTCGGCTTCGGTCGTGCCGAACGTGGCGCGGGCACGTGGACTCGTCCAGGCGATGGACTCCAAGTAGAAGATGAAGACGTGCAGGGCGGCGGCGAGGCCGGCGAGGACAAGTCCGGCGATCGTCATGCGCGAGCCGCGAATCTGGCTCGCCGCTTCTCCGCTTCCTCCTCTCGATTCTTCGGCGGCGCGTTCGTCACCAGCGCATCGAGGAGGTGCTGGGTGGTGTGGGCGATCTCCTCGACAGCAGCGTCGAAGGCCTCAGCATTGGCCTGCGAGGGCTTCGTCGTGCCGGCGATCTTGCGCACATACTGCAGTGCGGCGGCGTGGACTTCGTCGGAGGTGGCGGCAGGTTCGAAATTATGGAGGGTCCTGATGTTTCTGCACATGCCAAAACGGTACTCCTCGGCACTGACACAGAACAGATGTTCCGCCGATACACTGAGGCCACAATGGAGATCCGGAAAGAGATGACGCCAACAGAGACCGCCCTGACACCACAGCAGATCGAAAGCATCCGTCAGCTGCGCCTGGATTTCTCGCAGCTGATCATGCACCACCGCTTCGTCATCGACGAGGTGCTCACGAAGATCTCGATCCTGCGCGAGGAGTCTGTCCACACGCGCAGCTACAACCCGATCGAGCACATCTCCTCTCGCGTGAAGTCGCCACGGAGCCTGCTGGAGAAGGTCCACCGTCGGGGCCTGCCGCTCGACACCGCGATCATCCGCCGCGAGATCACCGACATCGCAGGCATCCGCATCACCTGCAGCTTCATCGCCGACACCTACCACGTCCTCGAGCTGCTCACCGCGCAGAACGACGTCCGCCTCGTCGAAGTCAAGGACTACATCGCAGAGCCGAAGCCCAACGGCTACCGCAGCCTGCACGCGATCCTCGAGGTCCCGGTGTTCCTCCGCAGCGGGCCGACCCCGGTCATCTGCGAGGTGCAGATCCGCACGATCGCGATGGACTTCTGGGCGAGCCTCGAACACAAGATCCACTACAAATTCGACGGCGACGTTCCCGAACGTCTCGTCGGCGAACTCACCGAGGCGGCCGACGCGGCCAGCGAACTCGACCGGAAGATGGAACGCCTCCACGCCGAGGTCAGGAGCGGTTCACCGGATGTCGATTCCGGTGAGGAGTTCGACGAGGAGGCTCTGCGGATCCTTTGGGACCTCAGTCGGCGGGAGGGCTAGGCCTCTTGGGTCGGTACGTCCGACCGAAGCTGCGGGCATTCGCCGTATCGATCGCCTCGAGCTCCCAATCGACCCGCCGTCCGCCGGGAACATCGAAGATCCGGGTGCCGTCGCCGAGGAAGACCGGGGCGACGTAGACCTGGAGTTCGTCGATGAGGTCGACCTCGAGTGCCTGCCGGGCGATATCGGCGCTGATGATCTGGATGTCGCGGTCACCGGCGATCTGCTGGGCACGCTCGACCGCCTCGGTGATGGTGCAGTTCAGCGCGGTCACCGAGGCGTCCCCGGCCAAATCCTCGGGACGATGAGTGAGGATGAACTCCGTCCCCGACCACGCACCTCCGTATGGCTCGGACGTCAGCTCATCGCGTTCGGCGGCCTGCGCCTTGGCCGCGTCGTAGCCGCTGCGGCCGGAGATGATGACGGCGACTTTCGACGCCATGCCCTCGGTGGTGCCTTCGGCGTTCGGCTCGGAGGCCGAGAGCCACGACATGTCATGGCCTGGCCCGGCGATGAATCCGTCGATCGAACAGGTGAAACCCCATGCCACTTTTCCCATCGCTCCCCCTCGAGCCGCAACGATCATCAATCTAGTTGCAGATTGCAACCAGTTAACCATTGTTGCCGGCCTCGATCAATGCCCCGTGCGACCGAACAGGCCGACTTACAGCGGAATGTTCTCCGACTCTTCCTCGTTACGCCTGGTGAGAGCCACATCAGCTGGGCCCGAGGATTTTCGAGAAAGAGAGTCACCACCATGGCAGATTTCACGAACAAGGTCGCACTCGTCACCGGAGGCGGATCGGGCCTCGGAGAGGCGATTTCCAAGGACCTCGCCTCCAAGGGCGCGAAGGTCGTCATCACCGACATCAACCTCGAGGCAGCCGAGCGTGTCGCCGGTGAGGTCACCGAGGCCGGAGGCACCGCCTCGGCGATCAAGCAGGACACGTCCTCGAAGGAAGACTCGGAGAAGGCCGTCCAGTTCGCTGTCGATACCTACGGCGGGCTCAACTTCGCAGTGAACAATGCCGGCATCGGCGGCAAGCAGGTGCCCGTCGGCGAGACCGACCTCGATTCGTGGGACAAGGTCATCGACGTCAACCTCAACGGCGTCCTCTACGGAATGCGCTTCCAGATCCCGGCCATGCTCGAGAACGGCGCAGCGGAGTCGGCGATCGTCAATATGGCTTCGGTTCACGGAACCGTCGCCGCGATCAATAACGGCGCTTACACCGCAGCCAAGCACGGCGTCGTCGGCATCACGAAGAATGCCGCCGCCGAGTACGGCGCCGAAGGCTTGCGCATCAACACAGTCGGCCCCGGCTATATCACGACTCCCCTGCTCGAATCGAGCCTGGACGCCGAAACGCTTGAAGGACTCAAGGCCAAGCACCCCCTCGGCCGCCTGGGCACCGCCGATGAAGTAGCGAAGGTCGTGTCCTTCCTGCTCTCCGATGATGCCTCGTTCGTCACCGGCGCCTACTACCTCATCGACGGCGGCTACACCGCGGTCTGACCGCTCTGTCGATGACGCACGAGCACTGTCGCCACCTCAGTGCTCGTGCCCGGCCCCGTCATGCCCGGTCGGCACCCCGACTTCTGCCTCCTGACCTCGCTCGATGACGACGAATTGACCCATCATGCCCTCGTCTTCGTGCAGCAGCATGTGGCAGTGATACATGTACGGCATCGTCGGGTCGGCGAAGTCCTCGAATCGCATGAGCAGCCGGTAGTCGCGATTCGGTTCGAGGTAGATCGTGTCCTTCCTTCCGCTCATCTCCACCGGCGGCGCCTCCCCATCGACCGAGAGCACCTCGAACTGCACATCGTGGATGTGGAAGCTGTGCGGGATCGGCTGCTTGCTGCGCACCTCCCACACCTCGGTGTCACCGACGTAGGCCACCTCGTCGATGCGGTTCATGTCCATCCGCTCACCGTTGATCTCACGTTCCTCGAGTTCGAACTTCCGAGTCGTGGCTGCCTCAGTCTCAACTAGGGCATCGTCCCCAGCATGCGACGACGGCGACCATGCGGGTTCCGGAGCAGGTGTCAGGGTCTCGGCCGCACGGAATTCGAGAACGTCGAAGGAATCGTGTCCGCCCATCGTCGCCGGCACCGCCACCCCGCCGAGGTCGACCTCGGCCGAGCGCATCCGCACCGTCTCACCTGCGGTGAAGTCGACGACCACCTCGGCGCGCTCCCCTGGCGCCAACCTCAGCCGATCGATCTCTGCGGGCCCGTCGAGGAGTCCGCCGTCACCGGCGATGAGGTCCATCGACCGATCGGGGAATTCGAAGGCGTACGTCCTCGCCGTCGATCCGTTGAGCAGGCGCAGCCGCACCTTCTCCGATGTCACCTCCTGCACCCCGCCGATGGTGCCGTTGACCATGACGGTGTCGCCGAGCATCCCCGGTTCGGCCCCGTCGTCGCTGAGCTCGAGCTCGCCGTCGTCGAAGGACTTGTCCTGCACGATGAGCGGGAGATCGTCGACGCCGTACTCGTCCGGCAGATCCGCGTCGGCGCTGGCATCGTCGTCGAGGATGACCATCCCGGCCAACCCCTTGTACACGTGGTCCTCGGTCTTTCCATGTGGATGCGGGTGGTACCACAGGGTCGAGGCCTGCTGGTCGATCGTCCAGTGCGGCTTCCACGACTGACCAGGATCGATCATCTGGTGCGGACCGCCGTCCATCGTCGCCGGCAGATGCATCCCGTGCCAGTGCACGCTCGTCGGTTCGTCGAGGTCGTTCGCGACTTCGACGGCGACTTTCTCCCCGCGTTCGGCCCGCAGAGTGGGCCCGAGAAATGACCCATTGAATCCCCAGGTCTCCGTCGGCCCGTCCTGACCGGGAAACTCCGTCGACCCTTTCTCAGCGGTAAGGTCGAAGGTGCGCACCCCGTCCTTGACCGTCGATTCCGCCAAGGGTGGGATGGCCAGTTCGTTGTCGAACTCGGCCTCCGTCACCGAGGTGGTCGACACTCCGCATGCAGCCAGCCCGACCGCAACGACCACCGCGACAGCGGCCCCGACAGCGACCGAGGCGTGCGGGCGCCGTCTCATCGCTGCTCCCGCTTCCCGAGCATCGCCTGGATTCCGTAGGCTGCCAGTCCGGTGAGGGCGCCGATCCCTGCGCCCGTTCCGAGGCTCGGGATGAGTGCCATGAACACCGCCGGCCCGCTGCTGATCAGCCCGGTCCCGGCGAGCAGTCCGCCGAATGCGAGGGTGAGGAAGCCGTGCGCCGCGCCGCAGATCGTCAGGGTGAGTACGGGCCGAGCGACGCGGGCGAAGCCGACGGTCCCGATCCACACCGCTCCGGTGAGACCGAGCAGAGTGAGGGCGCGGACGGCACCGTCACCGAGGATGGGCCACAGTCCGGTCAGCGGCCACAGCAGTGCCAGAGAGGACAGACCGACGATGAGCGGCCAGGACAGGGGACGTTTCGAATGTGTTGTCGTATTCATGTCCCCCACTCTTCCGGTCGGCCGGATCTGCCACATCGACACTGAGGCGTCAGTTCCTCCTGCCCCGAGGCGAGGCTCGAGTCGCCTGGAGGCGATTGCCCGATCGACGCCGAACGACTGCGGCGGACGCGAATGCTCCGTAGTCTTGGACTATGGGTTCGGCAGATGTGAGTGAGACGGGTGAGGAGCGCGAGCGCCTCGAACCGTGGCTAACCGATGCCTCCCTGGCTGTTGCGGTGACCCTGGTGATCTCGCTGGTCATCGCCGCCGATGCCGAGTCCTCCCCGCTGCCCGGCGTCGCCTGGGCGATCGGTTTCGGTGCCCTGATGCTCCTGCGTCGCCGTCTGCCGCTGACCGTTCTGGCCGTGACCGTGTTCGGGATCTTCGCCTACTACGCTCTGAATCTGCCGCCGATCGGCATGGTCCTGCCCGCGGTCGGTGCCCTCTACTCGACTGCCGAGGTGCGGCGCACCTCATGGGCGGTGCTCGGTGCTGCGGTCTTGATTGCCGTGTCGACGTTCTACCGATTCGACGACCTCGATCCGCGCGCCCAACTGACCGGGTACGGCTTCGTCACTGAACTTGCCCTGGCAGCCGCCGCGATCGCCCTGGGGTCCGTGGTCCGCTTGGTCCGGGAGACCCGTACGCAGTCGGCGCGCATCGCCGCCCTCACCACTGCCGAGGAGTCCCGAGCCGCCGAGGCGCGGATGCACTCCGAACGAGTGCGCATCGCCCGCGACCTCCACGACACGATCGGTCACACGCTGTCCGTGGCTTCCCTGCACACCTCAGTGGCGGCCGAGGCCGTGGACCCGGACGACCGCGGGGCCGCACTCGAACGGGTGCGCGGTGCCACCTCGGAGGCACTGCGGGAACTGCGTCGCACGGTCAAGGTCCTCCGCGAGGAGTCCGCGGGTGCGACCGACCCGGGACCCGCCTCGGCGCTGGGGTTGGCTTCGATCTCCTCCGTCATCGAGTCGGCCCGAGCCGCCGGCCTCGACGTCACGGTCGACCTCGATGTCGATCCGGCACGGCTGCCGCGGGCCGTCGACGCCGCGGCATTTCGGATCGTCCAGGAATCGGTGACGAACGTGCTCCGCCATTCCGGGGCGAGCGCGGCCCGCATCTCCGGGCAGGTACACGGCGACGAGCTCATCATGCGCATCCGCGATGACGGTCACGGCGGGGCCGCGGACACGGTCGCCGGTGCCGGCATCCGCGGGATGTCGGAACGGGCGGGGCTGCTCGGCGGTCGCCTCGGTGCCGGAGCGAACGGTGAAGGATTTGAAGTGATCGCGCATCTGCCGATCAACGTGGAGGAGAACGAATGACCGAGACGATTCGCGTCGTCATCGTCGACGATCAGGAGCTGGTCCGAGCGGGTCTGCGACCTCTGGCCGAACGCGACGGAGACATTTCGGTCATCGCCGAGGCGGCGGACGGGAGGTCAGGGCTGTCGCATGTGCGGGAGCTGCGCCCCGATGTCGTACTCATGGACATCCGCATGCCCGTGATGGACGGGATCGAGGCGACGCGGGCCATCGTCGACGATGGTGCGTTGAACGGGGTCAGGGTGCTCGTGCTCACCACCTTCGACGAGGACGAGAACGTCTTCGCCGCCATCCGCGCCGGTGCCGCAGGGTACCTACTCAAGGACGTCTCTCCCGACGATCTGCGCGCTGCGATCCGCACGGTCGCCGCAGGTGATGCCCTGTTGTCTCCATCTGTCACCGCCGCGGTCATGCGGGTCGTCGCGGAGGGGCATTCACCCGATCCGGACGGGCATGGGCTCGATGAGCTGACTGAACGGGAGGTCGAGGTCCTCAGCGGAATCGGGCGTGGGCTGACCAATGACGAGATCGCTGCCGAACTCTTCCTCAGCCCCGCCACTGCTCGCACCTATGTCAGTCGTCTGCTCACTCGTCTCGATGCCCGGGACCGTGCCGCGCTCATCGTGCTCGCCTATGAGACGGGGCTGGTTCGGCCGGGCGATGCTTCACGCGGGTAAACGTTGGCGGCTCCCATCGAACGTCCTCAGATCCCCCAGTGCACACTCTGCTTGCAGGCGTAGCGTGGCAGGCACAGCCCAAATGGTTTGGACCGTGGACGAAAACATCAGGTGATCGACCATGAGCACGACACAGACCTATCAGTATCCGAAGCCCCTGGCGGTGGTTCTCGGCAAGAGGGCGGCGCTGTTCCTCTTCATCGGCGTCCTCGGTTTCCTCCTCGTCAAGATCGTCGGTCCGGTTCTGCAGACCGGCCCCGAATATGTCGTCGAGGCCGCCGTCTCCGGAATCCCGCTGCTCATCGCCGCCGGTTGTGCCGTCAGCGCGCTGGCGCTGGCGGTCGTACACAGAGTGCGGCACAGGGCAGCGTGAACACTGCCCCGCGTGGGTTCACTCCGGATGCGCGACGATATTGAACACGTTGCCGTCGGGTGCGCGGACGAAGAACCGCCGTACTCCCCATTCCTCGTGGGTGAGCGGGTGGACGATCTCGATGCCCTGTTGCTGGGCTTCGGCAAAGGCAATGTCGACGTCCTCGACGAGCACCGAAGCCACGGGATTCGTCTGCCCGGTCTCATCGTCGGTGAGCACCTGCACGCTGGCGCCGGTGCCCGGTGAGGTGAAGCGTGCGACCCAGCCGAGATTGAATTCCTCGCTGCTCACCCCGAGGAAGCCCGCATAGAACTCCCGCGCCGCGTCGAGGTCGTCGACCGCGATGTCGGGAATGACCCTGTTGACCTTCATGACATCACCACTGATCGTGGTCGAAGACCTGGCAGAACACGCTGGTCATCTGATCGCTGAAGAGAACGAATTGCACCTCGTCGATCGAGTCCCAGCGTCCGCGGGACCGTCCGTAGACGATGACGGAATGAGCCGCCTCGGCGACGTCCCTGGGCGCCCAGCCGTAGACTCCGCCGCCGATGGCCGGGAACGCGATCGAGGAGGCGCCGAGCTCCTCGGCGAGGTTGAGGCTCGATTCGAAACAGGACTCGAGGATCTCAGGATCAGCCTCGCCCGCGTTCCGATTCGGTCCGACCGTGTGGATGACCCAGCGGACAGGCAACTCCCCCGCTGAGGTGGCCACGGCCTGGCCCGGCGGCAGACCGCGCACATGGGTGGTCCGCCTGACCTCGCGGCAGGCTTCGAGGAGCGCGGGACCGGCCGCGCGGTGGATGGCTCCGTCAACTCCGCCGCCACCGAGCAGCGAAGAATTCGCGGCGTTGACGATCGCGTCGACGGCCACCTCGGTGATATCGCCTTCGAGAACCGTGATCTTCATGTCTTGAGTCTAGACATCGGCACTGACATTGCACATCGGCCGGCGCAGCTTTGCAGCTGCGCCGGCCGATGTGGTTGGCATCTCCTGCGATTCAGGCCTTCTGGACGGTGATGGTCCAGCTGGCGTCGGTGACCCGGTCGAAGTGGGTGACGGGGTAGCCGTTCTCGGCGGCCCACTGCGGGATCGCCTCGGTGGCCTGGGTGCAGTCGAAGTTGATGACGAGTTCGTCACCGGCTTCCAGACCGGTCATCGCGTCCTTGGCTTGGACGAGGGGGAAGGGGCAGACCTGGCCGTCGGTTTCGAGTACTTGCTTCATACTGTCCTGCTTTCCGCCGCGGGCTCTGCGGCCTGCGACTTCTTCGGTTTGATGGAGACCTTCGCTGCGATTCCGGAGCCGACGATCATGAAGACCATCGACACCCAGCCCTGGTATTCGAACTGTGCGGTCGAGACCATCGCGTTGCCGACGGTGCAGCCGCCGGCGATGGCTGCGCCGACGCCCATGCCGATTCCGCCGATGATCGACTTGATGATCACGCTCTTGTCCGGCACACGGACCCGGAACTCGCCGGAGGCCCTGGCCGCGATGAAGGAGCCGACGAGGATGCCGATGACGAGCATGACGCCCCAGTCGATGAGCTGCGTGTCACCCGTGGTGAGGTATCCGACGAGGTTCGCCGAGGGAGTGGTGATGCCCAGACCCGAGTTGCGACCCGTGGCGGCGGAGAGCGGCCAGGCGATCGTGGCGATGATGCCGATGACCACGGCCGTGGCGAAGGGGTTCCAGCGCTTCTCGGTGAGCAGATGCGCCAGGCCGGTCTTGCGCGGAGGCAGGGTGGCCATCGGAGTCTTGAGTTTGCGGGCATGGTGGACGGTCAGCCAGATCGCCAATGCAGAGATGATGGCGACGAAGACCCAGGGGCTGATGCCGGTGCTCGCCTGCAGGCTGCCGTTGTCCAGGGTGATACCGCGGATGCCTTCGGTGAAGCCGGCGAGCGGGCCGAGCTTCATGACAGCGGAGAAGAGCGCGTAGAAGATGAGGGCGAACCAGCTGCCGACGAGTCCTTCACCGGCCCGGTAGTAGGTGCCAGTCGCGCAGCCTCCGGCGTAGACCATGGCCCAGCCGAAGATCAGTCCGCCGACGATCGAAGCCAGCCATGGGAACGGCGCCGCCTCAAGGGTGATGACTCCGAAGCTGTTGAGCAGGAACAGGCCGATGGAATGCACGGCGATGAGCACGATGAGGGCGGAGAACCAGCGCGTGTTCCCCGTCAGCGTGAGATCGCGGAAGGCGCCGGTCACGCAGAAACGCCCACGTTGGAAGACGAATCCGAGGACGAGGCCGACTATGAGTCCGGTGATGATCATTGAGCTGCTTTCTGTTCACGGCAGGTTCGCGGACGAACACAACAACCGTCCATTTTGCTCAACAATCAATGATCAGTCAACCACGGCCGGGCACAGCACCCCCATTCAGTCCTATGTGACTCAGCTCTCAGCAAAAGTATCTTGACGTCAAGATACTTTTGGAGTCATTATTTAGGTACGCCTTACCTAATAAGGAGGGGTCACAATGAAGGTCACAATGGACCAGCACCACGCACCGACAGAGGTGCAATCACTCGCTCAGTTCGTCGCCGATGCCTCGCTGGACATGCTCAGCGATACCGCCCTCGAACAGCTCAAGATCCGCGTCCTCGACACCATCGGCGTCGCCATCGGCGCCCTGGACGCTCCCCCGCTGCAGGAGATCAGAACCCTCATCGAGGACCTCGGGGACGGACGCGGAGCTACGCTCATCGGCGGGGGCCAGGCCAGCCCCGATCACGCCGCGTTCTTCAATTCCGCCCTGAGCCGATATCTCGACTTCATGGATGCCTATCTGGCCAAGGGCGAAACCAACCACCCGTCGGACAATATGGGCGCGGTCCTCGCGGCCGCGGAGCTGGCCGACGCCTCGGGCGCGGACTTTCTCACGGCCTTCGCCGTGGCTTATCAGATCCACACCCGGCTCTCGGATGTCGCACCGGTGAGAGACCTCGGCTTCGACCACACGACACAGGGCGCTTTCGCTGCGGCGGCCGCCTCGGCGAAGGCACTGGGCCTGGGCGTCGAACAGATCGCGAATGCTGCCGCCATGGCCGGCACCGCGAATGTAGCCCTCAGGGTGACGCGCACGGGCGACCTCAGTCATTGGAAGGGACTGGCGTACCCGCACGTATCGAAGGAAGGCGTCTTCAACGCGCTCCTGGCCTCACGCGGAATCACCGGACCGGCCGAGGTCTTCGAGGGCAACAAGGGCTTCAAGGCCCTGGCCGGGGACTTCGAGCTCGACTGGTCGGCGGAGGATCTCGAAAAGGTCACGGACACGATCATCAAGAAGCACAATGCGGAGATCCACTCGCAGTCGGCCCTCAACGCCGCACAGGACGTCCGCTCCCAGGAGGGATTCCGCGCCGATGCCATCGCCAGCGTCGAGCTGACGACCTTCGATGTCGCATACTCGATCATCGGCGGCGGCGAAGAAGGCGACAAGCGCTCCATCCGCACGAAAGAGGAGGCCGATCATTCGCTGCCGTGGATGCTCGCGGTCGTCCTCCTCGACGGTGAGCTCAATCCGGCGCAGTACGAGTCTGAACGGATTGTCGCCGACGATGTCCAGGACCTCATGCACAAGGTCACGATCACTCCCTCCACGGAGTTCAGCGATCGGTTCCCCGAGCAGATGTGCGCCGACCTCGTCGTCACTCTCGGCGATGGGACCCAGTTCCGTGCGAACACCGACGACTATGAAGGTTTCACCACGCATCCTCTCGACTGGACGGGAGCCCGGAAGAAGTTCGATGCCCTGACGTCCCCCTTCGCCGAGGCGGACCTGCGTGACGAAATCGCCGACCTTGTCCACGACTTCGAGAACCATCAGATCCGAGAGCTGACCGCGGTCCTCGCGCACGTCCCCCAAGCTCGCAGCTGAGGCTGCGTCACCTGCCGGAGAACCCGGCACCCCGTCGGCGACCGCCGACACCCGAAGAAAGGAAAGACCATGTCGAACGCCATCGATTTCGATGTGTCCATGAACTTCGTTCCCCGCGCCCACCGCTCGGCCAAACCCCGCACCATCGGGATGACCGAGATCCGCGCCCCGTACTACTCCACTTTCGGCACCCGACATCTGCAGGACGTCTTCGATGTCGCCGGTCAGTGGGTCGACGGCATCAAGTGGGCGGGCGGATCGTTCTCGCTCGTCCCGGCTGATCAGGTGAAGGCCTTCAGCGACATCGCTCATGAGAACGGGGCGTACGTGTCCTCGGGCGGATGGATCGAGACGGTCCTGCGCTACGGAGATGATGCGGTCGATCAGTATCTCAAGGAGGCCAAGGAGGTCGGCTTCGACGTCATCGAGATCTCGACCGGATTCATCATGCTCCCGACCTCGGGCCTTGAGCGTCTCGTCGAGAAGGTCGTCAAGGCCGGGCTGAAGGCGAAGCCGGAGCTGGGCATCCAGATCGGCTCCGGCGGAGACTCCGGTGAGGCCGAACTGGCTGCGGAGTCCGCAAAGGACATCGGCGATCTCGTCGACCGCGGCAAGCGGGCGCTCGATGCCGGAGCCTCGATCATCATGATCGAATCCGAGGGCATCACGGAGAACGTCGACGAATGGAACACCGCCGCGGCCGCCTCGATCATCAACGGTCTGGGCCTCGAGAACGTCATGTTCGAAGCCGCCGACGGACCGGTCTTCGAGTGGTACATCAAGAACTACGGCAACGAATGCAACCTGTTCGTCGACCACTCGCAGATCCTCCAGCTCGAGGGCCTGCGCCAGAACATCTGGGGCAATAAGTCAACCTGGGGTCGGGTGATCAACCCACGCCCGTGAGGCCGTACTGCTGCATATGTGTGCGGGTGTCCCCGAGAACGGACACCCGCACATCTGCCAGTACGAAAGATCGTCAGACCTCGGAATCACGTCAGATTGCGACAGTTTCCGCCGATTCCGCCCAGCAACCCGGCGTTACTAGCGACAGAGGCAGATGTCGAAACCCAACCGCTGGCATGTTTGGCCTGAAAGGCTATCTCCAATTCGGATCCGAGTCCGAGCAATCCGCCAAGTAGGTTGGTGGGCACGTCTGTCGTGTACGATCCATCGCTGTTCGAGGTCGTGTTCGATGTCAGATTGAAGCCGGTGATCGGTGCCAAGACGGACCCAAGACCGCTCGTAGATGCAGTGACAATGATGTTGCTGAGTGAGTAACCCGCCGGAGGCTTCCAAAAGACTCGCACACTAGCACCGATACCAAGAATACCCGGACGGAACTGGCAGTTGCCGGTCAACACCGGTGCCGGGACCTTGCCCGCAGTGAACGTCCCCTGGCTTATCTTCTCATCATTCCAACCGGCGAGGGTGCCGTTGACTGCGGCTGGACCGGCGACGAGGGCGAGCAATGCGACTACTGCCAACAGCAGACGAGCTCGTCTCCAAGATTGTCGCGGCGAGTTCCTGCCCGTCATGACATCCTCGCCTTCCTGGTTCGCGACACGATCGCTGAGCCGGTGACAACGAGCAAGAATGCTGCGAGCAGAATCCACTGCCAACCATCGATTCCGGTCCACGGCAGCTCGCCGGAACCGCCGCCATCGGCTTCGCCCTCGACAGTGCCATCAGAATCAGAGCCAGAATCGCCCGGCGCGCCAGGATCACCTGGATCTCCTGGACCTGTCGAAACCTTGTCGCCGAGTCCTTCCGCCAACACGCGCACACCCGCGGTGGCGCCAGCTACCGCGCGAACATCAGCGTCGCCAGCGAGAGTCGCCGTTATCTCGATTCGGCGAGAGTCATAACTGTCCATTTCCAGCAGGTTGAGACCGTCGTCAACAGCTGGCTCCAATTCGCTGAGCAGCATTCCGCGAATCAACATTTTCGAACCACTTGGACACGGGGCCTCCGCTTCAGTCATCGCGCATTCCCGCACATCGATCGACAGCGAATCCGCCAGCGCCTCCGCCCCTGCCCCCGACGCGATTGAGACCGTTATGTCTCCAGGTTCGGGCGCGTCGGCCCAGACGTCAACCGACCATGTGGCCGAGCTTCCGGGACTGAGGTTGCGCATCTTCTCGGCATCACCGAAGTCGCGCATACGCAGGATGTCATCTGCCGCTCCTGACGACGCGGACAGGGAATGATCCGCGTCTACGGACAGAGCATCCTCGGCGAACCATGGCCCAGGAATAACCTGCCCTCCAACGGCCATGGCCAACACCATTGGCAGTGCAATCGCATGCCGCGGTGACCGTGCCCGGGGGCGAGCCACCTCAGCGAGATTGTCTTCGTCATCCTCATCTCGCCGTGGCCAGAATGCCCACACGACGAGGAGGCTCGCCACGATCGTGATGCCGCCGAGCAGGAACGGGTTGCGCCACTGCTGGAGGATCGGAGCAACCCCGGGAACGGAGAACATCACCGTTCGGACCGTCTCGGCGGTGTAGGGGTCAGGGTCTTTCTCGGCGTTCGCGTCACCCTTCATCTCGAAAGTCACGGCACCGGTGGACTCGTCAATGTGCTGGATCTCGGTGATGCGGTGGGTCACCGGTAGGACCTTATCCCCGCGATCGACGGTGACGATGTCGCCGATCTTCATGTCCTTTGCGGGGATCTCACGGACGAGCGAGGCCGATCCGGCCGGGATCGTCGGACTCATCGACCCGGTTTTGAACATGATGATCGACACGTTGAACACGAAGCTGAGGACGACAAGCACGATGCAGACTACGCCGAGGACGGCGAGGATGTTGAGCACGGCTCCTCCGAGCCATGCACCCACGTTCCTCTTGCGTGTCATAGAGCCTGGCATGGTCAATTCCCCGGCGCGGTGGACTCGGCTGTGAACGTCCAGGTGTGGCCCGCCTGCAGACCCTGAGCAGAGCTCGGAGCGTTGCTTGCCAGTGTCACCTCGAAGCAATAGTCCTGGACCGACGCTGAGGCGGCTTTGAGGGTCTGGGTGGAGTCGGCTGTGGTCGTGGAGGTCAGCGGGATTGCAGCAGCAGCGCTGCCGAAGACGAAGGTGCCCGGACCAGGAAAATTGCCCGCGTTACAGGCGACACCCGAAGTCGATCGGGCCACGGCTCGGTATGTGAGCGCAGAGGCGAAGCTATTCGGATTGGAGATACCGCGTGCTGAGACCGTGAGCTTGCCGTCGATCGACGTATTCGACGTGGTGCGCACTGACACCGGCGCGTAGACCTTCTGCCCCGGGTACATGTTGCCCGCATTGAAGGTCATCTCATTCGTGCCGTTCCATTCGCCGCCGGCCCGGAGCTCGATATTGAACCGCCCGGCCTCGAAAGAGCCGGAGGCCTCCTCCGAATCCGTCCACGCGGCCACCGTGGCTGTCGCGCCCACGCCGAAGACGAGGCCGCCGGCGAGAATCGCTTTGATGCGGCGGCCTCGCAGCTGCCGTCGCTGACGCAGCTGCCGTCGACTGACCGGGCCGGCGTCCTCAGACACCCGCCGGGACGAGAAGAATCTATGCAGCGTCGGCAGAAGCGACCTCATCGATCAGCTCAGCGTCGTCATTCGGCCGAGGTGGCGGTGAACTGCCACTGAGCGGTTGTGTTCTGCCCCTGCTCCAGCGAGTCACCGGCAGTGACCTGGAAGCACAGCGTGACCGGGTCGCCGGTCGCAGTGTCTGCGCCCGCGGTGAGATTGAATTCCGCAGCGCCCGTAGTCGAGTCCAGCGCCGTCCCCTCGGGCACAATCGAAGTGCCCTCTGCGGTGGCCGAGCAGTCACCCGCCGAGGCGACCTGAACGATCGCGTAGGTCAGCGCCGCAGCGTTGTCCCCGCCTCCTGCCGCCGACTCGAGAGAGACAGTCGCGTCGTAGCTCGTCGGTCCGTCGAGGCGCAGCACGAAAGGCGCCGCCACGGTATCGCCGGGCGACATATTGTCCCCACCGTCGAGGTCGAAAGTCAGCGCCGCGGCACCGTCACTGCTCTCATGGTCAGCGAATGTCGTTCCGTCGGTGCTGCCCTGGACGTTGAATGAACCTGCGCCGAAGACGCCTTCGGCCCATTCGTCGTCGGTCCAGGCCGCCAGCGTCACGGCAGCGCCGACGCCGAGGACGATGCCGCCGGCGAGGATGGCTTTGAATTTGCGCGAACGCGTGGTCTTTGTGGTCACTGGGGACTCCTCATTGTCGGGCGCTCCAGCGCCTTGTCACGATGAAATATTGTGGGGAATGACTTCATGATGACTTATGAATTACTTTCGTAGAACTTTTTTCCATCACTTCTGTAATCTGTTATCGAAAAGTGACTTTGGGAAGTAATGCCCAAAAGCGCCACACCGATAATCCCGTTGGCCCCCTCCGCCCACCCCAACCCCCTCCTCCCATTCATTGAGAACGTCATCGCCTCGCGTCCGTGACTGGGCGCACACTGTTGGGAAGAGACAGGCAAGGAGGCCAAGGTGGCACAACTTCAGACAGACGTCGCAATCGTCGGGGCCGGACCCGCGGGGCTCATGCTCGCGCACCTGCTGCACAATGCAGGCATCGAATCCGTCGTCATCGACAACCGCAGCCGCGACGACATCGCCCACACCCACCGCGCCGGCATCCTCGAAGCAGGATCCGTGCGCATGCTCGAGGCCGCAGGCGTCGAATCGCGCGTCCACACGGACGGGCACCGACACGACGGAATCGACATTCGAGTCAACGGCTCTTCGAACCACTTCGACTTCCCCGAACTCGTCGGCGAATCCGTCTGGCTCTACCCCCAGAACGAGATCTTCGTCGACCTCTCGGCCGCCCGCGAACGGACCGGCCGCCCCACCTATTACTCGGTCACGGACACCCGCCTCGGCGATATCGAGACCGAACGTCCCTGGGCCACCGCCACCACTGAGGACGGCGACGAACTGCGCATCGACGCCCGCTACGTCGTCGGCGCCGACGGCTCTCGCGGACCATGCCGCTCGATGATCCCCGACGGCACCCGGCAGCGCTTCTTCCACGAGTACCCGTTCGCCTGGTTCGGCATCCTCTGCGAAGCCCCGCCCAGCCACGAAGTCCTCATCTACTCCCGCTCCGAACGCGGCTTCGCACTCATCTCCCAGCGCTCCGACAACGTCCAGCGCATGTATTTCCAGGCCTCCCCCGACACCGACGTCGCCGACTGGTCCGACGATCGGATCTGGACCGAACTCCAGGCCCGCGTCGACGGCCCCGACGGGTTCGAACTCAAGACCGGGCCGATCTTCGACAAGACCGTGCTCCCCTTCCGCTCGGCCGTGACCGAGCCGATGCAGCACGGCTCGATGTTCCTCGCCGGCGACAGCGCCCACACCGTCCCACCGACCGGTGCGAAAGGCCTCAACCTCGCCTTCGCCGACGTCGCCGTGCTCGCCCCCGCTCTCATTTCGGCACTCAAGGACTCCGACGCCGAGGCGCTGGCCGGCTACTCGCAGACCGCGACCAAACGCGTCTGGAAGGCCCAGAACTTCTCCTACCAGATGACACGGATGCTCCACACCGACCCGACTCAGGATGCCTTCGAAACGAAGCGCAGCCTCGGCGAACTCCGGTCCATCCTCGAATCCGACCACGGTCGCCGCTACCTGGCCGAGTGCTACACCGGCTGGCCGCACGGCTGACCCGCACCCCCCACCGACCCCACCACGATGTCAACCGACGAAGAGACGAAGAGAGGTTCGACGATGAGTCAGCACCAGTCCTCGGAGAACGAAGATCAAACCGTGAAAGGCCCCGACGACGCAGCCGAATCGCAGGCGACTCTGTCCGCCGAGATCGACGGCATCGAAGCGCAGTACAAGCAGGATGTCGCCGGCGGCAAGAAGCCCGAGACCCAGCCGCGGCTGGATTACCGGCCCTACCGGTCATCGATCCTGCGTCACCCGACGAAGGACCCCCGCCACACCGACCCCGAGACGATCGAGCTCTTCTCCCCCGCCTTCGGACACCGGGACATCGGCACCCTCGAATCCGACCTGACGATCCAGGCCGACGGCGACCCCATCGGCGAGCGCATCCGCGTCACCGGTCGGGTCCTCGACGGGGAAGGCCGCCCCGTGCGCAACCAGCTGGTCGAGATCTGGCAGGCGAACTCGGCCGGACGCTATATCCACAAGCGCGACCAGCACCCGGCCCCGATCGACCCGAACTTCACCGGCGTCGGCCGCACCCTGACCGGCGACGACGGCTCCTACTCGTTCACGACGATCAAACCGGGTCCGTACCCGTGGAAGAACCACCACAACGCCTGGCGACCGGCCCACATCCACTTCTCGCTCTTCGGATCCGAGTTCACACAGCGGATGATCACCCAGATGTACTTCCCCGGGGATCCGCTCTTCGCCCTCGACCCGATCTACCAGTCGATCACCGACCAGAAGGCGCGCGACCGCCTCGTGGCGACCTATGACCACAACATCACCGAACACGAATTCCTCATGGGCTACAACTGGGACATCGTGCTCACCGGCGCCAACCGGACCTGGATGGAAGAAGAGGACGATGACTGACACCCCCACGACCCCTGATCTCACGCCGACCCCGGGCCAGACCGTCGGCCCGTTCTACGGCTACGCGCTGCCCTTCGAGCACGATAATGAGCTCGTCCCGCCAGGCTCGGCTCGCGCCGTGCAGCTGACGGGAACCGTCTTCGACGGGGCCGGTGCCCCGGTCCCCGATGCCATTCTTGAGATCTGGCAGCCCGATGAGCACGGCGCTGTCCCCCGCGAGACGGGATCGCTGCGCCGCAACGGCTTCACCTTCACCGGCTTCGGCCGCGCCGCCGTCGACCCGGAAGGCGAGTTCAGCTTCTCCACGGTCGATCCCGGCCCCACCGAAGCGGGCAAGGCACCCTTCATCAGCGTCGTCATCTTCGCCCGAGGGCTGCTCAACCGGCTGTTCACCCGCATCTACCTGCCAGAGGACACCGCGGCACTGGCCGCCGACCCGCTCCTGTCCTCGCTCGACGAAGACGAGCGCACCCGCCTCATCGCCACTCGAGGGGCTGACGGATCGCTGCACTTCGACATACGGTTGCAGGGTGAGGAGGAAACTCCCTTCCTCCGATTCCCCAGCCACGAGGACTGAAGCGACATGACCGACACCGCCCACACCCGGTTTCTCTTCGCCCCCGGCGATCTGCGCGGATCCGAAGCCATCGACGACGCCGCGTTCATCACCGCGATCGGCCAAGTCGAGACCGCATGGATCGTCGCACAGGCACGGGTGGGGCTGGTGTCGTCGGAGATCCGCGCCGAGGTGGCCGCCGCCATCGATGCCACGATCCGCACGCTCACGGACGATCACACCGAGCTCGAGTCCTTGGGCGAGGCCGCCGAATCCGGCGGCAACCCACTCATCCCGTTTCTCGCCCGCGTCCGCTCCCGACTCTCCCCCGAGGCCTCACGATGCCTGCACCGGGGACTGACCAGCCAAGACGTCATCGATACGGCCATCGGCCTGCTCGTCTCCCGCGTCGTGCGGCAGATGCAGGCGCGCCTCGAAGTCATCGGCACCTCCCTCGTCGAACTCTCCGACGCTCACGCGAAGACCCTGTGCTTGGCCCGCACCCTCACCCAGCCGGCCCTGCCGACGACCTTCGGCCTCAAGGCCGCCGCCTGGGCCGCCGAGGTCAATGAAGTCCAAGGTCAGGCGCCCTACGTCGACTATGTGCAGGTCGGCGGGGCCGCCGGCACCCGCGCCGCGATCCGCTGGTTCGCCGGCGACTCCACCGAATCCCTGCTCCGCGAATTCCACGTGCAGATGGTCGGTCCCGACGCGGCACTCACCCAGATCCCCGTCCCTTGGCACACCGATCGCGTTCGCATCCTGTCTTGGGGCTCCCACCTCGCCCAATGCGTCACCGTCGGGGCCTCCATCGCCCGCGATGTCCTCATCGGCGTGCGCCCCGAGATCGGTGAGCTGTCCCTGGCCTCCACCGGCGGATCCTCGACGATGCCGCACAAGTCGAATCCCACCTCGGCGGTGCTGCTCCACCGCAACGGAATGCGCGTCCCCGGATCACTGTCCACCCTGACCACGGCCGCCGCCGAAGCCATCGAAGAACGCTCCGACGGTGCCTGGCATGCCGAGTGGCCGGCCTTGTCCGAGCTCATGACCCTGGCGATCTCCTCGCTCATCATCCTCGACGAGATGATCGCGGGCCTGCAGGTCAACGCCGAGGCCATGCGCGCGAACCTCGACGCCGCCTCTCCCGGGATCTATGGGGAGAAGCTCGGCATCGTCTTCGGCGACCGGATCGACAAAGACACCCGCGCAGCCATCATCGCCCCCGGCTCCGACCCTGTCGCAGCACTGCGCGCCGAGATCGGCGACGAGGATGGAATCAAGGAATTCTTCACCCCCGAGTCCTACCTCGGTGAGGCCGAGGACATTCGCCGCACCATCCTGGCGACCATCGACAGCTCCGGGCCGCAGGAGATCGACCTGCCGTCCTTCGACTGAGACCTGCAGCCCGACTTGAGAACCGACCGAAGAAAGTGACACCCATGGACCTCACCGCATCCGTTCTTTCCGCACCAGCTTCCCCCGCTGCCGATGCCCGAGTGCTCGTCGTCCTGCCTTCGCTGGGTACCTCCGTGGCAGCCCTATGGCAGCAGGCCGCCACCGAATTGACCGCACTCAGTCCGGAGACGACGGTCATCGGCATCGACCTGCCCGGTCACGGCCGTTCGGCACCGATCGATGTCCCCGCGGGGACGTCCATGACTCCGCGGGTGACGATGTCCGACCTCGCCGAGGCGGTCCTGGGCACCCTCGATCGGGTCCTTCCCGATGTGGCCGCCCCCGGCGCTCCCGTCGACCTCGCCGGCGATTCGATCGGCGGAGCAACGGCCCTGCAGCTGGCGCTCGATCACGGCGACCGCTTCGGCCGCATCGCGGTGTTCTGCACGGGCGCGAAGATCGGTGAGGCCTCGGCCTGGGAGGAACGCGCCCAGACGGTGGCGACCTCGGGCACCCCGACTCAGGTCATCGGTTCGGCACAGCGCTGGTTCGGGGAAGGGTTCATGGACCGGGAACCGGAGGCCTCGGCTGCGCTTCTTCATTCGCTGCAGGACGCCGACCGCTTCTCCTATGCTTCCCTCTGTTATGCACTGGCCGACTTCGATGTCCGCGCGCGACTGCCCGAGATCACGCGTCCCCTGCTCGCAGTCGCGGGTTCACAGGATCAGCCGACTCCGGCGACGAAGCTCGCCGAGATCGCAAACGGAGTTCCCGGGGCGCTGCTCGAGGTCATCGACGGCGCCGCTCATCTCGTGCCAGCCGAGGCTCCGGTCGTGACCGCGGGTCTGCTCGCTGACTTTCTGCAGGGCAAGGGACTCGGCGCAGGGGCCGGCGGAGCCGCTTCCCCGGAAGCCGGTCCCGAGCTGCCGACAGCCTCGGGGCCGCGGGAGGCCAGCCGCGACGACGTGCGCGAGGCGGGAATGGCCGTGCGACGGCAGGTGCTCTCCGATGCCCATGTCGACCGCGCAAATGCGAAGGTCGACGACTTCACGAGCGACTTCCAGGACCTCATCACCCGCTACGCCTGGGGAGAGATCTGGACCCGTCCGGGACTCGAGCGGCGGATGCGTTCGGCGATCACGCTCACGGCGATGATCGCAGGTGGCCACGAGGCGGAGCTGGCGATGCACGTCAAGGCTGCGCTGCGCAACGGGCTCACCCGCGATGAGATCAAGGAGGTCCTCCTCCAGTCGGCCATCTACTGCTCCGTGCCGAGCGCCAACACCGCCTTCTCCGTCGCCTCGCAGGCTCTGGCCGAATACGACGCCGAGGAAGCGAACGTCGACTGAGGCTGTTCGAATCGTCACATTGGGCGCCCGAGGGGTTCCGAGGAACCGCTGCGGGCAATAGGCTGGTGCGGTTGCCTCCCCGATCCCGCGTTTCCTTGAAGGAGCCCCATGAGTGATGCCCCGGTCTCCCGCGGAGTCTACAAGTTCGCTGTCTTCGCCTTGGCGATCGGCGCCTTCGCCATCGGGGTGACCGAATTCGCGACTATGGGCCTGTTGCCGATGATCGCCGAGGAGCTGGGCATCACGGTCCCCCAGGCCGGGCATGCGGTGTCGTTCTATGCGATCGGCGTCGTCGTCGGCGCACCACTGATCACGACCATCGCCGCGCATATGGATCGCAAGCTGCTGCTCCTGTGCATGATGGGTCTCTTCGCTCTGGGCAATCTCGCCTCGATGCTCGCCCCGACAGCCGGGCTGTTCAACATCGCGCGCTTCGTCTCCGGACTGCCGCACGGAGCCTACCTGGGCATCGGAGCCGTCGTCGCCGCCTCCCTCGTCCCGGCCAACCGCCGCGGCCGAGCCATGTCACGAGTGATGCTCGGCCTGACGATCGCGAACATCTTCGGCGTTCCCTTCGCTGCGGCACTCGGCAATATGTTCGGATGGCGCAGCGCCTACGCCCTCGTCGCCGCGCTCGGCGTGCTCACCGTCATCATGGTCGCCGTCGGCGTACCGCGCGTGAAGCTCGGCGCAGTGCCCTCGGCCCGCGGGGAGATCAAAGCGCTCGGACGTGTGCAGATCATCCTCACCCTCGTTGCCGGTTCCGTCGGCTTCGGCGGAATGTTCGCCGTCTACACCTACATCACCCCGACGATGACCGACGTCGCCGGCGTCCCCAGCGTCGCGATCCCGTGGGTGCTCGCCGTCTACGGCCTGGGCATGACCGCCGGATCGCTGATTGCAGGACCCCTGGTCGACAAGTCCATCGAACGCTCGGCCACCGGCGGCATGATCCTCTCGGCCCTCGTGCTCGCCGCATTCGGCGCCTTCACCCACATAGCGGCGATCGCGATCATCGCCCTCTTCCTCATCGGCATCTCCGGGTCGATGATCACCACGGCCCTGCAGATGCGTCTGTTCCGCGAATCCCATGACGCCCCGAGCCTGTCCGCGGCCATGAACCACGCCGCCTTCAACCTCGCCAACGCCCTGGGCGCGTGGCTCGGCGGAATCGTCATCACCGCCGGCCTCGGCTACCGTGCACCGGCGTGGGTGGGTGTGGGTCTGTGCGTGTCCGGGCTCATCGTCATCTCCGTTGCGATCTTCCTTCGCCGAGGCGGCTCACCCGACCCGAGCACCCGCACCTCCGTCGAGACCTGAGTTCCGCCGAGAAACGGGCTGCGTGTCGAGAAACGGGTGTGCACGCCCGTGTCTCGACGCTCAGCCCGTTTCTCGGTGAAAGTGCCGATACGATGAACGCATGGATCACCCTGCGCCCAGTCGCTCTCATGCCCTGACCCGTCGCCCGAAACCAGCTCTGCTGCTGACCCTCGCTGCTTTCGCCGTCCTCGCCCTTCTGCTGCTGAGCGGATGCGGATCGTCTGATTCCGAAGGGGACTCCGGCGAGTCCTCCGGGAGCTCGGATTCCTCGGCCGCTGCGGGAACCTGCTCCTACCCTGCTGACTCGCAGCCGGGCGCGAAGGAAGTCGACGTTCCTGAGGAGAAGCCGCAGGCAAAAGGCAGCGTCGACGCCACCGTGGCGACGAGCGCCGGGGACCTCGCGGTGACTCTTGATGCCGACCGCGCCCCGTGCACCGTCAACAGCTTCCTGTCTCTGGCCGCGCAGAAGTACTTCGACGACACCGAATGCCACCGTCTGACCACCGAGGGCATCTTCGTCCTCCAGTGCGGCGATCCCACGGGCACCGGGTCGGGCGGCCCAGGCTACTCGTTCGCCGATGAGCTCGACGGCTCCGAGACCTACCCGGCCGGCACTCTGGCCATGGCGAACTCCGGTCCGGATACGAACGGCTCCCAGTTCTTCGTCGTCTACGACGACAGCTCGCTGCCGCCCGACTACACCGTGTTCGGACAGTTGGATGAGAAGAGCACGAAGACCGTCGCGGATCTCGCTGCCAAGGGCACGGACTCCGGTGCCGGCGACGGCGCACCCAAGGAGAAGGTGACGATCACCGAGGTCACCACCGCGGACTGACCGCCCGTCCGAGTTGTCCAGAACACTTCGACCACCTAGTAATCTCATTCGGTGAGACTCGGAAATCACGTTTTGTGAGACGAGCGTAATGTCGGTTCGTCGCCGTCGACGCTGTGCCAGACACAGCGCCGACGGCCTTTTCCATTGGCACGGACCACCCGCCCGTGCCTGCACTCACGAAACAGCGGAGCACCACCACCATGTCCACCGAAGCACAGCCGGAGAATCCCTCTTCGGCACCCGGAGTCGACGACGACGCAATCGCAGCGACTCGGAAGAACAACACCCGCGGCAAGGTCCTGACCGCCTCGATGGTCGGCACCACGATCGAATTCTTCGATTTCTACGCCTACGCCACGGCCTCCTCGTTGGTCTTCCCGGCCCTCTTCTTCCCCAATCAGACATCGACGACTCAGCTGCTGAGCTCGTTCGCGATCTTCGGCGTCGCCTTCGTCGCCCGCCCCCTCGGCTCGATCATCTTCGGCCACTTCGGTGACCGCATCGGCCGGAAGAAGACGCTCATCGCCTCCCTGCTCATCATGGGCATCGGCACCTTCCTCATCGGCCTGCTGCCGACCGCCAGCACGCCGGGCTGGGTCGTCCTCGCCCCGCTGTTCCTCGTTCTTCTGCGCTTCTGCCAGGGCGTCGGCCTCGGCGGCGAATGGTCGGGCGCGGCACTGCTGGCCACCGAGAATGCCCCGAAGGGCAAGCGCGCCATCTGGGGCACTTTCCCACAGCTCGGCGCGCCCGTCGGCTTCATCATCGCGAACCTGCTCTTCGTCGCCCTCGGCACCTGGACCTCCCCCGAGGCGTTCCTCGCCTGGGGCTGGCGCATTCCGTTCCTGCTCTCGGCGCTGCTCGTCGCCGTCGGCCTCTATGTCCGCATGTCACTCATGGAGACCCCGGCGTTCCAGCTCGTCGCTCAGAAGCAGCAGATCTCGAAGGCCCCGCTCGGGCGGGTCTTCGCCACGAGCTGGAAGCCGCTCATCCTGGGCACGTTCATCATGCTCGCGACCTACGTGATCTTCTACTTCATGACCGCGTTCACCCTCACCTACGGCACCTCACCGGCAACCCCGGAGCAGGCCCAGACCGCCGCCGAGGCGGCAGGAAAGTCCTTCGACCCCGCAGGCTTCGTCGCGGGGCTGGGGTACACGAAGAACGAATTCCTCACCTACCTCATCATCGGAGTCGTCTTCTTCGGCATCTTCACCGTCGTCTCCGGCCCCCTGGCCGAGAAGCTGGGCCGCCGGAAGATGCTGCTGGGTGTGACCGTGCTCATCGCTGCCTACGGACTCGTCGTCAACGCGCTGTTCAACGCCGGCACCCCGGGAGTCATCGTCGGGCTCATCGTCGGCTTCATCCTCATGGGACTGACCTTCGGCCCGATGGCCGCGTACTTGCCGGAGCTCTTCCCCGCCAACGTCCGCTACACCGGATCGGCGATCTCGTACAACATGTCCAGCGTCATCGGGGCCGGACCCGCACCGTTCGCGATGGTCGCCCTGTGGCAGGCCGAAGGAGGGTCGATCTTCTACTGCGGCCTCTACATCATCGCCGCCGCGATCCTCACGCTCATTGCATTGTGGCTGGCCAAGGACACCTCTGACCTCGACATGGAGGATCAGCTGAGCTGAGCCTCCGTCCGAACCTGGTCACTCATCCGAGGCCCGATCGCCGTTTTCGGCGGTCGGGCCTCGGCTCTGTGACCACAACTCACCGGCATCGCAGGTCAGCCAACCGCGAAGGCGGCAAGACTACGATTTCGTCACAACCGCCTCGGCGATCATCAAAGCGTCATAGGTGTGACCCAGTTCACGGTAGGATTCCTCTCAGACATTGCCCAGACACGGATGTCCGGGCAATCCGTTTGCGTGACGAGACCGTCACCGATCCCCTGGAGGAACCATGAAACGACGCTCGAGCCTGGCCATTGTGGCAGCCGGCGCCATGCTCGCCCTGTCCGCCTGCGGCGGCGGAGGCGATTCCGAACCTGCAGCGACCGCCGAAGGCGGAGTCCCCCTGGTCAAGGAAGGCAAACTGACCACCTGCACCCATCTGTCCTACCAGCCGTTCCAGTTCGAGAAGGACGGCGAGGTCGTCGGCTTCGACGTCGACATCGTCGATGCCGTGGCGAAGAAGCTCGGTGTCGAACAGGAGATCATCAACACCTCGTTCGAGACGATCACCTCGGGCGCGGAGTTCAACCAGAACAAGTGCGATGTTGCGGCAGCGGCGACGACAATCCAACCGAAGCGTGAAGAAGCAGCCGATTTCTCCGAACCGTACTTCGATGCAAACCAGGCGATCCTGACAAAGGCCGACAAGACCGCGAAGGACGAGAAGGCGCTTAAGGGCTTCAAGATCGCAGCTCAGGCCGGAACCACGGGCCTCGACTACGCGACCGAGCACTTCAAGGACTCCGAGGTCATCACCTATGAGGATCTGCCGCTCTCACTTGAAGCGCTCAAGACCGGTCAGGTCGACGCCGTGATCAATGACAACGGTGTGCTCTACAACTACAACACCGAAAACAAGGGCTTCGCGATCGGCTTCGATATCAAGACCGACGAGCACTACGGCATCTCGATGAAGAAGGGCAACACCGAGATGAAGAAGGCCGTGGACGACACCCTCGCCGAGATCAAGGACAACGGCGAGTACGACAAGATCTACAAGAAGTGGTTCGGAGAAGCACCGAAGTGATCACCCGCGAATGGGCGGCCCGCTGCGATCTGTCGTTGTGACGGGCCGCCCGTTCGGCTGAGTTCGACCGACCTGCCTGAGCCCCATCCGACCCTCACGGCACGCACTCCCGGCGGACACCCCCGCCACAGTTTTTCGAAGGACAACCATGTCAGTTCCCACAGCGAACGAGGACGGCCGCCAGACCGGCCCCGCCGTCCCGGCCGCCACCGCCACTCCGAAAGCGAAGATGAGCAAACGCCAGAAGGCGAAGCTCTCCCGCGGCATCCAATACGCCATCCTCGTCGTCATCGCCATCATCGTCGCGCTGGTCGCCGACTGGCCGACGCTCATCGACACATTCGGACGCTTCGACATCGCCGCCGGCATGTTCCCCGACGTCATCACGGGCGCGCTGAAGAACACTGTCGTCTTCACAATCCTCGGCTTCGCCCTCGGCCTGGCGATCGCCCTAGTCGTCGCCCTCATGCGCCTGTCCTCGGTCGGCGTCTATCGCTGGCTGGCGACGATCTACATCGAGTTCTTCCGCGGACTGCCGGCTCTCGTCGTCTTCCTCGTCATGGGATTCGGACTGCCGGTGGCCTTCCCCGGCTTCATCCTCCCGCAACTAGTCATCATCATGATCGCCCTCGGACTCGTGTCTTCTGCTTATATGGCCGAGACGATCCGCGCCGGCATCCAGGCCGTACCCAAGGGCCAGATCGAAGCCGCCCGGTCGCTGGGCATGTCCTCGTCACGTGCGATGTTCACGATCGTCCTGCCGCAGGCGATGCGCATCATCCTGCCGCCCCTGACGAACGAGCTTATCCTGCTGACAAAGGATTCCTCGCTGGCCTACATCCTCGGCTCCTCGGTCGACGGCCGTGAGCTCGCGGCACTCGGCCGCGCCGAGATCGTCAACACCGCGAACCTCACCCCCTTCATCGTCATCGCGCTGTGCTACCTCATCATCACGATTCCGCTGTCGTATCTGTCGCGGGTGCTTGAGCGCAAATACGGTTCCGCCGATTCAGGAGTGAAATGATGACCACCACCTCGCATGCGTCAACAAAGACGCCGATCATCGCGATCCGCAACCTCCAGAAGAGCTTCGGCACGAACCAGGTCCTCACCGACATCAACCTCGACGTCGACAAGGGAGAGGTCGTCTGCGTCATCGGCCCCTCGGGCTCGGGCAAGTCGACGATGCTCCGATGCATCAACACACTCGAGACTCCCACCGGAGGGTCGATCGTCGTCGATGGCATGGACATGACCGACCTCGATCTCGACATCGATGCCGCCCGCACCCGCATCGGCATGGTCTTCCAGTCTTTCAACCTCTTCGCCCACCTCACCGTGCGTGAGAACCTCACGATCGCGCAGACGAAGGTCCTCAGGCGATCGAAGGCCGAGGCCAACAAGGTCGCCGAGGCGAACCTCGCGAAGGTCGGGCTGTCCGAGAAGATGGAGGCCAAGCCCGGTTCGCTCTCCGGCGGTCAGCAGCAGCGCGTGGCGATCGCCCGGGCACTGAGCATGGACCCCGACGTCATGCTCTTCGACGAGCCGACTTCGGCGCTGGATCCGGAGACCGTCGGCGACGTCCTCCAGGTCATGCGCAACCTCGCCGAGGCGGGAATGACGATGGTCGTCGTCACCCACGAGATGGAGTTCGCCCGGCAGGTCGCTGACCGCGTGGTCTTCATGGACGGCGGAGTCGTCGTGGAGGCTGGACCGGCCAAGGACGTCATCGGCAACCCGCAGGAGCAGCGGACGAAGGACTTCCTCTCCCGCGTCCTCCACCCCGGCCAGTTAGGGTAGCCGCCGGTCCTACTTCAGAGCGTGAAGCCGGCGGGGAACGGGTCGCTAGGGTCGAGCATGAACTGCGAGGTCGCGGTCAGCCAGGCGCTGCCGGTGATCGTCGGCACCACAGCCACATGTTCGCCGACTCTCGTCTCCTCGACGAGGCGTCCGGTGAACGAGGTGCCGATGAAGCACTGATTGACGAAATCCGTGTTCAGGCCCAACTGCCCACGGGCATGCCGGACGGCCATGAGCGCGCTCGTCCCGGTACCACCGGGCGACCGATCGAGCCAGCCGGGATAATTGATGAGCACATGGCGGGCATCCGGCACTTCTCCATTGGGCCCGGGCTCCGTCGGCGGCGTCAGGAACACGACGTGCTCGGAGCCGCGGAATCCGGTCACCGGATGCACGGGGTCGAGCTGTTCGTTGACCGCAGCCATGATCTCGCGACCAGCGGAGATGAAGTCCTCAGCCCGGTCGCGCTCGAACGGGATGTCGACGTCGGCGGCGGAGACGAAGGCGTAGAAGTTCCCGCCGAAGCCGATGTCGCAGGCGATCGTCCCTCGCCCGGGCACCTCGACGGTCTGGTCGAGTGCGTGCGCATACGAGGGAACGTTGACGATGGTCACCGACTCGGCGCGACCGTCCCGGACGACCACCTCGGCGGTGATGAGCCCGATCGGAGCGTCGAGGCGCACGGTCGTGACGGGTTCGACGACGGGCACCATGCCTGTCTCGACGAGCACGGTCGCCACAGCGATCGTGCCGGCCCCGCACATCGGCAGCACGCCGGTGACCTCGATGAAGAGCACTCCCCAGTCCGCGTCGGCACGGGTCGGCGGCTGCAGGATCGCTCCCGAGAGCCACCCGTGGCCGCGGGGTTCGCACATGAGGAAGGTCCGCAGATCGTCGGAGTTCTCGATGAACCACTCCCGGCGTTCGGCCATGGACTCACCGGGGAGTGGCCCCACTCCCCCGGTGACGACGCGGACGGGCAGCCCCTCGGTGTGGGCTTCGACGGTCTGGATGAGACGGTTGGTCTGCACGGTCGATCTCGCTCAGCTCTCCAGGACCTCTTTGAGGATGACGCGGTAGCCCTGGCGGGAGTCGTAGCCGTGGATCTCTCGGGTGTCGAGCGCGGACATGAAGTCGAGTACCTCGGCGGTGATGACCTGTCCGGGCACGAGCACCGGGAACCCGGGCGGGTACGGGGTGACAAATCCGGCTGAGACCGGCTGTTCCCCGTTCTCGACGCGGCGTCGCAGCTCATGCGGCAGCACGTGCTCGATGTTCTGCCGGCGCAGACCCGCATAGTAGGCGGTGCGCAGGTCGCCGTCGGGCAGCTGCTTCGACGGGTCGTCGGCGGGCGCCTCGGCCGCGTAGTCGGGGGCGAAGGCCGAGAAGTCCGGCAGCGGGGGCATCACCGCGGCGGGTTCGGTCAGCGCATCCTGTTCCTGGAGTTCGTGCGGGTCGGTGAACTTCCCCGCCAGTTTGACCAGCACCTCGATGAGGTAGGCGACGGCCGAGCGTGAGGTGCCGATGTTCGTCATGAACAGCACCGTGTTCCGGCTCGTCTTATTCACCTGGATGCCGTAGCGGTCCATGAGGTGTTCGTGCTTGAACGTGTCCCCGTCGACTCCCGTGCCCGAGATCTCGACGGTGATGCGGCTGGGATCGACGACGAATTCGTCGCGGACCCAGGCGTCCCACATCGTCGACAGTCCATCGCGCAGCGGCATCGTCCGTTCGGTGACCCGGTACTCCTCGGGGATGAGATCGGCGGCTGTGAGCACCTTGAACGTCTTCTTCAGCAGCGGGTGACGCGCGATCGCCGAGGACAGGCTCATCGCCAGGTCGAGCTGCTTCTGCACGAGCGCGAAGCCCTCCATCTCCACCTGCCTGCGGCCGAGGTCGAGGGAGGCGAGGATCTGGTAGTTCGGCGACGTCGAGGTGTGGGTCATGTACGCCTCGTGGAAGGCCTCCTCGGCGCCGGTAGAGAACTCCTGATCGTAGACGTGGATCATCGATCCCTGGCGCAGCGCGGTCAGCGTCTTATGCGTCGACTGGGTCGCGTACACGCGGATCGTCGCATCCGGCGGGGGCAGCAGGTCCTCCTCCAGCCACACCGAATCGGGGGCGGGGGCACCGGTCTCGGGATCGAACAGGCGCTTCTGCTGCTCCCGGTACGCCGCGGCGTGGGCGTTGGTGGCGAGGTTCTCCTCGAGGGTCTCCGCGGCGACCATGGCGGTGCGCTTGCGGGTGACCGGGTGGAACCGGGCGAAGGCGAACCACGCTTCGTCCCAGAGGAAGACGAGGTCGGGTTTGATCGCCAGGCATTCTGACATGACCTTGTAGGGGTCGTAGACGATTCCGTCGAAGGTGCAGTTGGTCAGGGTGATCATCCGCACCTCGTCGAGGCGGCCGGCGGCCCGGTAGTCGAGCAGCAGCTGCTTGATCCTGTTCAGCGGCACCGCCCCGTAGAAGGCGACGTCGTTGAGCGGGTACGCCTCGAGGTAGGCGGTGCGGGCTCCGGTGAGCATGAGCGCATGGTGGTGGGACTTGTGGCAGTTGCGGTCGACCATGACGACCTCGTCAGGTGACACCACCGCCTGGTGGACGATCTTGTTCGCCGTCGACGTGCCGTTCGTGACGAAGTACGTGCGCTTGGCACCGTAGGCGCGGGCAGCCAGCGACTGCGCCTTCTTCAGCGTGTGCACCGGTGCCAGCAGGGAATCGAGCTCACCGGAGGTGGCACTGGATTCGGCCAGCAGCAGGTTGAGCCCGTAGAAGTCGACGAAGTCGCCGATCCACTTCGACCCGACGACGGAGCCGCCGCGGGAGACGGGCAGCGCATGGAAGACACCGGCCGGACGGCGGGCGTGCTCACGGATCGCGTCGAAGAACGGTGTGTCGTAGAGGTGCTGGATGCGGCGCAGCAGGGACAGGTGGAGTTCGAACTGGTCCTCGCGGCGGAAGACGCGACGGAACCGGTGGGTCAGGGCACCGGCGAGGCTTTCGATATGGGCGCCTGCCATGAGGTAGAGGTCAAGTTCGGGGCGCAGATTCGCCAGGGTGTCGGCCAGCCGCAGCACCCGGCGCACCGAATTGAGCGGACTCATCGGCGCCGTCGGCGATTCCTTCGTCGAGGTGTGCGCGAACTCGATGGAATCGCGCAGGTCACGACTGAGCACCTCGCGGGTGTTGTCGGTGAAACCGGGGCGGATGACGCAGGCGAGCAGGTTCGGGTTCGTCAGGGCCGCCGCCACCGCATCGTCGGCGGTGGGCACGATGACGTAGTCGTAGATGAACTGGTCGGAGGCGTTGCGGAGTTTGAGCAGGTCGGTGTGCAGCTCATCGCGGCCGCCCTCGGTGGTCTCGTCGACGATGAGGACCTCGAAGCGAGGACGGGTGTCCTGGCGGTCCTTGAGCTCGGCGCGCTCATCCTCGGTGAGGTCGTCTTCACCGGTGTCGGGCACGGTGGTGCCCCGGAGCCGATTGACCGCACGTGTGATCATGTCGTGCGCGCGGTCGAATTCGCCGTTCGAGAGCAGGTCGGTGATCTCCTCGACATAGCGCTGACCGAAACCTGCCCAATAGAGCTCGATCGTCTTCAACGAACGCAGCGAGCGCCACACCTCGCCGTCTTCGGCGATCATCGAGAAGTCCCCGCCGCTGACGGCCAGGCGTTTGATCGCGAACTTCAGGTACTCCCACGCGTCCGAACGCAGCCGCCACGTGCTCGCCGGCATTCCCGGATCCCGTTCGAGCTGCGCCCGGCGCGGCGTCGAGGGGGCTCCGACGCGACCGTGCCTGCGGCCGCCGCCAAGGTCGGTGGGCTCAAACTCCTGCGCCGCTGCCTGGTCGGAGTCGATTCCGGTCATGCGAGAGCCTCCTGGCTGTCAGTCTCAGTCCCCACCCCGGTCCGGTGTGGAATTCCTGCTCACGGGCTCAGTCGGCGGACCGTACTGATTCCGTTGTTGCACGATCATACGACCTCACAGTTTCGAATGGGCAGGGTGGTGGGCAGTTGAGACAACCACAGGAGGAGAAATGATGATAAGCATGGGGTATGGACACCTCCGCGTCTCTTTCTGCAGGTCATCTCATCGTCGAGGAACTCGAAGCACACGGAGTCACTCGCACTTATCTGGTTCCCGGCGAGTCGTATCTCGACGTCATCGACGGACTCCGCGATTCGGCTATCACCCCGATCGTCTGCCGCCAAGAGGGCGGGGCCGCATACATGGCCGTCGCCGAGGGGCGGATGACCGGAGTGCCTGGAATCGCCATGGTCACGCGTGGTCCCGGTGCGGCGAACGTCAAGGTCGGCGTCCACACCGCGTACCAGGATGCGACCCCGCTCGTCGTCTTCGTCGGCCTCATCCCCACCGATCATCGCGGCCGCGAATCCTTCCAGGAGTTCGATCTGGACGGCTGGTTCTCCTCGACCGCGAAGAAGGTGCTCACCCTCGATGATCCCGATAAGGCCGCCGAGGTGGTCGTCGACGCCATGCACACCGCCGTGACCGGGCGGCCCGGTCCCGTCATCGTCGGTCTGCCCGAAGAGGTCCTCGTCCGCTCGAGTTCGGGAACGGTGCTGCCCCCTCGCGTGCACGGATCGGCCTCACCGTATGCCGGGGACGTCACGGAGCTGCGTGCCCGCATCACCGCTGCCGACCGTCCCGTGCTCATCATCGGCGGCGAGGACTGGTCCCCGTCGACCTCGCGGCGCATCGCCCAATGGTCACGCGACCGCGGGCTCGGGGTGCTCGGCACCTTCCGCGCCTATGACGGCATCGACCACGACAGTCCGAACTTCCTCGGCATCTTGGGCTACGGTGCGTCCCCCGTGGCGAAGAGGGTCCTCGCCGAGGCGGACCTGCACATCTTCTTGGGCTGTGTCCGCACCGATGTGGCCACCGATGGGTTCAGCAACGGCGTCGACCAGCGCACTGTCGTCATCGGCCCCGACGCCGATGCGCACGGCCACTTCGGTCGCCTCGACCAGCACATCGTCACCTCGGTCGGCCGGTTCGCCCAGTCCCTGTTCACCGAGGAGGGATCCCGCACGTATTCGGTGTCCTCCGATGGGTCGATCGACGAACCGCCGCTCGGCGATGCCCTGTCCGAGGCGGCCGGGGACGCCGTGCCGCTGCCGGCTTGGGTCGCAGAGGCCCGGGCCGAACTCGAGGCGTGGCGGAAACCGCAGGTGGCAGGCTCGGGGTCGGCCGCCTCGGCGGGGTTCGTCGACATGGACGAAGCATTCGTCCATGTGCAGGACCTGCTGCCGGACGACGCGATCATCACCTACGGGGCGGGGAACTTCTCCGGATGGGCGACCAGGTTCCTGCCCACGCACGGGTTCCCCTCGGCGCTGGGCCCGCGCAACGGATCGATGGGATTCGGTCTGCCTGCTGCGGTCGCCGCCGCCCTCGTCCATCCGAAACGGGCGGTGTTCTGCATCGCCGGCGACGGGGATTTCCTCATGAACGGGCAGGAGATGGCCACGGCCGTCCAGTACGGCGCGGACATCACCGTCGTGCTCAACGACAATTCGGTCTACGGCACGATCCGCGGTCATCAGGACCGCGAATATCCGGGCCGGGCCACGGCCACCGCACTGCAGAATCCGGACTTCGCAGCCATGGCCACGGCGTTCGGCGGTCTCGGCATCCGCGTCGAGCGGACCGAAGACTTCCGCGACGCGTTCGAGCGGGCGCTGGCACACAAGGGGCTCTCGCTCGTCCACTGCATCACGGATCCGGCCGTGCGCGGGGCGCGCCTGCCGTGAAAGATCTGTTGTGAACTGCCTGCCGTGAACGGCGGCGCGGCAGTCGTGCGAATCTGACTAAGGTGGCGGTATGAGAATCGACGCGATCTTCACCGACCTCGACGCATTCACCCTTGATCCGACGCGCCCGCGGGCGCAGAGGATCGGGGTGTGGGGCAACCGGATCGTCGGCTTCGACGAGGAGCTCGACGGCATCGATGCCGATCGTGTCGAGTCCCTGGGCGGGGCGACTGTGCTGCCGGGCTTCAACGACGTCCACTGCCACACGACCTGGTTCGGTCTCACCCTGGCCTCGGTCGATGTCACGGCGCTGCCCGGCGGTCTGCCCGATGTGTATGCCGCACTCGAGAAGGCCGCGGCGACGACTCCGTCCGGGGAATGGATCGAAGCCACGGGGTATGCCCACCGTGACTACGACGGGCAGTACCCGGACCTGAACCGTCTTGACGAGATCACCGGGGACCGCCCCCTGTTCATGCGGCAGACGTCCGGTCATGCCGCGATCGCCAACACCGAGGCGATGCGTCGGGCGGGGATTCTGGACCCCGGCTTCGAGGAGCCGGTCGGCGGCAAGGTCGTGCGTGACGCGGCCGGACATCCGACGGGGCTGATCGAAGAGACCGCGCAGACTCTGGTGCAGGATCTCATCCGCCCGTATTCGCTCGACACCGTCGTCGACGCCCTCGATCTGGCGACGGCGTACTACGCGAAGGAAGGCATCACGTCCTTCGGCGAATGCGGTATCGCCTACGGCTGGATCGGCCACTCCCCCATTGAGATCAGCGGCTATCTGCGGGCTCGGGAGGAGGGGAAGCTGCGGGCGCGAGCGCAGCTCATGCCCCAGGCCGACGGGCTGCACCCGATCGCGGCGAACTCCGCCGACGGGTTCGGCATCGGTCTGGATGCGGGACTGCGGACCGGCCTCGGCGATGATCTCATCTCGATCGGGCCCGTGAAGTTCTTCATGGACGGTGCCCTGTCCGGCGAGACCGCGGCGCTGCGGGAGAACTACGCGGGCAAGGACCACCCCGGCTATCTGCAGGACGACGCCGAGGTGCTGCGTCAGCAGATCCTCGACACCTATGCCTCCGGCTGGTCGTTGGCCGTGCACGCCATCGGTGATGCCGCCGTCGATGCTGCGATCGCCAACATCGTCGAGGCGCAGAAGCGCTATGGCCGCCGGGCGGTGCCGAACCGGATCGAGCATGCCGCATTGGTCCATGACGAGCACCTGGTGACGCTGGCCGAGCACGGTATCGTCGTCACCCCGCAGGCGGCGTTCGCCGACGGCATCGGGGACGGCATGAACGCTTCGCTCGGGCCGGACCGCCGGCACCTGATCTACCGGGCGAAGTCATTCGTCGATGCGGGTGTGCCGATGGCCGGCAGCTCGGACCGGCCGTGCGCCGACGGGAATGTGCTGCGCGGGATCGAAGCCTATGTCACCCGGAAGACCCGCGACGGGGACGTCATGGGTTCGGCGGCCGAATGTTTGAGCGTCGATGAGGCGATCGCGGCCTACACGGTCGAGGCGGCGAAGGCCTCGGGCCAGGGCGCGGACAAGGGAACGCTGAGCCGAGGCAAGCTCGCCGACTTCGTCGCCCTGGAAACCCACCCGCGGGACGTGGCCCCCGACGAGATCGCAGCAATCCCGGTCCGCGCGACAATCCTCGGCGGCAACTACACCCACCAAACCCCCTAACTACTACCTGACGGCGGCCCAGCAACCTCGCGCGAGGTTGCTGGGCCGCCGTCAGGTAGTAATTAGTGGGGGAAGTCTAAGTCGGTGAGGACCTTCTCGAAGACTCCGAGGCCGCGTTCGAGGTCCTCTTCGCTGATGTTGATCGGCGGGACCACGTGCAGCCGGTGGTAGTTGTTGAACGGGATGACGCCGTGCTCCTTCAGCGCCGCCACCACCGAGGCGACCTCAGGTGATCCTCCGCCGTAAGGGGCCAGCGGTTCCTTGGACTCCTTGTCCCGGACGAGTTCGATCGCCCA
Organism: Brevibacterium sediminis; assembly: GCF_024895295.1. Classification (NCBI taxonomy): domain Bacteria; kingdom Bacillati; phylum Actinomycetota; class Actinomycetes; order Micrococcales; family Brevibacteriaceae; genus Brevibacterium; species Brevibacterium sediminis. Next base: position 101,395 of record NZ_JAHQRN010000002.1, on the reverse strand, counting down.
GAACGCTCCGGTGCCGCGGACCTCGCCGACATGCTTCGAATTCTCAGCGATCTGCCGCAGACGGGGCCCGATGATCGTCTCCCCGATATGAGCGGCGTGTTCGATCATGCCCTCCTCGGCCATCGCGTTGATCGTCGCGACCGCCGCCGCGCACGCCAGCGGATGCCCGGAGTAGGTCAGCCCGCCGGGGTAGACGCGTTCGGCGAAGGTCTCGAAGATCGCCTCGCTGATGACGACTCCGCCCAGAGGCACGTACCCGGAGTTCACGCCCTTGGCGAAGGTGATGAGATCGGGGACGATGTCGAAGTGCTCGAAGGCGAACCACTTGCCCGACCGTCCGAACCCGGCCATCACCTCGTCGGCGATGAGCACGATCCCGTGCTCGTCGCACAGCGCCCGCACACCCTGCATGTACTCCGGACTGGGCACCATGATGCCGGCGGTGCCGGGAATGGATTCGAGGATGATCGCGGCGATCGTCGCCGGTCCTTCCAATTCGATGGTCCGACGCAGGTGCTGCAGCGCTCGTTCGGTCTCTTCGGCCTCAGTGGTGGCGTGGAACTCCGAACGGTAGAGGAAGGGTCCGAAGAAGTGAACGACGCCCGATTCTCCGGTCTCGTTCTCCCACCGGCGCGGGTCACCGGTGACGTTGACGGCAGTCTGGGTTCCACCGTGGTAGGACCGGTAGCGGGAGAGCACCTTCGTCCGGCCGGTGTGCAGACGTGCCATGCGGATGGCGTGCTCGTTCGCATCCGCGCCGCCGTTGGTGAAGAACACGTGATCGAGCCCGGCCGGGGTCCGGTCGGTGATGAGGCGAGCCGCTTCGGAGCGGGCGGCGTTGACGGTGGCCGGGCTGATCGTGCACAGCACATCGGCTTGGTCCTTGATCGCCTGCACGACGGCCGGATGCTGGTGCCCGATATTCGTGTTCACCAGCTGCGAGGAGAAGTCGAGGAATTCCCGACCCTCACCGTCGATGACTGTCGACCCGTGGGCGCGGGCGACGGTCGGCGGGTCGATGAGTCGCTGTGCCGACCACGAGTGGAAGACGTGCGCGCGGTCGAGTTCACGGGCTCGGGCGGATTCGTCCTTGAGCGCTGCGAGGTCGGCGTCGTCGAGATGGTGCACCATTGTCACCCTTTCACTGAAGTACTGGGGATGAGCGCGGAATCCGCGCCCGTGGGCTCATCGTAGAACACATTCGACTACAGTGACGAGCATGTCTTACCGGACCATCGTCAGCCCCGTCGAGGCCGAGATCGAGATCAAGAGATCCCGTTTCCTCGCCCGGCTCTCCCCCGCCGCGGATGAGGCCGAGGCCAGGTCCGTCATCGCCGAGGCGCGCGCCGAGCATCCGAAGGCCCGCCACCATTGTTCGGCGTTCGTCCTCGACACCGATTCGCGCACTCAGCGCTTCAGCGATGACGGGGAACCGGCCGGCACTGCGGGCGCTCCGATCCTCGATGTGGTCACCGGTCATGATCTGACCTTCGTCGTCGCCGTCGTCACCCGGTATTTCGGGGGCACCCTGTTGGGCGCGGGCGGGCTCGTCCGCGCTTACGGTCAGGCCACCTCGGCGGCCGTGGATGAGGCTCGGATTGTCACCCGTCGTGAGCGCGTCCCGGTGTCAGCAGCCGTCGACTATGCCCAGGCCAACGCCCTGGAGCGGGCGGCCGGGAACCGGGGGTGGACGACGCGGGCCGACTACGGCGGTGAGGTCGGACTCGATGTCCTGGTTCCCCTCGCCGAGGTGGCCGATGCCGTGGCGATGTACGCCGACCTCACCGCCGGTCGGGCAGAGCCCGAGGTCGGTGAGGTCGAATGGGTGTGAGGCCGGGGATCGACGTTCTGATCAGCGAGAGCTGATCAGTCGAGCGCGGCGATCTTCGCGACCTGGGCGTTCGTGAGCATGACGAGATCCTCGGGGCGGATCTCGATCTCGAGACCGCGACGGCCGGCCGAGACGAACACCGTCGAATGGTCGAGAGCTGTGCGGTCGACGACGACCGGCACGGCATGGCGCTGTCCGAACGGAGAGACTCCGCCGACGGGGTAGCCGGTACGACGTTCGGTTTCGGCTACGCCGGACAGCTGGGCCTTCTTCGCTCCGCGCGCGGAGGCCAGCGCCTTGAGGTCGAGCTGACCGGAGACGGGGACGAGCGCGGTCACGGGCTGCCCGTCGACCTGGATCATCAGAGTCTTGAACACCTGGTCGGAGCTGACGCCGAGTTTGTCGGCGGCCTCCGAACCGTAACGGCGGGTGGCGGGGTCGTGGTCGAAGCTGCGCAGGCTGTAGTCGATGCCTGCCAGATTGAGTACTCGCACGGCCGGGGTCGCCGCGCTGGAAGTCTTGGATGCAACTGTCATAAGGGGGTAGTGCCTCCTGCCCGCAGGTCAGCGGGGCCAGGAGGCGCAGCTTTCACGGCTCCGTGTCCCCGCATCGATACGGACGGAATGTTGTATCGGTGCTGATAGGTACCCGCCCACAATAGGCGAAGTAGGCTTGCGGACGCCAATTCCCGTGACGTCAAGTGACTCGTCGGTAAGCCCCTCAACCCCTTCGGCCGGAGACGCTCACCCCCATCCGAGTTCGTGGAGCCGATCGTCATCGAGCCCATAGAAATGGGCGATCTCATGAACGATGGTGACGACGATCTCCTCGCGCAGGTGATCCCGATCCTCGGCGAAGTCGATGAGGTTGTCACGGTAGATGAAGATATTGTCGGGCATCTCGAACCCGGCGACTCCCCGCTCCCCGATCGGTGTGCCCTCATAGAGGCCGAGCAGGTGTCGATCACCGTTCTCCGGCCGATCCTCGACGAACAGGGCGACATTGTCCAGCTGTTCGGTCACCCCGGCGGGCAGCAGATCCAGGGCTTCGCCGAGGATCGCGTCGAACTCCTCATCACTCAGGGCCTCCATGCCTCCCACTCTAGCGACTCCGATCCCCTCGCCGAGGCGGCCCTGCGGAACGTCGAAAAGCACCGCTTCCGTCGTGTGACCGAGGACACTCCTTTTCGTTTTGCATTCCTCGAATCGGGTGGGATAAGCTTAACGTCGTTGCCCACGGGGAATCCGAGGACAACCTGGGCCCCCATCGTCTAGAGGCCTAGGACACCGCCCTTTCACGGCGGCGACACGGGTTCGAATCCCGTTGGGGGTACGGTGTAAGATCGTAAGGTCTTCCATCACAACAGCAAGGCCCTGTGGCGCAGTTGGTTAGCGCGCCGCCCTGTCACGGCGGAGGTCGCGGGTTCGAGTCCCGTCAGGGTCGCGGAGCATAAGGCTCTTCTTCGGAAGAGCCTTTGTTTCTCTCGACATACTTATTGAGTATGTCGGCGGCTCGGCTCTGTAGCTCAGTTGGTAGAGCGTTCGACTGAAAATCGAAAGGTCACCGGATCGACGCCGGTCGGAGCCACAACACGGAAGCCCCGCTTCCCAGTGAAAACTGGGAAGCGGGGCTTCTTCGCGTCTGCGTCCCATCTCGACCGCCACTTTGCCCGACGTGATCTGCGCCCCGCATTCGGGACTCCTGACTACCTTTGCGGTGACTCTGCGGATTATTCGCGTAGTCCTGCGGAATTTCGGCATACCCCCGCCATTACGCTGATTCAGGCCCTCGGGAGTGGTTGCTCCTCCCCGGGCAGACCGCCTCCCGCAGAATCCCCTGGGAGCTCAGGTCTTCTCATCCCCAAAGTGAGCAGGAGGAACTCAACGTGCGCACTTCAGTCGAAATCGGTCAGACGAGCACTGGAGACCACCCCTCACTTGCCATCTTCGACCGCGGATCGGTCCCGGCCCCGCGCACACTCGTCGAAATCTTCGCCGAAACCGTTCGCGCCCATCCCAATGCCACGGCTCTCGATTCCGCCGATGCCACCCTGAGCTACCGCCAGCTCGCCGAGGCGGCCCGGGAGTTAGCCGCGCGACTGCACCGCTGCGGGATCACCCATGGTGATCGGGTCGGCATCCGCGTCCCGTCCGGAACAGCGGACCTCTACATCGCCGTCCTCGGCATCCTCACCGCCGGCTGCGCCTATGTCCCCGTCGACTGGGACGACTCCGAGGAGCGCGCAGCCACCGTCTTCGACGAAGCCCACGTGGCCGCCGTGATCGGAGAGAAGCTGAAGATCGTCCCCACCGCCGAGACGGATCCCGCCTCAGCAGCGCCCGTCGGACCGCCCGGTCTCGAGGACGACGCCTGGATCATCTTCACCTCGGGTTCGACGGGCAAGCCCAAGGGAGTGGCGATCACGCACCGTTCGGCCGCCGCCCTCGTCGACACCGAGCATTCCCTCTACCTCGCCTCCGACCCGCTCGGCCCCGCAGACCGCGTCATGGCCGGACTGTCCGTGGCCTTCGACGCCTCCTGCGAGGAGATGTGGCTGGCGTGGCGCAACGGCGCCGTGCTCGTGCCCGCACCCCGCGACATCGTGCGCTCCGGCCCCGACCTCGGCGACTGGCTGACTGCGCAGCGGATCACCGCGGTCTCAACCGTGCCGACGCTGGCCTCGCTCTGGCCCGCCGAAGCCCTGGAACACGTGCGATTGCTCATCTTCGGCGGGGAAGCCTGCCCGGCCGAACTCATCGCCCGCCTCCACGAACCATGGCGAGAGGTGTGGAACTCCTACGGCCCCACCGAGGCGACCGTGATCGTCAGCGCCGCCCTCCTCGTTCCCGGCGACATCGTGCGCATCGGCCGACCCATCGACGGGTGGGAGCTCACCGTCGTCGATCCCGACACCGAACATCCGGTGAGCTGGGGCGAATCCGGAGAGCTCGTCGTCGGCGGAGTCGGCCTCGGCCGCTACCTCGACGCCGAGAAGGACGCAGAGAAATACGCACCCCTGCCTGCACTCGGCTGGGACCGGGCCTACCGCACCGGCGACCTCGTCCGTGCCGAGGCAGACGGGCTCCTCTTCGAGGGCCGGATCGACGACCAGGTCAAGCTCGGCGGCAAACGCATCGAACTCGGCGAGGTCGACAGCTACCTCGCCGCGATCCCCGGAGCCAACGCCGGCGCCGCCGCCGTGCAGAAGACGAGCGGCGGCTCCGATGTCCTCGTCGGCTACTTCACAGAGACCGAACCCGGCAGCATCGACATCGATGCCGCACGGGTGGAACTGACACAGAAGCTATCGGCCGGAGTCGTTCCCGTCCTCACCGTCCTCGACGAGATGCCGATGAAGAGCTCCGGAAAGGTCGATCGCAAGGCGCTGCCGTGGCCGCTGTCGGCCCCCGGCACCGAGGTGAGTGGGCTGAGCCCCGATCAGCAGTGGCTGCGGGACCTGTGGGTCGAACAGCTGGGACCGATCGCCATCGACGCCGACACGAACTTCTTCGAAGTGGGCGGCGGATCCGTCCAGGTCGCCCGTCTCGTCGCGCGCATCCGCCGCAGCCACCCGAGCGCCTCGATCGCCCAACTCTATGCCCACCCCACTTTGGCGGCGATGGCGGACTACATCGGCACCCTGTCATCATCACAGGCTCGGAACCCGATGCCCGGCCGACTGCCGGTGGGGCCGAGGATCTTCCAATTCGGCTTCCTCGGCGGAATCTACGCCCTCAACGCCGTCCGCTATATCGTTGCCACGGTGACTGTGGTCTGGGCTCTCGACTTCTTCCTCGCCGCTTCGTGGGTTCCGCGCGTGCCGTTCCTGCCCGTCGCCGCAGCCTGGATCCTCATCTTCTCCCCCATCGGACGCATCGCGCAGGCCGTCGTCGTCGCCCGAATTCTGACTCTCGGCCTGCGACCGGGACGATATCGCCGAGGCGGCTGGACGCACGTGCGTCTGTGGGCCGCCGATCGCTTCTACGTCTTCCTCCGCCTCGAGCATCTCGCCGGCACACACCTGAATGTCCTCATCCACCGTCTCCTCGGCAATTCGGTGGGCGCCGGCGCCCACCTGGCCAACCAGCCGCCGACATCCGGGCTCGCCCGGATCGGCGACCATTCCGTCGTCGAGCGCGACGTCGATCTGCGCGGCTTCCGCATCGTCGGCGACACCGTCCACATCGGCCCCGTCACCATCGGCGATTCCACCCGGATCGGGACCCGTTCGGCCGTCGAACCCGGCGTCTCCGTCGGATGTCGCAGCGAGATCCGGGCCGGATCCCTCGTCGACATCGACATCGACGCCGATGAGTCCTGGGGCGGTTCACCGCTGGAATTCCTCGCCGAGGCGGGACTGAGCTGGCCCGAACAGAACCAGCTGGACACGCAGGAAACCGGTACCTGGTCGTCAGCGATTCGGTCCGTCGCCGAATCCGCCGGCATCGTCCTCATCGGCCTGCTGCCGCTGCTGGCGTTCATCCCCGGCATCGCCATCGTCCTGCCCCAAGTCATCGGGATCGGCGACTTCCCGACCGTCGCGAAGACTCTGGCCGTCTGGGTTCCGCTGACGGCGGTGCTCACGGCGCTGACTTGGCTGACACTCGTCGTCATCACCGTGCGGGCGCTGGCCCACTACGTTCAGCCCGGCTACTACCCACAGGATTCGGTCACCGGCTGGGCGGTGTGGCTGACGCAGACCCTGCTCGATCGGACCCTGATCTCGGCGTATCCGATCTACGCATCGATCGCCACTCCCCTGTTCCTGCGCTGCCTCGGTGCTCGCGTCGGCAAGGACACGGAGATCTCCACTCTCGAGACCATTCCCCACCTGACCTGGATCCAGGACCGGTCCTTCATTGCCGATCATGCCCTCCTCAACGCTCCTCGCCACTATCGGGGCTGGATCCACATCGGCACGACCGTCGTCGGACGCGGAACCTTCGTCGGCAACTCGGCGATCGTCGGGGCCGATATCGATCTGCCTCCGGACTCCCTCGTCGCCGTCCTCGGCTCGAGCCCGGTCCGAGCCGCTGTCGGCACCTCCTGGATCGGCGGAACCGCGCAGGCGATCCCCCGCTCCCGCAACGATTCCCAGTCGGAACGCACCTATCGGCCCTCGACTGCCGTGAAATGGGCACGTGCCGCGGTGGAGAGCGGACGGTTCATCCCCTTCATCCTCACGAACTGGATCGAGTTGGGTCTCGTCGCCGGCCTCAACGCCATCTATATGAGCACGCTCTTCTCCACTGATTCCCCTGTGCACAGCCTCCTCACTGCCACCCTGTGGGCGTTCCCGCTGACCCTGAGCGCCGGAATCCTCTCCGTGCTCATCGCCGTCGCCGCCAAATGGATCCTCGTCGGGAGGTTCACGGCGCGGGAGCGCCCGCTGTTCAGCAGCTTCGTCTGGCGCAATGAGCTCGCCGATGTCTTCGCCGAATCCCTGGCCGTGGCATCGCTGATCAAGATCGCCATCGGCTCCCCGCTGGCGGTCTGGTACGCCCGGATCATGGGGGCTCGAGTCGGCAGGGACGTCTGGTTGGAGACGTGGTGGCTGCCGGAATTCGACCTCATCGACATCGAGGAACGCACGAGCGTCAACCGGGGCACCGTCGTCCAGACTCACCTCTTCCACGACCGTGTGATGTCCCTCGTCCCCACCCGCCTCGAAACCGGGTCCACCCTCGGCGTCAACAGCTTCATCCTCCCCGGAGCCGTCGTCGGCGAGCGCACCGTCGTCGGCGACGGGTCGCTTGTCCTCCGCGACGAAGAGCTGCCCGCCGACTCCCATTGGCAGGGCAATCCCGTCGAACCGATCACGAAGGGAGTTCCGGTATGACCGGCACCACCGTTGAGCGACCGATGCCCGGGCCGAGGCGGCCCCGTGAGATCTGGACCGGCCGGTCCGAAGTCTGGCTGTCCGAAGTCTCCTCAGATCCGGCCGAACCGATGCGCAATGTCGCCGGCGGAGGCCTGCGGGTCTCGAACCGGATGCTCACGAACGTCGTCGATCGAGAGCGACGGCGCAAACGCGCCCGGTCCTCCGGAGTCGATGCCGCACGAGGCTTCGCACTCATCGGCATGTTCGCCATCCATATGCTGCCCGCCGCACGCGAGGACGGTGAGCCGACCGTGGTCTGGCAGCTGCTGGCCGGCAACTCTGCGGCCCTCTTCGCCGTGCTCGCCGGGGTCTCTCTGGCGTTCAACAGCGGTGCCGAACGCCCCTTCACCGGGACGCAGATGAACCGCTCACGGGCCAACGTCGCCATCCGCGGTCTCCTCCTCATCGCTCTCGGCGTCGGACTCAATCAGATCGGCCTGGCAGCATTCGACATCCTCCCCTACTTCGGGGTGATGTTCCTCCTCTCCATCCCCCTGCTGCCGCTGCGGGCGCGCACGCTGCTCATCTCCGGAGCTGTCCTGATCGTCGCCCTCCCGATTCTCCGCTTCCTCATCCACCGCCAGGTCGACGGACTCGCTTGGCATCCGAACCCGACGCTCGGAGAGATCGTCAGCGCCCCTGTCGATGTGGTCACCTCGCTGCTCATCACCGGTGCCTATCCGGCACTGACATGGTTCGCTCTCGTGTGCATCGGCATGGGCATCGGACGGCTCCAGCTGCACTTCACGACTCCGCGGATGCTCATCATCGTCGCCGGAGGAGCTGCCTTGCTGTTCGCGATCGCCGTCACGCGTCTCCTGGTCTACCTCAACCGCTTCGGCGGCTACACGACCGTGCGGACCTCCTTCCCCGGCAGATCGACCGACGACGTCGATGACTTCCTCGTCTACGGACCTACCGGTCCGCTGCCGACCGCGTCCCCGGGCTGGCTGATCTCGGGCGGCCCGCACACGAACACTCCGTTCGCGTTCATCATCGGAGCCGGCTTCGCCATGGTTGCCATCGGCGCGTTCATCCTCATCGCCCGCCGCAGCAACCTGCTGCGGCCGCTCGTCCAGATCGGTCGGATCCCGATGTCCCTCTACGTCAGCCACCTCATCCTCCTCACCATGGCGCCCGCTGACTTCGGGGCGATCCGCCTCTTCATCGTCCAGTGCCTCTTCGCCTTCGGGTTCACGGCCCTGTGGCTGCGCTTCTTCAAGCGCGGCCCCGTCGAGGCGGTCATCACCTCAATCACTCGTGTCCTGACGAAGCTGCTGGGACTCGGAACACCATCGGACAGATCAGTGACACGGAGCTGAGATGGCGACCGTCCGGGCACCGGCGGCCGACGTCTTCCGATGGACCGATCGCCGGCTGCCACCGCATACCCATGTGCTCATCTGCCCGACCGAGGAGACCGCCTCGGGGGCTGTCGATCTGCTGCTGAGCCTGCTGTCCCGGGAACTCGCCGTCCCGATCAAAGACATCGTCTGGCACCGACCCAGCATCGCCACCACTCGGACCGGCACTGCCCGGGTCTTCACCTCCATCTCCCGAACCGATGGCGCTGTGGCCGCAGCCGTCAGCTGCCGCCCCATCGGAGTCGACATCGAAGCGACTCAGACCGAGGAGCAGAGCCACGACCTGATCACTCTCTTCCACCCGCGCGACCGAGCCGCCGCAGGCCGTGTTGCCGGGATCGCTCGACAGCGACGAGTGACGACGATCTGGACTCGGATCGAAGCCGTCCTCAAGCTGCGGGGAACAGGACTGAGAATCGATCCCGCGCAGGTGAGGGTCGGCCCCGGACCTCGAACCCTGAGGGGCCGCCGCATCAGAACGGTCTCTGCCGTCGCGGCACTTTCCGCGACGGCCGAGTATTCGGTTTCCCTGGCGTGGGATCGGGGCCGCGGGGCATCCTGCACCTCTTGAAATCCCAACCGACTGGAGTAGGTTGAAGGTGAGTTCGATGACCCGCCCACGTCGTGGTGGTGCGGGGTGAAAGGAGAGCACGATGACGAACAATCCGACGATTCAGGAACTCAGCCACGAGGACAGGGCTTTCCCACCCCCAGCAGACTTCGCCGCGAATGCGAATGCGAAGGCCGACGAGTACGACAAGGCCGCGGCCGACCGCATCGGCTATTGGGAGGAGCAGGCACAGCGGATCAGCTGGGAGACTCCCTTCAACACGGTCCTCGACTGGTCGGAGAAGCCCTTCGCGAAGTGGTTCACCGGCGGCAGGCTCAACGCCTCCTACAACTGCGTCGACCGCCATGTCGAGAACGGCCTCGGCGATCGTGTGGCCTACTACTTCGAAGGCGAATCCGGCGACACCCGCACCATCACGTACTCCGATCTTCTGCGCGAGGTCTCGAAGACCGCGAATGCCCTCACCGAACTCGGCGTGAAGACCGGCGACCGCGTTGCCATCTACATGCCGATGATCCCGGAGACGGTGTTCGCCATGCTGGCCTGCGCCCGCCTCGGCGCCCCGCACACGGTCATCTTCGGCGGATTCTCCGCTTCGGCGATCGCCGACCGCGTCAAGGACTGCGGAGTCGAATTCGTCATCACCGCAGACGGCGGCTATCGCAAGGGCAAGCCCTCGGGTCTCAAATCCGTCGTCGATGAGGCGATGGAGGACTGCCCCGAGGTGCGCAATGTCCTCGTCGTCCGCCGCACCGGCCAGGACGTGGACTGGAATGGCGACCGTGATCTGTGGTGGCACGAGGTCGTCGATCGGCAGCCGGAGACGCACACTCCAGACGCCTTCGATTCCGAGCATCCGCTCTACATCATGTACTCCTCGGGAACGACCGGAAAGCCGAAGGGCATCATGCACACCACGGGCGGCTACCTCGTCGGCGCCTCCTTCACCCATTGGGCGGTCTTCGACATCAAACCCGAGACGGACGTCTACTGGACGGCCGCAGACATCGGCTGGGTGACCGGCCATTCGTACATCGTCTACGGTCCGCTGGCCAATGGGGCCACCTCGGTGCTCTATGAGGGCACCCCGGACACACCGCACCGGGGCCGGTGGTGGGAGATCGTGCAGAAGTACAAGGTCTCCATCCTCTACTGCGCGCCCACGGCGATCCGCTCGTTCATGAAATGGGGCCGCGACATCCCCGCGCAGTACGACCTGTCCAGCCTGCGTCTGCTCGGCAGCGTCGGTGAGCCGATCAATCCCGAAGCGTGGATGTGGTACCGCGAGCACATCGGCGGGAACCGCTGCCCCGTCGTCGACACCTGGTGGCAGACGGAGAACGGCAGCATCCTCATCAGCCCCCTGCCGGGCGTGACCGAGACGAAGCCGGGCTCGGCGATGCGTCCGCTGCCCGGCATCGTCGCCGACGTCTACGACGATGAGGGCAATTCCGTCGAGCCAGGAAACGGCGGCTACCTCGTCATCAAGGAGCCGTGGCCGTCGATGCTGCGCACCCTATGGGGCGATGAGGAACGGTTCAAGAAGACCTACTGGTCGCAGTACCCGGACGCGTACTTCGCCGGGGACGGTGCGAAGATCGACCGCGACGGTGATTTCTGGGTCCTCGGCCGCGTCGACGACGTCCTCAACGTCTCCGGTCACCGGATGTCGACCGCGGAGATCGAGTCCGCCCTCGTCGCTCATCCGAAGGTCGCCGAGGCGGCCGTGGTCGGGGCTGCTGATGAGATGACAGGGCAGGCGATCGAGGCCTTCGTCATCCTCCGGGAGAGCGCGCACGACGGCGGGGACGATGTCGTGGGTGAGCTGCGAAGTCATGTGCGGTCCTCGATCGGACCGATCGCAACTCCCCGTTCGATCATGATCGTGCCCGATCTGCCGAAGACCCGGTCGGGCAAGATCATGCGACGGCTGCTCAAGGACGTGGCCGAGAATCGCGAGGTCGGCGATGTCACGACCCTCGCGGACTCCTCGGTGATGGACCTCATCCAGAAGGGCATGAAGGAGAGCTGACCTTCCCGGGCGACGGGCGATTGGCCAACCCGCCCTTGCGTGACCCACGGCACACTGATGTACTGTTGAGTAACATCTCGTGAGGTCCGCTTGGGCGGGTTCTGCTCGCGAGGGACAGCACTGACGCCTAACTGCAAGGACGCACAGACATGACGCGTGGAACGAAGATCGCCGGCAGCCGCATCCTCATCACAGGGGCCGGAAGCGGAATCGGCAGACTCATGGCTCTGGACGCGGCGGCCCGCGGCGCGGCCGAGGTCATCATCTGGGACCTCTCGGACGAACGCGGGGACGCTGTGCGCGCCGAGGTGGAGGCCGCTGGAACCAGGGCCCGATCCTTCACCCTCAACGTCGGTGATGCCGACCAGGTTGCCGCCATGGCCGAGCAGACCGGTCAGATCGACATCCTCGTCAACTGCGCCGGCATCGTCTCCGGCAAGAAGCTTCTCGACATGGAGGAAGCGGCGATCCGTCGCCTCTACGACGTCAACACATTCGCCCTGTACTGGACGACCCAGGCCTTCCTGCCCGGAATGATCGAACGTGACCGCGGTTCGGTGGTCACCATCGCCAGCGCTGCCGGCCTGACCGGAGTCGCTCGACAGACCGACTACTCGGCGAGCAAATGGGCGGCGGTGGGCTTCACCGAGTCACTGCGCGGAGAGCTGCGCGCCGACGGCAGCCGGGTCAATACGCTTGCCGTGTGCCCCTTCTATATCAACACCGGCATGTTCAAGGGAGTGCAGACGAAATTCCCCCGCTTGCTCCCGATCCTCGAAGAGAACGATGTGGCCACGCGGGTCCTCGACTCCGTCGAATCCGGTCGTGAGCAGCTGGTCATGCCCTCACTCGTCCGCCTGGTTCCGGGTGCCCGCCTCCTGCCGACCCGTGCTTTCGATAAGGTCATGGACTTCCTCGGCGTCAACCAGACGATGGACCACTTCACCGGCCGGACCGGTCCGGGCCAGAAGCACAGGTCACCGGAAGGAGACGTGCCCGTCACCGTCGCACGTCACTAGGCGGCATATCCTCGGCGCTGGTCCACAATGGAATCAGGGTGCGAAGGAGAGGAGCCGCCATGGCGATGACAGATCTCGTTCTCGAGGGCGGCGGTGCGAAGCTGCCGGGCCTGGTGGGCGCGGTCGAAGCTCTCGCCGACGACGGCTACGACTTCCACCGGATCGCCGGCACCTCGGCCGGGGCCATCGTCGGTGCGCTCACCGCGGCGGGCATCGGCCCGCAGACTCTGCGGCAGAAGGTCCTCGAACAGGATTTCACCGAGTTCGAGGACCTTTCTGCTGCCTTCCGCCTCCTCCCTTGGCTGGGCCGAGTGCAGGGACTGCTGCTGCACAAGGGAATGTATGTGGGGCAGGCACTCCACGACTTCCTCGCCGCGGCGTTGGCCGATCAGGGGGTGCGCACATGGGGTGACCTCAAGTTCGACGATCCGGACAGCGCCATCGGGCCGGAGCGATCGTATCGACTCGTCGTCATCGTCTCCGATGTCTCCCGGGGCCGCATGCTCCGTCTCCCCTGGGACTACGAGGAGGCCCTCGGCGTCGATGCGGACAGTCAGTCCGTCGCCGAGGCGGTGTGCGCGTCGGCGGCCAGCCCGTTCTTCTTCCGACCGCGCGCTCTGCCCGCCCGGCCGAATGTGGCCGGTGGAGACTCCGTGCTCGGTGCCGACGGCGGACTGCTCTCGAACTTTCCCGTCGACGTCTTCGACCGCAAGGACGCGCTGCCGGCACGGTGGCCGACCTTCGGCGTCATGCTCTCGGCCCGGCGGACGGCGGCCGCGGAATGGCGGCCCAACGCGACGACCTTCCAATACGCGAAGTCCCTGCTGTCAACGATGATCAACGCGCACGACCGGCGGCACATCGACGACCCTTCGGTGACCGAAAGGACGGTGTTCGTCGACACGACCGGCCACAGCAGCACGGACTTCGCTTTGACAACGGCCGACAAACTCGATCTCATCTCGTCGGGCCGAATGGCCGGAGAGAAGTTTCTGGCGCACTGGGATTGGCGGGAGTGGAAAGAGCGCTTCGACCGGAAGTGAGTGCGCGCCCATGGCCCGCGATCGATCGACGTGCAAGAATGAGGGCCCGAACCTGATTGCGAGCGAAGGAGAGATCATGAGCGAGTTCGATTCGGACGCGGCCGACCGGCTGGAAGACGACCCCATCCTCGACGATCCTGAACTCGACGATCCGACGGCCGAAGAGTTGGATGATCCCGAACTCAGCGCCGCCGAAGCCGAGGCCGACCAGGTCGACGTCGACTCCGGCATCGACGATGAGCCCGCCGAGGCGACCGTCGAGCCCGGTGCCGAAGGGCCGGAAGGCACGGGCATCGAAGGGGCCGACGATGCTCTCATCGACGACGCCGGCTGGGACGACGAGAACGAGGCTCCAGGCCTCTCCGACGAGTTCAACACCGATCAGTCACCTGCCGCGGAACAGGGCAATCGTGTCGGCGACGGGATGGTCTCCGACGATGATGACGAATTCGAAGTCGCCGAGCTCGATGGCGACGACCTCAATGTCGATGCCCTGGCCGACGACGGAACCGAAGAGGTCTCGGTCATCGACGGCATGCCCGAAGTCATCGACGACTCGTATCAGGAGGACTGAGCTCCACCCCCTCCGCTTGCGGCAGGCTCCCATGTGTTAGGACTGAAGGGGAAAGGAGTCGCCCATGCCACCCGGATCCCCGCGTCGCCGATCGACGTCCACCGCCAGCACGAACTTCGAACTCCCCCACGTCGGCACGGGTCGCCCCGTCCACCGCCTCGGCATCATCGCCACGGTCGCCACCTTCGGCGGTCTGCTCTTCGGCTATGACACCGGAGTCGTCAACGGAGCCCTCGAACCGCTGAGCGAGGACTTCGGCCTGACCGCGCTGAGCGAAGGCCTCGTCGTCGCCTCTCTCATGGTCGGCGCCGCCTTCGGTGCGGTCTTCGGCGGTCGAGTCGCCGATGCCTGGGGCCGTCGCAGGACGATCCTGCTCCTGGCCGGAGTCTTCATCATCGGCACCCTCGGCTGCGTGCTCGCGCCCGGGGCGGAGTTCCTCATCGGCGCCCGCTTCGTCCTCGGACTCGCAGTCGGAGGTGCCTCGGCGACGGTGCCCGTCTATCTCGGCGAGATCGCCCCGTCGGAGAAGCGCGGCAGCTACGTCACCCGCAATGAGCTCATGATCGTCGGCGGTCAGCTTGCGGCGTTCGTCATCAACGCCGTGATCTTCAACTTCTTCGGGCATGTCGACTCGATCTGGCGGTGGATGCTGCTCGTTGCCCTGGTGCCAGCGATCGCCCTCCTCGTGGGCATGATCTTCCAGCCCGAGAGCCCGCGCTGGCTGATCTCGCAAGGACGCACCGAGGAAGCTCTGGCCGTGCTCAAGCAGGTCCGCTCCCCCGAACGTGCCGAAGCCGAGATCGATGAGGTCACCCACCTCGCAGCCGAGGATGCGAAGGAGGCCACGGGCGGGCTCTCCGACCTCGGCACCCGGTGGGTGCTGCGACTGGTGATCATCGGTGCCGGACTCGGCTTCTTCCAGCAGCTGACCGGAATCAACTCGGTCATGTACTACGGAACTCAGCTGCTCACGAGCGCGGGCCTGGATTCCGGTGTCGCCATCATCGGCAACATCGCCAACGGCGTGTTCTCCCTGGCCGGCATCTCCTTGGGCATGTATCTGCTGAATAAGCTGCCGCGCCGGGTCATGTTCCTCACCGGCTACGCCCTCATCGCGGTCTTCCACACGCTCATCGCCCTGACCGCGGTCATCGTTCCGCCCGGACCGGCACAGGCGTGGACGGTGCTCGCGTTCCTCGTCCTCTTCGTCTTCTCCATGCAGGGAACGGTCGGCCCGTTGACCTGGCTGATGCTCTCGGAGATCTTCCCGATGAAGATCCGCAGCTTCGCAATGGGCATCTGCGTGTTCGTGCTGTGGATCATGAACGCCATCGTCGCCCAGTTCTTCCCGCCGCTCATCGAGGCCTTGGGCATGACGGCGACCTTCGGCATGTTCGCCGGCCTCGCCGTGATCGCCTTCGTCTTCCTGGCACTGATGCTGCCGGAGACGAAGGACAAGGACCTCGCGGAGTTCGAACGCGAATTCAAAGCCGAGTACGGACGCAGATAAGGAGCCTCCATGTCAGTCGCCGTCGCCGTCACCGACAGCCCCGAGGGCCGGCTTGCCCTCGAATCGGCCGTCGCCGAGGCGCAGAACCTCGGCACCGGGCTGCTGCTCATCAACCTCACCCTCCATGACTTCACCGAGGATGAGATCCCCTCCGGGCTCGAGATCACCGTCATCAATCGGTCCGGCCGCGGTGATCGTGACCCGGTCACCGCCGTCATCGACGAACTGGGCGATCACGCGGAGGTCGATCGCCTCGTCCTCGGTGTCCGTGCCCGATCGCGCGTGGGCAAGATGATCCTCGGGTCGGTCGCGCAGCGGCTCATCCTGCGCTCCCCCGTGCCCGTGCTCACCGTCCGGCAGGACGGGCGCTGACGGTGACTCAGCCCAGTTCGGTGAAAGCCCGGTACGAGAGCACGTTCTCAGTCTCCGCCGGGGAGTCGTCGGCAAGGACGGCGAGGGAGCGCAGCGCTTCCGACATCGCCGCACGGTAGATCAGGGACCCGGTGCTGATCCGGGCCACCCCCGCCTCGGCGAGCGTCGTCCGCGAGTATCGCGGACTGGCCAGCACGTTCACCGGAACCCGACTGCGGACGGTGATCGTCTCGATCGTCGACAGCTCGAGGTCGCCGGGGACGAAGATGCCATCGGCTCCCGCGTCCGCGTAGGCGTCGATGCGTTCGAGAACCTCGCCGAGGCTGTCCTGGCCGAGCCAGAATGTGTCGATCCGGGCGTTGACGAACAGATCCGGACACGCTTCCTTGACGGCCGCCACCTTCGCGGCCAAGACCACGGGCTCGCTCATCCGTGCGTGCCGCGAGTCCTGGATGTTGATGCCGTCGATGATGAGTCGGCCAGTGGGGTCGGCGGCGAAAGCCTCGGACACGGAGTCGATGACGGGTTCGGGGCCGTCACCGTACCCGTCTTCGAAGTCACAGGTCAGCGGCTGTTCCGGCAGCGCCCGACGCAGAGCGGCGACGAGATCCGCGGTGGCGGTCAGCGTCTCACGGTCCTCATCGGCGGCGCCGATGGCAGCCGCGACGCCCAGACTCGTGGTGCCGACGGCCCGGTGCCCCGCCTCGGCGAAGAGCTGCGCACTGGCCACGTCCCAGGCGCACGGCAGGATGAACGGGTCGCCGGGAACGTGCAGTTCGCGGAAGGCGCTCGTGGTGTCGGTGGGTGCGGTCATCGTCGGTCTCCGTTGTTCGCGGTCGGATTGTTCGTTGGGGGTCAGAGATGATCTCTCTGTGCGCTGAACACCCAGTCGAGGCGGTCGCGCCCGTCCGCGGTGATCGTCAGAGCTCGCGAGTGCGGGCGGCGCAGGATCCACCCGCGGTCGAAGAACGTGCTGCAGATGTCGTCGCCGAGGCGACCGCCGAGGTGGGAACGACGTTCCGTCCAATCGAGGCACCGGCGCACAAGGGGGCGCGACGAGGCGGTCGGTTGACCGACTTCGAGCCCGAATGCCTCTGCGAGCCCGGCCCTCCCGGATTCGGTGATGGTGAGAGACGGATCGATCCATTCTCGCTGCATCAGTGCGGAGAAGAGCTGAGTGCCGAACCGGCCTGCGATGTGCCGGTAGCAGGTGCGGGCTTCGATGAGCTGACGGTCACGGGTCTTCGCAGCCAGCGTCGGTGCTGAGGTCATCGCTCCGCCGGCCAGAGCTCCGGTGTGCTCCAGCCAGTCGGCTACGTCGGTCGAGGCGATCTGAACATAGCGGTGTCGGCCTTCTCGTCGCTCGACGAGGACGCCGTGGTCGATGAGGACGTCGGCGTGTTCGGACATCGACGACATCGGAATCGACAGAGCGCGGGAGAGCTCGGTGAGCGTCCAGGCACGGCCGTCGAGGAGGATGGCACAGATCATCACGCGCCTCGGGTCGGCGATGGCCGACGCCAGGGCGGCGATGTTCGGTGCGGACTCCGGGAATCTCCTCGTCATGCCACCATCGTAGGGCTGTGTTGTTTCGGTGGTGCCCGAAATGTCGCGGCTGCGCGCTGTCGAGGCGAGCCCGGCGCCGCCTCGTGGATGGCCTAAGGTTGAGGGCGGAAGTTTCCGTCCGAGGTGAGGGGGCATGCGTGGCCGATACGACAGAGGGCACCGAGGCGGCCGACCGACTCGAATCCGCACTCACCGGCAGAATCGATCCCGGTACGCTCGATGAGATCGCTGGTCTGGCCCAACAAGTCCCGCGTGCCGAGATCGGACGCCTCGTCCACACCTCGACCCCGCTGCAGTCTGCGATGCTCTTCCGCGTGCTGACGAAGGAGGAGGCTCTCGACGTCTTCGAGGACCTCCCTCCGGCGTACCAGGCCGAGCTCATCGGCAATCTCCGCGAACCCGAGGTCGCCGATATCGTCGAGGGCCTCGACCCCGATGACCGTGCCGAGCTGTTCGGCGAGCTGCCCGCCAGCGTGGCCAGCCGCCTGATGAAGGGGCTGACCCCGGACGAGCGGGAGATGACGTCCGCGGTGCTCGGATACCCGAAGTCCGCGATCGGACGGTACATGTCTCCGGAGGTCCTCGGCATCCACGAGGATTGGACGGCGGCCCAGGCCATGGAGGTCGTGCGCGCCCGCATCGACGGACCCGAGACCGTCTACCTGCTGCCCGTCGTCGGTCCCGGCCGGGTGCTGCGGGGAGTGGTGTCGCTGCGCAACCTGCTTGCCGCCGATGAGGACACGATCATCGAGGACATCGTTCGTGATTCGCTGAGCACTCATGCGCTGACGGACCGTGAGGAAGCCTCGCGTGAGTTCCTCTCCCACCGACTCATCGCGATGCCGGTGACCGATCAGGAAGAGCGGCTTGTCGGCATCCTCACCATGGACGACGTCCTCGATATCGTCGACGAGGAGGACGCGGAGGACCTCGCCCGCGGGTCCGGTACGGAACCGCTGGATCGCTCCTACCTGTCCTCGACGATCATGCGTCTGGTCAAGAGCCGCATCGTGTGGCTGCTCGTCCTCGCCGTATCGGCGATCCTCACCGTCCAGGTCCTCGAAGTCTATGAAGACCGGCTCGATCAGGTCGTCGTCCTCGCGCTTTTCATTCCGCTGCTCACCGGTACCGGCGGCAACACCGGCAACCAGGCGGCCACCACCGTCACGCGAGCCCTGGCCGTCGGTGAGGTGCGCGTCCGCGACCTCGGCCGAGTCATCTGGAGAGAGCTGCGCGTGGGCGCGGTACTCGGTTCCGTGCTCGGCACACTGGGCTTCGTCGTCGCCGGACTCGTCTACGGTTGGGCGATCGGCCTGGTCATCGGACTCACGCTGCTGTCGGTGTGCATCATGGCCGCGACGGTGGGAGGGCTGATGCCGATCATCGCGAAGAAGGTCGGGGCGGATCCGGCAGTGTTCTCCAACCCGTTCATCTCCACGTTCTGCGATGCCACGGGCCTCATCCTCTACTTCACGATCGCCACGACGGTGCTCGGCCTGAGTTGATGCCCCCTGTCCGACGGCCTCAGCCCGACCACGCCTCCCACAGCTCGGCGTAGCGGCCGCCCGCACCGACGAGTTCGGCGTGGGTGCCTTCCTCGACGACCTGTCCGTGCTCCATGACGAGGACCCGGTCGGCTTTCTCCGCTTGGCTGAGCCGGTGGGCGACGATGAGCGCACCACGGCCGGAAAGGGCCGCCTCGGCGGAGGATTCGAGGACATGGGCTCCGGCCGATCCCGCCTCGGCGGTGGCTTCGTCGAGGATCGCGAAGTCCGGGTCGGCGAGGACGAGGCGGGCGAGCGCGATCGTCTGCTCTTGGACCGCGGACAGGCGGACCCCACCCTCCCCGATCTGCGTGTCGAGGCCGTTCGGCAGGGATGTCGCCCACCCGGCGCCGACCATGTCCACGGCATTGCGCACCTCGTCGTCGCTTGCGTCCGGACGCGGCAGGGTGATGTTGTCGCGCAGGCTGCCGGAGAAGGTGTGCACCTCCTGCGCGACCATGGCGATATGCCGGCGCAGCGCGGATTCGTCCATCGATCCCACGTCCACCCCGTTCGCCGAGGCGGAACCGCCGTCCGTCAGCCGTGCCCGTCCGTGACCGGGTGCGGACAGTCCCGCGGCGATCTTCGCCAGCGTCGTCTTCCCGGCACCGGTGGTGCCGACGACCGCGATGCGCTCACCCGGCGCGATGCTCAGGTTCACCCCGCGCAGCACGTGATTGTCCGTATCCGGGTCGGTGTCGTAGGTGAACCACAGGTCCTCGAGCACGAGCCACGGGGCGGCGGGTGCGGCCTGGGCCGAGCGCTTCGGCACGGTTCTGGCTTCGTCGATGACTCCGACCATCCGGGTCAGGGAGGCGCCGGCCGATTGGACCTGGTCGAAGAGTCCGACGAGGGCGCCGATGGGGTTGAAGAGGCGGTGGAAGACCAGAGCCGCCGTGGTCACGGCGCCGGCGGTGGACTCCCCGAACCAGACGAGGACGAAGCCGGCGGCCAGCAGCAGAGAGAGCACGACTGCCTCGGCGCGGTTGTTGCGGCCGAAGGCGCGGGTGACGAATCGGAAGACGTCGATCGACAGGTCGCGGGCATGCGCGGAGGCGGAGTCGATGCGTCGCATCTCCCCGGCCTCTGCGCGATAGGCGCGCAGGGTCGCGCTGCCTGTGAGGCCGCCGAGCAGGCGGCCGGCGCGCCTGCCGAAAGCGGCGCGTTCTTCTTTGTAGATGGGTTCTGATCTGGGCAGATACCAGCGCAGGGTGAGCCAGTACATCGGCACGGCGACGAGCCCGGTGAGGCCGAGACGCCAATCGATGGCGGCCAGGCCGAAGGCAGAGACCACGACCACGAGGAGTGATTCGACGACGAGCGGCAGCACTTGGCCGGCGGCCTCGCCGATCTTGCGGGAGTCGTCGGCGACGCGGGAGACGAGGTCGCCGGTGCCGGTGCGTTCGATCCGCTGGGACTCGAGTGTCAGGGCTGAGTCGACGACTTCGGTGCGCAGTTCGGCGACGACGGGCATCGCGATGCGGGCGAGCGCCCAGGCGCCGATCCATGTGCCGGCGGCCATGACGATGCCGGCGATCGCGACGGCGATGGCGCAGACCCACACGAGTTCGGGGTCTGCTCCGGCGGGGAGTTCGTCGACGAGACGGCCGATCGCCCACGGCCCGACGAGGCCTGCCCCGGCATTGGCCAGTCCCGCGACGACGAGGAGGACGATCCAGCCGGCGCGGCGCCGCAGCAGCGGGGCCAGGTGGGCGAAGGAGCGACGCCGCGAGGCGATCGTCAGGGTTGTCTGCGGCGTCATCGGGTCACCGTGTCTCTGTAGGCCTCGGCACTGTCAGTGTCCGTCTCGAGGAGATCGGCATGGCGGCCGATGAGCAGCGGGCCCGACGTGGGGCGATAGACGACGGTGTCGGCGGCGGCGAGGAAGGCCGGGGATGAGGTGAGAATGATCGTGGCCTGGTCTCCTCTCCTGCGGCGCAGTCGGCTGAGCCCGTGGGCGATCTTCGCTTCGGTGACCGCGTCGACAGCGGTGGTGGGTTCGGCGAGGACGAGGATCTGCGGGTCGGCGTTCAGGGCTCGAGCCAGGGCGACGCGCTGCCGCTGGCCGCCGGAGAGGTTCCCGCCGAGTTCCTGGATTCGGTAGCCGAGTCCCCCATCGACGAGGTCGAGCAGCTCGTCGACTCCCGAGGCGGCGAGCACCTCGGCCGAGATCGGTGGGTGACCGGCAGCGTCCGGATCGTCGTCGGTGTCTGTACTGTCGTCGGCGACGACCATCGTGATGTTCGATCCGATGGTGCCTTCGAACAGATCGACGTCGTGGGGTGCGACGAGCATCCGGGCGGGGCCGAGGCTCCTGGCGTGGGAGGTCAGCTTAGCCAGCAGCATGGCTGCGTCCTCGGCGTCGTCGGAGACGATGCAGGTCAGCGCTCCCCCGGCGGTGGTGAGTGCCCGGGACTCGGCGGTCGTCGGCCATCCGGTGATGGTGATTCCGGATTCGGTGGTGGTCACGCTCGGGCGGATATCGGCGGCATCACGGGTGGTGGGGGCCGCCTCGGCGCTGGTGTCTGTCGCATCGCCGGTGCCAGCTTCAGCATCGATGCTGGTCAGCAGGCGGGCGATCCGTTCGGCGGCGCCGTGGGATTGGGCGAAGAGGCCGACGATATCGGCGAGTGCGCGCATGGGCTCGGTGAGGAAGGCGGTCATGCCGAGGATGCCGATCAGCGCGCCGACGCTCATCTGGCCGTCGATGAGGCGCAGGCCCGCGACGATGAGGACGATCGCCAGCACCGCGGACATGACGAGTGCCCCGAGCCCGGCCAGGCGTCCGGTTTTCTCACCTGTGGCGACGCCGGCTTCGGCGGCCGCATCGGAGGTGGCGCGGTAGCGACGGACCGCCCACGGCTCGCCTCCCATCGCCTTGATCACGCGCAGTCCGTGCATGAGGTCAGACGCCGAGCGTCCGGCGGAGGCGACGGCTTCGAGTTGCGCGGTCGCGCGCGCGGAGACGGACCGGCCGGGCAGGGCGACGACGATCAGGCCGATGGGCACGGCGATGAGGACGACGAGTCCGGTCACGGGGTCGGCGATGAGGAGGAAGACCGCGGCGGTGATCATGCCCAGCACCGAGGCGATCCCGCGTCCGGCCTGTTGAAATGCGGTGGCCGCGGTGTCGGCATCGGCGGACGCGATGGACAGAACCTCGCCCGAGGTGCGGTCGGCTGGAAGGCTCGGGGCGGTCAGCGCCGCGTGTGTGATCTCGGCACGCAGGGCGTGGGCTTCGTGCTCGCGGGCGGAGTTGCACAGACGTGCACCGAAACGGTAGCCGAGGCTGAGTACGGTGAAGAGGAGGCCGAGTCCGATGATGAAGATGATGAGGGCCGGGATCGACAGCGGGATGATCGCCCGGTCAACGATGATGCCGATCGCCACCGGCACGAGCGCTTCGCAGACCTGCCAGATCGACAGTGCCGCCGATCCGCCGAGCAGGGGACGGATGCGCCGACGGGCGGCTCGGCGCAGAATCTGCGCACCGGTTTCAGGGGTCTTCGGCACGAAGGCTACCCTAACAAATTCGGTGGTGCGGTGGCGGCTCGGGTGGACAGCTGACTGCCAGGGCGGAAATCTAGGATGGCTTCATGACTTCTCCGATCGACTTCGGCATTCCAGATCTCACAGGGCGCACGGTCCTCATCACCGGCGCGAACAGCGGACTCGGCCGGGTGACTGCCCGGGTTCTCGCGGGCCGCGGTGCCCACGTCATCTTGGCCGTCCGCAACCGCGCGAAGGGTGAAGCCGCCGCGAAGACGATGCCCGGCAGCACGGAGGTGCGCGACCTCGACCTCGCCGATCTGTCCTCGGTGCGCGACTTCGCTGCGGACTTCACCGATCCGGTCGATCTCCTCATCAACAATGCGGGGATCATGATCCCGCCCCTGTACTGGACCGTCGACGGATTCGAATCGCAGTTCGGGACGAACCACCTCGGCCATTTCGCCCTGACGAACCTGCTGCTCCCGCAGGTGCGCGAGCGCATCGTCACCGTCGCCTCCATCGCCCACCGGTTCGGCACGATCGAGTTCGACGACCTCCAGTGGACCGGCCGATCGTATCGGCCGATGGCCGCCTATGGTCAGTCGAAGCTGGCTAACCTGCTCTTCACCTCTGAACTCCAGCGCCGGCTGTCCGAACAGTCATCCTCGGTGATCGCGACGGCCGCCCATCCGGGGATGGCGGCGACGAACCTCTTCGGCTCCAGCGACGACAACTCTTTGGACGCGCGAGTCAGCCGTGCGTTCACCCGAGTGGTCGCTCAGAGCGAGCAGAACGGGGCACGGCCGATCCTCTGCGCCGCCGTCGCCGATCTGCCAGGTGGCAGCTACATCGGCCCGACCGGGGCGTTCGAGATCCGCGGCAAGCCGGGGTTCGCATCCCGTTCGGCGAAGTCCACCGACACCGAGGCGGCCCGCCGACTGTGGGCGGTGTCCGAAGAGCTGACCGGGGTCTGCTTCCCGGAACTGTGAAGATTGCAGATGCCTGTGGTGACTAGGGTGGGTCCATGATGACTCTGCGCAATGTGCACATCATCGATGTCGACACCGCGGCCATCGGCGATGCCGTCGACATCGACTTCGCCGACACGATCACGACAATCCGCCCTGCCGAGGCCCCGTCTGCGGAGTCGAACGGCTTCGTTCTGCCGGGACTCATCGACACCCATGTGCACCTGAAATCACGGGAGCCGCTCGTCGGTGCTCTTCGCACGGGGCTGACGACGCTCGTCGATCTCGGGACGCATCCGGACTCGCTTGTCGACGATTTCCGGTCCGACCGCGGAATCCCGGGGATCGTCAGCGCCGGATCGGCCGCCTCGGCGCCGGGGAGCTCACAGATCGAGCTGATGGGATTCCCCGTCGGATCCGGTGTCACGGGGCCCGACGATGCCGAGCGGTTCCTCGACTGGCGGGAGGCCGGCGGAGCAGATCTCATCAAGATCATCATCGAGGATCCGGACGCCACCGAGGTGCCCGCCCTCGATATTCCGACGCTGCGGGCGCTCGTCGACGGCGCCCACGACCGGGGCTGCTCACCGTCGCCCATGCGGTCACTCCGGGGGCGTTCGATCGCGGCCTCGAGGCCGGTGTCGATGTGCTCACGCATGTCCCTTTCGGGGCACGGCTGAGCGAGGCGACGATCTCTCGGATCGTCGAGACGGGCACCATCGTCTCCCCCACCTTGGTGATGATGCGTGCGATTGCCGACGCCCGCCTCGGCGAGCATGCCGATTCCGCGTTCGCTCTCGCCCTGTCGAATGTGCGCGCCCTGCATGCAGCGGGGGCGCGGATCATTGCGGGCACCGATGCGAACGAGACGCCGTTCGCGCCCGTGCCCCACGGGGCGTCGCTGCACGGTGAGCTCGGCTACCTGATCGACGCCGGGATGACTGCCGCCGAGGCGATCCGGTCGGCCACCTCGGGCGCAGCCGATGCGCTCGGGCTGAGTGACCGGGGGCGGATCGTCGAAGGCGGTCGTGCGGATCTGCTGGTCCTCGGGACCGATCCGCTGGCTGATCTGGAGGGTCTGCGCACCCCCGCCGAGGTGTGGGTCGGCGGGGTGCAGATCAGCGGAAGGCCTGCTGGCCGGTGATGTGGCGACCGAGGATGAGGGTGTGGACCTCGTCGGTGCCTTCGTAGGTGCGCACGGATTCGAGGTTGTTCGCGTGCCGCAGCGGTGAGTATTCGAGGGTGATGCCGTTGCCGCCGAGCATCGTCCGGGCCTCCCGGCAGATGGCGATGGCTTCGCGGCAGTTGTTCAGCTTGCCGACGGAGATCTGCACGGGATCGAGGGTCCCGGCGTCCTTGAGCCGTCCTGTCTGGATGGCCAGGAGGGTGCCCTTCTGGATCTCGAGGGCCATGTTCACCAGCTTCTCCTGAGTGATCTGGTAAGCGGTGAGCGGCTTGTCGAACTGGAGGCGGTTCTGTGCGTAGTCGAGGGCGACCTCGAAGGAGTCGCGGGCGGCCCCCATGGCGCCCCACATGATTCCGTACCGGGCCTCATTGAGGCAGGAGAACGGCCCCTTCAGTCCCGTGACCTCGGGCAGGACCGCCTCGGCGGGCAATTTCACGTCCGCAAGGTCGATATCGCACTGGATGGAGGCCCGCATCGACAGCTTCTGCGTGATCGGTGTGGCGGTGAATCCGGGGGTGTCGGTGGGCACGAGGAAGCCGCGGATGCCGTCGTCGGTGGCTGCCCAGATGACGGCGATATCGGCGATCGAGGCCAGACCGATCCAACGTTTGGCACCGTTGAGCGTCCAGGATCCGTCGGCGCCCTGGGTAGCGGTGGTGGCCATCGAGGCGGGGTCGGATCCGGCGGTGGGTTCGGTCAGTCCGAAGCAGCCGATGATCTCTCCGGCGGCCATTCCGGGCAGGTAACGGTTCTTCTGCTCCTCGGAGCCGAACTTGTGGATGGCCGACATCGCCAGCGATCCCTGGACGGAGACGAAGGTCCGCAGCCCGGAGTCGCCGGCTTCGAGCTCGAGGGCGGCGAGACCGTATTCGACGGCGGAACGCCCCGGGCAGCCGTACCCCTGCAGATGCATGCCGAGGAGGCCGAGCTCGCCCATCTCACGCACGATCTCGGTCGGAAAGATCGCGCCTTCGTACCATTCGGCGATGTTCGGGCGGATCCGCTCGTCGACGAAGCTGCGGACCTTTTCGCGCAGCGCCAGCTCGTCGTCGGTGAGGAGTCCGGCGAGGTCGAGCAGGTCGGAGGGGTCGGTGGTGGCGGCAGTCATGGAGGTCTCCTTGGGGTTCGAGTTCGCTTTCAACAGTGCCATCGGAATTACTCAGAGTCCAAGAGGTAATATCGAGGCGATTAAGCGTATATTCTTATCAATCCGGTCAGTGGGGGCATGACATGGAGTTCAGGCAGGTCACTGCGTTTCTCGCCGTCGCCGAGGAGCTGCATTTCGGGCGAGCTGCGGAACGTCTGCACATCGCGCAGCCCGCGCTCAGCCAGATGATCCGCGCGCTCGAACGCGACCTCGACGTCGATCTGTTCGAGCGGACGACCCGGCGGGTCCGACTGACGCCGGCGGGTGAGGCGCTGCTCGAACCAGCTGCGGCGATCGGGACTCAGGTGGACGGCGCCCGGCGCATCGCCCGGGCCGCTCAACAGGGCCTGGCGGGCCGGGTGCGCATCGGATTCGGCGGCACGAGCGGCTACTCCATCCTCTCCAGACTGGCCCGCGAGGTCGGCGAACGGCACCCGGGCATCAGCCTCGACCTGCAGCCGCAGATGTACTGCGGCGAAGCCGCGATCGCGCTGCGCGACGGGGAGACGGATCTCGCGATCATCAGCCCGCCGGTACCGGCCGGTGTCGAGGTCCACGTCATCCGACAGGAGAGCGTCATGATCGCCATGCCCTCGGGGCATGAGCTGGCCGAGCGTGAGTCGGTGAGCATGGGTGAGCTCGCCGGTCAGCCGTTCATCTCCTATGCCCCGTCGCACGGATCGCAGGTCAGAGAGGTGATGATGCGGCTGGCCGACGACGCCGGTTTCCTTCCGCAGGTCGTCCAGGAGGCACCGGATCCTTACAGTCTTCTGGCGCTCGTCGGCGCGCAGGTCGGCATGGCCGTCGTCGTCGAGTCCTCGGATCACATCCGCATCGACGGAGTGCGCTATGTCCGCCTCGACGAGGGCGGGGATTCGTTCACGCTCGCCCTCGGCTGGCGCCGGAACAACCCGTCCGAGGCGCTGGCGAGGGTGCTCGACATCGTACGCGAGCTCTTCCCCTCCCCTATTACTACCTGACGGGGGCCTAGCAACCTGGCGCGAGGTTGCTGGGCCCCCGTCAGGTAGTAATTGTGACGTATCAACTTATGCGCATCACTGCAGTAGTCGTCGATTCAAATGAATGTTAGGTTAGCCTCAGCTATTATCTTGACTCAAGGACACAATTGAATCTCACTGCTCGCGACCTAATCAGCGTCGGAATCTTCACGGCGCTCTACTTCGCCATCGTCTTCATCTTCGCGATGGTCGGTTTCCTCGGTCCGTTGGCGATGTTCGTCGGCTTCGGAATCGGCATCATCCTCGACGGAATCGTCGTCGCCCTCTTCGTCGTCCGCACCCCGAAGCTCGGTGCGCTGACCCTCCTCGGTGGCATCAACGGCGTGCTCCTCGTCTTCTCCGGCCAGACGTGGCTGGTCGTTCCTGCGGGACTCATCGCCGGTTTCCTCGCCGACCTCGTCGTCACCCGCGGCGACCCTGCGCGCCTACCGCGGCGCATCCCCTGGGCCTACGCTGTCCTCGCCATGACCACCGTCGTTCCGCTGCTGCCGATCGCTTTCGACTCACAGGCCTACTTCGCGTCCACGGCCGAGCAGATGGGTCAGGACTACGCCGACGCGTTCGCCTCCCTCATGCAGGCCTGGGTGCTGCCCGCGTGGACGGTCATCAGCTTCGGCCTCGGGCTGACCGGCGGACTCCTCGGCGTGCGGGTCACCCGTAAGCACTTCGAGAGGGCCGGTCTTGCCTGAGCACACCGCCGGGTCCGGGAGCACTGCCGCGGTCCCGTCGATCGTCGGAACCGAGTCACCCTCTCGGGTCGACCTCGACTCGACTTTCCGCTCCTCGGCGAAGGTGCCCGATCCGCGCACGATCATCATCGTCCTCCTCATCATCAATGCCACCGTGCTCGCCTCGACCTCGCAGATCCTCGCCTACGCCGCGGTGCTGCTCGCCGTGGTCTGCCTGGCCACGGTCCGCCCCCGTTACGCGCTCACTGCGCTGACGGTCGCGGCGATCGGCACCGGCATCGCCCTTGCCGCAGGCATCTGGCCCAATCCTGTGTTCGTCTTCGCCGGTGTCATCGGACACTGGACGATGCGCTTCACCGCGACCGTCGCCTTCGCCGTCTACGCCCTCATCGCGATCCGGCCCACGGTCCTCGTCGCCGCACTGCGCCGAGCCCGCTGCCCTCGCTTCATCGTGGTTCCCGTCACCGTGATCTTCCGCATGTTCCCCACGATCCTGCGCGAAGCCGCCGCCGTGCGCGACGCCATGACCCTGCGCGGCCTCCACCCGGACCCGCTGTCGTTCCTCGCCCACCCGATCCGCACCGGCGAACTGCTCATCATTCCGCTGCTGACCTCGGTCATCCGCTCCGGTGACGAACTCACTGCCGCAGCGCTCGTCCGCGGGCTCGGTCGTCCCGAACGTCCCAGCAGCGTCTACGACCTCCGCTTCTCCGTCGCCGACCTCCTCCTCGGACTCGCCGGCGTCGGCCTCCTCACTCTCGCCCTGACCACCGGAGGACGAGCAGGATGAGGGCCGGAGAGATCACGATCGACGGTGCCGGGTTCACCTACGGTGCCCAGTCCGCGCTCGCGCAGCTGGCCGTCACAGAGTCCACCACAAAGGCGGCCGATATCTCCGATATCGACCTCGACATTGCGCCGGGGTCAGCGGTGGTGCTGTGCGGTCCATCCGGCAGCGGGAAGACGACCCTGCTTCGCCTGCTCGGTGGGCTCGCCCCACAGCTGCACGCCGGGACCACCTCGGGGACGGTCACCGTCAGCGGACAGGAGATGACGACCCTCGACGTCCACCGGGTCGTCGAGGTCGCGGCCACCGTCTTCCAGAACCCCCGCACCCAGTTCTTCACCACCGAGGTGGCCGGGGAGTTGGCGTTCGGGCTCGAGAACCAAGCACTGGCGCGAGACGAGATACTCGACCGGATCCGCTCCGCCGTCGCGGTGACCGGGATCGGCGGACTCCTCAACCGACGTCTCGATTCGCTCTCCGGCGGACAGCTCCAGCTCGTCGCCTGCACAGCGGCACTGGCTCAGCGCCCCGGAGTCATCCTCTTCGACGAGCCCAGCGCCAACCTGTCCCCGGCCTCGGTCGACATCCTCGTCGCGGTGATGCACGGACTCAAGCAGGCCGGCCACACCCTCGTCATCGCCGAACACCGACTGGCCTACCTCGACGGCGTCATCGACCGGGCAGTGCTGCTCGCCGATGGCCGGGTTGCAGAAGATATGTCTGCAGAGGACTTCTTCGCTCAGACCGATCAGCAGCGGCGCGAACGAGGTCTGCGTCGGCTGCAATCGGCGCATGTACCGCAATCTCAGCCGATGGTCGACACGACCTCGAACAGCGGACTGGCGATCGAGGACCTCCGCTTCTCCTACGGCAGCACCCCCGTCACAGACATCCCGCACATGGTGTTCCCGCGCGGCAGGATCACGGCCTTGACCGGACCCAACGGAGCGGGCAAGACCACCCTCGCCCGGCTCATCTGCGGACTGGCCAAGCAGGATTCCGGAACGATCCGCCTCGGCGGGAAGACCCTGGGACCGCGTGCACGCAACCGGGCCGCCTCGATGGTCATGCAGGACGTCGGTCGCCAGCTCTTCGGAGAGACCGTGAGAGCCGATGTGACGATGGGTCTGACGGTGGCCGAACGTGAAGCCCTCGACCTGCCGACACTGCTCGACGCCACCGGCCTGACCGGCCTTGAGGACAGACACCCGCAGTCGCTGTCGGGTGGGCAGCGACAGCGGGTCGCCATCGCTGCCACCGCCGCGACGCACTCACCCATCTTCGTCTTCGACGAACCCACCTCGGGGTTGGGCTTCAGCCACCTGATCGGCATCGCCGCGCAGATGCGCGCCCTGGCCGACCAGGGAGCCGTCGTCATCGTCATCACCCACGACGACGAGCTCATCGCCGAAGCGGCCGACTCCGTCTTCTCACTCACCCCACTGCAGGAAGGATGACCATGGCTGCCCTCGAAAAGGCGAGCGAGGTCCTCGACCCGAAGACGAAACGCGCGCAGGAGAACGAGATGCTCTCCCAGATGCTCAAGCCCGTGCGCGGACGATTGTGGCTGGGGCGGATCCTCGGCGGGGCCGCCGGGGTGGCCTCCCTAGCGCCCTATATCGCGCTCGTCCACCTCGGCGATGTGCTGGTTCGCGCCGCCCTAGCCGGCACCGCCCCGGACGAAGGCACCGTCCATTCCGCGATCGGCTTCGTCCTCGGCGGGGCCGGCCTGCAGATGCTGCTGACGTTCACGGCCCTGCTCGTCACGCATTTCGCCGATGTCGAGCTCACACGAGTTCTGCGGGCCCGCATCGTCAACCGCATCGCCGGCATCCGCCTCTCCTGGTTCTCCTCGACCTCCTCGGGGCGGATCCGCAAGGCGGTGCAGGACGATACGAAGACCCTCCACCAGCTCGTCGCCCACGCCCCTGTCGAATCGGCGATGGCGATCGTCACCCCGCTTGCGCTCCTCGTCTACGCATTCGTCGTCGACTGGCGTCTCGGACTCCTCGCCTTCGCCTCGGTGCCGGTGTATCTGATCGTTCAGATGGTCACGATGCGCGGCATGGGGGAGAAGACCGCGGAGATGGACTCCCGACTCTCCGACGTCTCGTCCACGGCCGTCGAGTTCGCCGACGGCATCGCGGTGATCAAGGCGTTCGGCCGCACCGGGCGGGCACACGCCCGGTACACGGAAGCCTCAAATGCCTTCTCCGCCTTCTACACCGGCTGGGTCGGACCGATGCTGCGGGCCTCCGCGATCGGCGAGGCCCTGGTCAGCGTGCCTGTGCTCATCGTCCTCAATATCTGCGTCGGATCCGCCCTCGTCTCTGCCACCGAGGTGACCCCCGCCGATGTCATCGTCACCACCCTCATCGCCCTCGTCCTTCCCAACACGATCCAGATCATCGGGCGGACCATGTGGGCCTACCAGATCGCCGGCAGCTCGGCCAAGCGCCTCGGCGATCTCCTCGCCACCGACATCCTCGACACCGATCCCGGAGCGCTGCCGGGCACGGCCCCGGTCGCGGCTGTCGATGACGTACCGGCGATCGCCTTCGACGACGTCAGCTATTCCTATACGGGTACGGTCAATGCCCTCGATCGGGTCAGTCTCGAAGTGCCGAAAGGTTCGGTCACCGCGCTCATCGGTCCCTCCGGATCGGGGAAGTCGACGCTCGCGGTGCTCGCCGCCAGGTTCATGGATCCCGACACCGGGCGAGTGCTCATCGGGGGCCGGGACGTACGCACATTCGGCACCGCCGAACTCTACTCACAGGTGGCCTTCGTGCTGCAGAACCCGCAGCTGCTGCGCCTGAGCCTGAGGGAGAACATTCGGCTGGCTCGCCCGGCAGCCGACGACGACGCGGTCTGGGCGGCCGCGGAGAGAGCCTTCATCGCTGAGGAGATCCGCGATCTGCCGGACAGCCTCGACACGATCTGGGGTGAAGGGGTCCGCCTCTCCGGAGGACAGGAGCAGCGGATCGCGATCGCCCGAGCGATCCTCGCCGATGCTCCGATCCTTGTCCTCGATGAAGCCACCGCCGCCACCGACCCCGATTCGGAAGACGAGATCCAGCGCGCCCTGTCGCAGTTGGTGCGGGGACGCACAGTGCTCGTCATCGCTCATCGCAGCGAATCGGTCATCGGATCCGATCGTGTGGTGCTCATGCGCTCGGGGCGCATTGATACTGTCTTCGAGTCCCCGGACGAAGAGCAGCTGCACCGGATCATGGACGATCGGGACATCGGGAGGCCGGGCCGCCTCGGCGAATCCATTGCCACCATCACGGAAGGACAGGGAAACGATGACTGACTCACCCGCCGCCGATTCCCCGGTGAAGACCCCACTCATCCGCTCCTACCGGGAACTGATGTCGGACTCGGGCAATCGCAGCCTGAGCGCGGCGTTGGTCCTCCACACCGTCACCGGCTGCTTCGAGGGCCTCGCCCTGCTCGCCTTCCTCCCCCTCGCACGAACTTTGGGCACTGGAGACACGGCGTGGGGCATGGGCACCACCGGATGGCTGATCAGCCTCGGTGTGCTCGCGGCAATCGCCTTCGCCGTCCGCTACGCGGAAGCTCGCGTCGGCTACCTGGCTGCGGTGGATTTCATCCGGTTCGCGCATCACGCGATCGGCGACGCTCTGGCCAAGCTGCCCCTGGGATGGTTCGACCGGCGACGCACCGGCAGGATCTCGAGCCTCGTGTCCCACCAGTTCATGACGGCAGGTGAAGGCATCGCTCATCTGCTGCCGGCGCTGGTCTCCGGATTCGCGACCCTGCTGACCGTCATCGCCGGGCTGTGGGTCTTCGACTGGCGGCTCGGGCTGATCCTCACTGTCCTCGCCCCACTCACGGTTCTGCTGCTGTGGCTCAGCCAGCGGATCAAGAAGACCATCGACGCTCGCACCCATTCCTCTGCCGATGAGGTCTCCTCCCGCATCGTCGAGTTCGCGACGTGTCAGCCGGCTCTGCGCGCTGCGGGGCGTTCCCACGGGTTCGCCCCTCTCGATGACGCCGCGGCCGAAGATACTCGCAATCAGCACAACAGCCTGTGGATCAGCAGCGCTGCGCTGGCACTGGGGGCGGTCGCGGTGCAGCTGCTCATCACCTCCGGTATCGTCGTCTCCGGCCTGCTCGCCCTCGCTGGGGCGCTGGCCCCACTGGTCACGGTTGCGTTCATCGGGGTGATGCTGCGGTTCGCGATCACCTTGCAGAATCTGTCGAACTCCGTTGTCGGCATCGAGATGGGACGCATTCCGCTGCGGCAGGCCAGAGAGATCCTGACCGCGGAGACCCTGCCGGAGATCGAGACCGCGAGCCCCCTGCCGAAACCGGGCGAGGTCGAGTTCGACCGGGTCTCATTCGGCTATGTGCCCGAGTCCCGCGTGCTCGAGGACTTCAGCATGCGCATCGCTGCGGGCACGATGACGGCTGTGGTCGGTGCCTCGGGGTCGGGGAAGTCGACGGCGGCGGCGCTCATCGCCCGGTTCTGGGATGTCGATTCCGGGACGGTGCGCGTCGGCGGCACCGACATCAGGGACATGCCGACCTCACAGCTGATGGCGCAGCTGACGATGGTCTTCCAGGACGTGTACCTGTTCAACGATTCGCTGTGGTCGAACGTCGCGATGAGCGACCCTGATGCCACCGACGCCGAGGTGTACGCCGCGGCCGAGCTCGCCGGGGTCACCCAGATCGCCGAGGTGCTGCCACACGGATGGCAGACGGTCGTCGGTGAGGGCGGACGGTCTCTATCCGGCGGCGAACGTCAGCGGGTGTCGATCGCCAGGGCTCTGCTGAAGAAGGCACCGATCGTTCTCTTCGACGAGGCCACCAGTGCGTTGGATGGGGAGAACGAGGCGAATGTGATGCGCAGCGTCGACGAGCTGCGGAGGTCTTCGACTGTGCTCGTCATCGCTCACAAGCTCGAGACCGTACAGCGGGCCGATCACATCGTCGTCCTCGACGGGGAAGGCGGTATCGCTGAGGAGGGCACTCATGAGCAGCTCTTCGCCGGCGGCGGTCGCTACCGTGAGTTCTGGGACAAACGAGCCTCAGCGCAGGGGTGGCGTCTGACTCAGGGGTGACCAGTCGCGGCCCCCGCGCGCTCCTCTTACTACCTGACGGCGGCCCAGCAACCTCGCGCGAGGTTGCTGGGCCGCCGTCAGGTAGTACGGGAGGGTAGGCCAGCAGTGAGAGACTGAGATCATGACTGATCCGAGCAATCTATCGGACTATGCAGCGAAGATGCGGCGGATGTCATCGAACGGGACCGACTTGGCCGTCGATGCCCGTTTCGTCGACATGCTCGCGCCTCGGCGGGCGACCGTGCTCGACATCGGGTGCGGGATCGGCAACGCGGTCGCGGCGCTGCGCACAGCTGGTCACGAAACCTTCGGAATCGACCCGGCACCCGAGGTCCTGCAGGTGGCGAGGGAACTCCATGAAGTTTCGTGGTTCCACGAGCTGTCGGCGACCGAACTGACTTCGGAGACGTTGGCGGATCGCCGATTGCCGACCCGTTTCGACATCGTGCTCATGTCGGGCAATGTACCGGCCTTCCTCTCCGAATCCGAGCTTGCGCATACCATCTCTGTCATAGCCGGGCTCTTGGCTCCCGGTGGCCGACTCGTCGTGGGGACAACGACCCACCGCCGAGGCGGCCCCGCCGATCTGGACGACTGTGCAGCAGCCACATCGCTGAGTCTCACGCAGCGTTACAGCGACTGGCACCTCGGCGACTTCGAAGCCGACTCGCCATGGTCGGTCAGCGTCTACGTCGCCCCGGGCATCCGCCACTCCGCCGATGGGCCCGACGGGATCCACGCACTACGCGACCGCGACACAATAGCGCAGCGTCACGACTCCCCTGCTTCACAGATGGATTGGGCGCATGAATAGCCGCACTCGCATTGCAGTGATCGGAGATGTCGGCGGACACTTCGCGCCGCTCGTCCACCTCCTCGGGGAGCTCGGAGTACGGTTCGGCACCGATATCGACTGGCCGGATGACCTTCACGTCGTCCAGGTCGGCGACCTGGTCCATCGTGGTCCGGCATCCGCCGAAGTCGTCTCCCTCGTCGCCGGTCTTCTGGAACGTGGCGTGTGGACTCAGATCGTAGGCAATCACGAACAGCTCTACGTCGACCGTCCAGTCTTCGGTTGGAATGAAACCATCGACGAGACCTCCCAGACGCAGCTGCGGGATTGGTGGGCGGATGGTCGCCTCCGGGCGGCAGCGGCAGTCACCGACAACTCAGGTGAGGAGTGGCTGATCACTCACGCTGGATTGACCGCCAGCTTCTGGCGCCAGGGGGTCGGCGCCCCGGACAGTGCCGGGGCGACGGTGGAGGCGCTGAAGGAGGCCGCCGACGACGGGGCGCTCTGGCATCCCGGGACGATGCTCCTCGGCGTCGATGACGACAATGCCGGCCCGGTATGGGCGGCCGCCGGGACAGAGGTCTACCCGTCCTGGCCGCGCCTCGAGGCCCAGCTGCCGTTCAATCAGATACACGGCCATTCGAGTGCCTTCGATTGGAACCGCAGTCGGTGGTCGGCCGAATCTTGGATCCGGCCGCAGATCAGACTCGACCTCAATCGCCGACATGCCGCATTCGAACACTCGGGACGCCGAATCGTCGGAATCGACCCTTGCCACCTCGCCAAGGCCGCCCCGGTCTTCGAGCCGCTCGTCCTCCGCGGGGCAGTGATCGGCTAAGTTTCCAGGGCTGGAGAAACCCTCCGTGCTACCTGACGGCGGCCCAGCAACCTCGCGCGAGGTTGCTGGGCCGCCGTCAGGTAGCAATTACCAGGAGATGACTTGGGGGATGCTCACGTGCTTGAGGCCCTCGAGACCGAATTCGAGACCGAAGCCGGACTTCTTCACCCCACCGAACGGCACGCGGGGGTCGACCGCGCCGTGCTTGTTGATCCACGTGGTTCCCGCCTCGAGACGGTCCGCGACCTGTCGGCAGGCGTCGAGATCTGTGCCCCACACCGAGGATCCGAGGCCGACTTCGAGCTCGTTGGCCCATTCGACGGCCTGGTCGAGGTCGGTGTACTTGATGATCGGCAGGACCGGCCCGAACTGCTCCTCGGCCACCAGCGGGTTGTCGTTGTCGATGTCGGCGACGAGGGTCGTCGGGTAGAAGTAGCCGGGCTGATCGGCGACGGGATCGCCGCCCATGAGCACGCGCGCTCCCCCGTCCTTGGCTGCGTCGACAAGGCGAGCGACGATGTCGTACTGCTGCTTGTTCTGCAACGGCCCCAGCACATTCTCCTCTTCCAGCCCCACACCCATCGGAGACTGTCCGGCCACCTCGACGAGGGCCTGGCAGACCTGATCGTAGAGCGATTCGGGGACATAGAGCCGCTTCATCGCAGCACACGTCTGTCCAGTATTGATGAACGCGCCCCAAAACAGGTCTCCCGCGATCTGGGCCGGATCGGCGTCTTCGAGGATGATGCCTGCGTCGTTGCCGCCGAGCTCGAGGGTGATGCGGGCGAGGTTGTCCGCGGCGGTGCGCATGATCGCCTGTCCGGTCTTCGTCGACCCGGTGAACATGATCTTGTCGACATCCTCGTGGCTGGTCAATGCAGCGCCCACAGAACCATCACCGGGAACGACGGAGAGCACATCGGCCGGCAGCACCTGGTTGACCACAGCCACAAGCGCCTGCACGGACAGCGGCGTGTACTCCGAGGGTTTGAGGACGACGGTGTTTCCCATCTTCAGAGACGGCGCGAACTGCCAGACGGAGATCATCATCGGCCAATTCCAGGGACCGACCGCACCGACGACGCCGACGGGCTTGTAATGGAGTTCAGCATGCGTTTCGCCGTCGTCGACGAGGACCTCGGGTTCGAGTTCGAAGGACGCGTTCGCACGCAGCCAGGCCGCGCAGGCACCGACTTCGAAGCGGGCGTTGGGTCCGTTGAGGGGTTTGCCCTGTTCGCGTGAGAGCAGCTCAGCCAGCGCCTCGGCGGAGGCTTCGATGGCGTCGGCTGCTCGGTTGAGCAGGTCGCTGCGCTCCTGGGAACTGCGCGCTGCCCAAGCAGGCTGAGCCCGGCGCGCTGCTGTCACCGCAGCGTCGATCTCTGCCGGTGTGCCTTCGTGGGTGCGGCCGACGACCTCACCGGTGGCGGGGTCGTGGATCTCGCGTCCGGAGGGGTCGACGATGGCGGCGAGAATTCCAGCGGTGGTGGTCATTTCGGTGGCGGTTGCCTCGGCGGTCATGGTGCTCCTTTGATCGGCGACCGGGTGGTCGGCGGCGGTTGGTGTGGTCATTTTCTGGCGGTGTGTACGGCTGTTTCAGGCGGTCGGGACGCCTACGTCATCCCAGGGAACCACCCGAACCGATTCCTGCATAGAGATTCGGTGACGACGAGCGGAGGACGATGGCCCAGATCGTGCCGATGAGCCCGGGGACGAGAACGATGGCCGGCAGCAGCCAGGACAGGACCGTGGTGCCCTCTGCGCCGATGAGAACGTTGAAGTTGATGACGATGGCGACGAAGAGGACGAGGAGTCCGATGGCTGACAGGCCCGGGGCGATCGCGCGGGTCCACAGCGAATACTCCCCCGACTTCGTGCGCAGGAATCCGACGACGGCGAGCGCAGTCAGCGCCATGAGCAGGACGAGTCCGAAGGCCCCCATGTTCGTCAGCCAGGTGAAGAGCGTGACGACAGGGAACAGCGGGTCATCGCTGCCGGAGCCGACCACGGCGAAGACGAGGATGATGACAAGCGCCAGTCCCGACTGGGTGAGGGAGCCGGCCACGGGAGCACCGGTGCGCCGCGAGGTCCTGGCCAGCGACGATGGCAGAACCCGGTCTCGACCGAGGGCGAAGACGTAGCGGGCGACGATGTTGTGGAAAGCCACGAGCGCGGCCAGCAGCGAGGTGAGGAACAGCAGGTTGCCGAGGTCGACGAACCACACCGGGGCGTGTTCGCCGAGGAAGACGAACATGAGGTCGGGCCCGAATTCCTGGGACCGGCCGATGACCTTCGAGGCCCCTTCGCCGACGACCATCGCCCAAGCTGAGAACGCGTAGAACACCGCGATGATGCTCACGGCGATGACGGTGGCCCGGCCTGCCGTGCGACGAGGATCTTTGACCTCCTCGTTGTAGATGGCCCCGGATTCGAAGCCCATGAAAGCCGCGATCGAGAATGCCAGGGCCGCGCCGACTCCGGGGGCGAACAGCTGGTCGAACGCGAGCCCGTCGCCGGTGATGCCTTCGGGGCTGTGCGCGAGTCCGATGATGTCGAAGACGATGACGACGAGGAACTCCGCGCCGACGATGATGCCGAGCACCTTCGCGGAGAAGTCGACGCGCAGCACTCCCATGATGCCGACGATGACCCAGGCGATGAGGGCGCAGACCCACCAGGACCAGGAGATGCCGAAGAGGGTGTCGAGGAACGAGGAGAAGACGAAGCCGAACATTCCGGCGATGCCGATCTGCATGGCGTTATAGGCGACGAGCGCGGTCATCGCCGCTCCCATCCCGGCGGGCTTGCCCAGACCTTTCGAGATGTAGGCGAAGAAGGCCCCGGCGTTGTGGACGTGGCGGCTCATCGCCGCATAGCCGATGGCGAAGAGGATGAGAATGATCCCGAGGACGACGAATGACAGCGGAATCCCCACCAGGCCGGTGACAGCGAAATTGCTGGGGACTCCGCCCGCAACGACGGTCAACGGCGCCGAGGCGGCGATGATCATGAAGACGAGCGCGGGGATTCCGATGCGGCGGGCATCGAGTGAGGCCGTGGCCGAGGGTGCCTGCCCGACGTCCGTGGAGGCCCGATCGGCGGCATTGCCGATCGGGGAACCCAGGCCGCCTTTGGCCGGGTCCGAGCTGAGAGTGCTCATGTGATCCACCTAACAGTCAAAGTGATTACTGCCAGTGTGGGTGCCGCCTGCCGATCGCGTCTTGGCTTTGCAGGCAGAGTTCTTGACGATTCGCGCATCCGCGTCGGGGCGCTTCGGTTCAACCGGTGCGAAGACTGGTTCAGTCGGCGTGGATGCTGCGGCGGTACCCGGCGGGCGGCTGTCCGACTGCACTGCGGAACAGCCGGGAGAAGTGTGCGGGATCGCTCAGTCCCCAACGGGCGCCGATGGCGGCCACCGGGGTCTGGCGCTGCCCGGGGTCGGCGAGGTCGACTCGACATTTCTCGATGCGGCGTCGTCGGATCTCTCCGGCAACGGTCTCCCCGGTGCCTTCGAAGATCTGGTGCAGGGTGCGCACCGAGATGAAGTGGGCGGCGGCGATGGTCGAGGGGGTGAGCTGCGGGTCGGAGAGGTGGACATCGATGTAGTCGGTGATCTCGGCCCACAGTCGCTGCCGTTCGTCGATCTCGCCGCCCGCGGCAGAGAGCTCGTCGGCCATCACAGTGGTGAGCAGATCGACGACGTTGCCGGCCAGCCGCACACCGGTCGCCCGGTTGAGGGTCGGCAGCATGGCCCCGGCCTGGGAGATGACCTGGGCGACGACCGCGCCGAGTTGGTGGTCGGCTCCGATCGGGGTGGCGGTGAGTTGGCCGACGGTTCCGGCAGGCAGGTTGACCCGTGACTGCGGGAACATCATGACGTAGGACGAGAAGTCCGAATCGAAGCTGAGCGTATACGGTCGTGACGTGTCATAGATGGCCAGCGATCCGGGCGCCAGAGCCATCTCACGTCCGTCCTGGATGAGCAGTCCGTGCCCGTCGAGCTGCAGCGATACCTTGAAGTAGTTCGTGCCGGCCGCGCAGCCGTGCGCCGCCGATCGGGCGCGGGCGATCAGCTCGGGGGTGCGCAGGACGGCATGAGGATTGGCGTTGATCTGCGACATCACCACGGAGTCGTAGTCGCGCGCGCTGATGCGACCTTGGAATCCGCCTCGGCGCTGGGGTTCCGTATCGAGCGGGACGAACGAGTCCGAGACCAGGCCCTGCCAGCCGTCGAAGTCGTTCGCGGTGTCTTCAAGCAACATCGTCGTCCTCAGTTCACTCAGCCCCGACCGCTTCGCCGAAGGCCCGTTGTCCGGTCACTCTATCCCCAACCGCCGCGCCAGTCACGACCCCGAGCACGATTACCGACCATTTGGTCACCCCGCTCCGGCAAGGCTCCCTCCGCCCAAGGTTCGGCCCGGCCTACCGGTTCAGTTCGGCAGGTCGAGTCGGGCGATGACGTAGTCGAGCTGGGCCCGAAAGCCGGCGAAGTCGAATCCGCGGCCTCCGATGATCGCGCTGGTCTGCGCCCCGAGCAGATACGTCAGGAGCACTTCGGTCTCGGATTCGATATCGACCTCGGCACGCAGACGACCGTCGGCGTCGGCCTCGCCTAGCCAGGAGACGATCCACGCCCTCCACAGCTCCATGGTCTCAGCGGTCGCGCGGGCGTGTTCAGGGTTCTGGGCCACCTCGGCGAGATAGGACAGGACGACGCGGGCTTCGTCATGCAGCGCCGGGGTCACCGGGAGCACCTCGTGCGCGAAAGCGCGCAGAGCGTCGAGCCCGCGCAGGCCCATCGTCGAGGTCGCGACCCTGACGTTCGTGGCCTCGAAGACGTACAGGTAGGTGGCCGCCAGCAGGTCCGCCTTCGAACCGAAATACGTTTTGACGACCCCATTGGCGAACCCGGCCTCAGCCGCGATATCGCGCATCGTCGCCCCACTGAGGCCCTGGCGGACGATCAGGCGCAGGGTCGCCTGCACGAGGTCCAGTCGCCGCTGGTCGTGGTCGACGATCTTGGGCATGGTTCCTCCACAGCGATGCAGATCGGGTCTTGACTTTATTTCCTACGAGTGTAGATTTTAGCGTGACTCAGCCCACAGGCCCAGATTGCAAAGGTGCACAATGTCCTGCCATTCCTCCCCCTCCGTCGCCGAGGCGACCACCGCCACCCCCTTCACACTGCCGACCGAGGCCGAGATCTCGACCGTCACCGCGGTGCTGCGCGCGGCCGGGCACTTCCCCGATACCGCGCGCATGGCCTACGTCGGCCTGCTCGATCCCTTGCGCGGTACGAAGCGAGCCATCGCCGAGGTGGATCGCCGTTTCCGTGCCTTCATCCTCGACAAGTCCGCAGGCACTGCCCGCGATATCGTCGTCTCGGCCACCCGTGAGACGGTCGAATCCGTCGCCGAGGTGGACTCCACCGAAGAGGGCGAGTTCCCCGTCATGGAAGAGGAGTTCGAGGTCGTCGAAGA
Organism: Brevibacterium sediminis; assembly: GCF_024895295.1. Classification (NCBI taxonomy): domain Bacteria; kingdom Bacillati; phylum Actinomycetota; class Actinomycetes; order Micrococcales; family Brevibacteriaceae; genus Brevibacterium; species Brevibacterium sediminis. Next base: position 60,599 of record NZ_JAHQRN010000002.1, on the reverse strand, counting down.
GGTCCTCGCCGCCGATCCGACGTGGCGGGCGAGCATCGAGAGGCGCGGGCTGTCCGTCGCAGAGGTCCGGGTGGCGCCGCTGTCGGCCGGAGTCTTCGAATACCCGGAGGAGAAGGGACGGAGGATCCTGCGCGGGCTGGCGTTCCACCAGCAGCATGAGTCGGACTCGGCGTGGGCACACCCGATCGACGGACTCGTCGCCTATGTCGATGTCACGAACAAAACCGTCGACCAGGTCCTTGACCTCGAGAACGTTCCGGTGCCGGCCGAGCACGGGAACTACACGGATCCGGAGCTCACCGGGCCCGTGCGGACCACGCAGAAGCCGATCTCCATCACGCAGCCGGAGGGGCCGAGCTTCACCGTCACCGAGGGCAACCACATCGAGTGGGAGAAGTGGTCGTTCGATGTCGGCTTCGACATGCGCGAGGGACTCGTCCTGCACAACATCGCCTTCGACGACGGTGAGCGCCGTCGCACGATCCTCGATCGGGCGGCGATCGCCGAGATGGTCGTTCCCTATGGTGACCCCTCACCGGTGCGGTCGTGGCAGAACTATTTCGACACCGGCGAATACCTCGTCGGGCAATGGGCGAACTCGCTCGAGCTCGGGTGTGACTGCCTCGGCGACATCACCTATCTGTCGCCGTGGGTGGCGAACAACCTCGGCGAACCTCGGCAGATCAAGAACGGCATCTGCATGCACGAGGAGGATGCGTCGATTCTGGCCAAGCATTCGGACCTGTGGTCGGGTGTCGCCTATACCCGGCGCAACCGTCGCTTCGTCGTCTCGTTCTTCACCACGGTCGGCAACTACGACTACGGGTTCTACTGGTATCTCTACCTCGACGGCACGATCGAGTTCGAGGCCAAGGCCACCGGTGTCGTCTTCACCTCGGCGCTGCCGAACGGGTCGACGGATTTCGCCTCGGAGATCGCGCCCGGACTCGGTGCCCCGTTCCACCAGCATCTCTTCGGGGCTCGACTCGACTTCGCCCTCGACGGCGGCAAATGCCGGGTCGAGGAGGAGGACGTGGTGCGTCTGCCGGTCTCGCAGGACAATCCCCGCGGCAATGCGTTCAGCCGGTCCCGGACCGTCCTGGCGACCGAACTGGCTGCGCAGCGGGATGCGGATCAGTCGAAGGCGCGGACATGGGTGGTGACGAACCCGGAGTCGACCAACCGCCTCGGCGAACCGGTCGGATACAAACTGCACCCGACGGGCCTGCCCACGTTGCTCGCGGCCGAGGATTCGTCGATTCATCGCCGTGCCACGTTCGCGTCGAAGTCGCTGTGGGTCTCGCAGTATCAGGAGGACGAGCGGTACCCGACCGGGGATTTCCCGAACCAGCATCCCGGTCACGCGGGGCTGCCGGCGTGGACGGCGGCAGATCGCAGCGTCGACGGGGAGGACATCGTGGTCTGGCACAGCTTCGGCCTCACCCACTTCCCACGGGTCGAGGACTGGCCGATCATGCCCGTCGACACCGTCGGCTTCAAGCTGCGACCCGAGGGATTCTTCGACCGCTCCCCCGTCCTCGACGTCCCCGCCCCGGAGTCCGGCGGCCACTGCTGCGAGGAGTGATGAGCACGATGCAGGAGTACATCGTCACCAATGGTCGAATCTTCACCGGTGATTCCGAGCAACCGTTCGTCGATGCGTTCGCCGTCAGCAGCGGAAGGATCGGCGCACTCGGCTCCCTCGACGAGGTTCGGGCCTCATTGCAAAGTGAACCCGAGATCATCGACCTTGCCGGCAGCTTCGCTATGCCGGGACTCGTCGATGTCCATGCCCACCTCGGGCTCGGCGGACGACAGTTGGCCTTCGAACTGCCGGTCCTGCCCAGCGACGATGTGGCTGAGATCGCTGTCAAGGTCCGGGACTGGAGTAAGAATCTGGCTCCCGGCGAGTGGGTCGTGGGCGGGATCGTCGGCTCGACAGTCATGGACGATCTCACCCACATGGATCTCGCGACTCTGGACGAAGCGGCAGACGGCCGCCCAGTCCTGCTCCGTGACGACACGATGCACAACCGGTGGGTGAACTCTGCGGCTCTCGAGATCCTCGGCATCGATGAGACATCCCACGCCCCCAAGGGCGGGTCCTATGTCCGGGACCGTGACGGCAGGCTCAACGGTGTGCTCACCGAGCTCGCGTGCGGTCCGGCGGAAGCAGCCGTCATGGACACCGTCGTCGACATCGCGGATTTTCATGCGCGGGCCTTCACCACTGCGGTGAAGACGCTGAATTCCTATGGGATCACTGCGGTGCAGGAATCAGCGACGATGGATTACGCCCTGCGCACTCTCCACGACATCGACGAGGCAGGGGAACTCACCGCGCATGTGGTCGCTTCGATGCCCTCTCGCCCTTTCCTCGAGGAGGGGATCAACGGCGAAGAACTCTACGATGTCGGAGACCAGAACCACTCCGAACACGTGCATCCGACCTTCGCGAAGTATGTCCTCGACGGTGTGCCGATGACTCGGACAGCGGCCCTGATCCACCCATACAGGTGCAATCACCCCGACGACGATCCGAATTTCACCGGCGAACCGCTGTGGGATGCCGACGAGCTCACTTCCTCACTGCTCGCGCTCGTCGATCGCGGGCTCAATGCGAAGCTCCATGCCACCGGCGACGGCGCAGTGCGGATGATCCTCGACGCAGTTCAAGAGGTACGCAGGCTGCGGGGATGGACGGCAAGATTCCACATCGCTCACGTCGAGTTCGTCCATGACGATGACTTGAACCGTTTCGCCGAACTCGGCGTGGTCCCCGACGCGTCACCGTACCTATGGTTTCCGTCAGTGATGCAGGAGTCGATGAAGAAGCAGGTACCAGCGGAAACGTTTGACCGTTCATGGCCGCTGCGCCGGCTGGTGGAGTCGGGGGCAGCCGTCTCTGGCGGATCAGACTGGCCCTGCGCGGCGCCGACGCCGGATCCATGGACCGGCCTGGCCACTCTCATCACCCGGGCGAACCCGGACTCGACTGTGCCTGGCCAGCTCAACGCGGAAGAGGCCCTCACGATCGATCAGGCCATTGCCGCATTTACTCGAAACCCTGCTGAGGCCATGGGTTTGGGAGACGAGACCGGAATGCTGCGAGCCGGAATGTCCGCAGATTTCATCGTCCTCGACCGCGACCTCTTCACAGTCGACCCTGCAGCGATCCACGAAACGACAGTCTGCCGAACCTACTTCGAGGGCAGACTCGTTTACGAGGCGGAATCCGATAGGGCCTAATCATTCTCGCCGTCGACGACACACCCTTCCCGCCTTTCAGTACCTCCCCAATTGCTACCCGACGGCGGCCCAGCAACCTGGCGCCAGGTTGCTGGGCCGCCGTCGGGTAGCACGGAGAGGTCGGGTGGGACCGGAATTGACGATGCGCGCACGACCGTCGCCGACGGCTTGCCGAATCGTGCACACCTCGTCCGCAGGCATTCCTCACCAGTGACCGACGTCACTAGCCTGAGGCCATGACAACCGAGTATGAATCAGGCACCGTGGCCTCGAACACCTCAGACCACCCGGACACGTTCCCCATTGAGATCCCGAACGAGCGATTCGACTACGTCGTCGTCGGAGCGGGATCGGCCGGGTGCGTCCTCACCCGTCGGCTGCTCGATGCCGGAAAGAAGGTCTGCCTCGTCGAGGCCGGCGGAGACGAGACCAATCCGAATATCGACCATCTCAACAACCTCGGCCTGATCTGGCATTCGCAGCAGGACTGGGACTACTACACTCCCCCGCAGCCGGCGGCGATGAACCGCCGCATCCACCTCCCCCGCGGCAAGGTCCTCGGCGGGTCGAATGCCCTCAACGCCGTTATCTGGGTCCGCGGCGATGCCTGGGACTACGAACAGTGGGTCGAATCCGGGTGTCCGGGATGGTCCTGGGACGAGGTCTGGCCGGTCTTCGCCGCAATCGAGAGCTTCGACGGCGACATCGCTGAGAATCGAGGCACCGACGGTCCGATGGATGTGCGCGTCGACTATGCGCGCAACCCGCTGCAGGAGGACATGTTCACGGCCGCCACACAGACCGGCATACCCGTCAATGACGACTACAACTCCGGATCCGTCGAAGGCATCGGAAAGATCCAGCTCAACGTCCGCGACGGCAAACGACTCAACACATGGCGCGCCTACCTCAAGCCCCGCCTCGGCGATGAGAACCTCACGATTCTCACCACCGCGCACGCCCGTCGGCTTCTCCTCGACGGGACCACGGTCACCGGACTCGAGATTGATTTCCGCGGCCGCGTCGGCGCCGTGTCCGCCGACGAGGTTGTCCTCTCCGCAGGTGCCCTGGCCTCTCCCGAGCTGCTTCTGCGGTCGGGCATCGGTCCCGCCGAGGAGCTTGCCGAGGTCGGCATCGACTCGGTGGTCGATCTGCCGGGCGTCGGCAAGAATCTCCAGGATCATTGGCTCTCGCCGGTCATCTTCTCCACCGGAGATCGGGAGGTGCCGATGGGAGAGGTGGCGCCCGCCGAGGTGCACTTCTTTGCGAAGTCCCGACCGGATCTGCCGGTCCCCGACACCCAACCGTTGTTCTTCTCCGTGCCGATGTATGCCCAGGATGCGGCGCCGGCCGCGCAGACCGGACCAGGACCCGGCGGAGCATTCACTCTGCAGGGCGGCCTGGTTCGCCCCGAGAGCCGCGGAGAGGTGCGGCTCAGCGGGCCGAATCCACAGGATCCGCTCGTCGTCGACCCGCAGGTGCTCTCGGCACAGGCCGATGTCGACGCTCTCGTCGCCTCGGTGAGGCAGTGCCGTGAGATCGGGCGCGCCGAGGCGCTGTCATCGTGGCAGCCCACCGAGATCCACCCGGGCCCCGAGGTGGCCGACGAGGACCTCGAGGACTATGTCCGCGGGTCGGTTGTGACTTATCATCACCAAGCCGGGACCTGCCGGATGGGGACGGACGCCGAGGCTGTCGTCGACCCGGCCACGTTCGAGGTCCGGGGCGTGAGCCGGCTGCGGCTGGCCGATGCGTCGATCATGCCGCTCGTGCCGACCGGAAACACGAACGCTCCGACGATCATGATCGCCGAACGCGCCGCGGCCGCTCTCGTCGGCTCCCCCGCCGAAGGAATCACCGCACCCGCCGCCCACTGATTCCCCTAATTGCTACCCGACGGGGGCCCAGCAACCTCGCGCCAGGTTGCTGGGCCCCCGTCGGGTAGTAAGAGGCTGGTATCTTCTACTTCGTCGGCCGATCTGCAGACGAGAGGGATTGGGAGTGCACGAGGCAAGCGAAAAGACCGTCCCCGCACAGGAGCTGCTGGTGACGATCGGGACGGGGCTGCTCGCCGGTGGGATCTCCTCGGTCGATGTCGAAGACGCTCTCACCGGACTGGCACCTGCGGTCGGCCTGAAGTCCATCAATGTCGCTGCCCTTCCCAAGGGCCTTTTCCTCACCATCGGCCCCGGCAGTCCCACCCGATTCGAACGCATCGGCCCTGACCTGCGGTTCGACCAGACAGCGAAGCTGCTCGACATCGTCGACGCCGTGCGGTCACGTCGGCTCGGCATCGACGCCGCTCGTCGCATGATCGAGGCCGAGGTCTACGGCACTCCCCCGCGCTGGCCCGGATGGGTGACCTGCCTCGGCGCGGTGCCCGTCGGAGTCGGGCTGTGCCTGCTGCTCGAACCGGGACTGGTCAACCTCGCCTTCGCCGCTCTCGGTTCACTCATCGTCGCGGGTGTCCTCGCCGTCAACGCCCGCCACCCCAGCCTGGGACCGCTGCTGCCGGTCGCCTCGGCGTTCATCGTCGCGGTGCTCATCCTCATCGGCTTCCGACTCGACTGGCTGGACAGTCCCCTGCGCACGATCGTCGCCACCCTGGCGCTGCTGCTGCCCGGCAGCGCCGTGGTCACCGGGCTGACCGAGATCTCCGCCGGTGCCCTCTCGGCAGGCAGTTCCCGGCTCGTCTCGGCCACCGTCCAGTTGGCGATGTTCATCGCCGGAGTCGCCGGTGCCGCCGTCGTCACTGGCACCGGCGCCGAGGCGCTTGCGAACTCCCAGCTCACCTCCTCGACATGGTGGCTCTCCGCCCTGGGCGTGGCCGCCGCGACGCTGGGCCTCATCATCTATCTGCACACTCCGCTCGAGCACACCGTGCCGATCGTCCTCACCATCGCTGCGGCCGCGCTGGCGCAACTGGGCATCGGTGCCGAATTCGGTGCGGCCATCGGCGGTCTGGCCGGCGCTCTGACCGCATCGGTGGTGGCCGTCGTGCTCTCGCGCCTGCCGAAAGGCCCGATCTGGCGGATCAGCTTCGTGCCCGCGTTCCTCGTCGTCGCCCCCGGGTCGTTCGGGCTCCTTAATGCCTCACAGATCGAATTCGGTGACGGCGCTGGGGTTGCCGGCAGCATGCTGGCGGCTGCGACCACGTTCTTCACGATCGCCATCGGCACGGTCATCGGCGCCGCCATTGCCCACACCGTCGAGCCCAAGGACGAAATCGTCGCCTGAGACACCCCTAGAACTACCTGACGGCGGCTCAGCTACCTCGCGCGAGGTTGCTGAGCCGCCGTCAGGTAGTAATTGGGAGGGAAGTCAGGACGGTTCTTCTACAGCGAACGGTGTCGAGGCCCGGTCGAGACGGTCGACCTCGTCGGCGCTGAGCTCGAGCCCGGGCGCGGCCATGACCGCCTCGAGCTGCTCAGGTGTGCGGGCCGAGGCGATCGGCGCCGTCACGCCCTTAGCCAGCAGCCAGGACAGCGCCACAGTCGTCGGAGCGACATCGTGCGAATCAGCGATCGCGACGAGATCGTCGACGACCTTAAGCCCCTCGGCATTGAAATATCCCTGCACCATGCCACCCCGATCGGCCCCCTCGAGGTCGGCTTCGGTGCGGTATTTGCCGGTGAGGAAGCCGGCGGCAAGGCTGAAGTACGAGAACACCGCGAGATCCCGCCGCTCGGCGATTGGGCGCAGATCGGTCTCGAACTCCCGCCGATAGACGAGGCTGTACTGCGGTTGGATCGCGACCGGCTTGACCAGCCCTTCGTCCTCAGCCGCTGCGAACCACCCGGCCAGACGCGCCGGCGAATAGTTCGACACCGCGGTGTGCTTGGCCTTACCGGAACGGACGATCTCATCGAAGACGCGGGCCACCTCGGCGATGGGGGTCACCTCATCGTCACGGTGGGCGTAGTAGAGGTCGACGTGATCGGTCTGCAGACGCTCCAGTGAGGCGTCGATGGCGGTGCGGATATATTCGGGATCCTGCGTCTTGTGCTCGGGATGGTCGCCGACCTTCGTGGCGATGACGACGTCATCGCGGTTGCCCCGCGAGGCCAACCAGGTGCCGATGATGGCCTCGGATTCGCGGCCGGTGTTGCCGGGCACCCACGCAGGGTAGGACTCGGCGGTGTCGAGGAAATTGCCGCCGCCTGCCACGAAGGCGTCGACGACGGCATGGGACTGCGCCTCATCGGCCGTCCACCCGAAGGTGTTCGTGCCGAGATTGATCGGGAAGACGGACAGGTCGGTGCCGGGGATCTGCTTCCGTGACGTCAAATTTTCCTCCATTCGCAGAATGTCCGGGCCTCAGATGGCCCGCACCTCTGCACAACGGATAGATCTGGAGGACTATTCCGCCGAGGCGGCCCACCCCTGACCGCGCCCCGCGCGGGAGGTCGTGAACGCCGCGACCTCGTAACCGGTGCGGGCGTCGGCCCTCACCTGCGCGACCTGGTCGGGCACCATGGCCCCGAAGATACGGTCCCTGACCGGCTGCGGCAGGAGATCGGCCAGGCGGGTCACGGGACCGATGAAGCCGGGTACGGTGATCTCGAAACGGGGCCGGGCGACCGCACGGACGACGGCGACCGCGACATCGTCGGGACGCAGCAGCGGACCCGCACCGGTGCCGGTCCCCGCGGCCAGGACGGTGTCGACGACGGCGGGCATGACGGCGGTGAAGTGCACCCCGGTACCGCGCATCTCCGTGCGCACAGCCTTGAGGTAGCCGAGCACTCCGTGTTTGGTCGCCGCGTATGTCGCCTCGCCCGGGGTGGGCAGGATCGATGCCGCCGAGGCGACCGTGATGAGATGACCGTGCCCGGCCTCGCGCATGGCAGGTGCTGCGGTCTTGATTCCGTTGATGACGCCGAGGAGGTTGACCTCGAGCTGAGCGCGAGCCGCTCCGTTCGGTTCCTCGTCGAAGGAACCGACCCACATGATGCCGGCATTGTTGACGAGCACATCGACGGGGCCGAGATCGCGGCGGACGAATTCGAGGAAATCGGCGAAGGAGTCCGGATCGGTGACGTCGAGGCCGAAGGCGCGCACTCCCAGTTCCGCGGCGGTGTCCTCGGCCGCTTCGAGGTCGCGGTCGCCGATGGCGACTCGAGCGCCGGCCGCGGTGAACTGTGCGGCGATCGCCTTGCCGATTCCGCGTGCCCCTCCGGTGACGGCGACGATCTTCCCGCGGGTCGTGCCGAAGCGTTTCATGCGGCGATCGATCCCTTCTTCATCTCCCGGTCGATCTCCCACAGGTAGTGGTCGAAGTCGACCTCCATCGTGTGCCGGGGCGAATCGTAGAACTGCTTCTTGTTCCGGCAGTCATCGCGAGCCATCTGTCTGACCATGTCCCGACGGCTCGGCAGTTCGCAGGATCCCGTGAGGATCTTCGCCACCAGCTTCGACTGGGCTTCGGACAGCGGCATGACCGCACCCACCGGCTGGAGCAGGCCGATGAAGAACAGACCCGGCCGGTCGGGGTGGACACACCGCTTCCACAGCGGCAGGTCGTTGTTCGCGACATCGACGACGTCGGAGGACAGGAACGGAAACGACACCCGGTACCCGGTGGCCCAGACGATGAGGTCGGCCGGGGCTGAGGTTCCGTCGGTGAAGACGACGCGGTCGCGCTCGAGGCGTTCGATCCCGGGACGCACCGTCACGGCACCGGCCTTGAGGCGATCCCGGATGGCATCCGACTGCACGGGGTGGGACTGGCCCGGCGTGTGGCCGGGCACCGGCAGTCCGTATTTCTTCAACCCGCCGGAGAGGATCGCGCCGAGGCGCAGCCGGGCCGAGGTCATCCACCACGGGGCCCACCCGGGCAGGACGATCTGGTCGGCCGCCATGCCCATGATCGTCTTCTTCATCACCCATTGGCCGCGTCTGATCGAGAGGGTGACGTTGTTCGCCCGGCGCGAGCCTTCGACGGCGATGTCCATGGCCGAGTTGCCGGCACCGACGACGACCACATCACGTCCCTCGAGCTGGTCACCGCTGCGGTAGTCGTGGGCGTGGATCTGTTCGCCGGCGAAGTCCCCCGGGTAGGCAGGGTCGGGCCAGCGGGCATCCCAGTGGTGGCCGTTGGCGACCATCACGGCATCGTAGTGCCGGGTCTCCGACACGGCATCTTGACCTATTCCGGATCTGATGTCGACATCCCAACCGCCACGGCCGCCTCGGCGAACATCGGTGACTTCGGTGTTGAAGGTGATCGTGTGACCGAATCCGAAGTGGTCGACGTAGTCACGGAAATAGTCGAAGACCTGATCGTGGCTGGCGTAGTGCGGGTAGTGCTCGGGCATCGGGAAGTCGGAGAAGGCCATGCGCGGGCACGAGGTGTTGATCTGCAGGGTCTCGTAGCAGGCGCTCTGACCATTGGGGTTGTCGAAGAGCCATGTGCCGCCGATTTCGCTGCCCTTTTCGAAGCAGTCGAAGGGGATGGCCGAGGTGTAGAGCGTCTTCGCGGCGGCGATGCCGGAGGATCCCGCTCCGATGATGCAGACCTTCGGCAGAGAAGGGTCCGGGGCGACCGGGGCGGTGGGGGCCGGTGCGCGACGACCTTGTCGAATCATGTAAGCCATGTCACAGAGTATGCCAGTGAAAATATGAATTTTCACTATAATGGGAGGATGGATTCTTCTCCGGCCCAGCCTTCTTCCCCACGTCGCTGGCACGGCACCCTGCGGTCGGAACGGGATTCGGCGCGTCGTACGCGCCTGCTCGACGCGGCGCTCGAGCTCTATGGAACGATCGGGTTCCGCAAGACCTCGGTGCAAGCCCTGTGTCAGGAGTCGGGGGTCTCCAGCCGGTCCTTCTACGAGCTCTTCCCGACTCAGGAGAGTCTTCTCGAGGACCTCTACATCGAACTCAACGAGGAGATCACCACGGTCCTCGACGAGGCGCAGATCCCCTCTGACGCCACTTTGGCCGAAGCTGCCAGGCTGATCGTCGGCGCGGCCCTGTCGCCGATGCTCGATGACGAGCGCAAGGCTCGCGTCCTCGAGGTCGAAGCCGTCGGCATCTGCGACTCACTCGAGGAACGGCGTCATCAGACGATGCGACTGCTGGCCGCCTCGGTGCAGGGAGCCTTCGACGAACTCGATCACGCCTACGGCCTGACCGCGCCGGCGGCGTCGAATGACCTCACAAGCATCGTCCTCGTCGGCGGAATCACCGAGACGCTCGTGCAGCGCATTCACACTCCCGCCGATGAGCGATCATCCCGGGATGAGTTCCTCACCGCCATCACCGAGGTGGCCCTGCGTGCCCATGGCATCGCCGACCGCCATTTTCGCCTCCGCCCAGCGTGAGAGTGCGGTGAGCGCGGTACAGATCCTGTCGATGGTGCCGTCCATGCCGGTGGTCGGACCTCACTTGAGGAGGCGCATCACTTGAGGAGGCGGTCCATTCGACGGTCGGAGAGCTTCCTTCCGCCGGTCTGACAGCCGGGGCAGTACTGGAGGGATTTGTCGGCAAAGGACACCTCGGCGATGATCTCCCCGCAGACATGACAGGACTCACCTGTGCGGCCGTGAACGGAGAATCCGCGTTTCTTCGCGGTTTTGATCTTGCCCGGCGGCAGGCCGATGAGGGCTGTGCGAGCGACATCGAGCACCTCATGGATGGCGGTGTGCAACGTCTGCGGGTCGACGGTCTTCGCGGTTGCGAACGGGGAGAGCTTCGCAGCGTGGAGAATCTCATCGGTATAGGCATTGCCGAGGCCCGAGATGATTCTCTGATCTTCGAGGACCGTTTTGATCCGGGAGGTCGACTCGGACAGTGCCGCGGCGAGTTCGTCGACGGTGAGACTCAGGGCGTCGGGGCCGAGCGATGCGAGGGCGGGCACCTCGGAGAGGTCGCGGACGAGGGAGACGGCGGCGTTCTTCTTCGATCCGGGTTCGATGAGGTCGAAGGCGGCTCCCGAGGCCAGGGCTACGCGCATTCCCAACGGCCCTTTGCCCATCCGGATCGGACCACTCGGTGCGGTGTCGTGCCAGTTCAGCCAGCCCATTCGGGCGAACCGGCAGACCAGGTTAAGTCCGTCGAAGCCGATGATGAGGGCTCGCCCACGGCGGGCCACCTCGGTGATTTCAAGTCCGGCGAGCGCATCGATGCTCGGGTCGACGGTCTTGAGCAGGCTGAGCTCGGCGATGTCCGCGCGGGTGACGAAGTCCCCGACCAGCCGCGGACGCAGGAAGTCGACCAGCGCGTCGACCTCGGGCAGCTCCGGCATAGTCCCAGTATCCTCCTCACCGCCCAATCCCAACAGTCCCCAATTGCTACCTGACGGCGGCTCAGCAACCTCGCGCGAGGTTGGTGAGCCGCCGTCGGGTAGTTCTGAGACGCGCAAACCCGGTCGCAGGAGGTGACCGACCTTGAGAACCCGTCGGTCGAGGACTAGCGTGGATTGACCACCGCAAACCGAGTGGCTTCGGTGGATCGCTGACTGCCGAAGGAGGCGGACAATGGCTGAGAACGTTGCTCAGAAGCTCATCCGGTCACATCTGGAGTCCGGGGAGCTCGCTCCCGGAAACGAACTCGGGATCCGGATCGACCAGACTCTCACCCAGGATGCGACGGGCACCCTGGTCATGCTCGAGCTCGAGGCGCTCGGCCTCGACCGCATCCGCACGGAACTGTCCGTGCAGTACGTCGATCACAACCTGCTGCAGACCGATGAGAAGAACCCGGAGGACCACGAGTTCCTCCGCTCTGCCGCGGCACGGTTCGGTCTGTGGTTCTCCCCTGCCGGCAACGGCGTATCCCACCCCGTTCACCAGTCACGATTCGGAAAGCCCGGAGCCACTCTCATCGGTTCCGACTCGCACACCTGCGCTGCCGGCGCCCTGGGAATGCTCGCCATCGGCGTCGGTGGGCTCGAGATCGCCATGGCTATGGCCGGTGAGCCCCTTTTCATCAGCGCGCCGCAGATCATGGGCGTCGAGCTCACGGGCACCCTGCCCGACTGGGTCTCGGCCAAGGACGTCATCCTCGAGATGCTGCGTCGCCACGGCGTCAAGGGCGGAGTCGGAAAGATCATCGAATATCACGGGGGCGGACTGAAGAACCTCACGGCCATGGACCGTCACGTGATTGCGAATATGGGTGCCGAGCTCGGCGCCACCGCCACGGTCTTCCCCGCCGACGATGCCGTCCGCGACTACCTTGAAGCCGTCGACCGCGGTGAGGATTTCACGCGCATCGAGGCCGATGAGGGCGCCGAATACGACCTCTCCGACGTCATCGACCTCTCCCAGCTCGAGCCACTCATCGCCGCACCTTCGTCGCCGGGCAATGTCACTCCGGTGCGCGAGGTCGCCGGCGAAGACGTCTTCCAGGTCGTCGTCGGCTCCTCGGCGAACCCGGGTCTGAGGGATTTCGCCGTCGTCGCCGAAACACTTGCCGACCGCCAGATCCACCAGCAGATCTCACTCGACATCAATCCCACCTCACGGGAGGTCCTTGCCGACCTCATCGCCGGCGGGTGGCTGACCTCTCTGGTGGGATCCGGGGCCCGGATCCACCAGTCCGGATGTATGGGCTGCATCGGCATGGGTCAGGCTCCTGCGGTCGGGCGCAACAGTCTGCGCACCATGCCGAGGAACTTCCCCGGCCGGTCCGGCACCGACGAGGACGCCGTGTGGCTGTGCTCGCCGGAGACCGCGGCCGCTGCCGCGCTGACTGGGAAGATCACCGATCCTCGCGATCTCGACATTGACTATCCCGAGGTGCGGTTGCCCGAGAAGTACTCCGCGAACCGCAAGATGCTCGTCCCACCGCTGGAACCGGAGGAAGCCCGGTCGGTCGAGCTCGTCAAAGGAACGAACATCTCGACCCTGCCGGACTTCGAACCGCTGCCCGATGACATCGATCTGGAGATCCTGCTCAAGGTCGGCGACAACGTCTCCACCGACGAGATCATGCCCGCCGGATCCCGCGTTCTGCCGTACCGGTCGAACATCCCGAAGATCTCCGAGTTCGTCTATATCCAGGTCGATGACACCTATGCCACCCGCGCCGCCGAGCACGACGGAGGGCACGCGATCGTCGGTGGGGACAACTACGGTCAGGGGTCCTCACGCGAGCATGCGGTCATCGCTCCACGCTATCTCGGCCTGCGGGTCGTGGTGGCGAAATCGTTGGCGCGGATCCATTGGCAGAACCTCGCGAACTTCGGCGTCCTCGCTCTCGAGTTCACGAACGAGGCCGACTATGAATCCCTGTCCCAGGGTGATGTGCTTGAGTTCCGTGGTCTGCGCGATGAGCTCGGTGAAGGGACGACGATCACCGCCGAGGCGGCCGGCCGAAAGTTCGAGTTCCGCCATGGCCTGTCGCCGCGTCAGGTCGAGATGGTCCTCGCCGGCGGTCGCATCGCCCAACGCGCCGCCCACCTCAGTTGACTCCACGAACTACCTGACGGCGGCGCAGCAACCTGGCGCGAGGTTGCTGCGCCGCCGTCAGGTAGTAATTGGAAGAGAGGAAAAGAGAAGGCGGCCCGGACGCTCCCGCGGTGGGGAGGTTCCGGGCCGCCGTCTTGTGCCGAGCGCTCGATGCGTCAGGCGCTCAAGATCTCAGGCTGGTTCAGCCCTTGACCTTGGCCTCAATGGCAGCGCCGACCTCGGCGTCGATGTTCTTCCAGTACTGGATCGCGTTCGACAGCACCGGCTCCTCGACTCCGTCGGAGAGTGCGCCGGCCACAGTCTCGATGAGCCCCTGGCGCTCCTCCTCGGAGTAGACCTCGCGAACCAGGGTGTGTGCCTGGCCGAAGTCGTCGTCCTCGGCGTGCAGGCTGTAGGCGCTGCGGACCAGCTCGCCATCGGCCTCCCAGCCGTTGTCGACCGGTCCCTGCTCGTCCTGGAAGGAACGTCCGTACGAGTTCGGGGCGTAGACCGGTGCATTACCCGAGTGGTGGTACTGCATCTGGCCTTCCTTGTCATACGAATTCGTCTTCGTGACAGGGGCGTTGACCGGCAGCTGGTTGAAGTTCGTGCCGATGCGGTTGCGCTGTGCATCCGGGTAGGAGAACACACGTCCCAGCAGCATCTTGTCCGGCGAGAGCCCGGTTCCCGGCACGGTGTTCGAGGGGCTGAAGGCAGCCTGCTCGATCTGCGCGAAGTGGTTCGAGGGGTTCTCGTTGAGGGTGAACTTGCCGACCTTGATGAGCGGGTAGTCCTTCTTCGACCAGGTCTTGGTCAGGTCGAAGGGGTTGAAGCGGTAGTCCTTGGCTTCTTCGTACGGCATGATCTGCACGCTGAAGGTCCAGGACGGGTAGTCCCCGCGCTCGATGGCATCGAACAGATCGCGACGGTGCATGTCCGCGTCCTCGCCAGCCATCCGACCGGCTTCCTCGTTGCTCATGTTCTCCACGCCCTGGTCGGTGTGGAAGTGGTACTGGACCCAGAACTTCTCTCCCTCGGCGTTGACCCACATGTAGGTGTGCGAGGAGTAGCCGTTCATGTGGCGCCAGCTCTTGGGCAGGCCGCGGGGTCCCATGAGGTAGGAGACCTGGTGAGCCGACTCTGGCGAGAGCGACCAGAAGTCCCACTGCATGTTGTTGCTGCGCAGACCCGAATCGGGGGTGCGCTTCTGCGAGTGGATGAAGTCGGGGAACTTCATGGGATCGCGGACGAAGAACACGGGGGTGTTGTTGCCCACCATGTCGAAGTTGCCCTCTTCGGTGTAGAACTTCAGTGCGAATCCGCGCACGTCGCGCCAGGAGTCGGGCGAGCCGAGTTCACCGGCGACGGTGGAGAAGCGGGCCAGCATCGGGGTCTTCTTGCCCGGCTGCAGGAAGTCGGCCTTCGTGTACTTGGAGACGTCTTCGGTGACTTCGAGCTCACCGAATGCGCCGGATCCCTTGGCGTGGGGGCTGCGCTCGGGAACACGCTCACGGTCGAAGCGAGCAAGTTTCTCAACCAGAGCCACATCGTGGAGCAGCAGCGGCCCGTTCGCGCCCACACTCAGCGAGTGAGCATCGGATTCCCGCGGCGCACCGGACTCGGTCGTCGATGCCTTCGTATTGTCGTGACCGGCATATTCATGATCTGTATGTTGCGTCATAACATCTCCTTCAACCGTTTGATTTCAGGCGTC
This sequence comes from Brevibacterium sediminis, assembly GCF_024895295.1. Taxonomy (NCBI): domain Bacteria; kingdom Bacillati; phylum Actinomycetota; class Actinomycetes; order Micrococcales; family Brevibacteriaceae; genus Brevibacterium; species Brevibacterium sediminis. Next base: position 45,242 of record NZ_JAHQRN010000002.1, on the reverse strand, counting down.
GTCGCCCAGCCCGCGATCACGGCCACCGGTGAGATGCGGTTCCCGCCGGTGCAGCTGATCGATCGGCTGAGCGCCGTTCGCCCAGTCTCGTTATCCCGACTTCGGCAGAACACTGTCGGAGTTGGTTTCAACCTAGCGATGTTCTCTACTTCATACAACCAAGGGTGGGCTGTCTAAATTCCCGTCCTCGACGTTGTCCGGCTCACCCCTCCGCCGAGGCGGCCAACCCACCACCGGAACCGCCGGTCGAGCCGCCGGTTCCGGATCCGCCCGAACCCGACGAGCCGCTGCCGGAACCGCTGCCCGACCCGTCCGAGCCGGATCCGGAGCCTGTGCTGCTGTTTGTCCCGCCGCTGGTGTCCCCGGTGGTGCCGGTGCCATCGGTCGAGGTGGAACCGCTGCTCGTTTCGGTGCCGTCGGTGCTCGTCGAGCTGCCGGTGGAATCGCTCGTGCCCGTCGTCGTGTCCGTGCCCTGAGAGTCCTGGCCCTCGGCCGCACCTTCGGTGTCGGTCTCCCCCGCCGAGGTGGACTGACCGTTCTGGGTGTTCGATCCGCTGTTCGATGAGCTCTGACCGCCGTCGGCGCCCGACCCGGATCCGCTCGACGATTCGTTTCCACTGCTTCCGGAGTCCGAGGCCCCGTCGTCGGTGACGGATTCGTCGTTCGTCGACTGCCCGGTCACCGATCGTGAGATCTGCGAGGTGCCTGGTGAGATATCGGCTTCGGTGAAGTTCTCGGCCACAACGACCGCACCGAGTCCGATTCCGAAGGCAGCAACGCCGATCGTCAACGGGTAGAGGACCCGTTTCCGACGCAGCTTCTGCCACCAGGAGCGGGGCTCGCTCTCGGTTTCACTGCCGTCGCCGTCCTCGGCTGTTCTGTCATCCGGCGCCGAGGCGGCTGATGCAGTCGCATGGCCACCGGTGGGCTCCGGCGGGGCGAAGGCCGAATCCTCGGCAAGTGTCTGATCGACAGTTGCGGTCTTCGCGGTGGGGTTCTTTGCGATCTTCGCCTTGACGGCCGGGGCCAGCTTGGAGCCGACCTCTTGGATCTTCTCTTTGCCTTTGTCGAGGCTGCGGCCGTAGAGGGTGACGGCGAGACCGGTGACGATGCTCGCGATGCCCGCGCCGACGACGGTGCCGGCGACGCCGAGCTGACCGCCGATGACCGAGGAGGTCGCCGCGGCACCGGCACCCGCGATCAGCTGGGTGGCCGAAATGCGCCCTTCGGACTTCTTCTCGTCGGCACCGCCAGTCGCTTCTCTCGCCGGGCTTCCGTCCCCCGACGGCACCGAGGCGGTCCGCTGCCCGTCCTCGGTGCCCACGGTCTCCGCCGACACGCTCCTCGCCGGACTTGCTCCGGTCCGATCGTCACTGCGGATCGGATTGGGCGGCATCACCGGAGTAGTGACATGCTCGGTCGGCGCCGCCTCGGCACGAGGCCTCTCCGCGATCTCCTCGGTGATGAGCGGCAGAGTCTGAGAGTGCCGCGGCGCGCTCGTCGGAGCCTCACTGCCGGGAGTCGTCCGCTGCTTGTCCGTCTGGTCGGTTTCGCCGTGATTCGATGCCAATGGTCCTCCATAAACACGTACTTCTCACCAGTATCGGACTCGAGTGTGCGGGCATCCTGACCCACCCCCTCGCAGTCTGGGAGATCGCTGACCCACCCGACCGCGGATAGGCGTGTTGACCTGCGAAAACGACGACCGGTGTGATGCGGCAGACACGCGCTTCACACCATTTCCCCAGCGGTGTGGGCCCCGTCTTCCCTCAACGCAGGAGGACTCCGCCGAGGCGGTCCGCCGGACCGTCGGAACCGGTGAGTTCGAACAGCTGGAAACGCGGGCGGTCCGGGCTCGACGCGAGGGTGAGGAGGAAGGCGGCGCCGTCGTCCGCCCTCACTGCGTGTTCCTCGTCGGGGCCGATCATCGCCAGCTCTCGCCGAGGCGGGTCGACCGAATCCGACTGAGCGACTATGAGATTGACTGCGAAGCACGGCTCACCCAGTTCAGTGAGCACGACGGCTCGGTCCCCGCGGAAGCGCAGCGGAGTCAGCCGGGGAATGCGGTGTGTTCGACCGTCGACGGACAGCACCACCTCGGCGGTGGGCAGGAAGGTGCGCTCCATCCCTGGCAGGACGGAGAACTCGGCGGTGCGATCGAGCCGTGCGATGCTCAGTCGCCACGGCCGCGCAAGCGGGGTCAGATTCTCGGAGTCGGCGAGGGAGACGAGCTCGGTCGTCTCCCCGGCACCGTTGGCCCAGGGAACGGGATCACGATCATCAAAGCTGGTGAGAAGGCGCATGGAACCACTTTAGACGGACCTGCGACGGGCTGTTCACAACCTCGGAATCGGGGGTTCCCGCGCAATCGGGGTTGCCATGAGAGCTGAGAGGGCTAGCCTTGAGTGGTGTTTTTCGTCGGGGCGACCCGGCTGAGAACAACGACATCAACCAGAACGATGAGGGGCTCGCGGAGACGACTGCGCGTGATTCTCACACTCTGTGGATTCGCGCCCGGGTCGCGTTCCCGCAAGCCTCTCACCGGCAATCGGAGGGAGGGACATGTTCGGACCGGATAATGTCCGCCGGCGGTGGCGGCCGGAAGAGATCACAGTGACCAAGCCCGACGTCACGAAGCGGGCCATCGGCGCCGCGGCCATCGGCAACATCACCGAATGGTACGACTTCGGTGTCTACGGCTACCTCGCCGTCGTGATTGAGGGAATCTTCCTGCCGGAGGACTCAGGACCGATCGGGACCGTCATCGTCGCCGGACTCTTCGCCGTCGCCTTCCTTGTCCGTCCGCTCGGCGGTCTGGTGTTCGGCCCTTTGGCCGACAAGATCGGGCGCAACAAGGTGCTGGCGATGACGATGATCATGATGGCCGCCGGCACCTTCCTCATCGGTGTCATCCCCGACTATGCGACCGTCGGCCTCTGGGCACCGTTCCTGTTGCTGGCCTGCCGTCTGCTCCAGGGCTTCTCCACCGGCGGCGAGTACTCGAATGCGATGACCTTCATCGCCGAATACGCACCCGACCGGCGCCGCGGCTTCCTCGGCAGCCTGCTCGAGGTCGGAACGTTCACCGGCTACGTCCTCGGTGCACTCGTCGCCACGATCATGCAGGCTGTTTCGACTCCCGAGTTCCTCGAGTCGTGGGGCTGGAGGATCCCGTTCTTCGTCGCTCTGCCTCTCGGCTTCATCGGCGTCTACCTGCGCACGAAGCTCGCGGATACTCCTGCCTACAAGGAGATGGAGAAGCTCTCCGAACAGGAGGAGCAGAAGAACCACGCTAAGGGCGAGTTCAAGAAGATCTTCAAGCTGTGGCCGAACCTGCTGGCCTGCTGTGGTCTGGTGCTGGCCTGGAACGTGACGAACTACATGCTCACCTCCTTCATTCCCGTGTACTTCCCGATGGTCGAAGACCTCCAGGGCAGCGGCGGAGTCTCAGAACTGACCTCGCAGGTCCTGCAGATCATCGTCATGGCCTGCTGTCTGGCGCTGATCCCGGTCATCGGCAAGCTCTCGGACAGGCTGGGCCGCAAGGCCGTTGTGCGCGCGGGAGCGCTCTCGCTCATCGTGCTCTCGTTCCCGTCACTGTGGCTCATCCGCGGGCACAACGACTTCGTGGTCTTCCTCGGCCTGCTCATCATGGGGCTCAGCCTCATCTGCTTCAGCGCTACGATGCCCTCGACTCTGCCGTCGCTGTTCCCGACGATGGTCCGCGCCGGTGCACTGGCGATCGCGTTCAACGTCTCGATCTCGCTGTTCGGCGGCACGACGTCGTTCGTCATGACCTCGCTCATCAACGCCACCGGATTCCTCATGTGGCCGGCGATCTACCTCATGGCCGCTGGAGTCATCGGGCTCGTCACGATCCACTTCGTGCCTGAGAGCAATCGTCGTCCGCTGTGGGGTTCGACTCCGTCGGCGGCGTCGAAGGAAGAGGCGAAGGACCTCGCCCAGGAGCTCAACGAGGAGGCCGACCTGGTCTGAGCCGGCGCGTGTCAGCGCCGATGGTCTCTCCGGATCAGCTCTGGGCGGGGCCGGTCATCCCTTGCATAGGCAGAACGGGTGACCGGCAGGGTCGAGGAAAACCCGGAACGTCTCGCCGGGCTGTTCGGGGGCTTTGCCCGCACCGATCTCGAGCACGGATTTCTCAGCAACATCGAGGTCGTCGACGATGACGTCGAGGTGCATCTGCTGAGGGTGGGCCTGACCGGGCCAGCTGGGCGCGTGATAGTCCTCGACCTGCTGAATGCACAGCGGGGGCCAGGAATCGGAGGTGACTTCCGCCCAGGTGCCGTCCTCCTCGACCGCGACCTTCCAATCGAGGAGCTGCCCGTAGAACTCTGCGAGTTCGGCGGCGTCGGGAGCATCGAGTACGACCACAGGTTGCTTTGCGATAGCCATGACCTGAGTCTACGCCGCAGCACGGACATGACGAAGGGGCCAACGACGGTCGGGGTGGCGTAGGCTCGTTGAGCAGATCCGCCGGGCGAGCGATCGCGCCGGCACCCCGAGCAAAGGTTCGCGATGAGTTCTCATGCCCTGCCCGTCGGCGACGGTCCGGCGGTGCACATCATCCACGACAATCCGGAATGGATCGCTCCGTTCACGGATGCGCTCGACCGCCTCGGCGTCGCCCATGTCGAATGGCTGCTGCCCGAGACCACGATCGATCTCGACGCCGAGCCTCCACAGGGGATCTTCTGGTCGCGGCTGTCGGCGTCGGCGCACACCCGGACCGATCCGCATGTGAAGGAGTACGGGCGTGCGGTCCTCGACTGGCTCGCCGCCGCCGGCCGCCGAGTCATCAACGGACGCGATGTCTACGAGCTCGAGGTGAGCAAGGTCCGTCAGCATCGCGAGCTGGCCGGCCGGGGCTTCGATGTTCCGCGCACCGTCGCCGCGTTCGGACCGCGGGCGCTCGTCGACGCCGCGGCCGGCTTCACTCCCCCATTCATCACGAAGCACAATCAGGGCGGCAAGGGCCTCGGTGTGCGTCGCTTCGACTCCCACGCCGAGCTCGAGGCGGTCGCCGATGAGTTCGCGCCCGGTGGAGCGAATGCGCCGATCGACGGCATCACCCTCATCCAGGAGTATGTGCAGCCAGCTCAGCCGTTCATCACCCGTGCCGAATTCATCTGCGGACGCTTCCACTATGCGGTGCGCGTCGACGTCTCAGGTGGGTCGTTCGAGCTGTGCCCGGCCGATGCCTGCACGATTCCGAGTGCCGGGGCCGATCCCGACGTCGAGGCGGTCCCCCAGTTCGCCCGCCGTGAGGAGATCACGGCCGGAACACCGCTCATCGCTCGGCTCGAAACGTTGTTGGCCGACCTCGGCATCGAGATCGCCGGCGTCGAGTTCATCGAGACCGCCGACGGCCGTCAGGTCGTCTACGACATCAACACGAACACGAACTACAACCCGTCCGTCGAGTCCGCCGAACAGTCGGCAGGTCGTCAGCCTGCCGCGGACCGTATCGCCGATTTCATCGCCGACACCCTCGCCGAGGCGGCCCCACAGTCGGTATCCCCCGCCGGGTCCACAGCCCGGTGAGGTCCCGGGACACGGTCCTACGTCACCTGCTCGCCGATCTCCGCGTAGTCCGGCCTAGGCAACGCGCTCTCGTGGCCCTCGATGGGGTCGACGGTGCGGGGAAGACGATGCTCGCTCACGAGCTCGTGAATTTGGCCAAGACCGCTGCGGACGTTCCTGGACAAGATTCCGACCGCCGGGTCACCGCCATCAGCATCGACGGCTTCCACTTCCCTCGGGCGATTCGCTACGCCCAAGGCAAGGGGCCAGACACCTTCTATCGCCGTTCCTATGATTACGGAGCCTTCGTCGAATCCGTCGTCGAACCATTTCGACGAGGCGACTCGGTCGTTCCAGCCGTGTGGGACGTCGACAAGGATCGGCCGATAGCGCCCGAACCTCGGAGCCTGCCGAACGACTGCGTCCTCCTGGTCGAGGGAATCTTCCTCCATCGTCCCGAGCTTGTGGATCTCTGGGATGCGAGCATCTGGGTCGATGTTCCGTTTGAAGTCTCGGTCCCACGAGGAAACGAGCGATTTGCCGGACGGTTCGATACCGATCCCGAGGATGAGTCGAATCTCCGCTACGTCGGTGGTCAGCGACTCTACTTCGCCGAGGCTGCTCCGTGGGAAAACGCCACATGGGTGCTCGACAATCGCGATCTGGAACGGCCGACCCTGATCCGCCGGTCCGGGCCCGACCGGCCCTGATCTGCCAGCCCTGGCCCGACCGGCCCTGATCTGCCAGCCCTGGCCCGTTCGCTCTGACAGCACACCTTATCCCGATGATAGTGTCGAAGTGCTACAGGGGAGCGCCGAAAGGACCGGCGCTGAGAGTGCGCATGCAGACCCTTTGAACCTGATCCGGTGAACACCGGCGGAGGGAGTGGACAAGCAATGACCACCACAGATTTCGACACATCGATCACCGTGGACGCCGACGGAGCGGTATCAGCACTGGTGAGTTCGACCAGCCGGCAGTGGGCGGGAGCCGTCGATCACCGGTTCGTCCGGGAGCTCTTCGCCGGCAGCATCGACGACGCAGTGATGCGCGACTATCTGGTGCAGGACTATCAGTTCTTCGAGTCGTTTCTGTCGATGCTCGGCGCGTGCGTGGCCCACGCCGATGAACTCGAGGCGAAGCTGCGGTTCGCCCGACAGCTGGGAATGCTCGTCGCCGATGAGGACACCTATTTCGTCGACTCCTTCGCCGAATTGGGAGTCGATACAGCCGATTATCTCCACCCGGAACTGACCGCCCCGACGGTTGGGTTCCGCAATCTCATGGACTCGTCAGTCGCTTCGGCGTCGTATCCGCAGCTGCTCGTCGTCCTCGTTGTCGCCGAATGGCTCTATCTCGACTGGGCCGAGTCCCGGAAGGACATGCCGCCGCGACATATTCACCGAGGCTGGATCGATCTCCACCGAGGCGAGGCCTTTCACGGGTGGGTGCAGTTCCTCGTCGACGAACTCGAACGCGTCTTCCCCTCCGGCGACGCCGAAGCCGCCGAGTCCCTGACCCGCGTGTGGCGGCACGCCGTCGACCTCGAATGCGCGTTCTTCGACGATGTCTACGGCTGCGGAATCGCAGAATGAGATTCGCCGGGCTGACGACGTACCGGGCCGGAATGGTGATGCTGCTCGTTGCCGATTGCGCCTTTCTCGCATTCGGCATCATCATTCCGGTGATGGACGGAGTAATTCCGATCACTCAGTTCGCTCCGCTGGTGCTCAGCGCAGCGATAGCCCTCGCACTCGCGGCCGGCGACAACACGAACGAACAATTCAACGACCGTCGATATGTCTATCTGACATTGACGGCCGTGCTCGTTGCCATCGGCGCTGTCTCAACAAACGCTGGTCTGACCAGCACTTGGATCAGCTCAATTTCGGTGCTCTTGCTTTTGGTGCTGGTGTCGATCGTCGTCGACAAGAAGAAAAACGCGTCCCACGAGGCTGACGATCGAAAATAGGCCGCGCCGTTCCTCCCCTAGACTGGCCCCATGAGCACAGGTGTAGATGCAGTCGTCATCGGATCCGGCCCGAACGGCATGGCCGCCGCCGTCACCATGGCCCGTGCCGGGCTGAGCGTCGAAGTCTACGAGGCTCAGCCGACGATCGGCGGCGGCGCCCGCACCCTCGACCTCGGTCTGGCCCCCGGCGTCACTCATGACATCTGCTCGGCCGTCCACCCACTGGCCATCGCCAGCCCCTTCTTCGTCGACTTCGACCTGCGTGCCCGCGGCCTCGAGTTCACCACCCCCGAGATCTCCTACGCCCAGCCCCTCGACGGCAAACCCGCCGCGCTGGCCTTCCACGATCTCGAAAAGACGGTCGACCACCTCGGCGCGGCAGGACCGGAATGGCGGCGTTTCTTCGCTCCGCTGCTCGACCGGGTCGATGACGCGATCTGGCTCTCCCTCGGTGACAAACGTTCTGTGCCAGAGACCCTGCGCGATCTTCCCGGCATCGCGAACGTCGTGAAGTTCGGCCTGCGGCTCCTGTCCCAGGCCAGTCCCGCGTGGAACATTCCGCTCTCCCACGAATCCTCCCAGGCCCTGTTCACCGGCGTCGCCGCGCACGCAATCGGTGGGCTGCCGGCGATGGGCACCGCGGCCACGGCCACGATGCTCTCGACCGTCGCCCACGCGGGCGGCTGGCCCTCCCCCATCGGCGGATCGCAGTCGATCATCGACTACCTCGTCGCCGACCTCGAAGCCCACGGCGGAACCGTGCACACGGATGCGCGCATCGACCACGTATCGGACATGCCCGCTGCCCGCGCCTACCTGCTCGACACCTCGGCGCTGAACGCCGCGCAGATCTTCTCCGGCCTCATCCCGAGCCACGTCGACAAAGCCCTGCGCAGCTTCAAACACGGCAACGCCGCTGCCAAGGTCGACTTCGTCCTCAATGGACCGGTCCCCTGGTCCGACCCCGAGGTCGGCCGTGCCGGCACTATCCACATCGGCGGATCCCGGGCGCAGATGGCCGCCGCCGAGGCACAGGTGATGTCCGGTCGCATGCCCGCCGATCCCGTGTGCCTGATCTCGGATCCGACCGTCTTCGACCCATCCCGCGAGGTGAACGGCCTGCGACCGCTGTGGACGTATGCGCACGTGCCCTTCGACTGCCCGCTCGACCCGACCGAGTACATCACCCGCCAGCTCGAACGCTTCGCTCCCGGCTTCCGCGATCGGATCGTCGCACACAACGCGATCCCCGCCTCCGAGATGGCCGGCCACAACCAGAACTACATCGGCGGGGACATCGCCACCGGCATCGTCTCCTTCTACCGGATGATGGCCCGCCCGCGCACCAGCTGGGACAACTACAGCCTCGGCGTCCCCGGTGCCTACCTGTGCTCGGCAGCGACCCCGCCGGCACCGGGCGTGCACGGGATGAACGGCTGGTTCGCCGCCCGCCGGGCTCTCAAGTCCCGGTTCGGGATCACGGAGGCCCCGAGCCTGGCCCCGGGCGACTGACTTTCATTCAGCTCACTCAGTCCTGCACCCACCGATCAGCGTCGCTGTCATAGTGCCATTCGGCCACCTCGGTGACGGCTTCGATGACGTTGTTCAGCCAGTACGTAGTATCCGGGTGCCAGCCCGCCACGAGACTCGCGGTCCGATCGTCCGTGTTACCTGCCGTGGGGATGGTCTCCGATTTCTCGCCGAGGCGGCCCTCCGCCACGTCGATGACCGCACCGGCCGTGCGCAGATAGCCGGCCAGACCGACGTGGACACCGTCGAATTCCTCGGCCACCCGTGACCAGTCGGGGATGACCCAGCGGCCCTTGCGCCCGGTGGTCTCGGACCAGACATAGCGGCGCTGGGCGGTGACGTCGAGCGGGTAGCGGCGGCACAGATCGGCCCAATCCTCGGGTGTCCGGATCTCGGCGATGCGAGCGTCCGGGCGCAGTCGCAGACGGCAGGCTCGGGCACGCTCGAGACCGAAATCGTCCTCGACGAGTTCGACGCCGATCAGGGTTCCGTCCGGCCAGGTCCCCGTCGACGACCAGAGCCCGTCTGGCGGAGTCGACCACCATTCGCCGCTGAGCTCCATATACGGGTTCTTGGCGAAATCGTGACGGTAACGGGTTTCCGTGGTGAGGACATCTGCAAGCCACTCGTCCAATCCCCATGAGAGACTCGCCCCGTCTTCGTCAAGAGGCGGGTATAGATCGGTCAGAGTGATTTCTATGCGCTCATCCGTCGGGCCTGTCTCGAGGTCGAAGACCGCGGGCAGTCCTGTGTGGCGTCCATTGACTTCATTGAGTTCTTTGACGTCCCAGCCCAGCGCCCACTGATCATCGGGATCGAGTGGCTTCGACCAGGCATCTAGTAAGCCCGTGGAAACGAGCATCTCGGCGAAGGGACGCAGAGCCTCGCGCACCTCGCCGATTTCCGCGGTCCCCCAATCGTCATCATCAGGAGGCTGCCAATACACTGCAGCGTCGACTACGTCGGACATGGCTTCCTTAACTGCACTCCAAGTCGGCGCAATCGGGCACAGGCACCTCAGATTGCGCACCACCGCCTCCGCGCCTGGGGCTTCTTCATCGCCAGTCCACGGAAAACTCTCGACCTGCTCGAGGGCCAGCCCGAACACGAGCGAGCGTCCCCGCGGGGACGCGAGCAGATCCTCGGCGGACAGGCAGTCGTCATGAAGGGTCGGAGGCGCATCATCGGCGGTCATGACCCCAGGCTACGCGAACCCTTGTCAACTGGCCTTGATGGAATCGCCCGCGTCGAATCCTCCGTTGGCGCGCTCACCGGCACGACCGCCTCAGCGGCGGCGAGAATCCGCGCCCCTTTCGCGGCCTTCAAACCCGCGCCGAGGACCCCGATGATGACGAGGACGGCCCCGCACAGCTCGCCTACGGTGACCCGCTCGCCGAGGAAGACGAACGCCGCGCTCATTCCGACGACGGGCACGAGCATCGAGAAGGGGGCGACGACCCCGGCGGGGTTGCGCGACATCAGCCACGACCACACGCCCGAACCGAGGATCGTCGCGATGACCACTGTATAGATCAGCCCAGCGATGGCAAGAAGTCCGGTTGGGGTGGTCAGTCCCGAAAACGACGCCCCGACCCGGTCGGGTCCTTCGACCGCAAGGGAGAGGGCGAGCATCGGCACGGGCGGGACGAGCGACATCCACATCGTCAGCTTGATCGGCTCAGTGGTGTGAGCCTGCCGGTTGCAGATATTGCCGATCGCCCATCCGAAGGCGCCGGCGAGGGTGAGGAGGAAGGGCAGGAAGCTCGCGTTCGAGTCGAAGCGCTGCCAGCCGACGACGGCGAGCCCTGCCATCGCGATGAGGAGGAAGGCCATCTGCGAGCCGCGGACCCTCTCGCGCAGGAATGTCATGCCCAGCAGCACTGTGAAGGGGCCCGAGGCTTGGAGGACGAGGGACGCGAGGCCCGCGGGCATGCCGGCGGCCATCGCCCAGTAGAGGAAGAGGAATTGCAGCAGTCCGAAGCCGAGTCCGTAGCCGATGATCCACCGCGCTTTGACGTCGGGCTTCGGCACGAAGAGCAGCGCGGGGACCGCGAGCAGGGCGAAGCGCAGAGCCACGAGGAAGAAGGGCGGGAACTGGGCCAGGGAGAGATCGATGGCGAGGAAATTCAGTCCCCACATCACCGCCACCGAGGCGGCGAGCAGACAGTGCTTGAACGACATGGCCCCATTCTCAACTTCGAGAACAATGAAGCACAATCGCAGAGTGCTTCATCGACTCTGTAGCATGGCTTCATGGTCATCGATCCGAAGCATCTTGAGCTGCTGCGCCTGTTCGACGAATACGGCAGCGTCACCGCCGTCGCCGATGTCACCCATCGCTCCCCGTCGGCCGTCTCTCAGCAGCTGAGGCAGGCCGGGAGCGAGATCGGCCACGCTCTCGTCGAACCCGCCGGTCGCGGACTCACGCTCACAGCCGCGGGACGACTGCTCGCCGACGGCGGTCGGGACGTGGCCCGCACGCTTGCCCGGGTGCAGGCCCAATGGGAGGGCCACCTCGGCGAAGCTGTCGGAGAGATCGCCCTGACCGGGCTGCCGAGCGCGCTCACCCACCTCCTCCCCGATGCGCTGCGCAGGCTGCGGGAGGACCACCCGCACATCGATCTGCGCATGGACGATGTCGACCTCGCCGAGCACGAATTCGCGGGGCTGACCCGAGATGTCGATATCGTTGTCGCACACAGCCTCGTCGCCGAACGCCCCCTGGGTACCGACGGACTCACCGTCGTCCCGCTCGCCCGCGAACCGATCGACGTGGCCCTCGCCGTCGGCCATCGGCTTGCCGATCGCGCCGCGCTGACCCCGGACGATGTCGTCGATTGTCGCTGGGTGGGAGTGCCCCGCGGATACCCCTTCGACACGATCCTCACCTCGATCGAGCATCTCACCGGTCGCGACCTCGACGTCGTCCAACGCATCCGGGACAACCGGCTCATCGAAGCGATCGTCGCCTCCTCGGACCAGGTCGCGCTCCTCCCCCGGTTCACGACGCCGCGCGATGCGGGACTGTCACTGGTGCCGCTGACGGGGGTGACGACGACACGCTGGATCGTAGCCGTGATGCGTCCGGACACGGCCGAACGTGTCGCGGTGCGTGCTGTGATCAGCGCGCTCAGCCGGGTCGACGACGCCGCGGATTAGGCGGTGCCCGTGCTGGTGAAGCGCTTGGGCACGAGCTTCTCCAGGGGCAGGAACGCCGCCCAGCAGATGACGGTCGGCAGGAAGTGGATGCCCAGCGCCAGGTAGGTCATGAGGTGGAAGAGGAAGAAGAAGGCCACGGCCCCGTACAGCCACTTGCGCTTGAGAAACAGGACGACGGGTGAGAGGAACTCGAAGACGAGTGTCGCCCATTGCGCGGCGATGAGGAGGCCGGGCATCTCGAGGAACGGTTTCGACCATTCGGCGCCGCGGCGCATGAGCGCCCAGATGATGACCGCACCGTTGGCCCAGTGGGTGATGTTGCCTGAGGCGATCCACTTCATCACCACCGAGTAGAAGTAGGTGAGGACGACGGAGATCTGCACCATCCGCAGCGCCCAGCCGGCCCGCGCCGAGGCGGTGCCGACGTCCCGAAAGCGCGCCGTTCCGACCGTCGGCAGGACGAAGGCGGCGATGACGAGCGCCATATGATCATGGGCGACGTAACCGTAGCCCTGCGTGTAGAACATCCACGCGCCGAAGCTGAGCGCCACCGCCCAGCCGCTGAGGCGCTGGATGATTCCGGCGGCGGCGAGCAGAGAGAAGACGATGATGAGGGTGAGCAGGATCTGTGCGCCGAGGACGCTGACGGCGGGAATGTGAAGGAACCGGGCCAGCCACAGTGGCTGGTAGAACTCCGGCGTCCAGCCGTGGGCGATGACATCACCGGAGATCGTGAGCACATCGATGATGATGAACAGGTAGATGAAGACACGGAACACGGCCACCCGAGCGAGGGGGACCTCGGGCATGAACCAGCGGAGGAACGGATTTGTGGGGGCCGCCTCGGTGGGGGTCGACCTCAGGGTCGGGATGCTGCTCATCGGACCTCCCACTTCGCCAGCGTCGTCTGTTCGGGTTCGCCGACGGCCAGGCCGTTCTTCAGCTGTGTGGTGGTGCGGCAGAGGATCATCGCTTCGGGCTTCGGTTCGTCCGGGTGCAGCCGGATGTACGAGTCGGCCATCGACTGCAGGAGTTCGGGGTGGGCGATGACTCTGTCGAGCTGGGATTCGACGTCACCGCGTTCGATGCCGACGGTCGCGGCATTGAACCCGAGGCGGCGCGGTTCGTCCTCGCCGGGGAACTGAGCTTCGATGCACGTGGAGTTCACGGTTCCGTTGAGGTCTTTGGCGGTGGCGTACTGGGTGAGTGATCCGAGCGGGAAGAAGTCGTTCGTGTTGAGGAACTGTCCGCAGGTGAGGATGACGAAGGCGATGGCGGGAACGACGATGCGCCAGCCGATGGAGACCTTCGACAGCGGTTTCACCCGGGTCGCGGGTTTCGGGGTACCAGCGGACCTGGCGATGTCGGTCGCGGACTCACCGGCGCCGGGGCCATCGGACGCACCGGCGGGGTCGGGCCCCTGAGCAGCGGGGTCCTGGCTCGTCAGGAGACGTCGCTTCTTCTCTTCCATACGCTTGCGGGACTCGTCCTCTCGGGTGCGGCTCGTTCGCAGACAATCCTATCCGCCCTTCTTACTACCTGACGGGGGCTGAGCAACCTGGCGCCAGGTTGCTCAGCCCCCGTCAGGTAGTAATTGGGGTCAGGAGCTGCGGGCGTAGAGGTTGAGCTGCTCCCAGCCGGCCGCATACTTCTGGAAGGCAGCGACCGCTGACTCGGAATCGTTGTTGCTCAGCGCCGTGACCCACGAGTCGACGAGTTCCGCGGCTTCGCTCGGCCACAGCACATCGGACATCCCGCCGAGGTCGAGTTCGAGGACCGAGTTCATGTCGAAGGTGTCGATCCACTCGGCCAGAACCGAGGTCTGCTCGACCATATCGACGACCTTCGAGGTGTCCGCGATCGTCTCCGAGGCCCATTCCATGCGCGCCGAGGCGGCCAGGATATCCGTACGGATGAGCACCCGGAGGCCCTCGTCGGTCTCCTCGGTGATGATCTGATCCTCGGTCAGAGAGAAGAACAGCCACCACGACGGGGGCACGTCCCAGGCAGAGACGCGGGTGAAGATCCGCGTGTCCTTGGCGTCCTGCAGCCACTCCGCACGACGGCTGGCGGCACGTCGGCGAGCGGACTTCGGAGCGACGATGTCCAAGGTCGCCTTCGAGGTGTGCTCGGCCAGCGAATCGAGCGCCTCCCATCCACGAATGTCTTCCTGAGCAGGGCAGAAGCGGTCCACCCCGTCCGCGGTCTGAGACGCTGGAAGGTAGATCGGAGTGCGCCGAAAGGAATCAGCCACGGGCGAAGGCGGCAGGGAGATCAAGCGCTTGTCAGCGTCGTGGGAGATCTGCTCCTCGATGCGTGACCGGTTGTCCTCCACCTGCCTGTCTTGCAATTCGGAATGCACCACAAGGGGTTCGAAGATCCGCAGGGTGACGACATAATCGCGACGGTAGGCCATGGGTTCAGCCTATCCAAGGTCCACTCACAAAATGGAACTTCCCAGTATGAACAGGTAGGATTTAAGCGCATAGCAGAGATCTAGTCCGGGGCCATTCGCCCCATTGACGACGGAGGGGGTCACGCCAGTGGGTCGCGGCCGCGCAAAGGCAAAGCAGATCAAGGTAGCTCGGAAGCTGAAGTACTACAGCCCGGATACCGACCTTAATAGACTCCAGCAGGAGCTGGGCGCCGACGCGAGCAAGTCCGGTCCGTCCGATCCGTACGACGATGAACCCGACTACTCGGATTACGCCGACAAGTACAATGTCGACGATGACGACGAGTACGAGAACTGATCTCGGATGAGTCCAGCCGCACACGGCTGATCTGACACGCACAGAGGGCGGGGACTTCGGTCCCCGCCCTCAGTCGTGCGCGCAGACGGTCGTAGGCCCGCCGGTCCATCCGCTCGTGGGCATTCCCCCGCCGAGGCGGCGCCCGCCATGCGCAACCGCGCCGAATGACCGAGAACTCGAGTTCCATCCCCTCGCCGAGGCGGCTGTGACCGAGGAGCATCACGCGCCGTTGAGTGCAATTCCTCCACTCCCGCGGCCATCACAAACCGCAAGCAGCACACCCCCGTGCAGGAACACGAGGGTGTGAGACTAACGGTGTGCGAAGCCTCTGCGCCGAGAGGGCGAGACTAACGGTGAGGGATGCCCCGCGACCAGGCCAGCCGCTTGAGATCTGCTGAGCCGCCGCGCGAGCCACTCGAAAGCTACTGCAGGATCGCGGCGCCGCCGTCGACGCCCTTGGCGCCCTGCACATAGTAGGGATCGGTCGCCAGAGAACCGTCATCGGCGGCGACTTCGCCGAGCACCCAGGCTCCGGGGCTCGCCTTGAGCACACCATCGACCGACGCTGCGTCGACGACGAGGACCATGCCGACGCCGAGGTTCCAGGTGCGCTCCCGGTCGTCCTGCGGCACTCCGCCGAGGTCGCCGAGCACGGAGAACACGGCCGGGATCTCCCACGAGGCGCGCGACATCTTCGCGACCAGACCCTGCGGAAGCACCCTGGCCACATTGGCCGACAGTCCCCCGCCGGTGACGTGCGAGACCGAATGCACCGCGTCGGGCAGTGCGTCGAAGAGAGCGGCGAGCTCGCCGGTGTAGACATGAGTGGGAACGAGCAGCTCCTCACCGAGGGTGCGCCCGAATTCCGACACATGCGTATCCAGGCCCCATCCCGCCTCGGCGATGATGTGGCGGACCAGCGAGTATCCGTTGGAGTGGATGCCCGAGGACGGCAGACCGATGAGCACGTCCCCGGCACGGACCTTTTCCGGGCCGAGCAGTTTCGAGGCCTCGACGACTCCGGTGGCGGCACCGGCGACATCGTACTCATCGACCCCGAGCAGACCCGGGTGTTCGGCGGTCTCCCCGCCGACCAGTGCGACACCGGCCGAGGCGCAGGCGTCGGCGATTCCGCGCACGATATCAGCGATGCGTTCGGCCACGACCTTGCCGCAGGCGATGTAGTCGGTCATGAAAAGAGGCCGGGCACCGCAGACGATGATGTCGTCGACGACCATACCGACGAGGTCGTAGCCGATGGTGTCGTGCTTGTCCATGGCCTGAGCGATGGCGACCTTCGTACCCACACCGTCGGTCGACGAGGCGAGCAGCGGACGCTCGAAGTCCTTGAGCACGGAGACGTCGAAGAGTCCGGCGAATCCGCCCATCCCACCGACGACCGAGGAGTTGTGGGTGGCCGAGACCGCGGCCTTCATGAGTTCGACGGCGCGGTCTCCGGCCTCGACGTCGACGCCTGCGGCGGCATAGGTGGTGGACTTCGGGTTCGCGTCGGAACTCAACTCAGCATCCTTTGTCGGCGGGGGTGTTGTTGACGGGAATCGGGTATTCGCCCGAGAAGCAGGCGGTGCACAACTGGCTGCGCTCCTGCTGGGTGGCGGCGATCATGCCGTCCAGAGAGATATAGCCCAGAGAATCGGCACCGAGGTTCTCGCAGATCTCGTTCGTCGTCAGTCCGTTGGCGATGAGCTCGGCCCGGGTGGCGAAGTCGATGCCGTAGAAGCACGGCCATTTCACCGGCGGGGAGGAGATGCGCACGTGGACCTCTGCCGCTCCGGCCTCCCGCAGCATGCGCACCAGCGCCCGCTGGGTGTTTCCGCGCACGATCGAATCGTCGACGACGACGAGACGTCGTCCTTCGATGTTCTCCCGGATCGGATTGAGCTTGAGGCGGATGCCCAGCTGCCGCAGGGTCTGTGACGGCTGGATGAACGTGCGTCCGACATAGGCGTTCTTCATCAGCCCCTGGCCGAACGGGATGCCCGAGGCCTCGGCATAGCCGACGGCCGCCGGCGTTCCGGATTCGGGAGTGGCGATGACGAGGTCGGCGTCGACCGGGTACTCCTCGGCGAGCTGCCGGCCCATCTGGGTGCGCGCGGCGTGGACGTTCTTGCCGGCGAGCATGCTGTCGGGACGCGCGAGGTAGACGTATTCGAAGACGCAGCGGGCCTGGTCCGGTTCGGCGAAGCGGTGCGAACGCAGACCGTCCTCGTCGATGGCGATGAGCTCCCCGGGTTCGACGTCGCGGACGAACTTCGCACCGACGATGTCGAGCGCCGCGGTCTCCGAGGCCACGACCCAGCCGTTCTCCAGCCGTCCCAGTGACAGGGGCCTCACCCCGTGCCGGTCCCGGGCGGCGTAGAGGGTGTGCTCGTCCATGTAGACCAGCGAGAACGCACCTTCGACATGGGGCAGCAGGGTCAGGGCCGCCTCGGTGAGGTTCTCACCCTCTTCGGTCGCGAACAGCTCGGTGACCAGGGAGGTGTCGTTCGACGAATCACGGAAGGGCCGGGTGCGGGACGTCTTCTTCGTGGCCTCCTCGACGACCTTCGTCGCGTGGTCGCGACGGGAATCGGCCATGGCCTCGAGGGCGTCGAAGTTCGTCAGATTGCCATTGTGTGCCAGCGCCACAGTGCCGAACGGAGTCGGCCCCAGGGTGGGCTGAGCGTTCTCGAACGACGGTGATCCGGTCGTCGAATACCGCGTGTGCCCGACGGCGATATGGCCCTGCAGAAGCTCGAGATCGCGCTCATGGAAGACCTGAGAGACCAGGCCCATGTCACGGTAGATGAGGATCTGCTTGCCGTTGCTGGCAGCGATTCCCGCGGACTCCTGTCCGCGGTGCTGCAGGGCGTAGAGCCCGAAGTATGTGAGTTTGGCGGTTTCCTCGCCGGGGGCCCAGACTCCGAACACACCGCATTCGTCCTGCGGTCCGCGGTCCTGGGGGTCGATTTCGTGCGTCAGCTGCCCGTCTCCTCTTGCCACGAGTGAAATTGTCTCATACCCGCAACGGCGCTCTGACCCGGTGATCAGACTGTGGAACCGGGGGCCGTATCCCGGCCCGTTCCCGCCTCGTCCGCATCGTCGGCAGTGGGCTCAACATCGTCTGCCGCTGGTGCGGAGTCATCCGCCTCGGGTGCGGCATCCTGGCTCGCCGAGGCGGTCCCACCCTCGGCGGCGCCGGCATCCGGGTCCTCCCCGCGGGCTTCGGCGATGCGACGGCGCGCGATCTCCTTCGGGTCGTCGACCATGTCGATCTGCGCACCGACCCGGAACTCCTTCGACTTCTTCCGTCCCCGCCAATCGAGGATGAGTGCGACGAGTCCGCCGAGGAACAGTCCGCCGATCCCGAGGACGAGCAGCAGCAGGCCCAGTCCCTTGGCCACCGTGTAGCCCATCGGCATATCGGCCGGGTCGACGAAGACCGCGAGGATTCCAGCAAGCACGATGCCGAGCACCGCGCCGATGCCCATGAACACCGAGTACTTGGGGCTGCGACGGACGGAGACGTCGATCTGGTCCTTCATGATCTCCTTGGACACGTGGCCTTGAGGCCGATGAAACGCCGGGATCGCCCCGGAACAACAGGTCGCGAACAGTCTAGTCGAGTCAGCCTGAGGTTCCTCCCAGGCAGTCTCATGCCAGTTCCCATAAACTGGACACAACTAAGCTGGACTCAACCAGATTGACGGTCACTGAAGACAGAGGTTCCGATATGTCCCACACGATCATCGTCGGCATCGACGGTTCCGACAACGCCGAATGCGCCCTGCAGTGGGCGATCACGCACGCACAGAAGACCTCCTCCGAGATCCGCATCGTCTCCGCCTACACCGTCCCCGGCGTCAATATGAGCCAGGCCGACATCGTGTACCCCGCCGACTTCGACAGCGCCGTGAAGAAGACCGTCGAAGACATCGCCGAGGCGGCCGCCGCCACCGTCACCAAGGCCGGCGTTCCCGTATCGACGACGATCGCGCCCGGTGACGCCTCCGGGGTCATGGTCGAGCATTCGAAGAACGCCGCCCTCGCCGTCGTCGGCGCCCGCGGTCGCGGCGGGTTCGCCGGTCGTCTACTCGGCTCCGTGGCCCTGGCGATGCCCGCGCACTCGCAGTGCCCCACTGTCGTCGTCCCGAGCACGTGGCCGACCCGGGTCATGCCGACGACTCCCCTGCCCGTCGACGATCCCGTCCGCACGACGCATGACCCCACCGCCGAGGCGGACCGACGAACCCGACCCGATTTCTCAGGGGAGGTCGTCGCCGCCGTCGATCCCTTCGAGACCGACACCCCGGTGCTGCGTGCCGCAGCCTCTCAGGCCGCGATCTACGGTGTTCCGCTGCGCCTCGTCGGAGTCACCGCCACGCACATCCTCTCGCCCGAGTGGATGCCCAGCGAGGAGCACCTCATCCGGATGTACGACGAAGCGGCGAAGTCCTTCACTGCCGCTGCCGACTCGCTGAAGGGCGACTTCCTCGATCTCGAGGTGCGGTACTCGGTCTTCGATGCTCCCGCCACCGAGGTGCTCGTGTCCGCCACATACACCGCCGATCTCATGGTCATCGGCTCCCGCGGCCGTGGCGGGTTCGTCGCCACCGTCCTCGGGTCGACGTCGCAGGGTGTGCTCTCGCATGCCGTGTGCCCGGTGCGGGTGGTGCGGGTCAACCGCCGACAGCCCGGGCGCCGCCGCTGAACCGCGGCCCTCTCACCCGAGAGCGATGAGCCCGATACCCAAGACCACGATGAGGGCACCGGCGAGTTTGAGCACCACGTTCCTCTCTCCGAAGAACCACCAGGCCAGCAGGGTGCCGACGATGATCGAGGTCTCCCGCACGGGGGCCACGAGCGCCACCGGTGCCTGCTGCATCGCATAGAGGACGAGCACATACGCCAGGGGTGAGAGGATCGCCACGGTCACCAGCGCGCGCTTGTGGCTCGTCAGGATCTCTCTGAGATCGGCGCGCTTCTCCCGCCCGCCGGGAAGCGCGAAGGCTCCCGCGGTCATGATCAGCCCGACGCAGGCTTCGGAGACGGCGAAGTAGAGCAGCGGAGAGTCGCTGACATGGTTGACGGCGAAGTCGTCCCACAGCGTGTATGAGGCGATGAACGCCCCGATCAGCCCGCCCCACGCGAGCCCGCGGCGCAATCCGTGGCTGCTGGTGGGGCCGACCCCGCCGCGGGGACGGATCGTGACGACAGCGATCCCGGCGATGACGGTGAAGGCTCCGGCCGCCTCGGCGAGGGTGGGACGCTCACCGAGGAAGGCCACGGCGATGATGATCGTGACCACGGGCCCGGTGCCGCGCGCCGTCGGGTAGACGACGCCGAGCGGGGCGTGGTCATAGCCGGACTGCAAGGCCACGGAGTAGGCGATGTGGAAGACCGCGCTCAGCGCCGCCGCACCGACCAGACCCCAGTTCAGCGACTGGCCTCCGGTGGCGATGATGACGATTGCCAGCGGGGCGAGCAGGATCGCCGAGAGCCCGTGGTAGGCGAGCACGAAGGCAAAACCCTTGCCGGTGACGGACTTCGCGGCGAGGTTCCATACGGCGTGGGCGACGGAGGCGATGAGGACGAGCCCGAGGACCGAGAAGGTCATCGGCTCACTGCCCTCTTCGGCACAGTCACAGTTTGATGGCGACGGTCTTCGTCTGCGTGTATTCGTCGAGAGCTTCGATGGACTTCTCGCGTCCGTAGCCGGACTTCTTGAACCCGCCGAAGGGCAGTTCGACTCCCCCGCCGGCACCGTAGGTGTTGACGAAGATCTGACCGGCGTCGACCTCGGCGGCCAGTCGGTGGGCACGGGAGATGTTCTGCGTCCACAGGGCCGAGACCAGACCGTAGTCGGTGCCGTTGGCCAGCGCCACGGCCTCATCGTCGTCGGCGAACGGCAGGGTCACGACGACGGGACCGAAGACCTCCTCCTGGGCGATCCGGGACTCCGGGTCGACGGAGTCGACGATGGTCGGGGTGATGAACGCCCCGGCGACAAGGTCGTCGGCCAGCCCGCCCGGCCGTGTTCCGCCGGTGACGATCTGCCCGGAATCGACTTCGGAGAGGAACCCGTCCACCCGCTCATGCTGCTTGGCCGAGATCAGGGGCCCGAGCATCGGGTCGTCGAGACCGTAGCCGATGGTCACCTGCGCCATGGCGGCGGCCATCTTCTCGACGACCTCGGCGTGGATGTCACGGTGGACGATGAGCCGGGACCCGGCCGAGCAGGTCTGCCCGGCGTTCTGGATGATGGAGCGCACCAGCGACGGGATCGCCGCATCGATATCGGCGTCGGAGAAGACGATGTTCGCGGACTTCCCACCGAGTTCGAGGACCGTGGGCACGACCCGATCGGCAGCGGCGTGGGCGATGGCCGAGCCGGTCTGCGTCGATCCGACGAAGCCCAGATGTGCGACTCCGGGGTGGGCGCTCAGTGCCGCTCCCGCCTCGGCGCCGAGGCCGGTGACGACGTTGAAGGCTCCGGCCGGGAAGCCGACGGAGTGGATGAGTTCGGCCAGCCGTACGGTCGACCGCGGGGTCTCGTCCGCGGGTTTGGCGACGGCGCAGTTGCCGGTGGCCAGCGAGGTGGCGGCGGCGCGGCCGATGAGCTGGAGCGGATAGTTCCAGGCCACGATGTGGCCGGTGACGCCGAAGGGCTCTCGGCGCGTGTAGACGTGCATGTCCTCGGCCAGCGGGATCGCATGACCGTAGTAGGACTCGATGGTGTGCCCGTAGAACTCGAAGTAACGGGCGCATACATCGACATCGGCATAGGCCTGGGTGAGAGGTTTGCCCGTGTCCTCGGATTCGATGCGGGCCAGATCGTCGCGGTTGGCGGTGATGACGGCCGCGGTGGCGATGAGCAGACGGGAGCGCTGCTCGGGGCTCGAGCGCTTCCATTCCTGCTGCGCTTTCGCCGCAGCCTGCACCGCCCGGTCGACTTCATCGGCCCCGGCGCGGGCGATATCGCCGAGCTGGCCGCCGGTGGCCGGGTCGATATTGGCGTAGGTGAGCAGGGACGGCACTTGCCGCCCGCCGATGAACGACGTCGTCTGCGTGATCTGTGCGCTCATGCTCAGGCCTCGAGTTCTGCAGGGGTGAAGAGGGGCAGGAAATCGCCGAGGTCGGCTCGGGTTCCCGAGGCGTCGATGTCCCCGGCGGCGAGCGCGGCCTGGAAGTCGGTGCGTCCGGTGACCAGACCCAGCCACACCTCGGCGGAGGTCTCGACGACGTTCGGCGGGGTGCCGCGGGTGTGCCGAGGACCGGCGATGCACTGGGTGACGCCGAACGGCGGGACCCGGACTTCGACGCTGTTGCCTTCGGCACGGGAAGCGAGCTCTTCGAGAGTGAAGCGCACTGCGGTGGCGGTGGTCGATCGGTCGGCCGGGGCCGCATCGAGCCTCGCCTGCGTCAGCCACAGCTCGAGTGCGCTGCGTCCCTGATCGGGGTCGATCCTTCTGCGAATCGCCATCAGTCCCTCTTCCTCTCACCGATATCGGCAATATCTTCCCCGAGCTCCAGGCGTCCGACAACGTTCGTCCGCCCCTCGGAATCCGTGCCCCCGGTGACTGGGTCCGTGATCGCAGCGATCACGGCCTCCACCGTGTCGTTCTCCGGCGCCGAGGCGGCTCCCGGCTCGGCGTCGAACGCTCCCGCCCGCTGGAGCAGGGTCAGCGCCACGAACCCGGTGGCCCGGGAAGATCCGTCGAGGCATTTCACGGCGACGGCATACCCGGTCCGGGTGGCCATGACGATGACGCCCTCGGCCCCGCCCTTGGCGAAGACGCCGAGTCGGTCGATGACGGTCGAATTCGGTCGGCCGTGCCCCTCGATCGTCCATGGGTCGGCGAAGACCGCCTCGGTGAGGGTGCGGGCCTCACGCTCATAGGCAGTCCATGGTCCGGCCGTCTCCTCAACCGCGCCGTCGGCGCTGCCCATCCGGATGACACGGCCGATGGCCCGGGCCAGACCGGTGAGGCTGAGCGCGAACACGGGTGCCCCGCAGCCGTCGATGCCGACCGCGGAGGGTTCCTCGGAGGCGAAGGTCTCGACCACCTCGGCGACCTTCTGCTGCACGGGGTGGTCCGGGGACAGATAGGTGGAGGTGTCGGCTCCGATGGCGCGGGCGGCGGCGAGGAACGCAGCGTGCTTGCCGGAGCAGTTGAAATACAGGGGCGAGCGCGGGTCGGTGTTTTCGTCCCCCTGCGCCCGTGCGCGTTCCTGCAGTTCGCGGCGGAAGGCTCCGTCGGCGGGATGGGCGGACGGGCACTGCAGGTCGGATACGCTCAGCCCTGCTGTCTCCAGCATCGATTCGACCACCTCGACGTGCCCGGCTTCGGACTTGTGCGAGGCGGCGGCCAGGGCCGCGGCGGGTCCGGTCAACTGCGCCCCGAGGCTCATCGCCGCGATCGCCTGCAGTGGTTTGAGACTCGAGCGTGTGAACACTGCAGCATCGGGGGCGCCCAGACTGATCAGCGGTGATCCGTCCGGGTCGAGGACGACGGCGGACCCGATGTGTCGGGATTCGATGAAGCCGGAGCGCTCGACGACTGCGAGCTCGCCAGCCTGCGCGGGGGTGAAAGTCGAGAAGGTCACGCACTCAAGCCTACGACCCTTTAGGCTGGTGGCGTGAAGGTTCTTGTCATCGGTTCGGGCGCCCGTGAACACGCCCTTGTCCTCGCTCTCTCGCGCGACCCGCAGGTCGACGCCGTCATCGCTGCTCCCGGCAATCCCGGTATCGCGCAGATCGCCCACACCGAGGCGGTCGATGCCTCGGATGCCGCCGCCGTGACCGCGCTGGCTGAGACCCTCGACGTCGATCTCGTCGTCATCGGGCCCGAAGCCCCGCTGGTCGCCGGAGTTGCGGATGCTCTGCGCGAAGCTTCCTTCCCCGTCTTCGGCCCCAGCGCGGAAGCCGCGCACCTCGAAGGCTCGAAGGCGTTCGCAAAGGAGGTCATGGAGTCCGCGAACGTGCCGACTGCACGTACGGTGGTCGCCTATTCGACCGACGAGGCGGCGGCCGCACTGCGCGAATTCGGCGCCCCGCACGTGGTCAAGGCCGACGGCCTGGCCGCCGGCAAGGGAGTCGTCGTCACCGATGACCTCGATGCCGCGCTGACACATGCGAGCTCCTGCCTCGAGGTCTCCGACCGGGTCGTCATCGAAGACTATCTCGACGGCCCCGAGGTCTCCCTGTTCGTCCTCTGCGACGGCACGACCACCGTTCCCCTGGCCCCGGCTCAGGACTTCAAACGCATCGGAGACGGTGACACCGGCCCGAACACGGGCGGGATGGGCGCGTATTCGCCGCTGCCGTGGCTGCCTGCCGGCACCGTCGACGAGATCATCGACACCGTCGCCCAGCCCGTCGTCGATGAGATGGCCCGCCGCGGCACCCCGTTCACCGGGCTCCTCTACTGCGGGCTCGCGCTGACGTCGAAGGGTCTGCGCGTCATCGAGTTCAACGTCCGCTTCGGCGATCCGGAGACCCAGTCGGTGCTCGCCCGCCTGTCCAGCCCCTTGGGCCAGACGCTACTCGCCGCCGCCGAGGGCCGCCTGAACGAGACCGCACCCCTCGAATGGGATCCGCGCTCCTCGGTGACCGTGGTCATGGCAGCCGAGAACTACCCGGGCACTCCGAGCACCGGAGACATCATCCGCGGGCTCGACACCGTCGCGACCCTGCCCGACGTCAGCGTCCTCCACGCTGGCACGAAACTCGCGACCGGTCCCAGCGGCGGATTCGCCCCCGAAGATGCCGTGATCACGAAGGACATCGCCGAGACCGGTGACATCGTCACCTCCGGCGGCCGCGTGCTCTCCGTCGTCTCCCTCGGCGACGACCTCGACGATGCGCGGGCGAAGGCCTATGCCGCGGTCGGCCAGATCAAGTGGGACGGTGAGCAGCACCGCACCGATATCGCCGAGGCGGCCGCCGCCGGACGTATCGAGCTCGCCTCCGGATACGCCGCCCCCGCACCGGTCGCCCCGGTGCTGCCGGGCTGGAAGCACGTGTATTCGGGGAAGGTCCGCGACCTCTACATTCCCGCCGACGCCGCCGATGCCGCGAGTGCGCAGCAGCTGCTCATGGTCGCCTCGGACCGCATCTCCGCCTATGACTGGGTGCTCGACTCGGAGATCCCGGACAAGGGCAAGGTGCTCACCGGACTCAGCCTGTGGTGGTTCGATCAGCTCGCCGATGTCATCGGCAACCATGTCATCAGCTCCGACGTGCCCGAGGCCGTGGCCGGCCGCGGCCTCATCGTGCAGAACCTCTCCATGTTCCCCGTCGAGTGCGTGGCCCGCGGCTACCTCACCGGATCGGGAATGTCGGACTACCGGGCCACCGGGTCCGTGTGCGGCATCCAGCTGCCGGCCGGACTCGTCGAGGCCGATCGCCTCGAGCCTCCGATCTTCACTCCGGCGACGAAGGCCGAGCTCGGCGAACACGATGAGAACGTCAGCTTCGAGGCCGTCGCCGAGACCGTCGGGACCGAGACCGCAGAGAGGCTGCGCGACCTGACCGTGGAGATCTACCAGCGTGCCGAGCAGATCGCCCGGGAACGCGGGATCATCCTCGCCGACACGAAGTTCGAGTTCGGGACCCTGCCCGACGGCACGATTGTCCTCGGCGACGAAGTGCTCACCCCGGACTCCTCCCGCTTCTGGGACGCCGAGGGCTATGAGGCAGGCAAGGCTCAGTCGAGCTTCGACAAGCAGTTCGTCCGCGATTGGCTGACCGAAGAATCCGGCTGGGACAAGGCATCGGACACGCCTCCCCCGGCGCTGCCCGCCGAGGTGGTCGAGAAGACCCGTGCCCGCTATATCGAGGCTTTCGAGAAGCTCACCGGAGAGACCTTCCCCGGCTGAAGCGCTCAGTTCTCAACCCCACAGAAGCCGCGGGGCATCGACGACAAGTCGGTGCCCCGCGGCTTCACCATTGCCGCCAACGACTCCTGTGCGAATATCGCAGTGTGAGACGCTGAATCAGCGCTACTGACAATCCGTGTTGCAGTTTCCCTCACTTGACGCATATTTCTGCAACGGAATCAGTGGAATCACGGGGGATGTTCCGCTAAGGTGACTTCACAGTGATCCACAACACACTCAGAGAGCGGGCTCGGCAATCCGCCTCTGCCACGACACTGCAGTCGGGAGGCAGCATTGGACCTCGATATCCTCGATGTCACGATCTTCGACGGTGAGGCTCTGCGCGCCGAGGATCGTGTGAGCATCCGCGACGGGATCATCACCGAGATCGGCACCGGACCCGCAGCCGTGCCCGCGTCGCGCACGATCAACGCCGACGGGAAGCTGCTCACTCCCGGCTTCGTCGATGCGCATGTGCACACGACCTTCGGCGGTCAGGAGGCCCTGGCCTGCGATATCAGCGGAGCGGACAGCCTCGAGACCGCGCTGCAGATGGTCCGCGACTATGTCGCCGACACGAACCGTGATGACGGCGCGACCGACCCTGCGAACGACTGGGTCATCGGCGGCGGCTGGTCGATGGCCCACTTTCCCGGAGGAGACCCGACCGCCGACATCCTCGACGTGGCCTGCCCCGATCGGCCGGCGATCCTGCTCAGCGCCGACCACCATTCGGCATGGGTGAACACGCAGGCGATGACCGCAGCCGGACTCGACGAGACGTCCACGGCACCTGCCGGCGGCGTCATCGTCGCCGATTCCGCGGGCCGCCCCACCGGGTGCCTGCACGAATCGGCCATCGACCTCGTCTCAGCCCACGTTCCCTCCGCCTCCGAGGAGGAGGTCCTGGCCGGTCTGCGCGAAGGTCAGCGCTACCTCAACTCCCTCGGCGTGACCGCGTGGATGGACGCCATCGTCGGCGACTACGGCGGCCACCGCGACCCGTACGACACCTACGTCGGCGCATCGGAATCCGGCGAGCTCCGGTCAGAGGTCGTCGGCAGCCTGTGGTGGCCGCGCGGAGTCGAGGACATCGACGCCGAGGTGGCCCGACTGACCGATCTCGCACGCTCCGACGGACGCTTCCGCGCCACCTCGGTGAAGTTCATGCTCGACGGGATCGTCGAGTCCCGGACCGCGGCGATGACGACCGAATACACGTGCACCTGCGGTGGCTTCGGGACGAGCTATTTCACTCGCGACCACCTCGAGGCCTCGTTCGCGGCCCTCGATGCGGCCGGCTTCGACATCCACTGCCATGCGATCGGCGATGCTGCAGTCAAGGCCGCCCTCGACGCTTTCGAGGCCGTCCGCAGCCAGGGCACGGCCGGCACCGGGACGACCGGCGCAGCTGACACCGGCGAACGCCGTCACCATATCGCCCACGTCCAGGTCGTCGATCCCGCCGATGTCCCCCGCTTCGCCGAACTCGGCGTCACCGCGAACCTGCAGGCGCTGTGGGCCTGCTATGACGGGCAGATGATCGACCTCAACCTGCCGTTCCTCGGTGCCGAGCGCAGCGGCTGGCTCTATCCCTTCGGGTCCCTCAACCGCTCCGGCACCCATCTGGCGATGGGTTCGGACTGGCCGGTATCAACGGCGAACCCGTGGGACGCGATCCATGTCGCGCTCAATCGCTCGCACCCGACCGCCGCGGATGAGTCGCCGCTGCTGCCCGACGAGGCGATCGACCTGACGACGGCGCTACGTGCCTACACCGCAGGTTCGGCACACCTGCTGCGCTCGGCCGACAACGGCCACATCCGCACCGGTCAGCCGGCCAACCTCGCCTTGGCCAGCGCCAACCCCTTCACGCTGCCGCCGACAGATATCGCGGAGATCACGAACGAACTGACGATCTGCGACGGGCGCATCGTCCACGACGACCTGCAGCCTCGCACACCGGCACCGACCACGCCGTCCGCCCCGACCACCACCGGCTCAGCCAGCTGAAGACGAAAGGCCATCATGACCAGTACAGCCACCTCGACGCCGTCTGCGGAGACCGGACTCGACCACCTCGAGATCCAGGGTGTGAAGAAGGTCTTCGGCGACAACACCGCCATCGAACGCCTCGATCTGAACGTCCGCAAGGGCGAATTCCTCTCCCTGCTCGGCCCCTCCGGCTGCGGAAAGACCACCCTGCTGCGGATGATCGCCGGCTTCGAGACCCCCACCGACGGTGCGATCCTGCTCGCCGGCAAGGACATCGTGTCCCTGCCCCCGCACCGCCGACCGGTCAACACGGTGTTCCAGTCCTACCTGCTGTTCCCGCATATGAACATCGCCGACAACATCGCCTACGGACTCAAGCAGGCGAAGGTCCCGAAACCGGAGATCGCGCAGCGCGTCCGCGATGCCCTCGCCCTTGTGCAGATGGAGGACTTCGCCGGGCGCAAACCCGAACAGCTCTCCGGCGGTCAGCAGCAGCGCATCGCCCTGGCCCGGGCGCTGGTCAACCGGCCGCAGGTCCTCCTTCTCGACGAGCCGATGTCGGCGCTCGATCGGAAGCTGCGGGAGGAGATGCAGCTCGAGCTCAAACGCCTCCACACGAAGCTCGACACGACCTTCGTCTTCGTAACCCACGATCAGGATGAGGCGCTGGCGATGAGCGATCGCATCGTCGTCATGTACGACGGCGTCATCCAGCAGATCGGCTCCGGTGAGGACATCTACGCGAACCCGCACAACGGCTTCGTCGCCGGCTTCATCGGCAAGCAGAACTTCATCTCCGCCGAGGTGGCGTCCACCGATTCGACGACCGCGACCCTGCGCACGGCTAACGCTGTGCTCACGGCCCCGACGCTGACACTCAAACCGGCCACCGCCGCCGGTGAACCCCGGAATCTCGAGGTCGGCGACCGAGTGCGCGCAGCCATCCGTCCCGAACGGATGCACGTCGCCCCCGCAGGCGAGAGCTCCGGAGAGGCGAACACGGCCCGCGGCTCCGTGATCTCGTATTCGTTCCTCGGCGACGTCATCCAGTACATGATCGTCGTCGGTGACAACGACGAGATCCTCGCCCGCGTGCCTGCCGCCGGGCGGGAGCCGATCAGCGCTGGCACCGAGGTGGAGCTGAGCTGGAATGCCGACGCCGTCGCCGTGTATGACCGTGAGCCGAGCGCGGTCGCGTCCCTCCTCGAAGGCGGTGCCTGAAATGGCCCGGAAGAGACCCGATGTGACGTTCCTGGCCCCGCGGGCCGCCTCGGCGAGGTTGAGCCGGCGAGCGCTGCTGGCCGGATTCGGTGTCGTCGGGCTCGGGGCACTGAGCGCGTGCGGCAAGAACACGAAGATGGCGGCATCGCCGCCGACCGACGGAAAGCTCGAATCGAAGCTCAACCTCTACTCGTGGGGCGACTACGACAATCCCGAACTTCTCGACGCCTTCAAATCCCAGAACGACATCCTCGTCCAGGTCGACGCCTACGGATCGAACGAGGAGCTCGTGGCGAAGCTCTCGACCTCACGCGGGACGTCCGGCTACGACGTGGTCGTGCCGACGGGGTCGAACATTCCGCAGATGCTCGAACATGACCTGCTCCAGGAGCTCGACCTCACCCTGATCCCGAACTTCGAGCATATGGATCCGAACTTCACTCATCAGTACTTCGATCCGGACAACACGTACTCGATCTGCAAGGCGTGGGGCACCACCGGTTTCGTCTACAACACGAAGAAGATCACCCGGGAGCTGACCAGCTGGCAGGACTTCCTCGATGCCGCACAGAAGGAAGCGGCCGGCACGACCGCTCTGCTCGAGGACCCATGGGAGGTCTCGGCGATCGCTCTGGCTGCACAAGGTTTCAGCCTCAACACTCAGGACGAAGGAGAGCTCGACAAGGCTCGGAAGATCATCGTCGACGATCTGGCCCCGAACGTGAAGGCCTATGTCGGCAACGCCGCCACGAGCATGATTCAGGGTAGCTTCACCCTTCTGCACGCCTTCAACGGCGACGCCCGGCAGGGCCTGACCGAGGTCAAGGACCCGGAGAATTGGAAGTTCGTCTTCCCGACCCCCTCGGCGAATCTGTGGATGGACTGCTGGGCGATCGCCACCGGCGCCCCGCACCCGGATTCCGCTCACGCCTTCATCAACCACATGATCTCGCCGGACACTGCAGTCGACCAGCTCGACTACATCGGCTACCCGATCGGAACGAAGGGCCTGGCCGAGCAGGCGAAGAAGGCCGACCTCGACCAACAGGACCTCATCTTCCCGGCACAGAAGGTCCTCGACCGTCTCGAACCGAGCAAGCAGACTCCGGCCGATCAGATTCGGACGAAGATCCTCACCGACGCCCAGGCCAGGAGCGGAGCATGAGCACTCAGACCCGACCGCAGCAGCCACGACCGAAGAAACCGGCGACGAAGTTCTTCGGTCCGGCGGCCATGTCGTTTCCGACGTGGGCCTATGCGCTGTTCTTCTTCATCATTCCCCTCGCCCTCATCGTCTTCTACAGCTTCGGGTACAAGCCCGACCAGTTCACGGCCATCGCCACCGATCGCCTGTCGTTCGGTCGGTACCCGGAGGCGATGAGCGCAAGCTTCGTCTCGACGTTCTTCGCGACGCTGCGCATCTCGCTGCTCGGCACCCTGCTGTGCCTGATCATCGCCCTGCCGTTCGCGTACTGGCTGGCGATCAAGGTTGCGCCCGCCCGCAGGTCGCTGGCTCTGGCCCTGGTGATGGTGCCGTTCTGGACGAACTTCCTCGTGCGCACCCTCGGCTGGCAGATCATGCTCTCCCCCGACGGGTTCCTGTCGAATTGGCTGCAGGGGCTCGGGCTGCTCGACGGCCCTCTCGACATCCTCTACACGCGGACGGCGGTGCAGATCGGCGTCGTCTACAACTATCTGCCGCTGATGATCCTGCCGCTGTTCGTCGCCATCGACGCCTCGGGCAAGAAGCTGCGCGAGGCCAGCTACGACCTCGGCGCGGGGAAGGTGAAGACCTTCATGCGGGTCACGCTGCCGATGGCGATGCCCGGGGTCGTCTCCGGCTGCCTGCTCGTGTTCATCCCGCTCAACGGCGACTACGTCACCGCGACCGTCCTCGGCGGAGCGAGCGGCTCCATGGTCGGTCAGCTCATCGCCAATCAGTTCAACACCGCACAGAACTGGGCGGTCGGAGCGGCCATGGCGATGATCCTCATCATCTCCACCTTGGCTGTCGTCGGGGTCGGCTTCGCACTGCTCAAACTCGGGCAGGCGATCACGGCCAAATTGAACAGTGTTCCGCTGCATGACGGGAGGGCCTGAGATGCCGAAGAAGAACACTTTCGCACGTCGGACTCCGACCGATATCGCCCTGCACGTCTGGGGCATCCTCGTCTTCATCTACCTGTTCGTGCCGATCGCGGTGATCATCGCCTATTCGTTCAACAACGGCAAGGTGCTCGCGAACTTCCGCGGCTTCGGCCTGCACGCCTACATCAGCGGCATCAACAACGACATCATCGTCTCCTCCATTGTCACGAGCCTGCAGGCCGCTGTCGGCACCGCCGTCGTCTCGACGATCTTCGGCACCCTCGGCGGAGTCGCTCTGGCCCGGGCCCGAAGGGGCGCTTGGTGGGCACTCGGATTGACCGCGATCCTCGGACTGACCCTGGTCACCCCCGAGATCGTCGACGGCATCTCCTTCCTGCCGTGGTTCGTCACCGTCGGCGTCGATTGGGGAATCACCCCGCTCAACAACGGCCTGGTCAGGCTAATCATCTCGCATGCGATGTTCTCCATGGCGATCGTGACGTTCATCGTCAGGGCCCGGCTCGCCGGAATGGACACCCAGCTCGAGGATGCCGCCGCCGACCTCGGTGCCACCCCGTGGAATCGGTTCAAGGACATCACGCTGCCCATTGCGGCCCCCGGCATCCTCGCCGGTGCTCTGATGTCGTTCACCGTCAGCCTCGACAACACGATCCTCTCGAGCTTCGTCCAACAGCCGGGCTACACCCCGTGGCCGGTCTACATCTTCTCCGCCGTCCGCGTGGCCCTGCGCCCCGAGGTCGCGGCGATGTCGACGGTGATGTTCGTGCTCACCCTCGCCGCGCTCGGTTTCGTCGGCTTCGTCCTGCGCAAGGCCGGCGGGAACGCCACGGAGATCATCAAGACGATGGCCGCATGAAGCACACAACTCGCACCGCGAAGAAAGTGAAGTGACATGGACGTCAATGCCGCATTGGCCGACGCCTCGACCATTCCGTTCTGGCTCGACACCGACCTCCGTCCGAAGCCGCTGCCGCCGCTGCAGGAGAATCGAGAAACCGACCTCCTCGTCGTCGGCGGCGGGTTCACGGGTCTGTGGACCGCTCTGCAGGCCAAGGAGCGGGACCCGAACCGTCGGGTCGTGCTCGTCGAGGCGAACACGATCGGGTGGGCCGCCTCGGGGCGCAATGGCGGATTCTGCGCGGCCAGCCTCACTCACGGCTACGACAACGGGGAAGCCCACCTGCCGGAGGAGAACGATCGGCTCGCGCAGCTGGGCCGGGAGAACCTCGACGCCATCGAAGCAGCGGTGGCGAAGTACGGGATGGACGTCGAGTTCGAACGCACGGGCGAACTCGATGTCGCCACCGAGGACTACCAGGTCGCCGAGCTGCGGAAGGCCCATGATCCGGAATCCGGTTTCATCTTCCTCGACCAGCAGGAGCTCGCGGGGATCATCAAGTCGCCGACGTACAAAGGTGCGCTGTGGGATTCTCGCGAGGTCGCGCTCGTCCATCCGGCGAAGTTGTGCTGGGAGCTGCTGCGGGTCATCCGCGAACTCGGGGTCGAGGTCTATGAGGGTACGAAGGTCACCGATGTCAGCGACGCGAAGACGAGCGTGCGAGTCCAGACCCGCGTGACCGCGGAGACGCTCGAGGACTGCGCGGCCGCTCAGTGCAGCCAGGTCACGGCGAAGCGGGTGGCCCTGGCGACGAATGTGTTCCCCTCGCTCCTCAAGCGGGTGAGTCTGCATACGGTTCCCGTCTACGACTATGCGCTGATGACCGAGCCGTTGAACAACGAGCAGATGGCTGCGATCGGATGGGAGGGCCGTCAGGGCATCGGCGACTGTGCGAACAGATTCCACTACTACCGGCTGAGCGCTGACAACCGGATCCTCTTCGGCGGTTGGGACGCCGTCTACCACTTCGGGCGGCAGCTGTCGTGGAGATACGATCAGCGGCCCGAGACCTTCGAGACCCTCGCCGAGCACTTCTTCGAAACCTTTCCGCAGCTAGAAGGGCTGAAGTTCTCCCACAAATGGGGCGGACCGATCGACACCTGTTCACGGTTCTTCTCGTTCTTCACCAGCGCCTATGGGAAGAAGGTCGCCATGGCTGCGGGGTTCACCGGCCTCGGGGTGGGTGCGTCTCGGTTCGCTGGAACAGTCATGCTCGATCTGCTCTCCGGTGAGGACACCGAACTGACCGAGCTCGAGATGGTGCGCAAGCTGCCCCTGCCGTTCCCGCCCGAGCCGATGGCGTGGCTGGGCATCAAGATGACGACGAATGCGCTGATCAAGGCCGATGAGAACGAGGGTCGTCGCGGTCCTCTGCTCAAAGTCCTCGATGCAGTGGGCATGGGCTTCGATTCCTGAGGGCTCCGGCCTGTCCGACGACCGGACCGCGGGCGGGGAATTCGGCCGTGGTTGGTAGACTCTGGGTGAGCGCGGGAGGAACTCCCGAACACTTTCACAAAGGAGCAGTACACGCATGGCACGTGTCGTCGTTGAGGTGATGCCCAAACCCGAGATCCTTGACCCCCAGGGCAAGGCGATCTCCGGCGGACTGACCCGTCTGGGCTTCACCGGGTTCGGTGAGGTTCGTCAGGGCAAGAGGTTCGAACTCGAGGTTGACGGCGAAGCCACCGAGGAGGTCCTCGCCCAGGCACGCGAAGCCGCAGAGAAGCTTCTGTCGAATCCCGTGATCGAAAACGTTGTGGCAGTCCGCGTGGCCGAGGACGCATCGTGACCGCTGTCGCGGCTGATCCCACCGCCGAGGCGACCGCAGAGTCCGGTGTCTCCGTCGGAGTCGTCACGTTCCCCGGAACTCTCGATGACCGTGATGCCGCTCGCGCCGTGCGTCTGGCCGGTGCGAACCCGGTGAACCTGTGGCACGCGGATTCGACCCTGTCCGGAGTCGACGCCGTCATCCTGCCCGGCGGTTTCTCGTATGGTGACTACCTGCGCTGCGGTGCGATCGCCGGATTCGCTCCGATCATGGAGTCCGTCGTGGCCGCGGCGAATGCCGGTATGCCGGTGCTCGGCATCTGCAACGGCTTCCAGATCCTCTGCGAATCCCGTCTGCTGCCCGGTGCGCTCATCCGCAACGATCACCAGCATTTCATCTGCCGCGACCAGGACCTGGTCGTGGAGAACGCGAACACCGCGTGGACGAGCGACTATGAGCAGGGTCAGACGATCCGCATTCCGCTGAAGAACGGTGAGGGCGGGTTCGTCGCCACCGACGAGGTGCTCGACGAGCTCGAGTCCACCGGACGCGTGGTCTTCCGGTACCAGGGCTTCAACCCGAACGGGTCTCTGCGAGACATCGCCGGAATCACGAACGAAGCAGGCAACGTCGTCGGCCTCATGCCGCACCCCGAACACGCCGTCGAGACCGGCTTCGGCCCCGAGTCCGGCGGCGGAATCGACGGTCAAGGGTTCTTCTCCTCGGCCGTGCGCACGCTCGTCGCCAAGGGCTGAGCCGACCGGCTGCCGCGGAGAAACCGACAGACGAACGACGCCGGGTCCTTGACTCAGAACCAGTGTTCTGAGTCAAGGACCCGGCGTCGTTTGCATCCTGTTGGCGGGTGGAGTGATCACGGGCCTCTATTCGTCGATGTACACCCTCAGTGGCGCCGAGTCTTCGAGGTCGCCGCATTCTGCAGTGATGACGTATCTGCCCCACAGGTCCTTGCTTGAATCCGCTATGTATCGGACCGATGCGGACTCATCTTCACCGGCGAGTTGACGCTTTTCCCAGACCTTCGTCTGACCATCCGTGTTCTTCTTGAACA
Organism: Brevibacterium sediminis; assembly: GCF_024895295.1. NCBI lineage: Bacteria > Bacillati > Actinomycetota > Actinomycetes > Micrococcales > Brevibacteriaceae > Brevibacterium > Brevibacterium sediminis. Next base: position 10,346 of record NZ_JAHQRN010000002.1, on the reverse strand, counting down.
CGCGGAACACGGCCTCGTCTTCGGCCGAGCAGTTGACCATTGTGAGATTGACTCCGTCGGTGCCGAGAGCCGTGTCGTTCGTGTCCTCCTCTGGGTTCACCAACAGAGTGCCATCGTCGTATTCACCTCGATCGCCCTCCGAGATGAGGTCGACTCTGGTGAACATCTCTCTCACTGTCTCACCGCCGCGTTCGACATAGACCGTGAATGGAAGGTCTGTCGGGACGTCCGGTTCCTCATCCACGACAACCGAGCCGTCGAATGGCCCGTCCTTCTTCACCACGGACTTCTTGTCGTTGAGGCTCGTGGTGACGACGTCCCCTGCTTTGAGTCCGTCGACGGTGTATTCGATACCCTTGCCGTGCGCGACCTCGTACAGTGTCATCGTCGCGTACCTCAGCGCCAGATCTTCATCGTGAGACTTGGGGTCGTCCTCCGCGGCTTCCTCCCCTGCTGCCGCAGATTCACTCGAGTGATTTCCGTCGGTCGGCACAGAGCCCGAAGGTGCGGCATCGAGACTCGAAGCGGCCGTCGGTCCAGCTGCGAGGGCAGAGATCCCGAGGGCGACGGTTGCGGCGAGTGCGAGCTTCTTCATTGTGATCATCCTTCTTTCGTCCTTGCCAGTGATGCTCCGAAAGCGTTGTCGGGTTGATCTGCCGTATTCGGTTGTGATGCGACCGTAGGCAAGACGAAATGGTTCTGTGGAGTTCTGATCATTGTGGTCATGACAACTTCGAAACAGCGTTCCGAACGGTTTCGAGACGTCAATGTGACCTGCCGATTCGAACGCTGAGCCGACGTTCAGACTCACGCGCCGCCTGCAACGGCACCCTCGCCGAGGCGCCACTGTCGTTCCTGGTCATCCCCCCTGGCCCAGCATGGCCGGGTCGGACCGGGTCCTGCCAGAAACGGCGAGGTGAAACGCGCACACAGGTCCTGATCAGCTTGCCGATCACATCGTCATCACTCCGTGGAATTCGGCAGGCTGAATTGTTATTGCCGATTTCGGAGATTTCAGTCCGCGGTCCCCTGCTCGCGACTCCGGAAGCCGGGGACCAGAACCGTCAGCAGCACCCTGGCCGGAATCAGTCCTCGGCCCAGTCGAGTCCGACAGCGGTCTCGAGAGTGCTGTTCGTGGCGTGCAGTGGGACGGCCCATGTCTTGTCCCCGACGATGCCATCGGAGTCGACGCCGCCCCACTTCTGAAAGCCCTCCACAGACTCCTTCGTGCCGGCCCCGAAGTCTCCGTCGGCTTCGCCTGGCGACGGCCAATCACCGCTGTCTGCACCGGAGATGAGTACCTTCTGCAGGTCGCGGACGACATCACCTTTCGACCCGGTCTTCAGCAGAGGCATCGGACCACCGTTCGGAAGTGATTCCCAGGTGTCTTTTCCGACGATGCCATCGACCGTCAGTCCGGCACTCTCCTGAAATCGTCTGACCCCAGCTTCGGTGTCCGGTCCGAAATCACCGTCGACTGCGACGCTGTGATCGGGAGTTCTCCGCAGTGCTCGCTGAGCACGCAGGACCGCGGCGCCCTTGTCACCGCGTTTAGTTTCGGGCTGACCTGGATTGGACATGGTTGTGCTCCTCTGTCATCGGTTTCGTGGAAGCTTCCTTGCCTCCACGACCACCAAGCTAGGCCCGTTGTTCCTGCACCGGCAAGGCGCCGACGAGACTCAACGGGCGTGCACGCGAACTGTTCGGCACTGCCTGTGAAGACAGCACAGATCGGCCCCGGTTCTTCGACTCGAAGTCGAGGAACCGGGGCCGATCGCTTCCGCCAGGACCGCCTCTCGCCGTCGGGCCGGGTGGAGTCACCAACCCGACGGGTCACCGGTCACTGTCAGCTCTTGTTCTTCCTGCGAGCCAGTCCGATGGCTGCTCCACCGCCGAGGATGAGCAGGGCACCTGCGGTCAGTCCGGTGAGTTCAGCACCGGTGCGAGGCATCGACGAACCGCCGCCGGCTTCGCCGGAGTCTCCTCCGTTGCCGCCACCGGACTCACCGCCGGTGACTTCGAACTTTCCTGACCTGCTGACGTCCATGCAATCGGCGAAGACCTGGTAGGTCCCGAAGTAGTACGCGGGATCATCCCCGAGTCCGTAGACGTGGATTCCGGCTGCTCCTTCCTCATTGGTCGTCGCGGTCTGTTCATAGAGTTTCTCGCTCTTGTCCCCGGAATAGACCTCGAAGTGGACTTCGGCGTCCGGGACGCATTCGTTGACCATCAGCTGCACACCTTGGTCCCGGTCGATGAAGTCCTCCCCCGAAATCGTTTCGGGATTGATCGAGAGCTTGGGATCGACGACGCTGCCGTCATCGGTGACCGTGAACGTGGTCTCTGCGCTCTTGTCACCGCAGGAGGCCAGGACGTTGAAGTCACCGATCCAGCCCTTGCCGCCGTCACCATCAGGCAGGAACTGGACGGATCCGGCTGCGTCCTCACCGGCTTCCTGGGTCTCGTCCCAGATCACGGTGTCGGGATCTTTCGCGGAGCTCACCTGGAACTTCACCTCGGAGTCGACGTGGCAGTCGACGAGGGTGATGTTGACACCGTTCTCGAGGAAGTCGGCGAGCTTCTGGCTCTGCGGGGTGACGCTGAGATCTGCATCGGAGCTGTCGTCGTCTTCAGTGACGGAATACGTCGTCTCTGCGCTCGTGTCACCGCATTCTGCGCTGACGACGAAGTCACCGATCCATCCGTCACCGCCGGTGCCGGGCATGAATGATGTGGAGACCGAACCGTCATCGCCGGCGGTCTTCGTCTCTTCCCAGATGTTCGTATCTTCGCCCTTGCGGACGATGGTGACGGTCACTTCTTCGCCCGCCTCGCAATTGCTCACGGTGATGTCGACACCGTTGTCGAGATACGAGTCGATCCCCTGGCTCTGCGGGTCGACGCTGACGGCCGCATCCGAGTCATTTTGGCTGTCGGTGATCTCCACACTGCCGCTGAACGTCTTCGACTCCTCGCCGTCGCGCGCGACGGTCACGGTGACATCGACGACGTCGCCGACCTTGAGCTCGGTGTTGCCACGGAGCTCTCCGTTGAACGTTCCGTCACTGTCGACGGTGATGGAGCCGTTCTCGCCGGGTCCGGCGGTGACGGTGTCTCCGGCTTTCAGTCCGGTGATGGTGTATGGGATGGCCTCGGCTGCCTCGTCGACGGGCATCGACGACTGGTCGAGGGAGAACGAGGCATCGATCGGGGTCGAGTCCTCGGTCGGTTCGTCCGAACCTTCGCCGGGGTCGGCCGCCTCTTCACCGTCGCCGGGATCTGCTGCGTTCTCGTCGCCTCCCGGATCAGTTGATTCCTCCCCGTCACCGGGTTCGGTGGGTGTGCCGGGATCCGCGGCGTCGTCACCGGGTTCCGTGGGCGGGTCCTCTGTTCCCGGGGAATCTGCGTCGCTGTTTCCTGCTTCTCCTGCGGCTTGGACGTCGGCCGCCTGCGCAGTTGTGCGCTCATCTGCTTGTGCGGCTGCCTGGCCCCATCCTCCGATGGAGAGTGCCAGAGCGAACGTTGCCGCCATTGCCAACCGTTTCATGATGGTCCTTCCAGAGTTCTGGTCGGTTGCCGTCTTCAGTTATGGCTTGGACCATACGCAGGCAATGAAGAGCGCACGACTTTAGGTCATTTAGATCATGACAGAAGTGATAGAGGTGTTTGGCCGAATGTTTATCACTTCGCAATACTGTTCGCGCGACCCAGTCATAGTGCCCCCACGTGTTCGTGCCTCAGGCTGTGCTCTCACCTGCACAACAACTTCTATTTGGGGCTGGTGAGCCGCACGGCAGAGCGGTCAGAGCAGTGTCACATTTGGATCGACTTCGGCATTCATACCCTGAAAAACGTTATGTCGGATTTTCGCACACCATCTGATTTCTGCGGTGAATGCGATGCAGGGTCCCCGAGCTCAAGCTCGGGGACCCTGCCACTGCTCGGAACGATCAGACTTGCGGAGAGCGGCCTTCCTCTGCTGGCGCCTCGTGGCTTTCACCTTCGGTATCCGGTCCGTCCGTGCTGTCGCTGTCGGAGGCCGCAGCCTCGTCGAGCGGTGCACCTGCGTCGGCATCGGCCTCGGCGAGCACCTCGGCAGTGAACTGCTCCTCGGCGTCCTCCCCGCGGAACTGCGACATGTACAGCCGGTGGTAGGCGCCTTCTGCCGCGAGCAGCTGCTCGTGGTTGCCGTGTTCGACGATCGCTCCGTCCTCCATCACGAGAATGGTGTGAGCGTCACGGATCGTCGACAGCCGGTGGGCGATGACGAACGACGTCCGATCGGTTCGCAACGCTGCCATCGCCTGCTGCACCAGCACCTCGGTGCGGGTGTCGACCGATGAGGTCGCCTCGTCGAGGATGAGCAGTGAGGGGTCGGCGAGGAACGCTCGAGCGATGGTGATGAGCTGCCGTTCGCCGGCCGAGACGCTGCCGCCGTCGGAATCGATGACGGTGTCATAGCCGTCGGGCAGCTGGCGCACGAACCTGTCGACCATCGTCGCCTTGGCGGCTGCGACGACTTCCTCATCGGTGGCGCCCAACCGGCCGTAGCGGATGTTGTCGGCGATGGTGCCTTCGAACAGCCACGCATCCTGGAGCACCATGCCCACATGTGATCGGAGGTCGGCCCGGCTGAGGTCGCGGGTGTCGATGCCGTCGAGGTAGATGGTTCCGCCCGTGATCTCGTAGAAGCGCATCACGAGGTTGACCAAGGTGGTCTTGCCGGCGCCGGTCGGGCCGACGATCGCCACCGTATGTCCCGGTTCGGCGGTGAAGGACACCTTCTCGATGAGAGGCGTCTCCGGAGCATACCGGAAGCTCACTTCGGAGAATTCGACCTTGCCCGGAGTGCGCGGGGGCAGTTCTTGCTGCACCTCGTCGGGGTCCTCCTCCTCGGCGTCGAGCAGTTCGAAGGTCCGCTCCGCCGAGGCGACACCGGACTGGAGCATATTCGCGACACCGGCCATTTCGGAGATCGGCTGCGAGAACTCACGTGAGTACTGGATGAACGCGGTCGCATCACCGAGCGTCATCTGTCCCGTCGCGACCTTGAGTCCGCCGGCGACAGCGATGAGGACATAGCTGAGGTAGGACACGAACTGCATTGAGGGCATGATCATGCCGGAGACGAACTGTGCTCCTGCCGAAGCCTTGTACAGCGATTCGTTGCGACGGTCGAACTCCTCGAGCATGACCTCGTCACGACCGAAGGCCCTGACGATGTCAAGGCCGGAGAATGACTCTTCCACGTGCCCGTTGACCTCACCGGTGTGCTTCCACTGCGCCTTGAACAGCTTCTGCGAACGGGTGCCGATGACGCCGGCGATGATCGCCGACAGCGGCAGAGCGATGAGAGCCAGCAGTGCGAGCTGCCAGGACACGATGAACATCATCACGCCGATGCCTATGATCGTCAGCGCAGACTGCACGAGCTGAGAGAACGCCTGCTGCAGGGCCTGCTGGATGTTGTCGACGTCGTTGGTCACTCGCGACATCACGTCGCCGCGCTGACGGGTGTCGAAGTAGCGCAGCGGCAGTCGGTTGATCTTGCGTTCGATGTCCTCACGCAGACGGTAGACCACGCGCATGACCAGGGCGTTGAGGATATACCCCTGCGCCCACATGAGCATCGAGGCCACGAGGTACATGAGCAGGACGGCGATGATGATCTGACCGAGCGCCGTGAAGTCGATCCCCTGCCCGGGCACCACCTCAGCGGTGGCGAGCATATCGGCGAAGTCGTCTCGGCCCTCGGCGCGGGCCCCGGCGATGATGTCGTCGATGTTCGCACCAGCGGGCAGCTGAGCGCCGATGACTCCGGAGTAGACGACGTCCATCGCCTTGCCGAGGACCTTGGGCGCGATGACGGTGAGCACGACGGAGCCGACGACGAGGGCGACGACGTAGAACATGCCCTTCTTCTCCGTGGCCATGAGTCCGAACAGACGTTTGACCGATGGCCAGAAGTGCTTGGCCTTGCGCGGAGGTGTGCCTCCGCTCATCTCCAGCTCTTCGCCGCTGGGGATGTATTCGTCTTCCGCGGCCACCACGGTCTCAGTTGAGGTGTTGTCGGCCATGTCAGTTCACCTTTTCCGTGGTCAGCTGGGATTCGATGATCTCGCGATAGGTCGGGTTCGTCTCGGCGAGTTCCTCATGGGTGCCGCGGCCGACGATCTTCCCGGCTTCGAGGACTATGATCTGATCGGCGTCCCGGATCGTCGATACACGCTGGGCGACGACGATGACGGTGGCGTCCCCCGTCGATTCGTCGAGGGCGGCCCGCAGGCGGGCGTCGGTGGCGACGTCGAGGGCGGAGAACGAATCGTCGAAGACGTAGATCTGTGGCTTCACCGTCAGGGCTCTGGCGATGCACAGACGCTGCCGCTGCCCACCGGAATAGTTCGTGCCTCCCTGGGCGACGCGTTCTGAGAGCTTGTCTTCTTTCTCAGCCACGAAGTCGTCGGCCTGAGCGATGCGCAGGGCCTCCCACAGCTCTTCATCGGTGGCGTCTTCATTCCCGAAGCGCAGGTTCGAGGCGATCGTGCCGGAGAACAGGTACGGCTTCTGCGGCACCAGACCGATGAGCTGGGCCAGTTGGTGGCGGTTGAACTCGGTGACGGGGGTGCCGTCGATGAGGATCTCACCGACCTGCGGGTCGATGAGTCTGGGGATGAGGTTGACGATCGTCGACTTGCCGGAACCGGTCGATCCGATGATCGCGGTCGTCGTTCCGGGCTGGGCGGTGAAGTTCAGTCCTTCGAGCACAGGCACCTCGGCGCCGGGATATCCGAAGGTGACATTGCGGAATTCGAGCTCACCGCGACCGGGCAGCTCCCTGACACCGGCAGGGATGGTCATCGTGCTGCGGGTGTCGAGGATCTCGGCGATGCGTTCGGCGCAGACGACGGCGCGCGGAATCATCATCATCATGAATACGCCCATCATCACGGCTACGAGGATCTGCAGCAGGTACTGCAGGAACGCGGTCAGCGATCCCACTTCCATCTGTCCGGCGTCGACGCGGTGGCCACCGAACCACAGGACGGCGGCGGTCGCGAGATGGAGGATCATCATGATGGCGGGGAACATGAGCACGAACAGGTTGCCGACCTTGACCGAAGTTTCGGTCAGGGCACGGTTGGCATCGGCGTAGCGGTCGGTCTCAAAGGGCTCACGGACGAAGGCACGGATGACGCGGATGCCGGTGATCTGTTCGCGCAGAACGCCGTTGATGTCGTCGACCTGGTCCTGCATGCGGCGGAACAGCGGCATGAGGAGGTAGACGAGAATGGCGACGACGATGAACAGGACGGGCACGGACACCCACACCAGCCAGGACAGTCCGGCGTCTTCCCGCAGGGCCATGATGATGCCGCCGATGCACATGATCGGTGTCGAGACCATGAAGTTCAGGGTCATGAGCACGAGCATCTGAACCTGTTGGACGTCGTTGGTGTTGCGGGTGATGAGGGTGGCGGATCCGAATTTTCCGACTTCGAGCATCGACAGGTCGTCGACCTGACGGTAGATGGCTCTGCGGAGGTCGCGGCCGACGCCCATTCCCGTCCGGGCGCCGAAGTAGATCGCGGTGATCGCGGTGACGACCTGCACGAGGCAGACGAGCAGCATCGTCATGCCCGTCGACCAGATGAAGTCGGTATCGCCCTTGGCGACTCCTTCGTCGATGATCCGGGCATTAAGGCTGGGCAGGTACAGTGCTGCGATGGTCGAGGCCAGTTGCAGAATGACGACCAGAATGATGAACGGCCAGTAGTTTTTGGCGTATTTCAGGGACAGGCGGAGTAATGCCACGTTGAACGTCCTGAGAGAAGAGCGGCTGATGATGGAGTCGTGAGAGTTGCGAAGCGCAACAGACTACCTTACATTGATTCTCCTCTCAGAGATAGACGAGCCGACGGCAGATCGGGGCGTTCTGCCACGACCTCCACTTCACCATGAGGCACTGACACGGCCTTCGCACCGCGTGCCTCCTCGATTCTCGGGAGCTCCCGCATACGCTTGAAAGCATGAGCTCAACTCTGCAGGACCTGGTCAATCGTGCCGTCTTCTATTCGACGGAGGTGCAGACGCACTTCGGTGCGCTCATCGCCGACGCCGAGTGGGAAGTCGACTTCAGCTCCGACCCGCATCTGACGTTCACATCGACCGAGGGCGCCGTCCTGCGCACCCGGCCGCATCTCCTTGGTTCGGAGTCGGGCAGGGAGAAGACGTGGCTGTGGGGTTGGGAGAACGTCAATGACTTCCCCGATGCCATCGTCGGGCTCTCCCACGAGGTGCGCAAGTTCGGGGCCGCCGAGGACGTCAGCGAGCTCACGACACCTGAGCTCTCCCTCGATGAGGAGCTCGCACTGCGGCTGACCCTGGCGTCGAAGGAGGCCACCGATAAGTGGGCCCACTACCCTGCCGCCGCCGGAGCCGGGACCACTGTCTGGCTCCTCGTCGACGCCGCCGAGATCGCCCTGCCCGCACCGCAGGTCAAGGTCTCTGTGCGGGCGCTCATGCAGGGACTGACGCAGACGACAGTGACCGACCACCGCGCGGCCATCGACGCGTACGTCGCCAAACGCGGCATTCCGACGGCAGAGCTCCCCGAAGGTGGCCTGCGGATGCTGTTCGCCGACGGCTCGGCCGACCTGTCCTTCGACGATCAGCGTCGCATCTCCAACTGCGACCTGAATGCGCCGCTGGAGGGCGAGGCCGCCGAGCAGTACGCCGCCGCGGAACCCACAGGCACCCCCGCCGAGGCGGCCGCCGCCTCTCGCGCGACCGATTCGACTTCCGCTCCCGCTGCGAAGGATGTTGCCGCACCACCTGCGTCGACCCCCGCGACACCGACACCGGCCTCGGCAGGGGAAGCGGCGGAAACTGCGCCCACGGAGTCCGTGCCAGACGAGAAGACGGCAGCGGAGGCGACCCCGACGGCCGAAGCTCAGACCGAGGAAGCTGCAGAGCCTGCGGCGGAGGCTTCGGATGCCGCACGCGGAGAGCAGCGGCCGGAAGACGAGCGGCCACTCGGAGACGGGCCTGTCGAACCCGCCGAGACGGAGACTCCGGTCGAGGAAGAACTGAGCAAGGACGCCAAGCCGAAGAAGAAGGGCCTGTTCTCCAAGCTGTTCGGACGCTGATGCGCCGCTGAGCAGTTGCATCCCTGACGGATGCTTGGGGCCCCGTCGATCGGCGGGGCCCCATTGATTTATCGGCTTTCAGCGATTGACGGGTGTTTCGGGTCCCCAGCGGAATCCTCGATCGAAGAGGAACCTTCGCTCCTCATCATTGCGCAGCGTCAGTTCCGATTCCCCTGCTCGCAGAGAGAACTCCCCTTCTCCTACCTCCGAGTACTGGAACTCGACTGTGCCTGAGGAATCGCGGATAAGCGTCTGAGCGCCTTTCCGGACGGGGTAGAGCTTCGCTGTGAGAGACTGGCCATCGACGCTGTAGACACCATCCTGGAAGTCTCCGTCGGAGTACCGCACACTCATTCTCTTGCCTTTGCCCGATCCGATCTGCCCGAAGGCGATCTGAGTGATGTCCTCGGTTGTATGGTCAGTGCCCTCGATCAGGGCGGGCTTGCCTGACGTGGTGACGGTATAGACGCCTGAGATCTCCTCAGGAGCGCCAGGGCGGCCCCAATTGAGGCTGATTCCGGTGGCCAGTCCGCTGCCGACGATGATGACAACAGCGAGTATCGGGGAGACCCAGCGGGTGATGCGAACGAAGATCCGGTTGTGCCAGATGAGGCCGTTGACTGCCGGCCCGACGCTGCGCCCGAGTGCGAAACTCACGACTCGGGGCACGTTGGGGATGAGAAGGATGAGACCGACGAGGGCCATCGCTCCTGAGAGCTGCTTCACCGGCACGTCGAACGTCAGGTTGAGCAGGAAGACCACGCTCATGTCCAGAGCTGCGATGAGTGCGCCGAGCCAGGCAGAACGACGGAAGAGCAGCAGGATGACCGCGAGAAGCTCGGCCAGGCCCGCCAGGAATTGAACGGTCGGGGAGAAGGCCATGAAACGCCACAGCAGCCCCATGGGGCTCATCTCGCCGTACTGGACTATTGCGTCGGCATAGTCGGCATAGCCCATCTGAACGTGGAAGATCTTCGTCCAGGCGTAGGGCAGGAGCGCCATCGCCAATCCGATGCGCAGCAGCCAATGCAGGGCCCAGAGGACACCGATCCAGCGCGACCGTGACCGCGCCTGTTTCGCTTCCGGCTCTGCTGTTTGTGCGTGAAGCGCAGTATCGTTCGTCGTCATAATGTTCACATTACTGACAAAACGACTTGCTCCGAAGTAGGGTTCTCCGGACTATTCCCCAAGACATTCCCC
>NZ_JAHQRN010000017.1:0-789 GCF_024895295.1 Brevibacterium sediminis | reverse complement strand
CCCATCCGAACCGGGCACCGCACCGAATACCCAGTACACAGCGAGCAATGGAGATCACTTCACAGCTGTGCGCGAATACGCATCACTGTTGATTAGGAGAAGAACAATGAAGACACTGCTTCGCACACGCACCGCCACCATCCTCTCGGCCGGCGCCATCGGCCTCCTGGCACTGAGCGGCTGCGGAATGGATTCCGGTTCCGGCGGAGACGAGTCCGGTTCGGAATCGGGCAGCTCCGAATCCCAGCCCGCTGACTCGGGCGAGTCCGAGATGCCCGACGAGTCCGGCGACTCCTCCATGGCCGATTCCGACCTCGTCGGCAAGGGCTGCTCGGCTTACGCCGAGGCGAACCCGGACGGGGCCGGTTCTGTCGAGGGCATGGGCCAGGACCCGGTGGCCACTGCCGCCTCGAACAACCCGATGCTCACGACCCTGACCAAGGCTGTCTCGGGCAAGCTCAACCCCGATGTCGACCTCGTCGACACCCTCAACGGCGACGAGTTCACGGTCATCGCCCCGGTCGACGACGCCTTCGCCGATGTGCCCAAGGACGACCTCGACGCCCTGGCCAAGGACTCGGACCAGCTGACGAAGGTGCTGACCTACCACGTCATCCCCGGACAGCTTTCCCCCGATGAGATCGCCGGTGAACACGAGACCGTCGAAGGTTCGAAGGTGAAGATCTCCGGTGAAGGCGAGGACATGAAGTTCGACGATGCCGGACTGGTCTGCGGCGGAGTCAAGACCGCCAACGCCACGGTCTACATGGTCGACGCCGTGATGATGCC
>NZ_JAHQRN010000016.1:0-1346 GCF_024895295.1 Brevibacterium sediminis | reverse complement strand
CAGAGTAGGTGCTGGCCTCTCCACCCCGTGATCGTGACTCAACCTGGCGGTGACCCACCCCCTTTGGTGGTGTCTTCGGGCCGATTTGTCCGATCACATGGGTGGTGCGGCCGGCACCGACTCGGCCCACCTCGGTAACTTGATCAGAAGGTTGTCCGCCCCTTGCCGGGGGCGTGACTCATCACAGTGTTGTTCCGAAGTGACCTCATCCCGGACCGGTACCGGCCGCAAGCGGCCGCACAACCTATCGGTCAAACAGGGAGCTTCGAACCGCTATGTCCATTGTCGCGCACTTATACAACTTCTTCATCGGCGTCGATACACACGCCAGAAAACACGTCTACACGATCATCACCAACACCGGCATCCTCGTGGCTACCGGCAGCTTCCCGACGTCGAGGGCCGGCATCAAACGGGCCCTGGCATGGGCAGGCCGGTGGACGAAAGGTGACCTCGACACCCTGTGGGTCGTGGAAGGAACAGCCTCCTATGGTGCGGTGCTGACCGGTCATATCGCCGCTACCGAATACCCCGTGGTCGAAGCTGGACGCATGGATGCCAAAGCCCGGTACGGCGTGGGTAAGAGCGATGAGCTCGACTCCTACCGGATCGCGAAATCCGTGCTGGCGCTACACACCGACCAGCTGCGGTGGCCACGCCAAGGCGAAGGCGTCCGCCAGGGCCTGCGCGTGTTGTTGGCAGCCCGGGACGCGATGACCACCGAACGTACCCGGATGATCAACTCCCTGACCGCGTTGGTGCGCACTGTCGATCTGGGAATTGATGCCCGTAACTCGTTGACCGATACCCAGTTCGTCGAGATCGCGAAATGGCGGGACAGGAAGGAAGACATCGGCCTGGCCACGTCCCGGGACGAAGCGGTCCGTTTAGCTAAACGCGTCCTCGATCTTGACGACGATCTGCAGGACAACCATGACAAGCTCGCTGAACTTGTTGAGGCCAGTCCGGCGTCAGTCTTGCTGGCCGAACCCGGGATCGGTACGTTCACTGCCGCGGTGTTCTTCACCGCCTGGTCGCATCCGGGACGAGTCCGTAACGCGGCTGCGTTCGCAGCCCTGGCAGGGGCGAATCCGATCCCTGCTTCGTCGGGCAACACGCAACGACACCGGTTGAACAGGGGTGGGGATCGGCAGTTGAACCGGGCCTTGCACACGGTGATCACGAACCGGATGATCCACGATGAGAGAACCAGGGATTATGTTGCCCAGCGCTTTGGTGAGGACCCGACGAAGAAGTCGAAGAGGGAACTCAAGCGCAAGCTCAAATGGTATCTCGCGCGTCGAGTTTTCAAGATTCTCAACGGGCTAGAAACAATTCCCACGCCG
>NZ_JAHQRN010000015.1:0-1501 GCF_024895295.1 Brevibacterium sediminis | reverse complement strand
CTGTGGGGTCAGCATAGAGCAGTTGCCGGCTGTTCGGCTGTGGCGGTCTTGGTCCGATATTCCATCGGGGCAAGGCCGCCTAGTCGCATCGAGATCCTCTCAAAGTTATACCAATGAATGTACTCATCGATCGCTTTCTTCAGGTCCTCGATCGAGTCGAATTTCTGCAGATAGAACATCTCGGACTTCAACTGCCCGAAGAAATTCTCCGCCATCGCGTTATCCCAACAGTTTCCCTTCCGCGACATCGACGGTGTGGCACCGTGTTTGGCCAGGATCGCCGCCCACGACACGTGCTGGTACTGAAACCCCTGGTCCGTGTGCACCAACGGTTTCTGTCCCGGCCGCAGCCCCTGGCAAGCATTCGTCAGTGACTCGTTCGTCAATGCCGTGTTTGGTGACGTCGACGTCGCGTACGACACCACACTGGTATCGAAGAGATCAATGATCGGTGACAGGTACAGTTTCTGATCCGCCACAGGAAATTCCGTGACGTCAGAAACCCATTTCTCATTCGGTTCATCTGCGGTGAATTCCCGGTTGAGGACGTTGCTGACAACGCGGCCGATCGTGCCGCGGTGGGAGTTGTACCGCTTCCTGCGCACCTTGGTCTTGATGCCCATGTCCTGCATCAACCGCAGCACAGTCTTCTTCGCGATCGACAGGCCTTCTTTGACCAAGACTGTCCAGATCTTGCGGTGCCCGTAGCATTCGCGGCTGCCGGTGAAGATCTCCCGGATCCGGCCTCTCACCTGCACATACGGGTCAGGCTTCTGACCGAAGCGTTTCTGGTGATAGAAGAACGTCGACCGCGCCAAACCCGCAACGCTCAGCAGCAGTGGCAGGGGGTAGTTCGCCTTGAGACTGGCAACAATGCGTGCTTTTACAGCTGCCCGTTCTGCCTCAAGGCCTTCAGTTTTTTTAAGTACGCGTTCTCCGCTTCGGCCCGCAGCAGTCGGTCTTGTAACTGGCGGTACTCGGCCAGGCTGATGTCCTCGACACGCGTTTTCTTCGCGAACACGTCCGGCTTCGCCGGGACCTGTTCAGCATCCGGGTCCTGCCCGTTGTCGATCGCCCGCATCCGAGCTGTCTTCCCCTTACCCGATGCTTTGCGCGGGGTGAAGGCGTCCTCGCCTTTGTTCCGGTATTCCTTCGCCCAGTCCAGGATGGGACGTGACGAGGCTAGACCGAGTTCCTTGGCGAGTTCGACTTTGTGTTCGCCGTTTAGGTACCGTTTCGCGGTCGCGATCTTCGTCTCTTTGGGGATGCGGCGGCGTTGATGCGGTTCCATGACCGATATTGTTCCACGCACTAACCATCGGTCGTGGAGGAGTTTGAGTGTGGGTTTATGGACGTCGAGCTTGGTCGCTGTCGCGGCGTAACCCAGGCCTTGGTTAAAGAGTTCGATCGCGGCTTGAGCTTGGTCGTTGGTGATCAGACAGTCGTGACGCATGGAGTGGTCCCTTTCAAGTTGGTTTGTGTTGATCACAGTCCAACTTTC
>NZ_JAHQRN010000014.1:0-1849 GCF_024895295.1 Brevibacterium sediminis | reverse complement strand
AGCAAATGGCCTCGTCCAACTCCCAATGGGAGTCGGACGAGGTCATTCGTGTATTCTCCGGCTCGTGGCCGGCCAACTGAGAGCGGTGTTCTCACGGACGTTCAGAGATCTTGTGGAGTCCAACCGGACAGCAGCCGGCCACCGATCCTCCCGAAATCAACATTGCCGGGTAGTCTAATGACGCGTATTCTAGTCGTTAATGAATCATATGGTGTTTATTGCACTCATAAGGAGCCAAAATGAGCGTCACTCGCCAGGTGGATCGCCGCCTCACCGAGATCGGATCCGCGATTCGTCGGTGGCGACTCATGCAGTCGTTGAAGGCTGTCGAAGTCGCAGAGCGGGCCGGCATCTCTCGATCGACGCTCCAGAAAGTCGAACGTGGTGACGCGGGGGTATCAATCGGCGCAGTGATGTCGGTTATGCAGGCACTCGGACAGCTCGACCACGTTTCCGCCTCATTCGATCCTTTGAGCACCGACGTCGGCAGACTGCGCTCTGCTGAAACGCTTCCAGACAGGGTCCGTCGATGAGTGAGCAGATCCGGGTTGAGATGGACCAGGGCGGAACGACGGTATTCGTCGGCACTGCGTACTTCCACATCGCACGGCGGCATATCTCGACGACGTTCAAATACTCCGATGAGTACGCGGGAGCTCGATGGGCCTATTCCATCGACCCGGAGCTCCCACTGTCGACAGCCCCATTCAACGTAACCGGTCTGCCGGGAGCCTTCGCCGACTGCTCTCCTGACCGGTGGGGTCGTAACCTCGTTGCGAAGGAGCATCGGCGGCAGGTCGCCGAGGGCGTCGTCCGTGATCGCCGCCTGACCGACATCGACTTCCTGCTCGGAGTCAGCGATCGCACTCGTCAAGGGGCTCTGCGATTTCGTCGTGCTGCTGACGAGGACTTCCTCAGCCCGACGAGCCGTGTACCTAAGCTGCTCTCCCTGCCCGAGCTGCAGCGGGCTGCTGATGGTGCCGCAGAAGGGTCGGGCACGGCTGTGAAGCGCCTTCTTGACGCTGGGACAGGGTCTCTGGGAGGGGCGCGGCCCAAAGCTTCTGTGGCGGACGATGAGGGACGACTGCTGATTGCGAAGTTCTCCCGACCCGGTGACGATCGAGACGTCATCGCGTGGGAGAGCCTGGCACTCGAACTTGCCCGTAGGGCTGGAATCGATACCTCTGCATCTCGGTTGCTGAGCATCGACGAGAGATCCGTGCTTCTTCTGCAGAGGTTCGATCGCACGACCGGCCGTCGGATCGGATATATGAGTGCGATGACAGCAGCCGGGCGTCGAGACGGGGAGCCCGGTGACTATCTCGATATCGTCGAAGCTATCGAAGACCACAGCCGGCGCTGGCGCAGCGACTGTGCGGAACTGTATCGCCGAGTGGCATTCTCAGTTGCATTGCACAATACGGATGATCATTTGCGTAACCATGGCTTCATACGGGCGGACGCGGGATGGCAGCTGAGCCCGGCTTTCGACATCAACCCGGAACCGGAGTCCGCGCTCGAACGGCAGACCGCGATCAACGGCGTTGTGTCCGCGGAGATCGAGGCGGAGGCGCTGCTCGAATTCGCCTCTCTCTGCCATCTGACGAAGCCAACTGCTGTGTCTGTGCTCAATGAGGTCGTGAGCGCGGTCGAAGGGTGGAGGTCGCTGGCTGTAGAACGCGGGATCCGACGGGCAGAGACCACCGAGATGGGAACCGTCATCGACACGCAGCTCGCACGTCTGCGCAAAGCTATCCGCCCGGTCAGCTGAACCGCGCGGCGTGCGGGCTCGGTTGAGCCAAGGACTGATGGCGAGCCTGCCTCTTCGTAGGGGCGGTCGGCGTGGTTC
>NZ_JAHQRN010000013.1:0-5632 GCF_024895295.1 Brevibacterium sediminis | reverse complement strand
CACCTTAAAAAATATTGCGGCAGTCACTTACTCTCCCACAACCACCAAGTTGCAGTACCATCAGCGCGAATGGGCTTAGCTACCGGGATCGGAACGGTTAACCGGGCGTTTCCCCACCACTATCACCACCGCAAAACCAACAAACCACCACCACAACCCCACAAAAACAGAGTTGTCAGCGGTAGTGGTCCAAGAACCGCACAGCGAACGCGAACACCAAAACTTATGCAACATGCACACCCGAGAGTGTGAACTCTTCAAGCCATCCTAGAAAAACAAAACATCTTTTCGCACACACCAACCCCACATTGGAATGGTTGGTGAGTGATCGGTGTATTAGTACCAGTCAACTCCACACCTTACAGTGCTTCCATACCCGGCCTATCAACCCCATCATCTATAGGACACCTCCCCTGACAAAAGTCAGTTGGAAATCTCATCTCGGAGCCGGCTTCCCGCTTAGATGCTTTCAGCGGTTATCCATCCCGAACGTAGCCAACCAGCCATGCTCCTGGCGGAACAACTGGCACACCAGAGGTTCGTCCGTCCCGGTCCTCTCGTACTAAGGACAGACCTCCACAAATTTCCTACGCACGCAGCGGATAGGGACCGAACTGTCTCACGACGTTCTAAACCCAGCTCGCGTACCGCTTTAATGGGCGAACAGCCCAACCCTTGGGACCGACTCCAGCCCCAGGATGCGACGAGCCGACATCGAGGTGCCAAACCATGCCGTCGATATGGACTCTTGGGCAAGATCAGCCTGTTATCCCCGAGGTACCTTTTATCCGTTGAGCGACCACGCTTCCACAAGCCATGGCCGGGTCACTAGTCCCAGCTTTCGCTCCTGCTCGACACGTCCGTCTCACAGTCAAGCTCCCTTGTGCACTTACACTCGACACCTGATTGCCAACCAGGCTGAGGGAACCTTTGGGCGCCTCCGTTACTCTTTAGGAGGCAACCGCCCCAGTTAAACTACCCATCAGGCACTGTCCCTGAACCCGATCAGGGTCCGAAGTTAAGGAATCCACTATGGTCAGAGTGGTATTTCACCGATCGACTCCACCCCAACTAGCGTCAGGGCCTCTACGTCTTCCACCTATCCTACACAAACCACACCGAATCCCAATACCAAACTATAGTGAAGGTCTCGGGGTCTTTCCGTCCTGCTGCGCGTAACGAGCATCTTTACTCGTAATGCAATTTCGCCGAGTTCGTGGTTGAGACAGCAGAGAAGTCGTTACGCCATTCGTGCAGGTCGGAACTTACCCGACAAGGAATTTCGCTACCTTAGGATGGTTATAGTTACCACCGCCGTTTACTGGGGCTTAAATTCTCCGCTTCACCCTTACGGGTTAACAGGTCCTCTTAACCTTCCAGCACCGGGCAGGCGTCAGTCCGTATACATCGACTTACATCTTCGCACGGACCTGTGTTTTTAATAAACAGTCGCTTCTCTCTGGCCTCTGCGACCACCACCAGCACATCCCCACGCATGGTGGGTTCACCGGGATGGTCCCCCTTCTCCCGAAGTTACGGGGGCATTTTGCCGAGTTCCTTAACCACGATTCTCTCGATCACCTTAGTATTCTCTACTCGACCACCTGTGTCGGTTATAGGGTACGGGCAACACACACCCTCACGTCGATGCTTTTCTCGGCAGCAGAGGATCACCAGATCACCCCACCAATGTGGGGCGCCCATCAGCTCTCACACTCTATGCGGGGACGGATTTACCTACCCCCACGTGCTACAACCTTAGACCGTGACTACCATCGCACGGCCTGGCTACCTTTCTGCGTCACACCTCACGCTTACCGACTCCACACTCAGGTCCCCCACTCAAACCCAACCACAGGCCCGAAGGCCTGACGGGGTCATCACAGGGTTAGTATCGTGTGTTTTGGTACTGTCGGTTGTGTGTCGGTACCAGAATATCAACTGGTTGTCCATCGACTACGCCTGTCGGCCTCGCCTTAGGTCCCGACTTACCCAGGGCGGATTAGCCTAGCCCTGGAACCCTTGGTCATCCGGTGGACGGGTTTCTCACCCGTCTTTCGCTACTCATGCCTGCATTCTCACTCGAATCGCCTCCACCACTCGTTCACACGGCAGCTTCTCCGGCAACTCGACGCTCCCCTACCCAACACCACACCATTACGGCGATTGTGGTGCTGCCACAACTTCGGCGGTGTACTTAGCCCCGCTACATTATCGGCGCTCAATCACTTGACCAGTGAGCTATTACGCACTCTTTCAAGGGTGGCTGCTTCTAAGCCAACCTCCTGGTTGTCTTCGCAACTGAACATCCTTTCCCACTGAGCACACGCTTAGGGGCCTTAGTTGATGGTCTGGGCTGTTTCCCTCTCGACAATGAAGCTTATCCCCCACTGTCTCACTGCCACGCTGAACCTTGACTGGCATTCGGAGTTTAGTTGACGTCAGTAACCCGGTAGGGCCCATCAGCCATCCAGTAGCTCTACCTCCAGCAAGAACCACGCAACGCTGCACCTAAATGCATTTCGGGGAGAACCAGCTATCACAGAGTTTGATTGGCCTTTCACCCCTAACCACAGGTCATCCCCTCCATTTTCAACTGAAGTGGGTGCGGGCCTCCACGCGCTCTTACACACGCTTCACCCTGCCCATGGCTAGATCACTCCGCTTCGGGTCTAGGACACGCGACTGACTCGCCCTATTCGGACTCGCTTTCGCTACGGCTACCCCACACGGGTTAACCTCGCCACGCACCGCTAACTCGCAGGCTCATTCTTCAAAAGGCACGCCATCACAGTCATCTAGATACTGCTCTGACGGATTGTAAGCACATGGTTTCAGGTACTCTTTCACTCCCCTCCCGGGGTACTTTTCACCATTCCCTCACGGTACTTATCCGCTATCGGTCATCAGGAAGTATTTAGCCTTACCAGGTGGTCCTGGCAGATTCACACGAAATTCCACGAGTTCCGTGCTACTCGGGCATGCACACACTGCGAACAGTCAGCGTTTCGTCTACGGGACTCTCACCCACTCCGGTCCTGTTTCCCACCAGGTTCGACTACACCAACAACACTCACAGACCGGCCATGCTGGACCGGACCACGTACACCCCACAACACCCCTGCAGCAACACCAGCACGCTTGACACTGCACAGGTTTAGGCTCATCCAGTTTCGCTCGCCACTACTCCCGGAATCATTGTTATTTTCTCTTCCTGCGGGTACTGAGATGTTTCACTTCCCCGCGTTCCCTCCACATGCCCTATATATTCAGACACGGGTCACCACCCTCACGAGTGGCGGGGTTTCCCCATTCGGAGACCCTCGGATCAACGCCTGTTTATCGGCTCCCCGAGGCTTATCGCAGATTTCCACGTCCTTCATCGGCTCCTGATGCCAAGGCATCCACCATGCGCTCTTACACACTCACCCAACCCCCAAAAAGGGACCGGCTTCATGTGCGCGAAAAATATTGTTTCATTCACCTTAACTAGATGATGACAAGAAAAATCACATTACATAAACACCACACAAATATGGTGTTTGATGCTCGCGTCCACTATACGATTCTCAAACCACTACCAAACACCCACCACCACACAACCGCTTCACGCTGCTGCCTGTTGGTCGGGTTGGTCCTGTTGGTTGAAACCACACCCACACAATCGTGTGGGGTTTGTGATTCCAGGACCCAATAACGTGTTCGTTCTAGCCCACCCGATCACTCACCGCACCCGGGGCATTGACCCCAGCCGGGCTGTGTGGGCGAGCGGAAGAAGTGATGTTCCACCCTTGAGCTCTCATGATGACCACAGACGGGTCATACCATGAGGATCTTAATGTGTGCTCCTTAGAAAGGAGGTGATCCAGCCGCACCTTCCGGTACGGCTACCTTGTTACGACTTAGTCCCAATCACCAGTCCCACCTTAGACGGCCCCCTCCCACAAGTGGGTTGGGACACCGGCTTCGGGTGTTACCGACTTTCGTGACTTGACGGGCGGTGTGTACAAGGCCCGGGAACGTATTCACCGCAGCGTTGCTGATCTGCGATTACTAGCGACTCCGACTTCACGTAGTCGAATTGCAGACTACGATCCGAACTGAGACTGGCTTTAAGGGATTCGCTTACCCTCACGGGTTCGCCTCTCTCTGTACCAGCCATTGTAGCATGCGTGAAGCCCAAGACATAAAGGGCATGATGATTTGACGTCATCCCCACCTTCCTCCGAGTTGACCCCGGCAGTCTCCTATGAGTTCCCACCATCACGTGCTGGCAACATAGAACGAGGGTTGCGCTCGTTGCGGGACTTAACCCAACATCTCACGACACGAGCTGACGACAACCATGCACCACCTGTACACCAGCTCCAAAGAGAAGAACTGTTTCCAGAACGGTCCAGTGTATGTCAAGCCTTGGTAAGGTTCTTCGCGTTGCATCGAATTAATCCGCATGCTCCGCCGCTTGTGCGGGCCCCCGTCAATTCCTTTGAGTTTTAGCCTTGCGACCGTACTCCCCAGGCGGGGCACTTAATGCGTTAGCTACGGCGCGGAGAACGTGGAATGTCCCCCACACCTAGTGCCCAACGTTTACGGCATGGACTACCAGGGTATCTAATCCTGTTCGCTCCCCATGCTTTCGCTCCTCAGTGTCAGTTACAGCCCAGAGTCCCGCCTTCGCCACCGGTGTTCCTCCTGATATCTGCGCATTTCACCGCTACACCAGGAATTCCAGACTCCCCTACTGCACTCTAGTCAGCCCGTACCCACTGCACGCGCAACGTTAAGCGTTGCGTTTCCACAGCAGACGTGACCAACCACCTACGAGCTCTTTACGCCCAATAATTCCGGACAACGCTCGTACCCTACGTATTACCGCGGCTGCTGGCACGTAGTTAGCCGGTACTTCTTCTGCAGGTACCGTCACTTTCGCTTCTTCCCTGCTGAAAGCGGTTTACAACCCGAAGGCCGTCATCCCGCACGCTGCGTCGCTGCATCAGGGTTTCCCCCATTGTGCAATATTCCCCACTGCTGCCTCCCGTAGGAGTCTGGGCCGTGTCTCAGTCCCAGTGTGGCCGGTCGCCCTCTCAGGCCGGCTACCCGTCGTCGCCTTGGTAGGCCATTACCCCACCAACAAGCTGATAGGCCGCGAGCCCATCCCCGATCGAAAAACTTTCCACCAACCCTCATGCGAAGATTGGTCATATCCGGTATTAGACCCAGTTTCCCAGGCTTATCCCGAAATCAGGGGCAGGTTACTCACGTGTTACTCACCCGTTCGCCACTCATCCACCAACAGCAAGCTGTCGGCTTCAGCGTTCGACTTGCATGTGTTAAGCACGCAGCCAGCGTTCGTCCTGAGCCAGGATCAAACTCTCCATAAAAAACTTTATGTTACGAATGAATCCCAGCAAGACAGCCAACCCCTCACGGGGTGAGAAGGTTGACCACAAAATAACTGACCAAACACACCATCCACCCATATGCTGTGGGAGGTTCGGCGAAGAACCACCCACACGAGGGTGAACCACTGTTTGGCCAGGTGATTGTCTTACCAGAAATATTAAATGTTCTGGCATCACAACTTGTTCAAACAAACACGCTATTGGATTCTCAAACCACAAACACACACCCA
>NZ_JAHQRN010000012.1:0-119457 GCF_024895295.1 Brevibacterium sediminis | reverse complement strand
AGGAAACGGGCGCTGGGACTGAGGCTGGGAGCCGGCCGTCAGCGGTGGTGGCGGATGAGGGCGACCATGCGGTAGTCGAATTCCTGCCAGCTCGTGATCGAGGCACCGGATTCCATCGCCGACTGGAAGTCCTCGACCTCAGTGCGGTCGGACTCGAGCGGGATGTTGAAGGGCATCTCCACATAGATCAGCCCGCTGGCGTCGGTGTGGACGATGTCGAAACCGGCCTGCTTCGGGTCGAGCTCGTTGTTCATCACGATGAGCAGACGGTCCGCCGGCGCCTCGTATTCGGTTTCGATGCCGTCGACGTAGCCCTGCTGCGAACGCAGCTCCCGCTGGGCCTGGATGACGAACGCCGAGTACGCGCCGATGCCGATGACCGGAATCCGTGAAGTCAGCGCTTCGGTGGCGACATCGATGAGCCGCGACCGGGCCTTGCGCCCCAGCGGCGACAGATCCCCGCCGGACATCGCGACCCCGTCGAAGCCGACGAGGGAGATCCGCCCGTCGTCGTGGTTGGGGTTGAGGATGGTGATGTCGAGGCCGAAACGCGAATACCAGGGGCGGGTCACCTCGGCGCTCTCTTCGTCCCACCACACGTAGAAGAGGAACGGCACGTTGATCCCGGCCTCCGAGTAGAAGAATGGAGGACGCCGCTCACCTGCGGTGACGTCGAACGGAACGACGTTTCCTTCGATCGGGGCTGGGCAGGTGGCGAACGAGGTGAACGCGAACGGGTAGTTCACCGCACGGTTGAAATCGATGACGAGCGACCCGTCCTGATTCGGCACTCCGAGGTCGATGGTCCGCCACGCGGCGGTGGTGCTCCCGTTCGTCGAATCGTGGAAGTCCAGTTGGAGTCCGGTCTTCGGGCACCCGGTGGCGAGCAGGCTCACCTCACCGTGCGAGGTCTCGAAGGTGACGGTTCCCGCCGCCTGTGTCTGCAGCTGCAGGTCCTCTTGGGCGGTTTCGATGGTGTAGGTCTTGAACGGGTCGAACCTGGTGAACCGGGCGAGGAAGACGAAGTCCGGGTCCGGGTCGAAGACCGGAACCTCGAAGAACTTCCCGAGCAGCGGGGACTTCGAATTGCGCACACGCACGCCGAGGCGGCCGCCCCGATCGATGAGTTCGTAGAGGACGTTGCCGACGGTGAACCAGTTGAGCGAGCCGCCGTTCGGAAGCTTCGCGCTGAACCCGTTCTCTTCCACGCGGACCTGTGGCTTGGCGGGCGCTGCTGCGTGCCCGTCGGATCCGCCATCGGACCCCGCATCGGATCCGGCGCCCGTTCCGGCAGAAGGGTCGCTACCCGCGGAGTCTGCCGCAGCCGCGCCCGCACCGGACTGGTCCATCACCCTCGGCAGAGTCGAGGTGTCGCTGGGCACGGCCGGGCTGGTCGCACGGGTCGGTCCTCCGCCGTTCACGCCAGAAGCAGCAACGGCACCAGCCGACTCACCGTTGCCGACCTTGCTGAGCAGGTCGAATGTCTCGGCTGCGGGGCCGGCCTTGATTCCGGTCTTCAGGGATACGGTCACCCATCCGTCGTCGACGGTGAACGTGCCGGGGGCGTCGGTCCAGGTCGATTCGGCGTCTAGCCAGTGGAGTCCGACGACGCTGAGCCAGCCGAACGGTTTCGCAAGGGCTGAGTTCCGTGAGTCGCGCCAGGTGTTCCACTCCGTCACGAACTGGTTCACGTCGAACACTCCTTGCCGTCGCTGGTGCGGTCGCAGGGTCGCTGCCCCCGCCTGATTCTCGGACCCGGTGGCAACCCGGCGTCTGAGGCCTGATCTTCTTCTCCTCCAAACTACCGCAAACGATAGGCTGGGGAAATGAATGAATCACTCCCGAGACCGGATGTGGCCGCGACGACAGCGGCCGACCTCGGCGACTTCGTCAGCGCATCTCCCAGCTCCTACCACGCGGTGGACACCGCGGCGAAACGCCTGGAAGAGGCCGGTTTCTCCCGCCTCGACGAGTCCGTTCCCTGGGCGCTGACGCCCGGAACCGGGCACTACGTCATCCGCGACGGCGCGCTCATCGCGTGGATGAATCCCACCGTCACCGAGGCGGCTCCCCGGTTCCGTGTGTTCGGTTCCCACACCGACTCCCCGGCGTTCAAACTCAAACCCGGCGGCGAGTTCACCGCCGAAGGCGCCCGCCAGGTCGGGGTGGAGATCTACGGCGGGCCGCTGCTGAATTCGTGGCTCGATCGTGAGCTCGCCTTCGCGGGTCGGCTCGGCCTCGCCGACGGCAGCATCGTGCTCGCCCGCACCGGGCCGATCGCCCGCATCCCGCAGCTCGCGATCCACCTCGACCGGCAGGTCAATGAGGGTCTGACCCTGGACAAGCAGCGTCACACCGCTCCCGTCATCGGTCTGGCCGACCTCGCCGAGGCGGACATCATCGAACTGCTCGCCGCCTCTGCCGGGGTCGATGCCGAGTCCGTCGTCGGCCACGATGTCTACACCATTCCCGTTCAGGAGCCGGCCCTCTTCGGTGCCGCCGAGGAGTTCTTCGCCTCGCCGAGGCTGGACAACCTCCTGTCCGTCCACGCCGGCGTCACCGCGCTCACCCAGCTCGATGCCGACGGGCTCGACGGCATCCCACTGTTCGCGGCGTTCGATCATGAGGAGATCGGGTCGAATTCGCGCTCGGGCGCGTGCGGTCCGTTCCTCGCCGACGTCACCGAGCGCATCGTCGCCTCCTTGCTGCCGCAGTCGACGCGCAGCGATTATCTCGCGTCGATGTCCACCTCGGTGTGTGTCTCCTCCGATGCCGGGCATGCTGCCCATCCGAACTATCCGGAACGGCACGATCCGCATGTCCGCCCCCGCCTCGGCGGCGGTCCCCTGCTCAAGCTCAACGCTCAGCAGCGCTACGCCACGGATGCGGTGGGCACCGCCGTGTGGTCACAGGCGTGCGCGGCCGCCGGAGTCGAGTACCAGGATTTCGTGTCGAACAATGCGATGCCCTGCGGGTCGACGATCGGACCGCTGACCGCGACCCGGCTGGGCATGACGACCGTTGATGTGGGCCCGGCTCTGTACTCGATGCACTCGGCCCGCGAAATGGTCGCGGTCTCCGACGTCGTCGCCCTCGGCGCCGCTGCGAAGGCGTTCCTCCAGGGCGGCTGACCGCCAACCCGTCCGACAATTCTGCGAAATTGGTTCGGCGCGGTCGGATTTTCTCACCATTGATCGGCAAGGAGGCCGAATGCACGAGGAGGATCACTTCCGAAAACGGTCGTGGCGCGCCGGACCGCTCACGCTCACCGCACCCGACCCTGAGAGCATCGACTCTGTGCTGCGCTGGCGAAACGACCCGGCAGTGACCGAATGGCTCATCCAGACCATTGTTGATCCTGCTGCGCTGAAGCGGGAGTGGTTGGACAGCCTCGACAACCCGCTTCATCATGTGCTCATCGCCCGGCACAGCGAGGATGTCGTTGCGACCGGAACCCTGTGGATCTACGACGGCCAAGGACAGATCCATGGAGACCGGAACGCCTATCGGAACTGTGAGGCGGGAATCGACTACCTCGTCGACCCGCGTCATCAGAGTCGTGGTTTCGGCGGTCAGGTCGCCCGGGTGATGTTGCAGCTGGCATTCGACGAGCTCGGTCTGCGACGTGTGAGCGCCGGATGCTTTGCCGACAATCGTGCGTCCCGTCGGATCCTGGAGAAACTGGGAATGCGGCTCGAGGAGTATTCAATTCAGGCGTCTTGGCATGCCGATCGAGGCTGGCTCGACGGCTGTTCCTACGCCATTCTCGCCGAGGAATGGTCATCACACCGATCCGATTGATGCTTCGAGGGCTGCAGTTGTCCTCACTGCGTCAGTCGTGATACGAATGGCACGACCCCACGGGAGCCCGCTGCAAGGGCTGAGATCGGACTGGATCGTCCGAGACCGTAGAACCTGATCCGGTTGATACCGGCGTAGGAAGTGAGGACTGCAGATGACTGCATTCACCCCTGAAACACCTGCCCCTGCCACGACTTCGTCTGACGCAGATTCGCACGACCAGTTCACCCTCGAGCAGTATCCGACGCATTCGCCGGCGTGGGTCGAGGACGAGGAACACGGTATCCGCGTTCCCGTGACCCGCATCGAGCTCGAGGACGCGAACGGTCGGGCCAACGATCCCGTCGACGTCTACCGCACCGTCGGACCGGGCAGCATTCCGGAAGAGGGACTGCCCGCTCTGCGATTCCCGTGGATCGAGAACCGCCTCGACACTGAGACGTATGACGCCCGCGGCCACCGCATCGCCGATGACGGTCGTGCCGCCGTCCGCCGAGGTGCCCCGTCGCAGCAGTGGAAGGGACGCAAACCGGTTCCGCGAAGGGCCAAGTCCGGCCGCACGGTGACCCAGATGCACTACGCAAGGCAGGGCATCATCACACCGGAGATGCGGTTCGTGGCGCTTCGCGAGCAGTGCGATGTCGAACTCGTGCGCGCCGAGCTCGCCGCCGGTCGCGCGATCATTCCGAACAACATCAATCACCCCGAATCCGAGCCGATGATCATCGGCAGGGCGTTCCTCGTCAAGATCAATGCGAACATCGGCAATTCCGCGGTCACCAGCTCCATCGCCGAGGAGGTGCAGAAGCTGCGGTGGGCCGCGAAGTGGGGTGCCGACACCCTCATGGATCTGTCGACCGGCAATGACATCCACACCACCAGGGAGTGGATCATCCGCAATTCGCCGATCCCCATCGGCACCGTCCCGATCTATCAGGCGCTGGAGAAGGTCGACGGCGATGCGAACGCTCTGACCTGGGAGATCTATCGCGACACGGTCATCGAGCAGTGCGAGCAGGGTGTCGACTACATGACCGTGCACGCGGGTGTGCTGCTGCGCTACGTTCCTCTCACGGCTGACCGGGTCACCGGGATGGTCTCACGCGGCGGGTCCATCATGGCCGGCTGGTGCCTTGCCCACCACGAGGAGAACTTCCTCTACACCCACTTCGATGAACTCTGCGAGATCTTCGCTCGCTACGATGTTGCTTTCTCGCTCGGCGACGGACTGCGGCCGGGTTCTATCGCCGATGCCAATGATGCCGCCCAGTTCGCCGAGCTCGACACTCTCGCCGAACTCACCGAACGCGCGTGGGCCCACGACGTCCAGGTGATGGTCGAAGGGCCCGGGCACATTCCGCTCCACCTCGTGCGGGAGAACGTCGAACGTCAGCAGGAGTTCTGTCACGGTGCGCCGTTCTACACCTTGGGTCCGCTGGTTACGGATATCGCGCCCGGATACGACCACATCACCTCGGCGATCGGGGCGACGGAGATCGCCCGCTACGGCACGGCGATGCTCTGCTACGTCACCCCGAAGGAGCATCTCGGGCTGCCCGACCGTGACGACGTCAAGACCGGGGTGATCACGTACAAGATCGCCGCGCATGCCGCCGATATCGCAAAGGGCCACCCGGGGGCGACGGCCCGCGATGATGCGCTGTCGAAGGCTCGATTCGAATTCCGGTGGCGGGACCAGTTCGCCCTCGGCCTCGATCCGGAGACCGCCGAGGCGTTCCACGACGAGACGCTGCCGGCGGAACCGGCGAAGACCGCGCACTTCTGTTCGATGTGCGGTCCGAAGTTCTGCTCGATGCGCATCTCCCAGGACATCCGCGATACCTACGGCAGCGCCGAGGCGCAGGAGGCCCTGGCGGGAATGCAGCAGAAGAGCCGCGAGTTCCTCGCATCGGGCGGAGAGGTCTACCTGCCCGATCCGACCGTCGGCCTGCGGGAAGGTTGAGTCCGGCTCCGGGCCGGATCCCGCCGGTCGGCCCTCAGAACAACTGAGGAACGAGGGCCCCGGAGAATCCTGGCCGCGGGCCGCGCTGCCCGCCGTGCGAAGCGTGGAGCTCCGCTCCTCGTCAGCGTCGATCAAGGCGGAGCGCGCCCACCGGACTGTACACAGATCGACAGACGCGCCACGCCTTGAGCGAGCAGTTGGGCGCCCCGGCTTCTCACTTATTCAGCTCGTCCAGTGCCTTCTGCGAGCCCGGGTGCAGCTTGATCGGCTCCGGCGGTTCGGCGGTGTCGAGGTTGATCTCCTTCGCCGCGGCATGCACCTTGACCAGATCGTCCTTCTTGTCGAAGAGGAGCTTCGTCAGAGCACAGGCCGTGCCTTCGTCCATGTCGTTGCGGACCATGAGCACGTTCGGGGTGACGATCGTCTTCACCGTGTCGACGCCCTTGTACGTGTCACCGGGGATCTCAGCCACCTCGTAGACGGGGTTGATCTCCTTCATCTTCCCCTCGAGGTCGGAGATGTCGAGGATCTCGACGTCCTTGCCGTTCGAGGTGAAGAGGTCGGTGACGCCGGCTGTGGGCAGTCCGCCGGACCACACCATGCCGTCGATGGTTCCGTCCTTCATCCCGTCGACGGTCTTGGACAGGTCGAGGCGCTGTTTGGTCACGTCCCCGTCCTTGAGCCCGGCGGATTCGATGAGACGGTTGGCGATGACCTCGGTGCCGGACTTCGGCGAACCGGTCGAGATCGTCTTGCCCTTGAAGTCCTCGACCGAGTCGATTTCGGCATCCTTGCGCACGACGACGTGAGTGAAGTTGTCGTAGATACGTGAGAGCGCGGAGAGGTCCTCGGCCTCCTTGAAGTCCGCATCCCCCGTCACTGCGTCGGCGGCGGTATCGGCCAGGGAGAACGCGATGTCGAAGTCGCCGCTGGACAGCTGTTGGAGGTTCTGCACGGAAGCGCCGGTCTCCGACGCTGTGGCCTTGAGGTCGGAATTGTCAGAGATCACCTGCGCCAGTCCGCCGCCGAGCACGTAGTACACACCGGTCGAGTTGCCGGTGGCGATGGTGATCTGCCCCGAGGCGGCCGTGCAGCCGTCTCCGCCTTCGGCAGCGGGTTCGGCTTCGCGCTTGCCACCGCATGAACTCATCGTCAGCACTGCGGCCAGGGCCGCAGCGGCGATCGTGAACGTCCTTGTTCGCTTCATGGACTTCGTCCCTTTCTCAGTTGGTCCCGGCCGGTGTTCCGGACGAGGGTGGTGCATCGGTGGGTCCGTCACCGGATCCTTCCGCGCCAGTTGTACCCGTGCCGGCTGCGTTCGACGGTGCCTCATCATTCGCCGAGGCGGCCGGTCCAGCCGCAGTCCCCCTCGCCGAGGCGGTCGCCGGCTTCCGTCGGAGGACCATGTGGATGACGACGGCGAGAGCAAGGGCAGCGAAGCCGACCATCATCGACAGCGGCTGCAGGTAGAGGAGCGCGCCGGCGGCGAGGAAGCACAGGATCCGCTCGGGCCAGCCGGCGCGGCGGATGATCCATCCGCCTGCGCCCGCGGCCAAGGCAGCGACTGCGCAGGCCGAGACAAGGAAGGTCCAGACCGCGCCGAGGAACCCTCCCTGAGCGACCAATGCGGCACCTTCGGGTGTGAAGGTGAAGGCCAAAGGCACGAGGAATGCGGGGATCGCGTACTTGCAGGCCTGCCACATGGTGGCGATGACGCGGCCGCCGGTGATCGCCGAGGAAGCAACCGCCGCCAGCGCGGTCGGCGGGGAGACCTCGGAGAGGACTGCGTAGTAGAAGATGAACATCGCCGCGGCCGCCTCGGGGACTCCGAGGGTGATGAGGGCTGGGCCGACGATGACCCAGCTGATGATGAACGAGGCGGTCACCGGCACTGCCAGACCGAGCACCGTCACGGCAACTGCGGCGAAGATGCAGGTGAGGATCAGGATGACCGTCGGATCATCCGAGAATGCCTGCGCTCCCTTGATGAGGATGTCGGAGATGACCTGGCCGAGCCCGGTCTTCGTGATCGTCGAGACGATGATGCCGGCGGCGGCACACACGCTCGTCACCGGCAGAACCGAGCGGATGCCCGTCGACAGGGCCCCGTAGAACACGTCCCAGACGGCGCGGAGGATCGTGGCGGGTTCGCCTCGGCGGGCGAGGATGATCTCGATGATGCCGAATCCGATGCCGACGAGCGTCGCGTAGACGACGGCTTTGAACGGTGCCATGCCGAGGGCGAGGAAGACGACGATGATGCCCAGGGAGATGAAGTGGTAGAAGCCCTTCTTGAAGATCGGCCATGACCGCAGCCCCGGCGGCGGCGTGTAGTCGACTTCGATCTTCCGGGAGTCGATTTCGATGGCGAGGAAGATGCCGAGGTAGTACAGGAGAGTGGGCACGACTGCCCACAGAAGGACGAGTCCGTAGGAGACGTTGAGCAGCTCGGCGATGATGAAGGCCGCGGCACCGAGCGTCGGCGGGGACAGGATGGCGCCGATGCCGGAGGCGGCAAGCATACCGCCGGCGTTCTCCTTCGGATAGCCGGCTCTTTTGAGCACCGGCCAGGTGACCGCGCCGAGCGAGACGGCCGTTGCCGTGCCCGAGCCGGAGACCGTGCCGAGGAGGAATCCGGATAGTGCCACGGTGCGTCCGGGGGCTGCCTTGGATTTCTTGAACAGAGAGAAGCTGAGATCGATGAAGAAGCTGGCGGCGCCGGTCTTGTCGAGCACCGCTCCGTAGATGGTGAACAGCACGATGTAGGTCGCGGCCACGTCGAGTGGGATTCCGTAGAAACCGGAGGCGTCGTTGTACAGGGCGTTGACGATCTGGTCGAAGTTCTGCCCGGCATGCGAGCCCGGCCAGTTCACGGGGATATAGGAGCCGTAGTAGCTGTAGAGGAAGAAGACGATGCAGAAGATCGGCAGGATGAGTCCGGTGGTTCGGCGGGTCGCTTCGAGGATGAGCAGAAGCAGGACTCCGCCCATGATGACGTCCAGGCCGGTCAGCGAACCCTGCCGGTTGAGGAATTCGTTGAATCCGCCGGAGAAGAACGGCAGCACCGGATAAGCACAGGTGAGGAAGGTGATGACGACGAGTGCCCAATCGATGATCGACGGGTTGTCGTTCTTCGCCCGTCTCCGCTTCGGCGATGTCGAGGATTTCGCCGAGGCGACCCCCGCCTCGGTGCCGGCCCTACCCTTGCCCCCTGCGCCGTCCGTCGATACCGCCCCTGCCGCCTCCGCGGCCTTGTCCGCCGCTTCGGCTTTGCGACCGAATCCGGGCCGATAGCAGACGAAGACCAGCGGCAGCACGAAGGCGAGGAACCACATGAGGTAGAACTGGTTGCCCTGCCGCAGAGGGAAGAACACCTGGTTGAGCACGAAGAGCGAGACGACGAAGCAGACGATGCCGACACCGAGGTCGAGCCTGCGCGTCAGCGTCCGCTGCGGCAGCTCTTCGTCGTATTGAGCGATGAGCTCGTCGACGTCGGTCTGCTGCACCGAGTCTGTCGAAGCGGCCTCGGCAGTGCGTCCGGACATCCTCATCCTTCCAAATGTTCGAAAGAGAGCAGCCGCGATCACCGTCGACCAGCGCCGCTCGATCACCTCGATGTGAACTCCCTCACAATATACCGAGGCGCTGACATGACCAGGTCTGCCGACCGTGCGCTCGAGACCCTTGATGGGATCGTTATGCGCAGTACCGAAGAATGAGAATCCGCGAGCCGCTCCCCCGCTCTCCTCTTCAGCGTCGTTCAAGGTGGGACGCGCCCATCGAACGGTACACAGACCGACAGACGCGCCACGCCTTGAATGAGCAGTTCGGAGACGTTGTAGGTTGACGGTATGAGCGAACTCCAGCGTGCCTTCGACGCGCACCTGCACATCATCGATCCGAACTATCCGCTGATCGAGAACAACGGTTATCTGCCCGATCCGTTCACGGTCGCCGACTATCGCGCGCGACTGCAGAGCCTCCCCGATGTGGGAGTCGAAGTCGCAGGAGGAGCAGTCGTGTCCGGTTCGTTCCAAGGCTTCGACCAGGGGTACCTCATCGAGGCCCTGCGCCAACTCGGCGACAACTATGTCGGCGTTACCCAGCTGCCGGATGAGACCACCGATGATCAGATCCGACGCCTCGACGAGGCCGGCATCAAGGCTCTGCGATTCAATATCGCCCGCGGCGGTTCGGCCACCCTCGATGCCCTCGACAGCTTTGCCCGACGAGTCTATGACCTCGTCGGATGGCACGCCGAGCTCTATATCGACGCCCGCTCCATCGATGAGGATCTCGCCGCACGCATCGTCTCACTGCCGGCGGTGAGCATCGATCATCTGGGCATGCACGAGGACGGACTGTCTACCCTGCTGCGCCTCGTCGAGGCCGGAGTCAAGGTCAAGGCCACCGGCTTCGGCCGTGTGGAGCTCGATCCCGCAGAGGCGGTCCGTCGCATCGTCGACACCGACCCGACCGCGCTGATGGTGGGGACGGACCTGCCGTCGACGCGGGCACGTCGCCCCTTCGCCGACGCTGATTTCACGCTCCTTCGTCAGGTGCTCGCCCCCGCCGAGGCGGACGCGGTGTTCTGGTCGAACGCGGCCCGGTTCTACGGCGTCGAATCCAAGACCGCTGAGTAGACGTTCATCTCCCGCCAGTAGCATGTGTGAAATGAGTTCACGCCAGTCGAATCTCGCCTCCACTCTGCACAACCTCGACGGTCGCAGCTACGGCAATCTCAAGCAGATCCGCGGCCGCTACACTTTCGGACCGGTCACCATCTTCATCGACCGAGTTCAGGCCGACCCGTTCGCCTCACCGTCAAAGGTCCGGGTCCGCGTCGACCGTGCCGATGCGAAGTTCCCGCTCGACCTCACCACCGATCGGGCCGATCGCATCGCCGCCGCCGACTATCTGCTCCGGGCCGGCAACGAGGTGCTTGCGAAGCTCGATCAGCGCGCACTCATCCTCGGCCGTCCCGGGCAGGAGGTCCTCGAGCGGACGAACATCCTCATCGATGACGCCGGATTCGAGGCACGACTGCTCGTCAATCTGCCTGCGCGCGGACGTCGCATCCTCGGTCATCAGGCAGCGGACATCCTCACCCGTGATCTGCCGGATTTCGCCGAACGGCTCTTCCTCTTCGACCGTTGGTCGGACGCCCCATCAGGCAGAGGAGGGAACACTCACGGCCCATCGGCCGAGGGGCTCGCCGACCACGTCCGACTGCACCGGGATCAGCTGGAACTGCGCAGCCACCTCGGCGAAGCAGGACTCATCGGTTTCGTCGGAAATGGTGCGATTCTCCCGCGGACGTCCGGGGATTCGGACCTGCCGATGAAGTCGTCCGATGCGGTTGCCTTCACCTCCCCTCCCGAACTCGAGCACACTGTCGAACTCTCCAGCGGCCGCACCGTCACCGGCATGGGCATCCCTCGCGGGGTCACCGTCATCGTCGGCGGCGGCTATCACGGGAAGTCGACGATTCTGCGCGCGCTCGAACGCGGCGTCTACCCGCATATCGCCGGCGACGGGCGCGAATGGGTCATCAGCGACCCGACTGCCACCTCCATTCGAGCCGAGGACGGTCGCGCCGTCACCGGCGACGACATCTCGGCGTTCATCAACAACCTACCCTCGGGCTCTGACACGAGATTCTTCTCCACGACGAACGCCAGCGGGTCGACCTCGCAGGCGGCCAATCTCGTCGAAGCGATCGAGGCGGGCGCGAACACCCTGCTCATCGACGAGGACACGTCGGCGACGAACTTCATGATCCGCGACGAGCGCATGCGTGCGCTCATCCCCGCCGAGCGGGAACCGATCACCCCATTCGTCGACCGCGTGCGTCCGCTGCTGACCGAGCAGGGCGTGTCCACGGTGCTCGTCGCCGGCGGATCGAGTGCGTTCTTCGAAGTCGCCGATCACGTCATCGCGCTCGACGCCTATGTGCCCAAGGAAGTCACGGACCAGGCGCATGACCTCGTCGGCGTCACCGCCGCCGACCTCGAAACGGCTCCAGCCGACCTCGACCCGGACACCGGTTCAGACTCCCCCGCTTTCACCGCCGCACCGCGTGTGCCGACGGCGAAGGCGCTGCGTCCGGCGTCGAAGACGAAGACAGCTCGGGCGAAGGGCGCCGACCGGATCCAATTCGGCCGCGACTTCATCGACCTCCTCGCCATCGCTCAGCTCGTCGACACGCAGCAGGCGGCGGGAGTGGCCGAAGCCCTCGAATACCTGGCCGAGATCTTCGACGGACGCACCTCCCTGACCCAGGCGCTGGGCGAGGTCGAGGACATGCTCGACGCTGAGGGCCTCGACGGAATCACGGGGCACCGCGACCATCCGGGCCACCTGACCCGGCCGCGACGGCAGGAGATCGCCGCCGCGCTCAACCGCTACCGGGGCTTGAGCCTCGAACGCTGAATTTCCGTGAAGTGACTTGCCACCATCACTATCCGGGACAACTCAATATTCCGTCGCCGATGGAATGTGGTGATTTCCCGAACAGTTCCCGATCTGCCGCCGAGGCGGCCCAACACCACCGCTGACGTGCGCGCCCGAACGGTCCAACAGTCCTACCCGTCCAGCACCCCAACAAGCTCCGTGGCCGTGCCCACCGGCAGGGAGCATTGCGTGCCCCGGCACACGATCGCCGTCCCCGCGGGGACGTCGACCTCCCGACCGTCCGGTCCCGGAACCCCGGTCGAGGCCGTGAGCAGAGTGAGCGACGGATGCCTGGCAGCAATGTTCCGCAGCGCAACGTCGACGGTGGCCACCCGCACGGGCGACAGGGCCCGCTCGGCCTGCCACAGCGCGTGTCCGCACCCGCGCGGAGCCTGCCCGGCCAGCCCCCGATAGACCCCGAGCAGCCGATCCCGAACCTCCAACAGCCGTCCCGCATCCAGCTCGGCGACCCCACCCGGGGACGCCGCTTCACCGGATGGCTCCCAGCCACCGAATTCCGACCCGCCAGACGTCGCAGCCTCGACGCCGAGCTCGGCGAGCAGCAGCGCTGCCTCAGCGGCTGCGGATCGTCCCGACGGCACGGTGTTGTCGACGGGATCCGCCGACTTCACGTCGATGATCCCGTCACCGAGCGAATCGACTGCTTCGAGGACCCCGTCTCCCCGTTCGGAGGTGAAGAGGTCAAGCATCGTCGCACCGAGATCGACCAGATCGTCCACCCTCACCGAGGCGGCACCACCCGGCAGCTGTCGGACCGTGATCCCAGCGGTGATGAGTTGCGCCCAATCGGCGAGCCCGCCCCGCCCTGGGCCGGCGACATCGCCGGTGAAGCTGCGCCGCACGTCGAATCCAGTCGGTCCCGCCGCGTCCACCGGCTCGGATGCCCCTACCTGCTCGAACCGGTCGTGCATCGCCGTCCAGAATCGCACGGCGGTTTCTGCCCACCGCGCCGAATCTGCAGATTCGGCGTTCCCTGTGATCGCACCACCAGTCGGGTCCGCACTTCCCGTCGAATCGGCACCACCGACTGGCTCAGCTCCCGCACCGGAGTACAGGGCCGCCTCGGCGAGGGCGGTGACGGCCAAGGAATTCCATTCGGTGATGATCTTCGTATCGCGGGCCGGCTGGGACCGGCGAGCGCGCAGCTGTTCGAGCACCTCGCGCTGATGCCTCGTCGCGTCGATGTCCCACGGCGCGGGGTGGTCCGCATCGAAAGGCACATCCTCCATGCCGAGCCAGTCGATGATCCGCACGGCCGCGACCACCTGGCCGGACAGCTCTCCCCCTGCCGGCGAATCGACGAGTCCGAGAAGACCAGCCTGCCCCGCCTCCGCGAATTCTTCGGGAGTGAACACGTAGGCCGCGCCCTCTACGGAGACGCCCGCCGAATTGAGCGAATCCGCATCGAGGGCGGCGATGAATCCGTCATCGGTCGACAGGTCCCTGATCAGGAAGGTCGCGGTATCGGCGAGTTCACGTTCGGCCAGGGCGAGCCACTTCGACCCCGAATCCAGGGCGCGTTCGACCTTCGCCCAGGCGACGACAGCGCGCAGATAGAGGGAGTTGTCGTAGAGCATCTTCTCGAAGTGCGGTACGAACCACTGGCGGTCGACGCTGTAGCGGGCGATCCCGCCGCGAACCTGGTCGCGCATGCCACCGGAGGCGATCCGGGCCAAGGTCGAACGCACGGCGATGAGGCAGTCGAGGACGAGTTCGCCGGTCAGGTGCCCGTCGGCACCGAGCCAGCCGAGCCGCCCCTCGGCCCGGACCCGATCCATCGGGTGCTCCCCGGCCCCTCCCCCGTTCGCCGAGGCGGTTCCACCGGTTCCCGGGCGCGCCGAATCACCGTCGTTCGCTCCCTCACCCGCCGAGGCGGTCCCGCCCAAGCGCACGAACGCCGCGAGGAGCTGGAGGACGTTCATCATCGGCGGGAACTTCGGGGCACCGCCGAACCCACCCCAGGCCGGATCGTACGAATCGAGCAGCGCTGCGGCGGCGGAATCGAGCTCGTCGGGGGTCAGGGACTCCGCGGCCGCCTCGGCGGGGAGCGCACTGGTCACGGCATCGGCCATCTCGGCCAGCCCGCGGTCCATCCGGGCCGTCATCTGGTTGACCTCGTCGCGGCGTTCAGTCCACGTCGCCGATACGGCCGAGAGCACCTGCGTGAACGCAGGCAGATTGCCCCGCGGCGCGGGCGGGAAGTAAGTGCCGGCATAGAAGGGACTGCCGGCAGGTGTGGCAAAGATCGTCATCGGCCAACCGCCTTGGCCGGTCATCGCCTGCAGGGCATTCATGTAATAGGCATCGATGTCCGGCAGTTCTTCCCGGTCGATCTTCACGGGCACGAACCGGTCGTTCATCATCGCCGCGACCGCTTCGTCCTCGAAGGATTCGTGGGCCATGACGTGGCACCAATGACAGGTGGAGTAGCCGATCGAGATGAGGAGGGGGACGTCACGGCGGGCCGCCTCGGCGAGGGTTTCCTTCGTCCACATCCGCCAGTCCACGGGATTGTCGGCATGCGCGCGCAGGTAAGGGCTGGTCGAGTCGGCGAGTTCGTTCGGCATGCCCCCAGCGTCTCACTTCGGGCGATCACGTGCGAGGTCATCTCCCGCCGGCCGACCGAGATCTTCTCACACGAACCGACAAGGAGGCTGGTTTTTATGGGAGCATAGGGCCATGACCACCGCACCGAACACCGACGCCCATGACCCGAGAATCGGCCTCGACAGCCGCAGAATGGCCATCACCATCGTTGCTGCCGTCGTCTTCCTCGTCGCCTGGATCGGTGCAGGGCTCCTCGAGGTCAAGGCTCAAGACTCCTACGTGACGTCACCGGGCCCGAGCCTCCTGCGCATCGCGCTCATTGCGGTCTCCGGCGCCGCCGCGATCACGATCGCCCGCGGTCTTCGCCCGATCGCCCGCAACGTGTTCATCGTCGTCACCGTGTTCCTCTGCGCCATCGAAGCGCTCAAGTGGATCTTCACCATCGACATGCTCGGCACCGATACCGGGGGTCTGGCCGGCAACCCCACCCTCACCACGTCCCTGGGCGTCGTGAGCCTCATCGTCGCGGTGGCCTATCCGATCGTCGTGGCCCTCGCCCTGGCCGCGGTCACGGCCCCGCTCGTCCCCGTCGCCGAGGCGGCCGCTCCCGCAGTCCTCTGCCGCCGTTCACGTGCCGCCGCCTTCGGATTGTTCGCTGCGACCGGGATCGTGCTCCTCGTCTGGCTGCTGCGAACCATGTTCGTCGACGCCATGTTCCTGTTCGAGTACGGTGATGCGTTCAATGCTCTGGGCGCAGCGGTCGGGTTCGTCTCCGCCATCGCCGCCCTGCGGGTCGTCGCCGAGTCTCGGTCGCTGCCGGCCGATGAGCCGGCCCTCGGCTCATCTTCTTCCGGCACCACACCGCGATCTGCTCGCACTCTGGCCTTCGTAATCGTCGCCTGCGGACTGCTTCTGTGCCTGGAATCGACCTTGCTCGCCGTCGGTTATCCACCGGTCTCCAGCCTGGGATACACGGGCTGGGTCATCAGCATGTTCGGCCTCGTCCTCGGCAGTCTCGTGCTCGCGGTCCGCACACTCAACTGCGCTCCGACCCACGACGCCACCCAACCCGGTGACCGTGCCCAGCCCGACGACACCACCCAGTCGGACGACAGCAATGTGGCCAACGACGGTACTGAGGTCGGCAGCAGCGGCAGGGAACGCAGCGTGGAGTCATGACCACCGCCGAACAGCGCGTCGCCGCGACAGGTGCCGGCCGAGACTCTGTCGAGCGGCCTGCCTCGCTGAGCCCTGGAGACTTCTCACTGACGGTCGTGGCGTTTCTCGTTCATTGCCTGTCGTGGGCGAGCGCCGCGCTTCTCATCAGCGCCGATGATGTGTACTTCGCTACGAGTCCGGTCCGCGCGTGGACCCAACTCGGCACCCTGCTCGTCGCCGGCGCATCGGGGATCGTCCTTCTCCGGACCCTGCCCCTTCATCCGCGCATTGTGCTCAGCGTGATCACCGTGCTGCTGTTCGTCCCATCTGGCCTGGCTTCGCTCGTCTCCACTGCCGCTGGAGACTCGGATGTCGGGCAAATGATCACCGCGTACCTGTGGCTCCTGCGCCCGCTGACGATCGTGGCCTATCCGCTCATCGTTGCCGGTGTGCTGGCGACGATCCTCGGTCGAGTCCCAGAATCCGCCGGCCTTGCAAATCCCCACACGGAGGCGGCCGAACCGACTCCACATCTCCCACGCCATCGCCACGCCTCCTTGGTCACAGCCATCGTCCTCATCGTCTCTGCTCTCATCATTGCGGTGACCTTCGCCTTCGAACCGTCCGGGGGCAGTTTCGCCGACGTCCCTGCCTCGAGCGCCTTCCTCACCGCCTGCGCGAGTCTCACAGCATCGACCGCCGGCCTTTACAGCTTGTACTCCCTGACGCGAAACTGCATCGCCGACTCAGCACCGGGATCCCCTCCCCCGCCGAGGATCGCCCAGGTTCTGACTGCAGTCACCGTGGTCTGCGGTATGGCCGCGTTCATGGTCTCTGCGGCGAGGATGTTCGGCGACGTAGCCTCCCTCTATTTCGGCCCGATCGCCGGACCGGTCGGGATGGGCGGAACGATCATGTCCAGCGTGCTGCTCTCTGTCCTCATCATCCGCTCTGTGAAACGATGACAGCATGACTGCGTCAGTGCTCAAGTGCGGAAAACTCTTCGACGGCGAATCCGGCGAGCTCCTCGATAACCAGGAGATCCTCGTCGAAGACGGACTCATCACGGACATCGGCCCCGCTGTCGATCACCCCACCGACGCCGAGGTCGTCGACCTGAGCGACCGGACCGTCTCGCCAGGCTTCATCGACACTCACGTCCACCTGACCATGGACGCATCTCACCTGCCGATGCAGACGCTCGGATCGACCGCGACGAAAGCCCTGACCGGGCTGTCCATCGCCCAGGGCTACCTCGAATCGGGGTTCACCACGGTGCGCGACCTGGGCGCGATGGACCCCGAGACCCCGACGCTCGACCTGCGCAACGCCATCGACTCCGACCTCGTCACCGGACCCCGGATCCTCGCGGCCGCCCACATCATCTCCCCGACCGGCGGACACGGCGACATCTGCGGCTTCTACCCCACCCGCTGGGACATCCCCGTCTCCGCCAAGGCCGATGATCGTGCCGAGATCCGTGCCGCCGTCCGCCGCGAA
Source organism: Brevibacterium sediminis (assembly GCF_024895295.1). Taxonomy (NCBI): domain Bacteria; kingdom Bacillati; phylum Actinomycetota; class Actinomycetes; order Micrococcales; family Brevibacteriaceae; genus Brevibacterium; species Brevibacterium sediminis. Next base: position 102,014 of record NZ_JAHQRN010000012.1, on the reverse strand, counting down.
CACGCCATCGGCTCGGACTGGATCAAGACGGTCAACGCCGGCGGCTACTTCAGCCCCGGCGACGACCCCGCCGTGTGCACCTGGTTCGACGACGAAATGGAAGCCCTGTGCGCCACCGCCGCCCAACTGGGCATGCCCGTGGCCGTGCACACCGGAGCCGCCGATGCCTGCAAGCAGGCCATCCGCGCCGGAGTCCGAAGCCTCGAGCACGCGTACCTCATCGACGAAGAGGGCGTGGCCATGGCCGCCGAGGCGGGGGTGTTCATCGTGCCCACGATGCAGATGACCCAAGAAGACCTCCAGCAGCTGAATGACGGCACCCTGCCCGATCAGGCGGTCTGGAAGTTCTCCCGCGATTCCGAACAGATCCTGGCCTCCCAGCGGCTCGTCGCCTCAGGCGACGCCGAGGTGGTGTTCGGCACCGACTGCGGAATGTTCCCCTTCGACCACGGGGTCAAGGAATTCGTCGCCCTCGTCGACGCCGGACTATCCCCGCTGCGTGCGCTCAAGGCCGCAACCTCGACCGCCGCGCGGATGCTCCAGCGTGAGGACCTCGGACGGCTGCGCACCGGCGCCTGTGCCGATATCGTCGCTATGCCCGGCGATCCGCTCACCGATATCTCGGCCACCGGTGACGTCGACTTCGTCATGTCCCGCGGCCGCATCATCCGTCGGCCCGTCCACGCCTGAGCCGACGCGGGGCCTATTGAGCCTCCGCTAGAGAGCTTCGACGACCTCGACGAGGCGGTCGGGAGCGTTGGTGATGATGCCGTCGGCGCCGACGTCGATGGCTCGTTCCATCTCGCCGAGATCGTCGACGGTCCACACCAAGCTGGTCATTCCGAGCTCGTGGATGGCGGTGAGGAAGTCTTCGTCGGCCGCGCAGAATTCGGGGTTGACCTGGTCGACCCAGTCGGCGAAGTCCTGGAGCTCGTCCGGGCAGGGTCGGCCGAGCACGCCGACCGGGATCTCCGGGGCGAGCGCGTGGAACTCTTCGACGAATGCCCAGTTCGCGGACTGGACGACGAGCATACCGGCGGCCAAAGCCCGGTCGAGATAGTTCGGCAAGGTGCGCAGGGCGGACAGGACCGCCTCGGCGATTCCGGGATAGAGCTCGGGGTGCTTGACCTCGAGCAGCAGGCCGGTGCGGGTGTCGTGTGCGAGGGTGAGCACCTCGGCGAGGCGGGGCACGCGGACACCGGCGAATTCCTCGCCCTTCCAGCTTCCGGCGTCGAGTGTGGCGATCTGGGCGGCGTTCATGCCGGCGATGCTGCGGTCTTGACGATTCGGGTACAGGGTGCGGGCGTCGGTGGTGCGATCGACGGTGGTGTCGTGCATGATCACGAGCTCACCGTCGGCGCTCATGTGGACGTCGGTTTCGATCATGTCTGCGCCCTGGTCGATGCCGGCGATGAACGCGGGGATCGTGTTCTCCGGCCAATCGGCGGACGCACCTCGGTGTGCGATGACCAGGGGCGGGACCCGAACGCGGGCGGGGTCGATCACGGTGCCGGCCGCGCCGGCGCTGAGGTCGCGGGGCGAGTGATCGGAGGTGGGGGTGGCGAGGGTGATGGGCATTTCAGAACTCCTCCACGGAGACTGCGGGTGGCGTTCGGGCGCCGGATCCAACTGCTGCGCGGTAGCCGAACGATGAGTACTAGGCCGCCCAGACTAGGGGGCCCGAGCAAGTTCCGGGTGATGCGCGAGTGGACGGGACATGAATCCTGACGGTGTCGACACTGGCCGTCGCCTGGGCCGATGCTGACTCGGCCGCAGGCCGACCGTGACCTTCAAGCAGGGGCCACTGCCACAGCTGCAGAGACGGAGGTGGCAGACTGGGAGTAACCACGGACGGAGTCCTCGCGTTCAGCACCTCCGATCCTCTCCAGCACAATTGCCGAAGGAGGCGCAGTTCGATGGAGATGCTCCAGAGTGCTTTCGACAGTGTCAGCACCGTATCGTCGTACATCCTCGTGGCTGTTCTCATCCCCACTGGTCTGTATTTCACCATCCGCACGGGAGCGGTGCAGGTCCGCCTGCTGCCCGAGATGTTCCGCACCCTGGTGGAGCCGGGCGGACGGGATTCCGAGGGCAACCGGAACATCTCGCCGTTCCGCGCCTTCTCGATCTCCGCGGCCTCGCGGGTGGGAACGGCGAACATCGCCGGTGTCGCTTTGGCGATCTCGCTCGGTGGACCGGGTGCGATGTTCTGGATGTGGCTGACGGCCATCGTCGGCGGCGCCACGGCCTTCGCCGAATCGGCTCTCGGACAGCTGTACAAGCTCAAGGACGGCCCGAACTTCCGCGGCGGTCCCGCTTATTACATCAAGCACGGGCTGAACATGAAGTGGCTCGGACTGGTCTTCGCCGTCATCGTCGCCATCACCTACGGCATCGTGTTCAACTCGGTGCAGTCGAACTCCATCGTCGACGCCGTCGGGGCATCCTTCGGAGTCGAGAGTTCGGACGGCGTCTTCGCTGCCGTGGCCGGCGCGATCATCGCCGTCGCCGCCTTCGCGATCTTCGCCGGCGGCGCCAAGCGCATCTCGAACATCTCGGCCTATCTGGTGCCGATCATGGCCGGCCTCTACCTCATCGTCGGCATCATCGTCGTGGTGATGAACATCGGTGCCGTGCCGTCGATGATCGCCACGATCGTCACCGATGCGTTCAGCATGGATTCGATCGCCGGCGGAACGCTGGGATCGATCATGCTCATCGGTGTTCAGCGCGGCCTGTTCTCCAATGAGGCCGGTATCGGTTCGGTGCCGAACGCGGCAGCGACCGCCTCGGCGTCGCACCCGGCCAAGCAGGGCTTCGTGCAGGCGCTGGGCGTGTACTTCGATACGATCTTCGTCTGCTCGATCACCGCGTTCATCATCCTGCTGTCGAATCCGGAGTACGGCAGCTCTGCCGAGGGCATCCAGCTCACGCAGACGGCGCTGAGCGGTCAGCTCGGACAGTGGGCGATCCACTTCCTCACGCTGGCGATCTTCCTCTTCGCGTTCTCGTCGATCCTCGGCAACTACTACTACGGCGAAGCGAATATCGAGCACCTGACGACGAACCGCGTCGCGCTGCGCGTGTATCAGGTCATCGTCATGGTCTCGGTGTTCGTCGGAGCGATCGCGGCCCTCGACCTGGTGTGGACCGCGGCCGATATCTTCATGGCGATCATGGCTCTCATCAACCTCTTCGCCCTGCTGATGCTCTCGCCGCTGGTGTTCTCGCTGCTGAAGAATTACCAGCAACAGCGCAAGGCTGGATTCGAACCGGTGTTCCGACGCGGCGATCTGCCGACTTATCGGCGCATCAACACCGAAGTCGATGCCTGGGACGGCACCGACGAGGTGACCACAACGAAGTTCTGGCACGACCGCGGCAAGAAGGTTCGCTCCGACAACGAGTGAGGCTGCCGAACAGCAGTCGACAACGCACATCGGGCGCTCCCTTTCGGGACGCCCGATGTGTTTTCATTTCCCAAGGTCCGCAGGCAGTCCCCTGACCATAAGGAGGTCCCGATGAGTATCGACCGCGCTGAGTTGGCGAACGCCCTCGCCGAGGCGACCGGATGGTCGGTCTCGGCCGATCCCCACCGAGTGACGTTCGTCAATGATGATCCACCGCAGGTGGTCATCTGGACCGTTACCGACGCTGAGATCGGGGAACTCCGCTATAACGAGAATCGACGCGCCAAGGGTTACGGTGACAAGCAGAGCGCCGAGCTCGGAGTCTTGTGGCTTCCGCTCACGGAAGCATTGGGCCCGTTCGAAGGACCCCGCGGGTATATGGATGGGACAGACCTGACGATTCGCGAGTGACGAAGCAATGAAAGACAGAACGGCTCGAGCAGAGTGCACTGCTCGAGCCGTTCCGAATGGCGGGGTCGTGACTTCTGGTCAGCGCTTGACCGACTTCGATGTCGCCCCGGTGGCCCAGCTGACCTGGCCGAAGGTGACGCGGTAGGTCTTCTTGCTCTTCGACTTCACCTTGTAGACGGCCTTGCCCTTCTTCGCGGTGACCGTCTTCAGGGTCTTCCATTTGCTGCCGGACTTGACCTGGAACTTCACCTTCGGGTTGTAGTTCCGCTTCTCGTCCCACTCAGGGTTGTAATACTTCGTCGACGACGTCAGCGTGACCGTGCTGCCTTTGCGCTTCGAAGACACCGAAGCGTAGGTCTTCCCGCGAATGTAGAAGGAACCCTTGGTGTAGTCGGTGCGATAAACGGACTCGTCATAGTCCCAGCTGTCCGCCGAAACACTGGAAGGCCCCAACACGTACTTGCCCAGGCCCTCGTACCACGGGCAGATATAGGTATGTATCCGGCTTGTGTTTCCGCTATCGCTGAACCAAAGGCTATCGACCCAGCTGCCATTGCGAGTGATATCTACATCAACATCCCAATACTTTGCATTGGTCTTCTTGTGCTTCATGTACACGTCAACGTATTTGCAGCCATCGTTCGAAACGACAATGCTGCTGGCTGAAAGCTTGGTGACGTCGAACGAGGTGCTCGCCGCCTCGGCGGAGACGGCAGGACCGATGGCGAGAGCAAGAGCGGCAACGGACGCGACGAGGGCGCGCTTGAGGAACTTCATGGAGACTCCAACTGAAGATGGGATGAAAGAGGATGCCTGAGTCGGAGTCAACGAATGTGCAGTCGGCAACGAGAAGTCACGAAGCTTGAAAGTTGTATGACCGAAGATTATCACACCTGCAGTGCGACCGGCTTCGGCTCAACTTTGCCGTCCAAGCGCACAACTCAACCACACGAAAAAGGCGGCCCGAGCGCAATGCTCGGGCCGCCTCGGCGAGGGGAACTGATTCAGTTCGCGGGTGCCGCTTCATCCTCGAGGATGAGCGGGTACACGCCGTTCTCGTCGTGGACCTCACGGCCGGTGACCGGCGGATTGAACACGCAGGCCATGCGCAGCTCTTCCTCGGCCACGACGGTGTGCTTCTCATTTCCGTCGAGCAGGTACATGACGCCATCGTGGAGCGGGTAGACCTTGCCGGTCTCCTCGTCGGTCAGCGTTCCCTTGCCCTGCACGCAGTACACGGCTTCGACGTGATTCTGGTAGTGGAACGTCGAGGTGGTACCGGCGTAGATCACGGTGTCGTGGAACGAGAATCCGACGCGCTCCTTGCCGAGCACCATGCGGCGTGAGCGCCAGGTCTCGGACTTCACATCGCGGTCGGTGTCGTTGAGGTCATCGCGGTTGACTACGTACATCTGTGGTCCTTTCGCAAAAGGTCGGTGAAAGTGTTCAGGGTGGGCCGCGGGCTTCCGTCTCACTTCGACGGCTCCCGTCGGCCCGGCTGGGCGATCGAGCAGGTGAGCTCGAATCCGCCCAAAGCTCGGGCCGGCGCCACAGTTGCGACGCCGGCCCGGCAGAGGTGGGTCAGGCCAGTGCGGCCTTCGCAGCGGCGGGAGCGAACTTGAGCACTCCGGCCTCGATGATGTCCAGGCCCGCCTGCAGATCGCGCGAATCGATCGTCAGCGGCGGCATGATCTTGATGACTTCGTCATCGGCGCCCGATGTCTCGAGCAGGAGACCGTTCTCGAAGGCATAGGCGGCAACCTTCTCGGCCACCTCGAGGTCTTCGAAGCAGACACCGGCCAGCAGGCCGCGGCCACGGATCGAAGCACCTTCAGCCTTCTCGACGATCGTGTCGAGGCGCTGGTGCAGCTCGGCAATGGTGTCGGCGAGCTGGTTCTGGAACTCGTTGTCGGCCCAGAAGGTCTTGATGGCGGCGGTCGCGGTCACGAACGCGGGGTTGTTTCCGCGAAAGGTGCCGTTGTGCTCGCCGGGCTCCCAGACGTCGAGCTCGGGACGGAACAGGGTCAGCGCCAGCGGCAGACCCGAACCGGAGATCGACTTCGACAGGCAGACGATGTCGGGCTCGATACCGGCCTCTTCGAAGCTGAAGAACGAACCGGTACGGCCGCAGCCTGCCTGCACGTCATCGACGATGAGGAGGATGTCGTGCTTCTTGCACAGGTCGGACAGTGCGCGCAGCCATTCGGCGCGAGCGGCACGCAGTCCGCCCTCGCCCTGCACGGTCTCGACGATGACAGCGGCGGGCTTATCAACGCCCGAGCCGGAGTCCTCGAGGACCTTCTCCAGCCACAGGAAATCCGGGACCTCTCCGTCGAAGTAGTCGTCGTACGGGATCTTCGAGCTGTTGGTCAGCGGGATGCCTGCGCCTTCGCGCTTCATCGAGTTGCCGGTCACCGACAGCGATCCCAGCGTCATGCCGTGGAACGCGTTGGTGAACGAGAGCATGTGCTGACGGCCGGTCACCTTGCGAGCAAGCTTGAGAGCCGCCTCGACGGTGTTGGTTCCCGTCGGTCCGGGGAACATGACGGAGTAGTCGAGTCCGCGCGGCTTGAGGATGAGGTCCTGGAAGGTCTGCAGGAACTCACGCTTGGCCGGGGTCTTCATATCCATCGAGTGCAGAACGGCGCCCGACTGCAGGTACTCGATGAGCGGGCCCATCACGACCGGGTTGTTGTGGCCGTAGTTGAGGGCACCGGCTCCGGAGAAGAAGTCGAGGTACTCGTTGCCGTCCTCGTCCCACTGCTTTGCGCCCTGCGAACGGGCGAAGGTCGCGGGCCAGGAACGGCAGTAGCTGCGCACGGCAGACTCGCGAGTTTCGAAGATGTCGGGCTTGTCAGTGGGTGTGGGCTTAGCGCTTTCAGTCATGACTTGAGTCCTTTCGACTTCTTTAAGTTCTGCGTCTGCATCGGATGCAGTCGCCGAGGCGGTGGCCGCTGCCGCTCACTGCGGGCGATCTCTTCCGCCTCCTGGCACCTGGCGCGTCCACGCCCTTGGAACAGGGGGCCGCGCGGCGCCGGGGTGAGGCTCGTTATAGGGGTGCGATCTCGTAGAGGTACTCGGTGTCGTGGCCGTCCGGGTAGAGGTCCGGGGTGAACAGCGGCCGACGGTCGAATCCGGCGCCGCGCTTTTCGGCGAATGCCTGAAACAGGCGGTTGGACGCCGCATTGTCGTCGGTGATCGTCGTCTCCATGCGGAGAGCGCCGGTCCGGTCGGCCAGTTCATGGAGCATGGTCGATGCGAGTCCGTGTCCACGGAAGTTCTCATTGACGGCGACCTGCCAGATCATCAGGGTGTCCGGATTCTCCGGACGGGTGTACCCGGTGATGAAGCCGGCGGGCTCTCCGTCGATTCGTGCGATCACCGAGGTGTCCGCGAAGTCGCGGCACCACAGCAGGTACGAGTACGAGGAGTTCAGGTCGAGCACGGCTGTGTCTTTCGCGAGCCGCCATAGATGTTGTCCGTCCTCCAGTTCTGGAGTCCGGACGTCGATTTGCGTCTTCGGTTCAGCGAGTGCGTTAATCACGCCAACAAACCTAACGGGCTGAGATCGAGCGTCAACCTCGAAAGTGCCGATTCCGGGGTACTTCCGCAACGATCCTCCCGAGCTACCGACATGTAACGGACCCGGCTTTCCCCATGGCATCTCTGGGATGTGACGGGGCGCTCCTTCGCGCTCATACCGCGCCAGAGGTTCGTTATCGTTTCGTTACATTTGGGAGCAGTTGGAACAAGGGTTCCACGTGTTCCATGTCACTTCACTTGAATTTGGATAGCAAGGTGTCCTGTTGCCCGAGGTTGCCGTCTGAGGCTCTGCGGGCGGGTTCGAGGCGGCTGCGAGGTAGTTCGCGCAGGCGCGAAGGTGTTCGCGCCTGCGCCGCCATCAGCCGGATGCTGCGCGCCTGCCGCCGCCGACACGAGTTAAGTGTGCGAAGAATGTCGCTTTGAGGCCGATTTTCGGCATTCTTCGCACACTTAACTCTTTCTCCCCGCTGCTTCAGGCCGCTGCAGAGGTACGGAAGTAGATGAGTGCGCAAAGCCGGCTCGAGAGGCCGCGACTCAGGTGAGCGCCGCTTGACTGGCTCCGAACCTCAGACGCACTGACCTCAGCACTCGACGACCCGTCCTGCCTCAGCACTCGACGACGTTGACGGCGAGGCCGCCCATCGCTGTCTCCTTGTACTTCGAGGACATGTCCGCGCCGGTCTGGCGCATCGTCTCGATCACCTCGTCGAGGCTGACCCGGTGCTGGCCATCGCCCCACAGAGCCATGCGGGAGGCGTTGATGGCCTTGCCGGCGGCGATCGCATTGCGTTCGATGCAGGGGACCTGCACGAGCCCGGAGATCGGGTCGCAGGTCAGTCCGAGGTTGTGCTCCATCGCGATCTCGGCGGCGTTCTCCACCTGCTCGGGTGTTCCGCCCATAACGGCAGCCAGTCCCCCGGCGGCCATCGACGAGGCGGATCCGACCTCTCCCTGACAGCCCACCTCGGCGCCGGAGATCGACGCCCGCTCCTTGTAGAGGACTCCGATGGCTGCCGCGGTGAGCAGGAAGTCGACGATTGCTCGATGCTTCGCGGACTCGCCGCCTTCCTTGACTGCGGGGACGTAGTTGAGCGCATAGTGCAGCACGGCGGGGATGATGCCGGCCGCCCCATTCGTCGGCGCGGTGACGACGCGGCCTCCCGAGGCGTTCTCCTCGTTCACGGCCATCGCGATGAGGTTGACCCATTCGAGGTAGTAGCCGGGATCCCGGTCGGGGTCCTCGGCCTTGAGTTTGAGGTACCAGTCGTGTGCGCGGCGGCGGACCTTGAGCCCTCCGGGCAGATAACCGGAGCGGTCCAGGGACGCCGAAGCGCATTCCTCCATTACCGAATAGATGTGGAGCAGTCCGTGCCGGATCTCATCCTCGTCGCGCATCGACAGTTCGTTGGCCTGCATGATCTCGGCGATGGACAGATCGTTCTCGCGGCAGCGCTGAAGCAGCTCGACGCCGGAGTGGAAGGGGTAGGGCAGCTCTTCGTCGTAGGACTCGAGTTCGGCGTCGACGACAGAATCCGCGACCGCGAACTCGACACCCGCGCCTGCACCGCCGCCGTCGGCGTCGCCGGACGCAACGTCGCGACCGTCGCCAGCCGCAACGTCGCCGCCGTCATCGGCAGCTGCACCATCCTCGGCGGTCTTCTCTTTCTCGAGGAATTCGGTCTCCGAAGTCACGAATCCGCCGCCGACGGAGTAATAGGTCTCCTCGGCGAGAGTCTCCCCGGCAGCGTCGTAGGCGGTCACGGTCATGGCGTTCGTATGGCGCGGGAGGACGGTCAGCGGTCGTTTGACCATGTCATCCTCGGTGAACTTGAGTTCGACGCCGTTGCCGGTCGAGTCGCCGAGGATGATCGTCCCGGTCTCGGACATCCGTGTCCGCCGGGCGGTCAGTTCGTTGGCTTCGATGAGATCGGGGCGGCAGCCTTCGAGGCCGATGAGGATGGCGTCGAAGGTCCCATGGCCGGCACCGGTGGCGGCCAGGGAACCGAACACGTCGACGCGCAGATCCGCCACGGAGCTCAGCGAATCGCTAAGGAGGTCGATGAAGCTCGCGCCGGCACGCATCGGTCCGACGGTGTGGGAGCTCGACGGTCCGATGCCGACCGTGAAGAGGTCGAAGACACTCAATGGCATGGCAATCACTTCGTTTCTGATGAGATGACGACGGGGCCGACCGAACAGCCGTGCACTCACGTGCATGGCAAGCCGATGCCGACGATGTGTCGGCACCGACCTCGACCGACCCCGCTTCAGGGTTTATATCCTCCGCCCGGAGGATGAGGCTCAGAGGGAGTTCGCCTCGGCGTAGCCGGCGGCGTCCATGACTTCGCCGACCTCGGTCACGGCGACCTCGAACAGCCAGCCCTCACCGTAGGGGTCGGAGTTGAGCAGTCCGGGTGAGTCCACGGCCGCCTCGTTGATCGTGACGACCTCGCCGGTGACCGGGGTGTATAGGTCGGACACGGACTTCGTGGATTCGACCTCGCCGCAGGTCTCACCTGCGGTGACGGTGTCGCCGACCGCTGGCAGGTCGACGTAGACGACCTCGCCGAGGGCATCGGCGGCGACGGCGGTGATGCCGACCTTGACGGTCTTGCCGACGAGCTCATCGGCAACGCCGTCGACCCATTCGTGTTCGGCGGAGTAGGTGAAGTTCTGCGGGAGCGGGGGCAGCTGTGCCATATGTCTTCCTTACTGTGACTGCCGCCGGAAGGGGCGGTCACGACGTTGTTGTGCCAGGTGGGACCAGTCTACGAGTCGCCGGTCCCACCAGGATGAATTGTGGGTGAGAGCTTCAGTCGGCCTGGCGCTTGTAGAACGGCAGCTGAGTGACGGTGAAGTCGTGCGCCTTGCCGCGGATGTCCACGGTCACGGCGGTGCCCACCTCGGCGCGGTCCCGGTCGATATAGGCCAGGGCGATCGGGTGGCCGAGCGTCGGCGAGGGCTGACCGGAGGTGACGGTGCCGACCTCGGCGCCGTCGATCGACACGGCGGCTCCGGAACGACCGGCGCGGCGTCCCTCCGAACTCAGGCCGACGAGCACGCGCGGCGGTTCGGTCTCTCCGAGCTTCGCCAGCGCCTCGCGGGCGAAGAAGTCGTCCTTCGTGTTGAACCCGATCATCCGGCCCAGTCCCGCATCGTACGGGGTGGTGTTCTGATCGAGTTCGTTGCCGTAGAGCGGCATTCCGGCTTCGAGGCGCAGCGAATCGCGTGCAGCCAGACCACAGGGAACGAGTCCGTAGTCCGCACCCGAAGTCACGAGCGTGTTCCACAGGCGGGTGGCGCCGATGTTGGGGACGTAGAGCTCGAACCCGTCCTCACCGGTGTATCCGGTGCGGGCGAGCATGAGGTCGATCCCGGCGATCGTCAGCGGCATCCACGCGTAGTACTTGAGTTCGCGCACCGCCTGACCGATGGTGATCTTCGCATCCCCCGCCGAGGTGGCTCCCCCGTTGGCATCGTCGGTGACCTGGGCCTTCGCCTGGTCACCGGCGCCGGTGCGAGGTCCGAATTCGCCGTGGCCGGATTCGTCGAGGGCGCGCAGGATGATCGCCTCCGAGTTCGGTCCCTGCACTGCGATGAGCGCGGTGGCGTCGGATTCGTCGGTCAGGTGCACATCGGAGCCGGGTGCGACGGTCTGCACGAACTGGTGCACGCGTTCCTTGAGCGCGGCGACCACGGGGGGCGTGTTCGAGGCGTTGGGGACGATGAGGAACTCTTCGTCGCCGATGCGGTAGGTGATGAGGTCGTCGAGCAGGCCGCCTGACTCGTTGACGATGACTCCGTACTTGGCCTTGCCGATCTTCATCTTCGAGTACTTCGCGACGAGGGCATAGTCGAGGAATGCGGCGGCGTCGGTTCCGGCGATGCGCACCTCACCCATGTGGGAGAGGTCGAAGAGGCCTGCGGCCTCACGCACGGCACGGTGTTCGGCGAGTTCCGAACCGTACTTCAGCGGCATGTCCCAGCCGCCGAAGTCGGTGAACGAGGCACCGAGCTCGGCGTGGATGCTGTGCAGCGGCGTCTCTTTGGGTGTGTTCGCGGTCGTATCGGTCATCACTTGTCCTCTTCCTCGAACTCTTCGAAGGCCTCTGGCGGCGGGCAGGAGCACACCAGGTTGCGGTCGCCGTAGGCTCCGTCGATGCGGCTGACCGGCGGGAAGTACTTCGTGAGGCGCAGCCCGGGAACGGGGAACACCGCGGTCTCGCGGCTGTACTTGCCGTCCCAGTCGTCCATCACTGCGGTCGCCGGGTGCGGCGCGAGGGCCAGCGGCGACTCTTCGTAGGTATACGACTTGCCGATCTCATCGATCTCAGCGCGGATGGTGCGCATGGCCTCGATGAAGCGGTCAAGCTCGTCCTTGTCCTCGGACTCGGTGGGTTCGACCATGAGGGTGCCGGGCACCGGGAAGGCCAGGGTCGGGGCGTGGAAACCGAAGTCGACGAGGCGCTTGCAGACATCTTCGGCGGTGACTCCCGTCGCCGAGGTGATCGCGCGGAGATCGAGGATCGTTTCGTGGCCGACGAGTCCGTTCTCTCCCGAGTAGAGGATCGGGTAGACGTCGCCGAGCTTCTTCGCCAGGTAGTTCGCACCGAGCAGAGCCGAGCGCGAGGCCTCGCGCAGCCCTTCGGCACCCATGAGTTCGAGGTAGGCGAAGCTGATGGGCAGGACTCCTGCGGAGCCGAACATCGATGCGGAGATCGGCAGCTCCTTGGCATCCGGGTCACCGGCGACGAGCTCCGGCAGCGTGGCATCGCCGGGCAGGTACGGAGCAAGGTGTTCGCGAACCGCCACAGGGCCGACTCCGGGGCCGCCTCCTCCGTGGGGGATGCAGAAGGTCTTGTGCAGGTTGAGGTGGGAGACGTCGCCGCCGAATTCGCCGGGCTTGGCGAGTCCGACCATGGCGTTGAGATTCGCACCGTCGACGTAGACCTGGCCGCCGGCGGCGTGGACCTTGTCGCAGACCTCGCGGATCTGCGGTTCGAAGACTCCATGGGTCGACGGGTAGGTGATCATGATGCCGGCGATCTTGCCTTCGTGCTTGGCGATCTTCGCATCGAGGTCGTCCATGTCCACGGAGCCGTCATCGGCCGTCGCGACGACCTGCACCTGGAGTCCGGCGAGCACCGCGGAGGCGGCGTTCGTGCCGTGCGCGGACTGCGGGATGAGTACGACGGTGCGGGCGTCGTCCCCATTGGCCACATGGTAGGCGCGGATGGCGAGCAGTCCGGCCAGCTCACCCTGCGAGCCGGCGTTGGGCTGCAGGGACACGCGGTCGTAGCCGGTGACCTCGACGAGCGAGTCCTCGAGGCGGCCGATGAGTGCGCGCCAACCCTTGGTCTGCTCGGCCGGGGCGAAGGGGTGGATGGAGGCGAATTCCGGCCAGGTGATGGGTTCCATCTCGGCGGCGGCGTTGAGCTTCATCGTGCACGAGCCCAGCGGAATCATCGTCCGGTCCAGTGCGAGGTCACGGTCGGCCAGAGTGCGCAGGTAGCGCATCATCGAGGTCTCGGAGCCGTGGGCGCTGAAGACGGGGTGGGTGAGGAATTCGGTGTCCCGGTGGAACGACGCCGCGAATGCGGGCTCGGGCACGGCGTTGGCTCCGAAGGTTCCCGCCGAGGCGGCTTCGAAGTCGTCCGCGTCGACCCGGGCAAGGATGCCGAGGGCCTCGAGCAGGCCGTTGGCATCGGCGACGGTGTGGGGTTCGCCGAAGGAGACGCCGACGGTGGTGTTGTCGATGACGCGGATGTTGTATCCGGCCTGGTCGGCGACGTAGCGGGCGGCTTCGGCATCGGCCACGCGCAGGGCCACGGTGTCGAAGAATTCCCAGGTGAGCACCTCGGCGCCGGGGGCGGTGTCCGCGGCACCTGCGAACGCGTGGGCGAGGCGGTGGACGCGGGAGGCGATGCGGGTCAGACCGACCGGGCCGTGGTAGACGGCGTACATCGAGGCGACGTTGGCGAGCAGGGCCTGCGCGGTGCAGATGTTCGACGTCGCCTTCTGGCGGCGGATGTGCTGTTCGCGGGTCTGCAGGGCCAGACGGTAGCCGGGCTTGCCCTGGGCGTCCTTGGACACTCCGACGAGGCGGCCGGGCAGCTGGCGCTGGAGTCCGGACTTCACGGCCATGAAGCCGGCGTGGGGGCCGCCGAAGAACAGGGGCACACCGAAGCGCTGGGCCGAGCCGACGGCGATGTCCGCACCCTGGGAGGCGCAGTCCTTGAGCAGAGTCAGGGCCAGCAGGTCGGCATCGAAGGTCACGAGCGCACCGCGGTCGTGTGCTCCGTCGACGGCTTCGGTGAAGTCGCGGATGGCTCCGGTGGTGCCGGGCTGGGCGCAGACGATGCCGAAGATGTCTTCGCCGACGAGGCCCTCGGCGAGGTCGGCGACGGTGACGCGGAAGTCCATAGCCTTCGCCCGGGCGCGGACGACGGCAATGGTCTGCGGGTGGAGTTCGGAGTCGAGGACGACGGTTGTCCCCTTCTTCACGGCTCGACGCATGAGCAGGACCGCCTCGGCGACGGCGGTGGCCTCATCGAGGAGGGAGGCATTGGCGATGTCGAGGCCGGTGAGGTCCTGGACGACCTGCTGGAAGTTCAGCAGCGCTTCGAGCCGGCCCTGGGAGATCTCGGGCTGGTACGGGGTGTAGGCGGTGTACCAGGCGGGGTTCTCGACGAGGTTGCGGCGGATGACGGCCGGGGTGATCGTGTCGTAGTAGCCCTGGCCGATGAGCTGGGTGCGCATGACGTTCTGTTCGGCGAGGTCGCGCAGGTCGCCCAGCACATCGAATTCGGAGCGGCCGGCGGGCAGGTTGAGCTCGGTGTTCTGGATGGATTCCGGGACGGCAGCGGAAGAGAGCGCTTCCAGGGAGTCATAGCCGAGTTCGGCGAGCATGGCCTGCACGTCGTCGGCGCGGGGGCCGATGTGGCGGTCGGAGAAGGGGCGCGCGGTGTCCCCTGTTGCCTGCGTCGTATGGGCGAGTGAACTGGTCAATTGCCGTCCTTGGGTCGGTGTCGCGCCCACCGAATTGGAGGACGCAGCGATCGCTGAGTGTCCTCCCCGATCTGTCGGATGCGTGGTCGCACCGCACGTGTGCGGCGAACTCGCGTCCTTCAGATATGCCTGCAATCGGTGGTACTGGGCCTGAGAGTTTCCCGGGGAGGGAATTGCACCTACGGCGCTGCTCGGAAGTCCGGCTCGATTCGGCCCGACTGCGGCAGCTCTCCCACGTCTTGTCTTAGCGGCGTATGAAGTTATGTGCAGAACCAGTTGGGCCTCTGAAGCCCCCGGCTGAGACTGCGCCTCCGATTCTAGTGAATGAAATCACCCCCGACAAACCCCCTGCTGGCCCCCTCGCTGTGGCCACTCTTCCAACCGCCGCGAGGACCAGCTCCCCGCGGCAGATCCCCTGTATCTCCCATGCAGAAATAGGTCGCTATCGGATACTTTCCTTGCTCAGAAGTATCCGATAGCGACCTAGATTCGGGCGCCGAAGCCCGTTAGCGACCTAGATTCGACGAGGCGGCGCTGCGGTCCCGCCGCGATGTTCAGATCGCGTTGAGGTCCTTGCCCTTGGTCTCGGGCAGCTTGACCACGGCGACGATCGTTGCCAAGCAGAGCAGGACCACCCAGCCGCTGGAGAGCCAGCTGAGGTCGAGCGAGTTGAACAGTCCATTGAGATATGGTGCCGTTCCGCCGAACACAGCCACAGAGACCGAGTAGGCGAAGCCGATTCCCTGGGTGCGGACCTTCGTCGGGAAGGCCTCGGACAGGACTGCCGACAACAAGGCTCCTGCCATCGAGACCACGAGCAGTGCCAGCGTCGACGCAACGAACAACGTCCAGCCGGTGTCCGTGATCATGCCCATGAGCGGATACTGCAGGATCGCCATGAGCACTCCGAAGCCGACGAGCACCGGCCGACGACCGATCCGGTCGGAGAGGAATCCCCAGAAGGGCAGCGACGCGAGTGCGATGATCTGCGCACCGACGGTCGCCCAGTAAGCGGTCTGCGCATCCATACCGCGCTCGGTGATCGCCAAGGTCGACGCGTACGACGTCCAGGTGTAGTGAGCCGCGGTGATACCGGAGGTCATGAGCACGACGAGGACGATCGCACGGGCCACGCGGCCGCGATCCAGCGGGGTCGGGTCGACAACTTCTTCCGCTTCATCGGCTTCGAAGACATCGCTTTCGACCATTCCGCGCCGCATCCACAGCGCGACGAGCGCGAGCAGACCGCCGAGCGCGAACGGAATCCTCCATGCCCAGTCGGAAACTGCCGCCTCGGAGAAGACGTTCGTGATCACGCCCCCAATCGTGTAAGCGACGACCGAACCGCCGAAGATGGCGACGAAGACGATTGAGCCCCAGAAACCGCGCTTGTGGGCCGGAGCGATCTCAGCGATATAGGAGTTCGCCGTTGCCGACTCCCCTCCGTGGGCGAAGCCCTGTGCCACTCGGATGAGAAGGAGGATGAGTGAGGCGAAGACGCCGATCTGACCATAGGTCGGCAGGACGGCGATGAGGAACGAACCGCCTGCCATGATGAGCATCGTGACGATGAGAACGAACTTGCGCCCCTTCACATCGGCGATCTTCCCGAACACGATGCCGCCCAGGGGTCTCATGAGGAACCCGACGGCGAAGACGCCGAGGGTCGCGAGGACGGAGGAGACTGTGTCCTCGCTGTTGAACATCGCGGCGGCGATGAAGGGCGTGAACACCGCGTAGGCGCTCCACTCGTACCATTCGAGGATATTGCCGATGGTGCTCGCGACGACGGATCGCCGTTTCAGCTGCAGAGGCACCTTTGTCTCTGCGATCGTATCGGTCATGGCTTCCTTTCCACTGCTTCATTGGAGGTGGTGATGCTGTATATCTCTGTGGTGGTGTTCGGTGGTGCGGATACTCCTATCTCGCTCGCCGTCACACGACGGTGGAGGCGACGGCTTCGGCGGCTGCGATGAGTTCGGGGACCCCGGTCTCGAGGCTGCCGGTGAAGTTACCGGCCGACGGCGCCTCTCCGTTGAGCCATCTGGTGTAGATGGCTTCGCTGAAGATCGCGGCCTTCCACAGCGCGAAGGCCTCGTACCAAGGCAATACGGACAGGTCGAGGCCCGTCTTCTGCTGGTAGCGCTCGGCGAGGTCGGAACGGGTGAGGAACCCCTCCCCCGCAGTGACCGGGGTGAGGTCCATGACCGTGCGCGGATTCTCGCGGTCGGTGTAGGTGACGAGGAAGTAGCCGAGGTCGGCGAGCGGATCGCCGAGGGTCGACATCTCCCAGTCGAGGATCGCTGCGACCTCGACCGGCGTCGAGGACGCGATCATCGCGTTGCCGGCACGGTAGTCGCCATGGACGACCGCGTGCCGCTGAGTGGCCGGAATGCTCGCAGCCAACCACTCACCGAGGCGGCTGACCTGGGGCAGCGACCGCTGAGTGTTCTTCCCCCAGAGGGAGGCGAACAACTTCACCTGGCGCTCCAGGTACCCGTCCGGACGACCGAGCGCGGCCACCTCGGGAACTGCGACGTCGACCGAGTGGAGGTCGACGAGGCGGTCGACGAGGGCTTCGCTGAGAGCTCGACGGTCGGCCGCCTCGGCGAGGAAATCGGGCAGTGTGTCGGTGACGACGGTGCCCGGCACGAAATCCATGATGTAGAACGGCACGCCGAGGACCGATTCGTCCTCGCAGACGTGGAGGATCGTGGGCACGGCCACTCCCTGAGCGCCGAGGACCTTCTGGATCTTCGCCTCCCGGACCATGTCGTGAGTCGATTTCGGGATCGGCGGGCGCGGTCCGCGGCGCAGCACCACATCGAGGTCATCACGCCGGATCCGGAAGGTGACGTTCGACTGGCCCTCGCCGATGCGATCCCAGCGGACGGGACCGGACCCGAGGCCATGCGTGTCGAGGTAGTCGGTGAGGACGTCGACGATGAGCAACGGCGGTACGGACAGTGCCTGCGCCTCGGCCGCGGTGTCGACGACGTCGATGAGCTTCTCGGTCAACGCGCCTCCCTCACGATGTCGAGGCGGGGAGCTCCCGCGGCGACTTCCTTGCGCCGCTTCGATGAGGCACGACGGGAGATCGCAAACTTGTGCGTCTCGGTGGCGCCGTCGTAGATGCGGAACGGACGGACGTCGTTGAGGTACTGGACGAGTGGCAGCTGGTCGGAGACGCCGTCTCCGCCGGTGAGCTGGATGGCCCGATCGATGACACGGTAGACGGCTTCGGAGCAGTAGACCTTCGCGATCGAAGATCTGGAGTTCGCTTCCTTCGCATCGGTGGCGAGCACTTCGGAGGTCTTCGTGATCATCGCGTCAGAGGTTTCGATGTCGATGACCGACTGCGCGATGAGCTCCTGCGCGAGGCCCTGACGTGCGAGGACGTCGCCGAATGCCTCGCGATGTTCGGCACGGTCGAGAGCCGTGTCCAGCGCCCGGCGGGCCAGTCCCAGCCACCGCATGCAGTGCGTAAGGCGGGCGGGTGCCAGGCGAACCTGGGCGTAGGCGAATCCCTTGCCGGGTTCGCCGAGGATCGCCGAGGTGGGGAAACGAACATCGTCGAAGTGGACGTAGGGATGGCCGCCGGCGATCGTACGATCGACGGTGTGGATCGGCCGCCCGACGCTGACACCCGGGGTGTCCTTTGGCACGAGGAACATCGTGGCCGCCTGGCCCATCTTCGCCTGCGCGGAACCCGAGCCCTCGGTCGCAGCGGCCGACTCCTCGGCGTCGGTGGCGGCCATGACGACGAAGAAGCTGCACAGCTCAGCTCCGGAGATGAAGCGCTTGTCACCGGTGATGACCCACTCGTCACCGTCCTTGACCGCGCGGGTCGCCAGCGCCGACGGGTCGGAGCCGGTGCCTGGATGTGGTTCGGTCATGGCGAAGGAGGAGCGGACGTCGCCGGCGGCCAGCGGGGCGAGGAACCGCTCCTTCTGCTCCTGCGTGGCGATCTGGGCGAGCATGTGCATATTGCCCTCATCGGGTGCCATGCAATTGAGCACGGCGGGCCCGATCGGCGAGTAGCCTGCCTCCTGGAACACCGGGGACCAGAACTCGATCGGCACGCCCTGGCCGCCCCACTCAGCAGGCACGTGTGGAGCGAAGACTCCGGCCTCCTTGGCTTTGGCCTTGAGGTCGGTCAGAACCCCTTCGTCGAGGTAGTCCCCGGGATGAGGTTCGGCGGGTATGACGACGTCGCGGATGAAGGTGCGGGTGCGCTGGCGCAGCTCTTCGACGTCTGCTGGAATGTGGCTCATGCTGTGCCTCCTGCTGTGATGAGTCCGCCGTCGGCGGTGAGGATCTGGGCGGTGATCCAGTCGGAGTCGGACGACGTGAGGTAGGCCGCAGCTGCGCCGATGTCCTCGGGAGTGCCGAGCCGGCCGGCCGGATAGGCGGCGGTGACTTCGGCTTCTCTGCCTTCGTATAGCGCGGTGGCGAAGCGGGTCTTGACGACGGCAGGGGCAATTCCGTTGACGCGGATATCGGGTCCGAGTTCGACGGCAAGGGTCTTCACGAGGTGGGCCACGGCGGCCTTCGAGACGCCGTAGAGGCCGATGCCCTTGCTCGGATTCTGGCCGGCGACCGAGGAGATGGACAGGATCCGACCCTTGTTCTCCCGGAACTTCAGTCCCTCGTGATGGACGGCCCCCTGGGTCCAGGCCAGAGTGCCGAGAACGTTGACCTCGAGGATCTTGCGGGCGGCATCGAGCTCGATGTCGATAGTGTCACCGTAGACCGGGTTGATGCCGACGTTCGTGACGAGGACGTCGAGGCGGCCGAACTTCTCGGCGATCGTGTCGAACACCTCGGCCCGGTGAGCCGAGTCATCGGCCTTTCCCGCGATGCCGATCACGGTGCCGTCGGGGAATTCTGCGACAGTCTCGGCAAGCGGTTCGGGCTTGCGGGCGGTGAGGACGACGGTCGCCCCTTCGACTTGCAGCCGCTTGGCGATGCCGAGTCCGATGCCGCGACTCGATCCCGTCACGAGGGCGACCTGCCCTTCGAAACGGCGTCCCATCGGTGATTCGCTCAATGTCTCTCCTGTCTTGAATGGTTGCCGGTCAGTGGTGCCTATCTATCTGACGCTGCTTCTCTTCCGGAGTCTCGCAGCAGCCTGCGTTGGATCTTTCCGGTATGCGTCTTCGGCAGGTCTGACATGACGTGGACGGTGCGCGGGTACTTGTACGCTGCGAGGCGTTCTTTCGCGAAGGCGATGAGCTCCTCGGCGCTGACGTCTTGGCCGGTGCGCAGGGAGACGTAGGCGACGACGGTCTCGCCGCGGTAGTCGTCGGGCTGGCCGACGACGGCGGCTTCGAGCACGGCCGGGTGTTCATAGAGGACGTCTTCGACCTCGCGCGGCCACACCTTGTAGCCGGAGGCGTTGATCTGGTCCTTGATCCGATCGACGAGATAGATCCAGCCGGCTGCGTCCATGACTCCGACATCGCCGGTGCGCAACCAGCCCTCGTCGAAGGCCGCCTCGTTGGCTTCGGGCTTGCCGAGGTAGCCGGGCGTGATCTGAGGCCCGCGCAACTCGAGTTCGCCGGCGCTAGAATCGGTGATGACGGTCCCGTCGGCGATGTCGACGATGCGGGCTTCGAGTCCGGGGAACGGCACGCCGATGGCCAGGGTGTCCGTGGCCGGGTCGACGGGCGCCTCCGTGTTCGGCGGGACTCCGATGACCGCGGAGGCGGTTTCGGTCATCCCGTAGATGTTGTGGATGTAGTGGCCGAACCGGTTCCGGAAACGCTCGACCGTGGCCGGCGGCACGGGGGCTCCACCGGAATAGAGGTAGCGAATGCTCTGCAGGTCCTCGGCTGTGGCGGACTCGTGTTCGAGCAGTGCGTTGTAGACGGTGATCGAGCCGATGGTCACGGTGACCTTGTCATCACGGATGGCGGCGACGATCTTGTCCGCGTTCACGCGGCCGATGAAGTCGAGCGTGATCGGGAAGATCAGCGAGGTCGCCGCGCAGGCGACGGCTCCGGTGATGTGGAAGAGCGGGGCGATGGCGAGCATGACGTCGCCTTCGTCGAGGTTCAGCCAATCTCCGTACGACCGGGCCACGGCGAGAACATTGCGGTGGGTGCCGACGGCGCCTTTGGCCGGCCCGGTCGTGCCCGATGTGTAGGTGAGCAGGGCGGCGTCGTCGAGGCCCGGCAGCAGTTCGGTGCGGTGATCGGGCGCGTCGGTGCGCTTGGAGGCGAGGAAGGGACCCCACGAATAAACGGCGATCCCGGACTCGGCGGGGGTCGCCTCGGCGGGAGTGGTTTCTGACTCACGGACAGCTGCGGTCTGGGCGTCGCCGGTGAGGTCAGAGGGGTCCCGATCGTATTCGTCGTCATCGGTGATGAGCACCCAGGTCAGGGAGCCGCCGGTGAGGGTCTCACGAACCTGGCCGAGGTCTGCTTCGTCGCAGATGAGCGCCGAGGCGGCCGAGTCGTCGATGAGCGCGCGCAGTTCGCGGCCGCGGTACATGGGGTTGAGGACGAGGGGGACGACGCCGATCTTCCAGGCCGCAAGCAGTGCCACGGCGAACTGCAGGACGTTCTGGAGGTAGATGCCGACGATATTCGACTTCTGCGGGCCGCGGGAGAGGAACCCGGCGGCGAGCGCCTCGGCTTCACGGTCGATGTCGGCGGCGGTGAACCTGCGGCCACGGTAGGTCACGGCAATCTGACTTGGGGCCGCCTCGACACGGGCGTTCCACGCATGGGCCGTGGATGCGTCATGGATCTCCGGCGTCTCACCGACTCCGGCAGGGTAGAGCCGCGTCCACACATGCTGCGTGGTGGTGGAAGTTCTGTCGGCTGCCATCTGACTGTCGCCCCTCATCGTGTCGGGACCGGAGCATCTCCGCTTCGGCCGACCGAGCGCTCGCTCGGTTAGTTCTGTATCATAGGTCACACGATGACCGGGCGCAAGGGCGGCCGGGCCTGACTGTCAACCGTTCGGGCAGAAAAGCGATCGAACTCAGAGATGGAGGAACGCTTCGGGGGTCGAATGAAACCGCGGGGCACGAATGGCCGTAGATTAGGGATGAGAAGACAGTGAGACGGAGCAGGCAGGGACAACTCGTGAGCAATGCACCCATGATCGATTGGCGGGACTACGATGCCCCGCTGCTCTCGCCGATCCTCCAGGCCGCTCTCGACAGCTTCGTCACGGGCGGATTCCACGGCACGAGCATCCGCCAGCTGGCCGGCGCAGCCGGGCTGTCAGTGCCAGGCCTCTATCACCACTTCGCATCGAAGCATGCGATCCTCGCCGAGATCGACCGCCTGGCGATGGAGGATCTGTGGCAGCGCAGCGTCGCGGCACTCGCCGACGGCGGGCAGGAGCCGACCGCCCGCTTCGACCGACTCATCGAATGCCTGCTGCTCTTCCACGCGCACCAGTCCGATCTCGCCTTCATCGCCTTCAGCGAGATCCGAGCGCTGAAGGATCAGCACCGGGATGCTCATATCGCCGCTCGTGACCGGCAGCAGAAACTCCTCGACGAGGTGGTCGAGGAATGCGTTGCCGACGGCAGCTTCACCACGGAATACCCGCGGGACGCCTCACGAGCGATCACGACGATCTGCACGGGCGTCTCGCAGTGGTACCGGGCCGGCGGCGAACTCGACCCGGCTGGCGTGGCCGAACGCTACGGCGAGATCTGCGCGCACGCCGCCGGCCTTCCGGTGAAGTAAGGGTGGTGCCTGGCGACCCGGTGAAGTAACGGTCGCCCGGCCACAAGTTGCCCGCGAAATAGCGGCAGGCTGCTCGCTAGACGTTCCGCGAACCCTGCCCACATTGGATTGTTGGGTCGATCCACGGTGGTTTCCGCGCCTGAAACACCGTGGATCGACCCAACAATGCGCCTCAGTTTCAGGCGCTGCCGCCGGCGGTGACGACTCCCCCATCGGCGGTGAGCACCTGCGCGGTGATCCAGTCGGCGTCCTCTGAGGCCAGATAGGCGACGGCACCGGCAATGTCCTCGGGAGTGCCGAGGCGCTTGACCGGGTACGCGGAGGCGACCTCCTCTTCCCTGCCTTCGTAGAGCGCGGTGGCGAACTTCGTCTTGACCACTGCCGGGGCAACGGCGTTGACGCGGATGTCGGGCCCGAGCTCCACGGCGAGAGTCTTCGTCAGATGCGAGACCGCCGCCTTCGAAATGCCGTAGAAGCCGATGCCTTCGCTCGGGATCTGCCCGGCGACCGACGACAGGGTGACGACGCACCCCTTGTTCTCGCGGAAGTTCAGGCGCTCGTGGTGGACGGCGTCCTGTACCCAGGCCAGCGTACCGAGGACGTTGACGTCGAAGATCTTCCGCGCGGCGTCGAGTTCCATGTCGACGAGCGGGCCGTAGACCGGGTTGATTCCGGCGTTGGCCACGAGCACATCGAGGCGACCGAATTTCTCAGCGACCGTGTCGAACACCTCTGCCCTGTGAGCCGGGTCGTCGGCCTTGCCGGCGATGGCGAGCGCCGTGCCTTCGGGGAACTCGGCGACTGCCTCATTCAGCGCTTCGGGCTTGCGCGCGGTGAGGACGACGGTGGCGCCCTCCGCGTTCAGCCGCCGAGCGATTCCGAGACCGATGCCGCGACTGGCACCGGTGATGACAGCGACTTGTCCTTCGAAGCGGCGACCGGATTTCGGAGCCGCCGAGGCAGCTGCGGGCTGAGCGGATGAGGTGCTGTCTGACATAGATGAACTCCAGTGTTCGTGCTGTGACATGGTCATTCGGCGCTGACCTGGCGAATTGCCCTGAAGCGAGCGTTCGTTCAGCGTTCGCTTCTCATCGTAGGCATAGCCGTTCGAAGATGACAAGGACTACGGCCATCGAACGAGTGAACTGGACGAGAATGGAGTCATGAATCATCTTGAGTTCCATCTCGACCTCGGCTCGGGCGACCAGTTCCCGCTCGCCCGAGAAGCGATCTTCTCCTGGATGCTGCAGGAACTCGCCGGCGTGGTGGTCCGTCCGAGCCGTCGCGTATCCGAAGGTCAGATCGTCGACCTGGGACTCAATCCCGCATGGCCCGCCCCACCGAGGCGGCTGCGCGGTCGCGGTCTGCTCGTGCCTGTGGGTTCGTGCGTCGTCACACGGGTGTTCGATGAGAAGGATCGCGCCGGTTTCACCTATCGCACCCTGCCGGGCCACCTCGAGAACGGTGAGGAGACTTTCCTCGTATCCATCAGCACTGACGGCCGCCTCGGCGTGACCATCAGCGCCGATTCCGTCCCAGCACATCCTCTCCTCCGTCTGGGCGCTCCGGTGACCGTGGCGGCCCAGGAGTTGATGGCCAAACGCTATGCCGAAGGGCTGAAGAGACAGCTCAGGACGGCCGAGCGAAGCCGCCGCGCACGCGCCCTCGCGACAGCTTCGGCGCTGATCGGCCGGGAGGTGAGATTCGTCGAGACCCTTGCCGGCGGTCAGCACGCGCTGACCATGGCCTCCCGCGACGGAGACGCGGAGCTCGTCGTCCGCGCATTCCCCGCCGGCCATGATGCGGCGGTCAAAGAGGCCGCAGTGCTCGATCGACTGAGACCGCTCGGTGACCTCGTCCCCCGCCTCATCGCCCACAGCGCCGACACCAACGACCCGGTCATCGTCACGACCCGCGTCCCGGGCTCACCACCGGATCCGGCGATACCTCTGACCACCATCGCCCGCGAGATGGCCGCGGCGTTGGTGCGCATCCACGAACTCGACAGCACCGGTCTGCCTCTGGCTCCGCAGTCCCCGCCGCCTGGAGACTCTGCCATCGCGATTCGTGCCCAAAACGAGTGGGCGAACCTCGACCGCGACGAAGAGGTCCTCACGCACACGGATTTCTGGGCAGGCAATGCCTTGTGGACGGGCGGGCGCCTCACCGGAGTCGTCGACTGGTCGGGCGCGAGCCGCGGACCTCGCGGGGTCGACCTCGCTTGGTGCCGTCAGGATCTCGTGCTGCTCGGTTCCCCCGAGGCGGCCGCCGACTTTCTCGACGAGTACGAACGACTCCTCGGCCGCCGCATCCATGACATCCGCGCATGGGACGTCCAAGCTGCGGCACGTGCCCATGATCGCGTCGAGACCTGGCTGCCGAACTACCACGGGATCGGCCTCACGGACATGACCGCCGAGGATCTCCGCCACCGCCTCGACACCTGGAACGCGCAGCTGTGAACCGGCCCGCCACCGCCATCATCCAACGGTCGGCAGGACCTCCTCGGCGAGGGTGAGCACCGCTTCCACGGAGGCCTTTCCGTGGTCGGTGCGGTGGGCGAGGTAGAGCATCGTGGGCTCCTCGGGGATATCGAGGGGCACGGCCACGGTGCCGACCTCTCGGGTGGCGGCGGACACCGAGTCGAAGGTGATCGAGATGCCGAGTCCGGCCGCGACCAGGGCTCCGATCGTCTGCGAATCCGGCGCGCTCTGGACTACGCGCGGTGCGAACCCCGCTTCGTGGCACAGACGCAGCGTCGCCTCCCGCAACGTCGAGGAAGGATGCTCGGGAAGAGCGATGAAATCCTCGTCGGCAAGTTCGTCCACCCGCACCGAGGCGCGTCCCGCCAGACGATGACCCACCGGCAGGGCTGCCGAGAGACGCTCGACCATCACCGGCCGACCTGTGACCCCGGGTGGCTGCTTCGCCCACCTCACAAGCGCGAGGTCGAGCGAGCCGTCGACGAGGCGGGTGATCCCCTCCTCGGCGTAGACATCGGAGTGGAGCCCGAAGCTGACCCCCGGCCTGTGCGCGGTGGATGCAGTCACGAGCGCCGCGGCCAGTCTGCGCGATGACGAGTGGGCGAATCCGAATTCGATGTGTCCGGTCTGCCCATCGGCGGCCCGGCGCACCGCCTCGGCGGCCAAGGTTCGGTACTCGATCATCTTCCGCGCCGGCTCCACCAGCGCCTCTCCCGCCGCGGTCAGCGCCACATTGCGGGTCGTGCGTCGGAACAGATCGACGCCG
Organism: Brevibacterium sediminis; assembly: GCF_024895295.1. Lineage (NCBI taxonomy): Bacteria > Bacillati > Actinomycetota > Actinomycetes > Micrococcales > Brevibacteriaceae > Brevibacterium > Brevibacterium sediminis. The sequence continues at coordinate 76,684 of NZ_JAHQRN010000012.1, read as the reverse complement.
AGGTGGTCCTCGAGCGCGCGGATCGTGCGGCTGAGCGGCGGCTGCAGCATTCCGAGCCGTTCGGCCGCACGACCGAAGTGCAGCTCTTCGGCGACTGCGAGGAACGCTTTGACCTGCTGAATCTCCATCGACTGCTCCTTTTCCGAATCCGTGCTGGAGCCTCTGCCGTTGCCCCGACCGACATCCCAGCCAATACCTGTTCCGATAATAATCCATGTACATTATTGCTGATCCTGTTATATGGTGGGACGGACCACGCGCCCGCTGCTCAAGCACGGGCCCAGAATGCCGAGCTCGACAGCACACAGCAGCGCCGCCGGCCCGACGAGAGGAAGACATTCGACGATGAAGCAGTCGACCACTTCTGAGCACCACGACAGCGGCTCCGGACGCGATCACCATCGGCCGCCTGCCCACGACCGCCTCGAGGAGTTCCTCCCCCGCGCCGGCTCGGGTCCCCTGTCGGGACAGATCGTCGTCGACTTCTCCCGCGTGCTGGCCGGACCGTACTCGACGATGATGCTCGCCGACCTCGGCGCCACCGTCATCAAGGTCGAAGGCCCCAAAGGCGATGACACCCGACACTGGGCACCACCGGTGCGCAACGAGGATGCCACCTACTATCTGTCGATCAACCGCAACAAATACGACATCGTCCTCGACTTCACCGACCCCGATGACCTCGCCACCGCACAGAAGCTCGCGGCCGAAGCCGATATCGTCGTCGAGAACTTCAAACCGGGCGGGTTGGCGAAGTACGGACTCGACTACGACAGCGTCTCCGCTGCCAACCCGACGGTCATCTATGCTTCGGTGACCGGCTTCGGGCCGCAGAACCCGCTGCCCGGATACGACCTCCTCATGCAGGCGCTGTCCGGCTTCATGTCGGTCACCGGCAGCCCCGACGGCTCGCCGTACCGCGCCGGCGTCGCCGTCTTCGACGTCATGACCGGTCTGCACACCACGATCGGCGTCCTCGCCGCGATCCGACACCGCACGCTCACCGGCGAGGGCCAGCTCGTCGAAACCAACCTCATGTCCTCGGCGATGTCCGGCCTGGCCAATCAGTCCGGTGCCTACGCGGCCGCAGGGGTGAATCCGACGCGGATGGGCAACGCCCACCCGAGTCTCTACCCCTACCAGCCGATGGCCGCGAAGTCCGGTGAGATCATCATCGCCGCGGCCAATGACGGCCAATTCCGGATCCTCGCCGAGGTGGTCGGACGCCCCGATTGGTGCGACGACGAACGATTCGCCCAGGCGAAGAATCGCAACGCCAACCGCGACTCCCTTGAGCCCGAACTTCTCGAGGCCCTCCAGGCTCACACCGCACAGGAATGGTTCGACAAACTCTCGGCCGCGGGCCTGCCCTGCGCCCCGATCAACACGATCGCCGAAGGCGTCGAACACGCCAAGAGCCTCGGTTTGGAACCGGTCGTGGACACCGGCAGCGGCGACCGCATCATCCCGACCGTCCGCAACCCGATCACCCTGTCGAAGTCGCAGGTCTCCTACGACCTCGCTCCCCCAGAACTCGGAGCCGACTCCGATCAGGTCCGCGCCTGGCTCGACAGCCTCTAGGCTCAACCAGTTCGCGGCCATCCGCTCAGCCCCTTAATCCCAACACCTGCCCGCAGAAGACCTCTGCACTGCAACCATCTGAAGGAGATCTGACAATGGACAACACGGAACTCGACGACATCCTGTCTGCCGTCCGAGAATTCGTCCGCGAGAAGGTCGTCCCCCTCGAGACCCAGGTCGAGGACGAGGACGCCTTCCCAGAAGGCATCATCAAGGAATCCGCCGAAATGGGACTCTTCGGCTGGGCCCTGCCCGAGGAGTACGGCGGCCTCGGCCTCAATGCCGAACAGGACGCACTGCTGGCCATGGAACTCGGCTACACGACCCCGTCGTTCCGGTCCCTGTTCGGCACGAACAACGGCATCGCCGGACAGGTGCTCGTCAACTACGGCACCGACGAGCAGAAGTCGGAGTGGCTGCCCCGCCTGGCCTCCGGAGAGGTCGTCGCCTCCTTCGCCCTCACCGAATCCGAGGCCGGCTCCGACCCCTCGGGCCTGCGGACGAAGGCCACACGCGACGGAGATGACTACATCATCAACGGCTCCAAGCGGTTCATCACCAACGCCGAGGCATCCGATGTCCTCATGGTCTTCGCCCGCACCGACCCGAATGCCACGGGCTCCAAGGGCATCTCCGTCTTCCTCGTGCCCACGAAGTCCGAAGGCGTGACCGTCGGCCCGCACGATCACAAGATGGGTCAGGCCGGCGCCTGGACCTCGGAGATCTTCTTCGACGACGTGCGCGTGCCTGCCGCCAACCTCATCGGCGGTGAGGAGGAGAAGGGCTTCTACGCCGCCATGGCCTCACTCAACAAGGGACGCCTGCACATCGCCGCGATCTGCGTCGGCCAGTCGATCCGCATCCTTGACGAATCGGTGCGCTTCGCCGCCGAGGCGAAGCAGGGCGGGGAACCGATCGCCCGATTCCAGCTCGTACAGGCGATGCTCGCGGACATCTACACCGACGTCGCCGCCGCCAAGGCCCTCGTCCTCTCAGCCGCACAGCGCTGGGACGCCGAGACCGATCGCAAGCTCGGCCCCTCCTCGGCGAAGCTCTTCGCCTCCGAAGCACTCACCCGCATCGCCGACAAGGGCGTGCAGATCCAAGGTGGAATGGGCTACATGCGCGAGTCCGCGGTCGAACGCTTCTACCGCCACGCACGCCTGTTCCGCATCTACGAAGGCACCTCCGAGGTCCAACGCGTCGTCGTCGCCAAGCAGCTGCTCAAAGGCGCGCACAAACCGCAGTTCAACCTCTGACCGGCATTTCTGACCTCACCAACGAAAGGAATCCCATGACTGAATCCACAATCGCGAACTCCGGCATCACCGTCACCGAAACCGGCGGAGTCACCGCCATCCCCGGCCTGCTGGACGGCAAGGTCGCCGTCGTCACCGGCGGCGGACAGGGCCTCGGCCTGGCGATGGCGCGCAGCCTCGTTCACTCCGGCGCAAAGGTCGTCCTCGCCGACATGAACGAGGAGAGCCTGCAGGCGGCCGTGGCCGAACTCGGCGGAGACGGCGTCGCCGCGGGCGCAGTGTGCAACGTCTCCGACCTCGAGGCCGTCGAGAAGCTCGCCGAGGCGGCCACGACCGCATTCGGCGGCATCGACATCTGGGTCAACAACGCCGGCATCACCCGCGATGCGACGATCCGGAAGATGACCGAGCAGCAGTTCGACGACGTCATCTCCGTCCACCTGCGCGGCACGTGGAACGGGCTGAAGGTCGCGACCGCCCTCATGCGCGAACAGGACCGCGGCGGCTCGATCATCAATGTGTCCTCGATCAGCGGCAAGGTCGGCAACCCCGGACAGTCGAACTACTCTGCTGCGAAGGCGGGCATCGTCGGCATGACGAAGGCCGTGGCCAAGGAAGTCGCGTTCAAGAACATCCGCATCAACGCGATCCAGCCCGGCTTCATCAACACCGCGATGACCGCGGCCATGCCGCAGCACGCGATCGATTCGAAGCTCGCCGACATCCCGCTGGGCCGCGCCGGCGAACCCGAAGAGGTCGCCTCCGTGGTGCTGTTCCTCGCCTCCGGACTCTCGAGCTACCTCACCGGCACCGTCACCGAGATCTCTGGCGGTCGCCACATCTGATCGAATTCGCCCTCGCCGAGGCGGGTCATCCGATCCCCTCACTCCTTCGCCGAGGCGGGTCAACCGACCACCGCGGGCAACGGCCCGACGTCCCCGCGGGGACGTCGGGCCGTTGTCGTTCCGTATCTCCGCGTCCGACGCGGCAACGTTTCAGCGTGACGGTCCGGCCGCCTCGGCGAGGGTCAGCTCTTGGCAGTTCGCCGACCGGGCAGGCGGACGACGCCGAAGGCGACCATGCCGATGAGCGGCAGCAGCGGCCAGATCCAGGTCACGCCGTGGCCGTCGACCATTCCGGTGTCGGCCATGATCGCGAGGCCCGCGCAGATGGCCGCCGAGGCGACGATCGGCATCCACATGGGAGGGGCGGCACGATCGTCGGGGGCCGGTGTTTCGAACCGGCCGAAGATGGCCACGAGCACACCGGTGATCGCCAGCAGAACCAGTGCCCACAGGGGGCGGGTCAGCCACCAGATCCCGGTCAGCGGTTCGGGCAGTACGGCATCAGCATGGAGGCCGATGAGGACGTTGGCCAGGGCAGTCAGTGCGGTGAGATGCCAGAGGAACCAGGTCATGATGCGCTGGTTGACGAGCACCGTGAGGAACCACAGTCCGGGGCTGCGCAGAAGTGCGGCCAGCGGCCTTTGGAGCATGAGCACGATTCCGGCCTGGGCCATGCCGAGGAAGGCCATCGTCACGCGCGTCGGCGCGGAGTTCGAGATCGTGTCGGTGCCTGCGGTGATCATCGACACCGGATACGGGCCGAAGCCGACGAGGAGCCCGAGCCCGAGAGCGCCGATGACGAAGAGCAGCAGGCAGCGTCTGATGCTGGAGAGTCGGCCGTCGAGCCAGGCGTAGCCGAACTGATGGAAGCTCGCCCAGACGAGCAGGTAGTTCGGATAGCCGGCGAGCGTGCTCTCGGTGGCGATGCTGATGAGGTCGATGATTCCGGCCAGGCCGATGCCGGCGATGATCGACCACCAGCCCCATTTCTCCCACAGGATCAGACACGGCGGGGCGACGATGACGACGAGCAGATACGCGGCGAGGAACCAGGTCGGCACGAGTGCCATCTGGGACGCCAGTTGGACGGAGGCGGGTTCGGCGCCGGCGGTCAGAGCGATGACGCAGGTGGCCAGCCAGACGAGCAGCAGCGGGATGAGCGGGAGTCCGAGGCGGCGCAGGCGTGCCCGCAGCCATTCCGCGTAGCCGGTCTGCCGCCGCCTGGCCGAACGCCAGGACAGTGCGTTGGAGTAGCCGCCGACGAGGAAGAAGATCGGCATCACCTGGAACACCCAGGTCAGAGGGTGCGTCCACCTGGCCTCATCAAGCAGACCATGCGGTTCGATGCCGCCGGTGGCGCTGACGGCGATGATCGTCCAGTGGCCGAGGACGACGACGGTGATCGCCGCGGCGCGCAGGAAGTCGACCTCGCGGCTGCGGGAGTCCGGGGTCGCCTCATCGACCTTGCGGGCCTGGGCCAGAAACGAGCGGGGCATGCGGGGACGTCCTTGTCGGTTGATCGACGGAGCAGTTGGTCGAGGGAGCGGTTGGTCGAGGGAGCGGGCAGTCCGGGTCCTGTCCATCGCCGAGGTGGTCGTCCACCTCGGCGATTCAGGCCCGGTATTTCACCTCGCCGCCGACGACGGTGAGCGCGACTCGGGTGTCGCGGATCGCCTCGGCGTGGGCGAACAGGGCTTCTTCGGAATCGTAGCCGAGGAGGCCGTCGCGCTCTGCCGCGGCGACACTTGAGTGATCAACGTTGAGCCCTTCGGCCGCGCACGGATCGGTGTCGACGACGATGAAGTCGGCGTCCATGCCCGGCGCCAGATACCCGCGCCGGTCCTCGAGCCCGGCGGCGAAGGCCGGTCCCTGAGTGTGCAGGCGGATGGCCTCGACGGCACTCAGGCGACGGTGCGGCTGGAAGGTCGTCGACGCGTCACCGGAGATGTCCGCCCTGGTCATCGCCGCATAGATCGCGGCGAAGGGGCTCGCATGCTCGACCGGACCGTCGGAGCCGAAGACCACGTGCGCCCCGGCGTCGAGCAGGTCGGGCCAGGCATAGGCGGCTAGCCGCGCGGACTCGTCGATGAGGTGGAGCAGGTGCAGGTCGGAGATGCAGTGGCGCGGCTGCATCGACGCGAGCACCCCGAGCTCGGCGAACCGGGCGACGTCGGCCGGCTGGATGAACTGGGCGTGTTCGACGCGGTGACGCAGGGGTCGGCCGAACTTCTCCTCCGCGGCCTTCGTCGTTTCCCGCAGGCGGTCGTAGACAGCGAGCACATGGTGGTTCGCCTGATCGCCGATGGCGTGGATGGCCACGGAGATTCCCGCCTCGGTGGCGATGTGTGCCTGGTCGAAGAGTTCGTCCTCGGTCATCTGCACGACACCGAAGTTCTCGTCCTCACCGTCGATCGCGGGAAATGCCGAGGACATGTGCGAGGTATGCGAGCCGAGCGCCCCGTCCGAGAACAGCTTCAGCCCGCCGCACTGCAGCCAATCATCGCCGTCACCGGTGTGCCAAGCGGTTTCGATCGCCCACGGCACTTCGGGTGAACGCAGGAACAAGGTCACGCGCATGTCCTGGCGACCGGCCGCATGCAGGTCGTTCCAGCCCAAGGTCGAGGCGATGCCGTCGAAGTCATGGATCCCGGTCAGCCCCTGTGACAGGAAGAGCTCCTGGGTGGTGGCGAGGCGTTCGACCTGGTCCTCGCGGCTGGGTTCAGGGATGAAGCGGGCGACGAGATCGGTGGCGTCTTCGCGCACCAGACCGGTGAACTGCCCGTCATCGTCGCGGACGAAACTTCCGCCCGAGGGGTCGGGGGTCGCCTCGTCGATGCCGGCGATCTCGAGGGCGTGGGCGTTGACCCACAAGGTGTGCAGATCAAGTGACCACATCGCCACGGGGTGGTCGGGGACCTCGGCGTCGAGGAGTTCCCGGTCAGGGTAGCTCGGGTCCTCCCACTTGTTGAGGTCCCATCCGGAGCCGACCACCCAGGTGCCCACCGGGAGGGAATCGGCGCGTGCACGGATGGCGGCGACCGCCTCGGCGAGGGATTTCGTCTGGGACAGATCGAGGTCGGTCAGGGAGTCGGCGTACAGGATCGAGTGGATGTGTCCGTCGACGAATCCGGGCAGAATGACCTGCCCGCTGCAGTCGATCTCATCGATCTCGAGGCCGGGGATGACCGTGGTGGCACCGACCCCACCCGCCGAGGCGAGCGCCGCCGTCGTCGACGATTCCGCGGCGGCGATGTCGAGAAGTTCGGCCCGGGTGCCGATGGCCACGATGGTCTCCCCATCGACGAGGATCGCATCCGGGGCCGCCTGTGTGAGGTCGGAGGTTGGCGTGGAGGTCGGGTCGGGGACCTTGTCTGTGTTCGATTCGCTCGGGTCGGACGCGATCGACGCAGGGGTGTTCGAGTCGGGGGCACTCGAGGCGGCTTGGGGTGCGAAAGTGCGCACCACGGCGTTGGAGAACAGACGCATGGACACCAGTCTAGAGCGGGTGCGGCGAAGTCGCTGAGTGGGCCGATCACCACCCCTTCTTACTACCCGACGGCGGCCCAGATACCTCGCGCGAGGTTGCTGCGCCGCCGTCAGGTAGTAATTGGGGTCGGAGGTGAGTGCGCGGCAGACGGTTTTCTACGAGGAGTAGAATCGAAGGCATGACTCACTTCTTCAGCACCGATGACTCGCGGCTGGCGGCGAGCGCTCGGATCATCTTGCCCGCCGTCTGGCTCGGGCTCATCATCGGCATCTCGCTCATCGAGGCGCCGTTGAAGTTCACAGCCCCCGGCATCACGATCCCGCTGGGGCTGGGCATCGGTCGGCTGGTGTTCGGAGTGATGAACTGGGTCGAGCTCGTCATCGCCGTGATCCTGCTGTGGGCGCTGCTGAAGTCGGGTGTCGATCGCGTCTACCGCAGTGTGGCGTGCGGGCTCATCGGAGTGCTCATCATCAAGGTCGTCGTCATTCGGCCGTTGCTCAATCAGCGCACGGATGCGGTTCTCGCGGGAGTCGATGACGGCGGGTCGTCCCTGCATCTGCTCTACATCGCTGCCGACGGACTGCTCATCGTGGGGCTGGTTGCCGCACTCGTGCTGGCAGTGCGCCGTTGGGTGCTGATCCGTCCGGCCGTCAGCGCAGATTCCACGACTGAGTGACTGTTCGCCCGGCTGGTTGACGGTTCGCCCGGCTGTGGGCGCGGATTCGCCAGCTGATCAGGCGGCGGCGACACTGTCATCGGGTTTCGTCCCACGACTCATCGCCTTTTGCGCCAGTCATCGGGATTTAACTCGATGTCCCGATCAGAACTCGATGACGAACCTGCGGCTGGAGGCTGACGAACCACAATCGGAGCGCACCACCATCACATTTGGTGCGGGTGCGGCTCACCTGTCGCCCGGTACCTCTGTTCGCATCCTGATGCGCTGGACGAAACGTGGTCGCTCCCGGCGTGAACTGCGGACTCAGAGCGTGATGAAGGAGTAGCCGGTGTCGGTGGCGGCGACGAGGTCGCGGTCGTGGGTCGCCCAGACGAGCGTCTTCCCCGCCTCGGCGAGGTCGTTGATGAGCCAGGCGATGCGTGCGGCATTCGACGAGTCGAGGGCGGCCGTCGGCTCGTCGCAGACGATGGTGTCGATGCCGCTGGCCAGCGCACGGGCGATGCAGACGCGTGCCGCCTGCCCGCCGGAGAGCTCACCGCAGCGGTGGTGAGCCAGCTCGGGGCCGAGCAGCGCGCGGTCGAGCAGGGCTCCCAGGCGACGATCGTCCCCGGCAGTTGCGGCAGCCTCACGCCCCCGCTCGGCATCAGTCGCATCGTTGCCGGCATCGCCCGCACGTCCACCCGCAGCAACACCCCCGGCACCGCGCACGGTCCAGGTGTGTTCGATGACCTCGGCGACCGTGTGCCGCGGGTTGAGCCATTCGCGCGGGTTCTGCGGCACGAGCACTCCGAGGTCGCCTTCAACCTGCCCGCTGCTCGGGGTCAGGAAACCCGTCATGGCCAGACACAGACTGGTCTTCCCGCTGCCCGACGCGCCTTGCAGCACCGTCACCGTCCCCGCAGGCACGTCCGCGTCAACCGGGCCGATACGGGACGAGCCGTAGTCGATCACCACATCAGTCAGCTTCATTCCAGCGCTCCCCCGTCGACGATTCGGTTCCGTCCCGCCCCGGCCCCCAGTAGGGTCCGGCCCCCGGCAAGGTCCCGGCGCCCGGCGAGGTCCGGCCATCCGGCTGGATCCGTCCGCCTGCCCCGACCACACCTTCGCCGAGGCGGCGCAGCTCGTCCCCGTCCCGGTACGTCCACGACTTCGGTCGCGGCTGATCGGCCACAGGCAGCGGGTGCGCTCCGGCGGCCGGTGCGGCCGCGGCCAACGCCTGCACATAGGCATTCGTGGCGCGTCCGGCGAAGAAGTCCTCAGCCGAACAGTCTTCGACGATATGCCCGTTGAAGATCACCGCCACCCGGTCGTCGGGCCGGGCATTGCGCTGCAGACCTGACAGGTCATGCGTCACTGCGAGCACCGCGCGGCTGCCGGTCGATACCTGCTCATTGAGCACGCCCACCACGGCGTCGGCCTGTTCGGGGTCGAGCCCCGCGGTCGGCTCATCGCAGACGAGCAAGCGTGGGGATTTCGCCACGGCTGCGGCCAAGGAGATGCGGGAGATCTGACCTCCCGAGACCTGGTGAGGCCGTCGGCGCAGGATCGAGTTCTCCAAGCCGTACGCCGTCAGGTCGGGACCATCGATGCCTGCCTGTGCGAACCAGTCAGTCAGACGTATGGTCGGCGGGAATGTGTCCATCGCATTCTGCGGAGCCCAAGCGATCAGACCGGCACGACGCATCGTCGCCATCGCCCGACTCCCTCGCCCGGTACCGAGGTCGATACGACCGTCTCAGGGCAGAGCCGCCTCGGCGATATCGCGCTTCTCACTGGCACCACCAAACCCATCACGGACCGCGACGATCTCACTGAGATCCAGCACCCCGCGGACCTTCGCATCGACGGGGCTGAGGCCGGCGAGCAGATTGCACAGCGTGGACTTCCCGGCCCCCGATTCGCCGACGAGCCAGGTGATGCCGCCGACTCGCATCTCGAGGTCGAGAGCGGACAGCACCTCCCCGGTGCCTGGCAGACTCAGCGTGATGTCACGGAGATGAAGCGCGGTCACAGCGATCTCGGCCCTTCTCCGAGGCGGCGGGCGAGGATCGTCGGCGGCAGGAGCAGCACCATGAGCGCGCACGTCGGCACGACCAGAGTCCACCACGCGCCGACCGTCATATCCGACTGCCCCCAGGCGATGAGCGGACCCAGCGACACCGCGGCCGGATCGACACCGATCCCCAAAAACGCCGTCGTCGCCTCATGCACGACCGCCGACGGGAAGATCACGGCCATCGCCGCCGCCACCCGTCCCACGGCCGCCGGCAGCACATGCCACTTGAGGATCTGCCACCGACCCGCACCGAGGCGGCGATCGAACCGCACCCACCCGGAGTCCCATTCCTCCCGCACCTTCGGCCCGATGAGCTGAGCCGCCAACGGCCAATGTGTAAGCGCGACGGTGACCATGATCGCCGTGCGACCCCCACCGAGGATGCCGACCACGATGAAGGTGAACAGCATCGAGGGCACGACCAAGGTCGCGATGAGCAGTCCCGTCGACATCTTCGACAGCGCGTTCGACAAAGTCGAAACCACACCGATTCCGGCTCCGATCGCGGTGGTCACGACTGCGGTGATGAGCGCGGCCAGGGCCGAACCGCCCGCGGCATCCCAGACGGTCACGGCCACGCTGCGGCCGAAATGGTCTGTCCCGAGCAGGCCGCCGGCACCGGGTGGGAGAAGTGCGCGTGAGAAGTCGGTGCCCTCGCCGGGCAGGAATCGTCCGCAGATGAGCAGGACGAGCACGATTCCGAGGATGACGGCACCCCACACCCGTCGGTTGAGACGCAGCGAACGTCGCCTCGGGAGCAGATCCTGACGGTTCATGCGTGCCCCTTCCCGAGCACACCGGCACCGGATCCGGCGCCCGCATCGGCGCCCCCACCCATACCGGCACCGGCACTGGCACCGGCGCCCAGGCCACCACCGACACTGAAACCGGCGGCCAGGTGCCGGTCATCACCCCCGGCGCCGAACGACCGCACACCGAGCACCAGCCCGGTCGTCACCGCCGCGGCGATCGCCGTGACCGTGGCCAGCAGCGGCAGATCGGCGCCGGCAGCAGCCTCGACGAGGGCATTGCCGAGTCCCGGATAGGACAGGACCGCCTCGACAGCGGCTTCACCGAGGATGACCACCGGCACGTAGATGACCGCCGGTGCCCGCACGGCCGCCAGGATCGACGGCAGCACGGTGCGCACCCGGGCCATCGGGGAGAATCCGCGGCCGATGAGGGCTCGCGCCCACGGAGTCGACCACACCTCGGCGGCCGCGGACCGGGCGGCGGCGATGAGCATCGCCGACCATGCCAGAGCGATCGTCCCCGCCACAGAGGGAATGAGAGCGATCGGGGCGCTCGTGGCCGGGTTCGGCAGCTGCCGGCCGAAGAGAACGACGATGATGAGCGCGATGAGGAACGAAGGAACGGCCAGCCAGGCACCGATGAGCCCGGACGTCGCCGAATGATGGGCGAGGCCGGGGAACCTCGCCAGAAGCACGGAGGCGATGCCCACGATGGCCGCGGTGATCACCACGGCACACAGGGTGGCGGCCACAGTGTTGAGACCTCTGCCGAGCACCACCTCGGCGACGGAGGTGTGCAGCAGCCGCGAATACCCCAGATCTCCCGTGGTCACGGACGTGAGCAGCCACTGCCACCAGGCACCCAGCCAACCGCCGGTGTCATAGGCGGCGGCAAGATTCTCACGAGCCTCGGCGGATGCGAACTCCCACCCGGCGACGGTGTGGGCCAAGGGGTTGGACGGGGACGCCGCGGAGAGGGCGAACACCCCAGCCCCGCCGGCCAATCCGGCAAGGATCATCCCGCCGAGGACGATGCCGCCTCGGCGAAGGATGTGCCGGAACCGGGACGGCCCGGAACCGGTCGGGTGCGACGTCAGTTCTTCTTCCAGTCGGCCAGGTTCCACCACGGTCCCCAATCGGAGCCGTGGACGTGCGGTTCGAACGTCGTGTCGGGAATGTTCCAGCCTTCGGTGTCGGCGACGTAGGTGTGTTCGAGGAAGGCGACGATGAGGTAGCTCGGCGCGTCCATGTACTTCGACTGCACTTCACGGTAATCGGCATCGGCCTTCGCCTCGTCGGTTTCGACGGCGGCGTGGTCGAGCAGCTCGTCCCCGCCTGGGACGGCCATATTCGCGGGGTTGTCGAAGACTCCGGAGGTCTTCGTCTGCGTGTGCAGTGAGGCTCTGATCTGATGGTCGATATTGAAGGGCTGCTCGCCACCGGCGTAGACGATGGCCTGTCCGGCGAGGTCCTTTTCGATCTCGTCCCATTCCTGGCCCTTGATCTCGAGCTTCACGCCGAGTTTCTCCAGCTGGGCGGAGATCTCGGCGGCGATGTCACCGCGCACCGTGTCTCCGGCCGGGTAGGTGACGTCGATGACGGCTTTCTTCCCGTCCTTGGCTCGCACTCCATCGGAGCCGGCTTTCCACCCGGCCTCGTCGAGCAGCGTCTTCGCCCCATCGAGGTCGAAGTCGAACTCGGCACTTGGGTCGTAGGCGTCGCCGTAGAATTCGCCGACCGGTGTCGAGGCGGGCGTGCCGTGGCCGCCGAGCACTTCGTCGACGAGCTTCTCCCGATCGATGGCGAGATTGAGGGCCTTGCGGACCGTCTGGTCCTTGGTGAACGGGTTGTCACTGGGCAGAGTGAGTCCGCGCCAGTCCGCGGTGCGGGCGGTGTAGATCTCCTGCCCCTCTCCCCTGATCTGGTCGACCGAGCGCGGCGGCACGGCGGCGCCGGAGACCTTGCCGTCCTTGACCGCGGCGGCCAGCGCGGAGGTGTCGGCATAGGCCTGCAGGGTCACGGATTTCAGCTCCGGAGTCGTCCGCCAGTAGTCGTCGCGGGCTTTGAGCACGGCCGTGTCCTCGGTGAGCGAGTCGAGGGTGTAGGCACCGGTGCCGACGGGTTCGGAGTTGACCTTCCAGTCCGCGGCCGGGGTGCCCTCTTCAATGGCTTCGGACGGCAGGATGCCGACGGCCAGGCGCGAGGTGAAGGTCGGGGTCGGTTCGTCGAGTTCGAAGACGACTGTGTGGTCATCGGGGGTCTTCACCGTCTTGATCATGCGGAAGGCGTCGACCGATTCGGATGCCACCTCGGGATCGACGATGGCCTCATAGGTGGCGGCGACGTCCTTCGCGTCGAAGTCCGATCCGTCGGAGAAGGTGACATCGTCTCGCAGCTTCACCGTCCACTTCGTCGAATCGGCGTTCGGCTGCGGATCCTCGGCGGCCAGTGCCGGTGCGAGTTCGGGCATCTTCCCGGAACCGGGGTCCTCCTGCAGTCGCAGCAGGCCGTCGTAGAAGGGCGAGTTGCCGTCGACGGAGTAGCCGTTGACGGGGTTGTACCCGCCGAGGTTCTCCGTGCCGATGACCAGATCGGAGTCTCCCCCGCTGGGAGCTTCACACCCGCTGAGCAGGAGCGCAAGTGCTCCCGCACCGGCCGTCCAGGCCGTCGCCTTCCGCATCTTCATCCGTTCACCGGCCGCCAACAGCGGCCGTCCTTCCTGTTCGTGTCGACGCACCGAGGTGGGGGCCGGGACCCGACCCCCACCTCGGCGCTGGTGTCATCAGTGGCTGTGCGCCGCCTCGCCCTCTTCGTGGGTATGCATGTATCCGCCGCCCTCGGCATCCTCGTCGGCATGGAAGTGCGGGGCCATCGGGCCCGGATCGACGGGAGTGTGGTCGCCCTTGACGAAGCGGGCGTGGACCTCGCGGACCCAGTCGGCCAGGGCCTCGACGGTCTCGGGCATCTTCCGGGAGACACCGAGGACGGGGTGGCCTTCACGCGCCTCACGGGCATCGGCGAGCATCTGCTCGACGTCGACGTCGACGTGCTCGCCGAGGTCGATCTTGTTGATCACGAGCAGGTCGGCGCGGCCGATTCCCGGTCCGCCCTTGCGAGCCACATCGCCGCCGCCGGCGACGTCGAGGACGAAGAGCTGGGCGTCGACGAGTGCCGGGGAGAAGGTCGCGGTGAGGTTGTCGCCGCCGGATTCGACGAGGACGATGTCGAGCGGGTCGAAGTCCTCTTCGAGTCCCTCGACGGCGAGCAGGTTCATGCTCACGTCATCGCGGATCGCGGTGTGCGGGCAGGCGCCGGTTTCGACGGCGCGGATGCGCTCTTCGGGCAGGACGCCGGCGGCCTTGAGGAAGCGGGCGTCCTCGTCGGTGTAGATGTCGTTGGTGATGACGCCGATGCGGAACTCATCGGCCAGGGCCGTGCAGATGTTCGCGATCGACGAGGATTTGCCGGTCCCGACGGGTCCGGCGATTCCCAGGCGCAGTGCGCGCTTTCCGTTGCTCATGTTCTCCTCCTGATTGTCGTGTCTGTTCAGAAATTCTCATCGATTCGCCGAGGCGGCCCCGGCGATTCCGTGTTCGCTCAGGTGGGCGGCCGGTGGGCCGTCACCTCGGTGTCCGTCATCGGGGCACCGCGGACCAGCCGGTCTCCCTGCCCCAGGGTTCGCCGAGGGCGGCGAGTGCCGCATCGAGGCGTTTGCGCAGGGCCAGCCCGTCATCGCCGAGCGAGTTGACCTGCACGCAGGTGTCGTCGATGGGCAGCAGAGCCGATTTCGGGTCGGCGATCGCGGTCGCTTCCGGCAGTCCCCCGTCGGGTTCGACGATGACGACCGAACCGACGCCCAACGCTCCACCGACCACGGACGGGGTGTCGAAGCCCTTCCCGGCGGGGCCGAGGTCGAAGCGTTGGATGCTCAAGGCGCGGCCGCCTCGGCGTACATTGAGTCGGGAACTCAGGCTTCCCGGTTCCTCTCCGTGGCGGCCGAGCAGCAGCTCTTCGCGGTAGAACAGGCGGGCATCCTCGGCGAGGTCGATGTCGACGCGGTGCGTGTGGTGGCAGCCCTGGGCGGCGATGACGGGTTCGGGCACCCAGATGAGGGTGCCGCCGGATTCGACGGTGACTCGGCAGTGCATGAGCGAGGGGTCTCCGTGGGCTCCGGGCAGGACCAGGGTCGCCGAGACCTCGCGCAGCAGCAGGGTCGAGCCTGCGCCGACATGGACGTCGAAGATGTAATGGTCGCCGCCCAGCGGGCCCGCGGCCGCGGTCGTCAGTGCCACTCGAGCGATGTCCGGATCGCCGTCGACAAAGGGTTCGAACCCGCTGGCTCCGGTGGGGCGCGGGACGAGTGGGGCCTGGCGACGCAGTCCGTCGATGCGGGAGCGGGTGCGGCCACTCGAGCCGGTGCCGTCCGTGGATGTTGCGACCGAGGCCCGGCAGGTCATACCGCTGGCCGAGCCCGTCGGGTTGAGCGCCCAGGTCTCAGGAAGCGAAGAGTCGAACATTGTCCCCCTCGTGCAGTTCGGCGGCGAAGTCCGACAGCGGTGCGCTCAGCGCCGGAATCTCGGCCGGGTCGCCGCGGCCGAAGTCGGTGGCACGCTCAGCTGCTTCGTCGAGGTCGGCGGCGAGGTCGATGATCGCACCATGAGCCTGGAACGGGTCGATGTGCATGAGCTTGACCGCTGCCGTCGCCGGTCCCGTGACCGCCTCGTGGAGGATGGTCGCGGCCGTGTCGGCATCGGACAAGCCCAGCACCCGGCCGACCGCACCGTAGACGAGCGGCTGCTGCAGATCCTTGGGCAGGGTCTCCAACAGCGGGTGCGGGTGGATGCTGCGCATCGAGCGGAGCATGAGCGTACCCAGCCAGGCCCCGATCCGGCGCAGGGCCGGGGACGGGGTGCGCGCGATGAGTTCGGCGTTGAGCTCGAGCAGGGCCTCTGCAGTGGAAGTCGTCGATGCCGTGCCCGAGGTCGACTCTGAGGTCGACTCCGCGTTCGATGATCGGGCGGGGGCCGCCCCCGCGGTCGACTCTGCGGTCGACTTTGCCGCCGATCCCGAGGTCGACTCAGCGTCCGACGACCGGGCGGGGGCCGCCTCGGCGAGGATGGACTCATCCACGGCATTCCACGCGGCGACGGCGAAGGCCGCGTTCATCAGCCCCGTCGTGTGCAGGCGACCGCGCAGGAAGTCGCGCAGCCCGGCGATGTCGGTGACCCAGCCTTGGCGGATGGCCTGTTCGAGCCCCGCCGAGTGGGCGTACCCGCCGGTCGGCAGGCGCCCGTCGGCGAGGACGAGCAGTGCGGAACGAGATCTCAAGCGCTGCCTCAGAACAGGAAGTAGCGCTGGGCCATGGGCACGAAGTCGGCGGGCCGGTGTTCGACGAGTTCCCCGTCGATCTTGACTGCGTAGGTGTCCGTGTTGACCTCGATGTCGGGGCGGGCGGCGTTGCCGATCATGTCGTCCTTCGTGACCTTGCGCGTCGAGGTGATCGGCACGAAGTCGCGCTGGACGCGATCGAGCTTGCCCGCGATGTCGTCCTCGATGGCCTGCTCGGACACGAACGCAAGGCTCGTGGCCGCCGCCGAGGCGGTCCGGTAGTTGAATCCGAGTCGTTCGGACACCGGCTGCGGGGTCGGGATCGAAGCGTTCGGGTCGCCGAGAGCGGCGACCGCGGCCATTCCGCCCTTGAACACGGTGTGCGGGCGGACGGCGAACGTCGAGGGCTGCCAGAGCACGAAGTCGGCGAGTTTGCCCGGTTCGATCGAACCGACATAGGAGTCGATTCCGTGGGCGATGGCCGGGTTGACCGTGTACTTCGCGATATAGCGGCGGGCCCGATTGTTGTCGGCCCGGTCGTCGCCGGGCAGGGGGCCACGCAGCTTCTTCATCTGGTGCGCTGTCTGCCAGGTGCGCATGGCGGTCTCACCGATGCGGCCCATCGCCTGCGCGTCCGAGGACATGATCGACAAGGCGCCGAGGTCCTGGAGCACGTCCTCGGCCTCGATGGTGCCGGCGCGGACGCGGGACTCGGCGAAGGCGAGGTCGTTGGGCACCTGCGGGTTGAGGTGGTGGGCGACCATGACCATGTCGAGGTGCTCGTCGACGGTATTGACCGTGAACGGACGGGTCGGGTTCGTCGAGGCCGGGAGCACGTTGAGCTCCGAGGCGATCTTGATGATGTCGGGCGCGTGACCGCCGCCGGCGCCCTCGGTGTGAAAGGAGTGGAACGTCCGGCCGGCGACCGCTTTGAGCATGTCTTCGACGAATCCGGCTTCGTTGAGCGTGTCCGAGTGGATGGCGACCTGGACTCCGGTGTCATCGGCCACGGACAGGGCCTTGTCGATGACGGCCGGGGTCGCGCCCCAGTCCTCGTGGATCTTGAAGCCGGCGGCTCCGCCGCGCAGCTGCTCGTACAGCGCCTCTTCGTTCATCGTGTTGCCGCGGCCGAGGAAGAGGACATTGACCGGCCACGGGTCCATCGACTCGAACATCCGGGCCAGCCACCAGGGGCCGGGCGTGGCCAGGGTGGCCTTCGAACCCTCGGTGGGTCCGGTGCCGCCGCCGACCATCGTCGTGGTGCCGGCCATGAGGCCGACCTCGAACTGGTCGGGGCCGACGAAGTGGATGTGGGTGTCGATGGTGCCAGGAGTCATGATCAGACCATTGCCGCTGGCCACCTCGGTGTTGGGGCCGACGACGAGGTCCGGGTGGACACCGTTCATCGTGTCCGGATTGCCGGACTTGCCGATGGCGACGAATTTGCCGTCGCGGATGCCGACGTCGGCCTTGACGACGCCCCAGTGGTCGAGGATGATCGCACCGGTGATGATGAGGTCGGGGGTGCCTTCGGCGCGGGTGCGCGAGGACTGCGCCATCGACTCACGGGCGGACTTGCCGCCGCCGAAGACGACCTCGTCGCCGCCTGCGCAGTAGTCCTTCTCGATCTCGATGACGATGTCGGTATCGGCCAGGCGCACCCGGTCACCGACCGTCGGTCCGAACGACGCGACGTATTCCGAACGCGAAATCTCAGCCATCCAACTCTCCTCTGCATTCTCCGCGGAATCCCAGTGCGATGCGCGCACCCTGGATCGGGATCAGTTCGACTTCCTCATCGGCTCCGGGTTCGAAGCGCATGGCGCCGCCGGACAGCACGTTGAGGCGTTTGCCCCAGGCGCGGGCACGGTCGAACTCGAGGCCGGGGTTGACCTCGGCGAAATGGAAGTGGGATCCGATCTGGATCGGACGGTCCGAGGTGTTGGCCACGCGCAGCGCGGTCACAGCCAATCCGGCGTTGATCTCGACCGGTTCGTCCTTGAGGAATATCTCGCCGGGGATGACGCGATCGGCCGAGGTGACCGGAGCGTCGTGTTCCTGCCGGGGCGCCTGACGTGTGCCGGAACCGGGACGGCGGGGGCTCGACGGGCTGCTCTCACCGGAGGATGGGTGGCGTTCGCGGTCGTCGTCGATGCCGGGTTCATCGATGACGGTGGTCTCGGCCTCGTCGTATTCGCGGCCGGGGTCGTCTGTGGTGTGTTCTGCCTCGAGGCTGCGTTCCTCGGGCTGGAGCTCGACGTTCTCGAAGGGATTGTCGTCGAGGGGCTGTATGTCCTCGTTCTGCTCGCCGGGGGCGTTCTCGTTGCTCATCATTGCAGCGGTCCTGTCACCGTCACGAGCTTCGTTCCGTCGGGGAACGTCGCCTCCACCTGGACCTGTGTGAGCATTTCGGGAACCCCTTCCATGACATCTTCCTTGGCCAGCACATGGCGGCCAGATTCCATGAGGTCGGCGACGGACTTGCCGTCGCGCGCTCCTTCGAGCAGGTACGAGGTGATGATCGCGGTCGCCTCGGGCAGGTTGAGTTTGAGACCCCGCTCTTTGCGCTCGAGCGCGAGCTTTCCGGCGGTGTAGATCATCAACCGCTCTTGTTCATACAGACTGAGAAACACTGCTACTCCCGGTGATGTCGGCTGGACAGCGTCGATTCAATCGGATGAGGTGGAATGCCTGCGTCGTGCCGGGTGGTTCGGACCCGATTCGCAACCGACATCTCCTATGCCGGATTTCGGCCTCTCACCCGCGAGAATGCGCTCATGCTCGCTACTCTACCCATCGGTCCGGGGCAGTCAAGCCCGCTGTACGCGCCGGTTCCGGTCGGTGACGAACACCACCGGAACGACGACTCGGGACGGGTTCATCGGGTCCGGGAGACGCCGTCCCGGGACGGACCCATCAGGTCCGGGAGACGCCGAGCTCAGACCCTAAGTGCCGCCGCCTTCCGCTCCCTCACCTGATTGAGGAAAGCAGTGAAGAGGACCTGGCGGTCACGGACATCGGCGCCGTTCTCCTCGGGGTGCCACTGCACTCCGAGGATCCAGGAGTTCTCGATCCGTTCGGTGGCTTCGACGACGCCGTCGGCGGCTCGTGCGGCCACGCGCAGACCCTCCCCCACTCGGTCGACGGCCTGGTGGTGGCCATTGCGCACCGTGAGCTCGTCCTGCCCGTAGAGGTCGTGGATGATGGTGCCGGGAATCAGTGCCACGGCCTCATCGATGAACAGCGGCTGCCCCGGAGCACCCTTGTGCAGGTCGAAGGGGTCGAGATCAGGGATGAGCGATCCCCCACAGGCGACGTTGAGCAGCTGCGAGCCCCGGCAGAGCGCAAGCAGAGTGGCATCCTCGGCGATCGCCGTCCGGATGATCGCGATCTCCCGATCATCGGCCCGCCGGTCCTTGCCGTATTCGTTCGGCACCGGCCCGGTGTGCCCGTACAGCTGGGAATCGACATCGCCTCCGCCGAGCACGAGAATGCCATCGGCTCGGGCGACGACATCCGCGTCCGGGGCGCTCTCCCCTCCGACATCGTGGATCGACACCCGAGCACCGAGGCGATGCAGGTCATCGACGGCCGTGACGGTGAGATCCCGCTGCAAGGCGACCGAATCGTCGGTCTGACCGGGCATATTCAGCTGCACGACCACCGCGATCTCGACATCCGCTGTCTCAGCGGGTGGGGACTGCAGCACCTCATCGTGGGTGAGGACGTTCAGATTCACTTCGCTCCTAGGACTGGTGGATTCATCCATCGACAATGTGGCTGATACCGCGTGCCGAGGCTCCCGGCTGCCATGCCGGTTCAGACGGCGGCCCCGATGCGGCTGTGCATGCGATCTCTCGCCTGAGCGACCACCCAGTGAAAGAGTGCACTGTCGACGGGCTCGGTCTCCGCGCGATCCTCGGGGTGCCATTGCACCGCCACGATCGCATGGTTCGGATCTTCGACGGCTTCGATGCAGCCGTCCGCGGCGCGGGCAGTGACCTGCAGACCCTCGCCGAGGCGGTCGATGGCCTGATGATGATAGCTGGAGACGTCGACCGCACCGGCCCGGCCGAGGGCATCGGCCAGTCTCGATCCCTCCGTCACCTCGACCGCATGGACGGCTCCGACGTGGCCGACTCCGGCCTCGGGCCAATGTTGGAAGAGGCTGCCCCCGCGTTCGACGTTCCACAGTTGGAGTCCGCGGCAGATGAGCAGGGTGGGAATGCCCTGTTCTTCAGCGGCCGCTATGGCTTTCGCATCGGCCCGGTCTTGGTCGGCGAAGTCCGTGCCCGCGTATGTCTCATCGGGTTCCTGCCCATACCGTCTCGGATCGATGTCCGAACCGCCCGGCAGCACGATCCCGTCGACACGGGAGAGCAGACCGCTGTCGAGGACAGGGGGAACGACGACCGGCTCACCCCCGGCCGCCGCGATGGCGCGAAGCACCGCGTCGGCCACGACGCTTCCGGAATAGCGAAGGCCATTCACCTTCGCCGACGACATCGCGGGGACTCCGATCAACGGCCGCTCACTCATACTTCGGCTCCTTCGGCACTGGTCGCCGACGTCGTCGGCTGCCCGACGGTGAGGGTCTCGGCGGGGAACGGAAGATGAGGCATCCAGGCCGACCACACGCGTTCGAGTGAGCCGTCGGCGATGACCTGCCGGATCCCTGCATCAAGCCGCGCCAGCAGGTCCGGTCGTTCCTTGGACACTCCGACGCCCCAGGGGTTCCGTGTCTGGGCCGTGAAGGCCAAATCGAACTCCGGCTCATCGCCGAGGGGAACGGTGACCACATCGTCGTCGACCATCGCGTCGACGGTGTGGTCGCGGACTGCTTGGATCATGTCACCGAAGACATCATCGGTGGGGCCGAAGGGTATGAGTTCGGCTCCGGCGAAGGTCTCGGCCAGCGCCATGTTCGCGCTGCCCTCGATGGCGGCGACCTTGTATCCGTTCAAGTCCTCCGGACCGCGGGCAGGATCGCCGGCCCGCACCAGCACGGATTCGTTGAACACGGCATAGGGGCGGGTGAAGTCGAGCTGTGCCACGCGGGAGGGAATGATTCCCTGCCCGCACCACACGCCGTCGGCCTCACCGCGCTGGACCGACGGAATCATGTCGTCCCAAGCCACCACGTGCCATTCGAGGCTGAGGCCGAGAGCATCGGCGACCAGCGCAGCGGCTTCAGGTTCGTAGCCGGTGCGGGTCGCTCCGCCGTCGATGGATTTGTCGAACAGAGGCGCGGCGGCCGAATCGATGCACGCCAAGCGCAGAACCCCGCTCACGGGATTGCCTGCCAATACTGATCGAACTCCCACTGCGTGAGCGCGCCACAGTACTGCGCCCATTCGTTCTCCTTCATCTCGAGATAGGTGTCTGCGAGCTGAGGAGGCAGTGCGGTGCGGATGAACTCGTTGTCGCGGAACGCCTCGACGGCGTCACCGAGTGTCCGCGGCAAGTCGACGCCCTTCGCTCCCGCTTCCGGCGGTTCGACCTGGTTGCCGATTCCATCCGCCGCGGCAGCAGCCAGCAGCGCGTGGGAAAGGTAAGGGTTGACCGAGGCGTCGGGGACCCGGACTTCTGCGCGCCCGTTCGAGGAGATACGGATCATCGAGGCACGATCGTCAAGACCCCAGTCAGCGGTGGCCGGAGCGAACTGGCCCGGATCCCAGAAGCGCTTGTAGGAGTTCACGGTGGAGGCGAAGATGAGCATCATCGCGGGAGCGTTCTTGATGATGCCGCCGACGACCCAGCGCCCGATCTGCGAGAGGTGGAGGTCCTTGACTCCCTCATCCTCGAACGTGTTGCGGCCGCTTTCGTCCCACAGGGAGATGTTGTGGTGGCAGCCTGCGCCCATCTCGCCGATAAACGGTTTGGGCATGAAGGAGGCTTCGACGTCGAACTCGCGGGCGACCTGGGAGCAGATCTGCCGATAGGTGACCAGACGGTCCGCGGTCTGCTCGATCTCGTCGAAATTCCAGTTGAGCTCGATCTGCCCCTTGTCCTCGTAGTCTCCTTCGATCATGTCGAATCCGAGGGCGTTGGCGTACTCGTGGACGCGCTTGTAGATGGGGCGCATGCCCTCGAGGTATTCGACTTGGTAGGCGGGGTTGTAACCGGGGATCGTCTTCGGCTTGATCGATTCGCCGACCCACACCATCTCCGGTTCGGTACCGGATTTCATCGTCAGCCCGAAATGGTCCTTGAGCAGCTGGTGCGTGCGCTTCATATGGGCGCGGGAATCATGGAAGTTGGGTCGCCCGGCGATCTCACCGAGGTGGTCCGGCTCGTAGGTCGAGCAGAAGATCCGCCCGATCGATTGATCCCAGGGGAGCTGATTGAACGACTCCGGTTCGGGCATTGCGACGAATTCCTTCGACCGGATATCGGCGCCGATGGGGTTGCCGAACACGTCGTTCTGAAAGTCCATGAGAGCGTTTCGGGTGAAGTTCACGCCCTTGTCCAGATTGCGCACGATGTGCTTGGCCGGCACCATCTTCGCGACGGTGCGCGACCGCAGCGTCGGGACCATGTAGTAGAGGTATTCGACGCCCGAACGTTCGATCTTCTCCTTGATCTCTTCGACGGTGTCATTGTCCATATTCGCCGAATGATGGCGCTCAAGGGCGCCGTTGTCGAGGAGATCGTTCTGGATCGAGGTCTTGAAGGCCTCGGCGAGGTTCGTGTCAGACGAATCTCTCCGGCGCAGAATCTCCTGCAGGCACGGATCTTCAGTGGTGGGCGTGGTTGTGATGGTCATCATTCCTCTTCTCGCTGACCGGCGACGATGCCGGTTTCCGGGTTCGGCTGGTGCCGAAGTTGTGTGCGGTCGATTTTCAGCCGCGGACGTCGAACGTCAGCGGCAGGCTGATCGGTCCAGTGTTCCCCGAGTCCGGCAGCCAGCTGTCGCCTCCGGGGCAGGCGAGGTTGGTGATCGTGGCGGCCAGCAGCGGCAGAGCCTGGCTCATATCGGCTCTCGCGATGTAGTGGCCCAGGCAGTGATGGATCCCGCCGCCGAAAGTGAAGTGGGGCTTTCTGTCCTCAGCCGTGATGTCGATATCGGGATCGGGATAGGCGCGCTCGTCGGTACCGGAACTATGGGTGAACAGATGGACCGTTGTGCCGCCCTCGAAGTGCATGCCCTGGAAGTCGAAATCCTCGATGACTTCCCGGGTCACCCACCGCGTCGTCGGATTGACGCGCAGCACTTCTTCCAGAGCCGGCTTGGCCAGTTCGGGCCGCTGCGCGAGGATCTCCCACTGATCGGGGTTTCGGATGAATGTCTGGATGGCCAGACCGAGCTGGTTGCGGGTGGTGTCCATCCCGCCGAAGAGCATGAGCACGAGGGCATTGCGAAGCTCCTCGGCGTCCAGCTTGTCTCCCGACTCGCTGAAGTGGACGAGGCGGGACACGACATCCTGACCGGGCTCGGCCCGTCGTTCTTCGATGAGGTCTTCGACGAAGGCGTACAGCTCCCTCACCGCCTCGTCGACTTCGTCGATCTTCTCCTTGACCTCGACCGACAGCGCGTAGCCCACGGTGTTCGCACGGGAGGCGATGAATGGCCAGTGTTTGTGGTCAAGGCCCATCATCGCGCACAGCGCGCGCGTAGCGAACGGTTCGGCGAAGTCGCGCACGAAGTCGCATTCGCCGTTGTCGACGAAGGCGGCGATGAGCTCTTCGGCGATCTCCGCGAATTCCGGTTCGAGCTTGCGCGCCATCGACGGCGAGAACGCAGGGTTGAGGAGTCGGCGGATGCGGTGGTGCTCATCGCTTTCGAGGACGAGTAGATTCCGCCTCCACCATTCGTGGAAGGCACCCGAGTGGACGCCGTGATGATCGGGCCACCGCGCGCTGCCCTGTGAGAGCTTCTGATCCTTGAGGAGGGCGGCGACCTCGTCATAGCGCAGCACTGCGAAGCCGTAGTTGGTCTTGGCGATCCATGACTGCTCCCGTGCGTCCCTGACCTGTTCTGAGGCCATGGCGAACGCCGGGTCTGAGATGTCGAGATACGGAATCTCTGCTGTATCGACCGTGGTGGTCATCGTGTTCACACTCCCGCGAATCCTCGTTGATCTACGCCTGAACTAAACATTCACTTATGAATGAATGATACTTATGAATCAAATCACAGTAGCCGCGGTCCCGCAAGACCTCAACGGCAATTTCCACACCCCACCAGCAGACTCGACTGCACTCACCAAACCCCACGATCACTGATTTCTCCGCCCACTTCGACAGCAAGGGCCTGCCAGCTGGCAGAGATGATCCGGCGGCAAGGGGTTGCCGAATCCACTGCGATCCGCAATGATTGAAAAACAGATGTTATTGATTTCTGTTCCCGATCGCTGACAGAGGTCCCGAATCTGCCGTCGCTGACGGGTCCGGCGATCACGACGACTGGTGGACGATCACCGGAGTTCAATGGAGAAATCGTCGACCGATGGAGGCCGAACAATGAATGCCCAGACACCTCGCCGCATCGCCGTCATCGGCAGCGGGCCGGGCGGCTGCTTCACTGCGCAGGCGCTGAGACGTCACTGGAAAGATGCAGAGATCACGATTTTCGATCGTCTCGCTGCACCCTACGGACTCATCCGCTATGGTGTTGCCGCCGACCACCAGCACACGAAGGCCGTGACCCGGCAGTTCGATCGCAACTTCGGCTCAGAGGACTTCCGCTTCGCCGGAAACGTCGAGGTCGGCAGCGACATCGACCTGGCTGAACTGCGCGACGCCTTCGACATCGTCGTCCTCGCCACTGGGCGCTGGCGCGATCGTGCGCTCACGGTTCCGGGATCGCATCTGGACGGAGTGCTCGTCTCCGGCGACATCGTCAATGCCCTCAACACGGTTCCCCGACCGAACCTGCCGATGCCTGAGATCGGCGAACGAGTCGTGGTCGTGGGAGCGGGCAACGTCGCTCTCGATATGGTGCGGTTCCTCATCAAGACCGCATCCGACTACGTCGACAGCGACATCAGCCCTGAGGCCCTCGATGCTTATTTGGCGCGGCCCGCGCGCGAAATCACAGTGCTCAGTCGCTCGCCGATCGCTTCGGCCAAGGCCGATGTCGCCATGGTCCGCGAACTCGGCAGAATCCCCGGAGTCGCCTTCACGGTCGACAATTCGTCCGCTGCGGCCGAGGACAATACTCTCGGCCGCAAACGAGAAGCGGCCTTCGCGGACCTCTCGGCCATCGAGCCCGAGCAGACTCGCGCGGAAGTCCACTTCGTCTTCGGTGCCACGCCGTCGCGCATCCGCGGCAGCGATCGCGTCGAGTCCGTCCTCCTTGCGGAGGCTCCTGCCGGGGTGAGCGGCGCCATCGAGGCCGACACCGTCATCTCGGCGATCGGCTTCGACGTCAATGCGCCCGGCCACTGGCACTATGCCGAAGAGTACGACTTCGCCCCGTCCGACGGACCGGGCCGACTCGAATGCGGTCTCTACCGCGCGGGCTGGCTCAAGCGCGGGCCGGTCGGAGCCATTCCTGCCAATCGTGCCGACGCGCATCAGGTCGCGAAGGAGATCATCGCCGATGTCGAGTCGGGCAGGTGCCCGATCGGAGACGATCCCGGCGGATTCGAATCGCTTCCCGACGCGCTCCGCCGACGGGCCGTGAGCTTCGCTGACTGGCAGAACGTCGATGCCGCGGAAGTGGCCAACGCACAACCCTCGCGAGTCCGGACGAAGTTCCGCACTCATGCCGAGATGCTCGACACCGTCGCGGAACTCCGAGCCGACGGCACTGCCGCCGACACTCCTACCGCCCCCTCACAACCTTTGGTGAAAGGATAGCTATGCACATCGTCGTCCTCTATGGAACAGAGTCGGGAAACTCTGAGCTCATCGCTCAGGACCTCTCCGATCAGATCACTGCCGACGGCGGCTCTGTCGAAGTCTCGGATCTGCAGGACTTCGAACCGGAGTCCATCACGGCAGAGAACTTCTACATCGTCGTGTGCTCAACACACGGCGACGGCGAACTGCCGAACACCGCTCAGGACTTCTTCGCGAAGTTCTCCGATTTCGAGGGCGATCTCACCGGCGTCCGATATGCGATGTTCGGTCTTGGTGACAGCTTCTACGAAGAGACTTACTCGCAGGGCAGCGAGCATATCGATCGCCGCTTCACCGAACTCGGTGCAGAACGAGTCGGTGAGTACGGCCGCCACGACGCGTCTTCCTGGGATCTGCCGAGCGATGTCGCGCTCGAGTGGCTGCCCTCGGTCGTCTCCGCCGCGCACGCCTGAGCGCTCAGCCGCCCCTCTCCTGGAGCAATCGCCGAAGCCGCCGGGCTGGTTCCGTCCAGACGGTAGGATCGAGCCAAGCGATGCGACCTCAGGAGGTGCAGGACTGTTGAGCCAGGCATTCAGGTACGTGCTTGCTTCTCACGGATCGAGCGGACCATTCGGCTATGGCGACGCCCTTGCCGATCAGATCGTGTCTGCGATCTCTCTGGGATCGATCTCTGTCGGCGAGCGCCTCCCTGCCGAAGTCGAGCTGGCCGCGGAATTCAATGTCGCCGTAGCGACGCTGCGCAAGAGTCTTGCGCTGCTGCGAGACAAAGGCATCGTCGAAACCCGTCGGGGCCGAGGCGGCGGGACCTTCATCGTCAAAGTCCCCTTCCCCTCCGACGAACAGATCAGCACCTATCTCGCCAGTCTGTCCATCGTGGCCTACCGCGACTACGGCGATGAGCACACCGCCGTAGCCACCGGCATCGTCCGTCTGGCCTGCCAGCGCGCTCATTCCCAAGCCGTCGGCGAACTCCGCCATGCCGCACAGAGACTCGAGGACGCGACGACACTGGCTGAATGCTCGGCCGCTGATTCCCGCTTCCACACACAGCTGGGGGTCGTCTCACAATCACCGAGGCTGCTGCGCGCATCCATGCGCCTGCAGAGCGAGATCCTGGCCCTGAAATGGTCTCCTGCCGGAGCAGCTGCCCAGAAGCACGAGGTCCTCGCCGACAATGCCGAGATCGTCGAAGCTGTCGCCGCTCAGGACATCGACCGGGCCGAGCGTGCGGTCGAAGCGAATATCAGGAAGACTGTCTACAGTCTCATCGACGTCAAGCTGACCATCGAGTCGCACGACGCGAACCAGGCGACGGTGCAGTAAGGAGGAGCGACATGACCGATTCATCGGTGCGTGGCGTTGTGCAGAAACTCTCTGCTTGGGCAGACGGACTGTTCGCCGATCTGGAAGAGCTCGAACGGACGCTCAGCACTCATCTCACGGCTGACTTCGCCGGGGAGCCACCGTTCGAAGTCGGCCGGACTGCTCGTGCCGGCCTGGGAGCGGCTGTCTCTGGTTTCCTCAGCGCACATCCCGGATTTGATGGAGCTGGACTCATCTTCAAGCTCGACCTGCTCGAACCGTCGACCGCCCGCCTGGAGTGGTGGATCACCGACGGCGACGGCATCGCACGGAGGGACTTCATCCTCGATCGCAGTTCGGATCGCTTCTACGACTACGAATACCTCGAATGGTTCGAAGGCGGTTTCAACGCCGGGAGCCGGACTTTGGCCGGCCCTTATATCGACCACCTCGGGGTCGATGACTACATTCTCACCCTCACCGTGCCGTGCCATGTCAACGACCGCAAGGTCGGCGTCGCCGGCATGGACATTCTCATGAATGACGTCGAAGCGCAGCTGCTTCGGATGCTCGCCCCGCTCGGGCATGGCGCAGCTCTGCTCAGCCGGCACAATCAGGTCCTCGTCGGAAACTCGGGAGAGCTGAGCACCGGTGTGCGCATCGCTGTGATGCCGCCGGGATACTCGCGCGCGCCGCTCGACGTGAGCGGTGTGGACCTCAGCCTGCTCTACCGCGATGGCGAAAGCTGAGTCGGCAGAAGCTGAGTCGAACAGCCGTCGGCGCCTCGACCACCAGAGCGGCTCCTGTCGATATCGACAGGAGCCGCTCTCGTTCATCTGCGAGGCGGTGGTGCCGCCCAGCAGAACCCAGGATCAGTCGAGCTTCGTCAGTTCGGGCACAGCATGAGCGAACTGCGTGGCATCTCCGCCTTCTCGCCCACGGCGCTCGGGATGGGAAGTGAACAGATACAGTGCACCGATACCGACGACGGCCAACGACATCAGTCCCACGATCCAAGCGTCGTACCAGGGCACATCCGGCACCGGCCACACGACGATGACCATGGCGAAGACCTGATAGACCAACGCCGATATCGAGATCAGCCATCCCCACTTGCCCATGGTGAACTCTCCACTGGGCTTCCAGCCCTTCACTCGAGCCCTGATGGAGGCGAACACCACCGAGGCGAAAGCCAGGTAGATGCCGAAGGAGGCGAAGGAGATGATGGCCAGCAGGGCATTCTCGCTCAGCAGGGAGATGAGGATGACGGCCGACGGGATCGCACCGGCCACGATGAGTGCGTACGGAGGAACCGCACGAGTCCGACTGAACTTCGCGAGCAGATGTGAGAACGGAAGCTGGTTGTCCCGCCCCATCGAGTACATCAGACGGGATGCGGCAGCCTGCAGTGAGATCGTGCAGGACAGGAACGACACGAGGACGACCGCCATCACCAGTTTGAAGCCGACCGGGCCGAAGGCTTCCATGAAGATGACGGTGATCGGATCCGGAATCGTTCCGTTGATGATGTCTTCGAAGCTGCCGACGGCCAGGATCAGGCCGAGGGCGATGAACATCGAGGCGAGACCGCCGACGTAGATCGTCATCCGCATAGCCTTGGGAATGACTCGACCGGGGTTGCGCACCTCTTCCGCTACGTCGCCGTTGGCTTCGAACCCGTAGTAGAGGTAGATGCCCATGATCGCAGCGCCGATGAAGGCAAGCGCGAATGGCGTCTGATCCTGCAGATCTGCCGGGCGGAAGTCCTGGAACAGAACGGACAGGTCATGTTTGCGCACCGTGAGCAGCAGCCAGACGCCGATCGCAGCCGTCGCGAAGATCTCGACGACGAATCCGACGAAGGCGACATTGGCCAGGAACTTCGTCCCGCACAGGTTGGCGATGGTGGCGAGGAAGATGATGAACAGCGCCAACAGGACGTTGGCGATCGGTGACATCTCGATGCCCAGGAGCGCCCCGAGGAAGGGTCCGGCACCGTAGGCGACAGAGGCGATGGTGACGTTGATGGCGATCATGTAGATCCAGCCGCTCATCCACCCCCATTTCTTACCCCACAGATGTTTGTTCCAGGGGTAGATTCCTCCGGCGATCGGATACTGGGAGACCACCTCGCCGAAGACCGTCGCGACGAGGAGCTGCCCGGCTCCGGCGAGGATGAGCATCCAGAATGCCGGAGGCCCTGCCAGCGCCATCGACGCGGCGAAGGTCGCATACACGCCGACGACCGGGGACAGATAGGTGAATCCGAGGGCGAGATTGCCCCAGAATCCCATATCCCGTTTGAAATCTCCGCCCTCGTCGTGAGCAGTGCTGCTCGCAACGGGGTTGAGTGATGATTGAGTGTCCATGCTCCCGATTCCTTCTTTGGAGTCGAAGCTCGCCTTGTGCTGCGCCTTCGGTCCGACAACGGTCTGCTCGAACCACGTAGAGGACGTGGACGGTCCCGGTGGGTACGAAGTGTTGGCACGACAAGGTTCGCTGAACTAAAACCTATGTATATGTTTCTTTAAACGGCCCGGAATCCGAAAAGACCGGACCATGAGCCGATGAGATGCGCCCCGATAAGCCTGAAGTTGAACGTCTCCCCCTTGAAATGTCACGGCTTCGAGGTTTCTATGAAGAGGCAGTTCTTCGGTGATCTGCCCTGCGGGTCATCAGAATACTATCAATTCTAGATGTTTAATCAAGGGATTCTCGGCAACATTTGTGACACAGGTCTCCACGACTGCGGTCAACCGCACATTCGGCACGGACCGCCGATTTCATCGCCATTCGACCACCCCAGCCACCGCACGGGCAGACCTCACACACGGACAGCGGTTCCCACCGCCCGGCCTGGGCTCAGAAGTACACCGCCAAGGGGCCGCGGGGTCCGTCGATGACGTCGACGGGGGTGTCGAACACCCTGGACAGCACCTCACCGGTCATGATCTCCTCGGGCGCACCGAATTCGATGACGGCGCCGTCTTTGACCGCGCAGATGTGGTCGGCGTAGTGACCGGCGAAGTTGATGTCGTGGAGAACGATGACGATGGTCCTCCCCATCTCGGCGGCGGCCCGGCGCAGGTGCTGCATCATCTGCACCGACCGCTTCATGTCGAGGTTGTTGAGCGGCTCATCGAGCAGCACGTAGTCGGTGTCCTGCGCCAACACCATCGCCACATACGCCCGCTGCCGCTGCCCGCCGGAGAGCTCGTCGATGAACCGGTTCTCCAGCTCCCCGAGCTCGAGGAAGTCGATCGCCTGCGAGATCATCTCCTCATCGGCGGTCGTCAGTCGCCCCTTCGAATGCGGGAAGCGCCCGAAGCCGACGAGCTGGCGGATCGTCAGCCGGGTGATGAAGTGATTCTCCTGGCGCAGGATGGACACGATCTTCGCGAGATCCTTCGACTTCGTCGAACTGACGTCATAGCCGGCGACCGAGATCGCACCGGAATCCATCCCGAGCAGCCGCCCGATCATCGTCAGCAGCGTCGACTTCCCGGCGCCGTTCGGCCCGACCAGGGCGGTGACTCCCCCGGCCGGGATCTGCAGATCGACGGGCCCGATCGAGACTTCGTCGTCGTAGGATTTGCGGACCGACTCGAGTGTGATCACAGGCGTCCCTTTCTCAGGATGACGAGCAGGAAAGCGCCGCCGCCGACGATCTCGATGATGATCGACACGACCCCCTCGGCGTAGAAGATGTTCTTCATGACGAAGTACGCCCCACCCAGAACCACGAAGCCGAGGAGCGCGGCCATCGGGAAGAGACGTTTGTGGTCATAGGTGTCGGCGAACTGGTAGGCGAGCATCGCGACGAGGAACCCGAGGAAGACCATCGGTCCGATCATCGACACGGACACCGCCATGAGGATGGAGACGAAGAAGAGGACCTTGAGCAGCTCGCCCTTGTAGTTGAGTCCCAGGTTGCTCGTCATGTCCCGTCCCAGCGCCATCACATTCAAGCGTGAGGAACAGAGGTAGAGCCCGAGGCAGGCCAGCACGCACAGTGGGATCGATACCGGCAGGTAGCTCGAATCCGAATTCGAGATCGACCCGAACAGGCGGGCGGAGAGGACGTCGAACTCGCTCGGCGTCAGCGTCCGCTGCATGAATGTCGCCACCGATCCGAGTCCGCCGCCGATGACCACGCCGATGAGCAGCATGAGCGCCACCGAGGAATGCCGTCCGGAAAGCAGCCATCCGTAGAGTGCCAGCGACAGCCCGACCATGAGCACCAGCTGTACGACGAAGGGCACGAGTCCCTTGAGTTCGACGATCGCCGTGACGCCGAAGAAGTACATCGCCGAGGTCTGGATCGCCACGTATAGGGATTCGAATCCCATGATCGAGGGCGTGATGATCCGGTTGTTCGTCACCGTCTGGAAGGCGACCGTGCCGAACGACTGGCACAGCGCCACCATGGCGATGACGACGAGGTTCGTCAGCCGCAGCTCCGCGATCAGCCAGAATCCCGGGTCCGTGATCGGCATCGGATTGTCCCAGGCCAGGATGCCCAGAGCGATCCCCGCTGAAGCGACCGAGAGAACGATGATCATCGTCCAGTAGCGACGCGCCGACTTCGCCGTCGGCAGCGGACCCGACGACCTGCGAACAGAGGCAGACCCGCGCCGAGGCAGCCCACCATCCCGTACTCCTGCACCGGAGCGATCTCCGCTGTCTTCGTTCGCGGAGCTCAGACGATCCCCACCGGGAACGTCGGTGACCGCGGTCGGGTGGGCCGCCTCGGTGCCGGTGTGAGCCGGGGATTCGTCCTTCGCGCGCACCGGAACTCACCCGACCTTCCGCTGACGCAGCAGCAGGGCGACGAACACGGCAGCCCCCACGACGCCGAGGATGAGGGAGACAGGCACTTCGAAGGGCATGACGATGATCCTGCCGATGAGGTCGCAGATGGTGACGATCGCGATGCCGAGCAGGCACACCCAGGGCAGGTTCGAGCGCAGGTCGTCGCCGCGGATGAGCGAGACGATGTTCGGCACGATGAGGCCGAGGAACGGCAGGTTGCCGACGACGACGGTGACCACTCCGGTCGCAATCGCCACGAACACGGTGCCCAGCAGCAGGATCTGGTTGTAGTTGAGACCGACGTTGGTGGCTATCTCCTTGCCGAGCCCTGCCACGGTGAAGCGGTCGGCGAGGATGAAGATGGCGACGACGACGGCCGCGACGATCCACAGGGTCTCGTACTGGCCGCGCAGGATCGACGTGAAGCTGCCGGCGAACCAGATGCCCAGCGACTGCAGCATATCCGTCTGCACCGCGATGAATGTCGAAACGGCGCCGACGACGGCGCCGAGCATGATGCCGACGATCGGTACGATGAGCGAGGATTTCAGAGAGACGCGACGCAGAAAGACGAAGAAGACGAGGGTGCCGACGAACGCGGCGATGATCGCGCCGACCATTCGCGCGACGATCGAGGCGTCGGGATAGACGATGACGGTGAGCATGAGGCCGAGTCCGGCCCATTCGGTGGTGCCGGTCGTCGTCGGCTCGACGAAGCGGTTCTGGGTCAGCAGCTGCATGACCAGTCCGCACATAGCCATGGCGGCGCCGGCCAGGACGAGGGCGATCGTACGCGGGATCCGCGTGATCTGGAACATTTCGGCCCCGCCGTCACCGCCGAAGATGTCGTAGACGCCAGTGAGCAGCGAGAGCGCGAGGAGGATGGCGACCCCGACGATGCCCAACAGCAGGGGCCATCCGAACAGAGGTGCCTTCGCCGAGGCGGCCCCACGTGGGGACGGTTCCGACGTCCCGTTGAGGGACGGATCGACTGTTCCCTGTGGGGACTCAGCCGTCCGGTTGCGTCGGGCTTCGTTCCGACGTCGGGCCGCCTCGGCGAGGGTCATCACTTCTGAGCTTCGAGCTTGTCGGCGAAGTCGTTGAAGAACTCGGTGTACGTCTGGATGCCTTCGTTGAGGTAGGTGTCCTCGGGGAAGTAGACGATCTTGTCGTCCTTGATCGCAGGAACGTCCCTAAGCGCTTCGGAGTCTTCGAGGACTTCGGCGGCCGGGGCCGAACCTTCGTCGCGTTCTTCAGGCGCGAAGGAGGCGTCGCGATCGAGGACGATCATGAGGTCGGGGTTCGACTTCGCGATGGCTTCGACGGAGACGTCGTCGCCCTGGTGGTCTTCGCTGCCCTCTTCGACCTCGAGGGCCGGGTCGAAGTCGAGGATGTCGAAGACAGGGCCGACGGTGCGGCCGACCGACGGTGCGGCATAGCCGATGTCGCCGGCCGAGGTGATCAGGCCCATGGCCGTGTCGTTGTCGTCGTAGGCCTTCTGGGCGCGCTCGATCGAGGCGTCGAAGTCGTCGACGAGCTTCTTCGCTTCATCCTGCTTTCCGAAGACCTCGCCGAGGACCTCGGTCTGGCGGCGCAGCTCGGCGTCGAAGTCCTCTTCGTCGCGGGGATCGAGTTCGAGCACGGTTGCTTCGGGGGCCAGCTTGGCCAGGTCGTCATGGAACTGGGCGAATCGCTGACCGTTGACGATGAGATCGGGCTTGGCCTCCACGACCTTCTCGAGGTCGGGTTCGCGGTGGCTGCCGAGGTCGAGGATGGAATCATCCTGCGTGTAGTCGAGGTCGTCGCTCATCAGGGAGACGGCGCCGCCGCTGAGTTCGATGCCCCAGTCGCTGAGCGTCTGGAACGTGCGGTTGTCGGTGGCGACAACGGACTTCGGCGGGGAGGCGACGGTCTGCTTGCCGTTGTTGTCCTCGACCTCGATCGTGGATCCGGAGTCTTCGGCCTGAGCCGAATCGGAGTCTGCCGAGCCGCAGCCGGCCAGAGTCAGAGCGACAACGCCTGCCAGGGCGCTCATTTGAAGGCGAGTCGAAACCATGGGGTCCCACTTTCAGGAATGTACGTATGAGAAAAACGTGTGCGCACACTGAAAGTAAGCTTAGCCTATGCTTTGAAAATAAAGTCAAAAAAGTATGACGTTATCTGCATCACATCTGAAGTGAGGGCTGGGTGGTCGTGAGATGGGGTGGTCGCGCGGTGGACCTCAGATCAGATGGCGGCGATGAGGCGGTCGACTTCTTCCTGAGTGTCGGCGGCGGCGGTCGGTCCGCCGGATCCTCCGCGACTGACCTTGAGTCCGGCCTCTTCGACGATGACTGCCCCACCGGCGTAGTCGTAGATGCCCAGACCGCGTTCGGCGTAGCCGTTGACCCGACCTTCGGCGACCATGCACAGGTCGAGTGCCGCCGATCCGCAGCGGCGGATATCGTCGTAGCCGGTCATGAGGTCGTCGAGCTTGGCCAATTGGGCGCCGCGGTTGCTCAGGGCATACGCGAATCCGGTGGCCAGGAGCCTGCCGGACAGCCCGGGCGGAGTCCCGTGCAGTCGTCGCGCCGGAACGGCGGAGCCGGCCTTGCGATGGTCGGCCAAGCGTCCGTCGACCCGAAAGGCACCGCAACCGGCAGCTGCCAGCCATGTGGCATTCAATCCCGGCGATGCGACGAGTCCGATCTGCCAGTCGCCGAGACCGCGGCCGGCAGCAGCCTCAGCTGCGGCCGCGCAGACTCCGACGGAGAACGCGTGGTGTTCGATGTTGCGGACATAGTTGACGGTGCCGTCGATCGGGTCGACATGCCATTCCAGACGCGGACCCTCGTCAGCAGCCTCGTTAAGTGCACCGACCTCCGGATCGAAGGCGTTGAGTTTGAGCAGGAAGTCCGCCGGGAAGAATTCGACCGGATCGAGGGCTTCAGAACCCTCTTCGCCGACCATGAGGTCATGGGGCCTGACTCGGTTGAGGTAGCCGCGCACAAGCGCCTCGATCTGCGCATCGGCGCGAGTGACGAGGTCATTCGGCGAGGTCTTCGTGTCGACGACACTGGCGTCGAGGCTCGCGCCGAGCAGCGGCCTCCAGGCGAGCATCTGCTCCCACGCGATGAGTGAGAGGTCGGAGGCGATGCGGATCAGAGAGTGGTCGGCGATCTCAGCGGGCAGCGATTCGAGCTCGGAGTTCATACGGCCACTCTAGACAACCCTCTCCGCATCTCGCCCGAGTGTCCGCCGCCGGCCGGGAACCACTCAGATCCGCGACGCGTGTAACAAGACTGCAATACACCGGCGAATATGTACTTCTTGTATCTAAGCTGTCCGAGGGGGGTCGGGAACTCCGGTTGCACGGCTTTTCCGCCGAACTGGAATCGCACCTGAGGTTGTCGGCAGGGAACTTCAGCATCTGATATTTCACAAACAGTCGAAGAGTCGAATCGTGATGCGATTTCCGAACGCAGGGCAGAATCTTTCTGAAGGCTTTCTCAGCCCATCAGCCCTGTTGTCTCCGTTCATGCAATTCCTGCTTCCGGCTTCGCGAAGATTCGGTCACGGAATCGTCAGAAAACGTCCATGAATCGCACAAGGGCGGTGATCCATATCGAGTATGGATCACCGCCCTGGTATCTGCGAGGGAAGTGCGAGCACAGAGGGGACCGGAAAATGTCGTTCTGCCCCTGTGTTCTCTGGGGTCAGGCGGGGTCGGCGACTCCGGCCTTCGGCTCGCTGCGCTTGACCGGCCCGTGCCTGCGCACGATCTCCTGAACGGCCTGCGAGGAGGTGCCGGCCGCCTCGGCGATCGCACCGAAGGTCGCGCCTTCTTCGCGGGCGCGCAGAATCGCCATCACATAGTCGGTGTTGATTTTCGAACGCTGCCGTGCGACCTTTCGGACGACTCCGACTAATGCAGTCTGATCAACTGTCAATTCACGAGCTCGACGAGACATGGTTTCTTCCCTTGCATTCATGTAGTGGCCCGTTGCCACGAATTGGTGTAGTCCCATTAGATACCACGAATATGTCAAGACGCCAAGAATTCCCGGATATAGGAACTCAGGCTACTGAGTAGCACCGTTCTGAGCACGTGAGATAACGAACGCATAACTTTCCCTGATCCTGGACGATGACTCTCGCTCGCCATCCCCGCCGTGGAAGGTATCGGTGTTCCGGCAACCCAAGTGGCACAATGCGGACATGACGACTATGGCCCATCCCACTGGAGCGAATCGGGCGACCGTCGACGAAGACGAGTCCCAGACAGCGCTTCCCACCGCACTCGCCGAACAGTTCCGCACCGCGGGCATCCGTGATTTCAGCATCGACGACACCGATCGCGCCGCATACTCCTCCGACGCTTCGCTCTTCCGGCTCGTCCCTGCCGCCATCGTCTTCCCTCACGACGAAGACGAAGTGGCGCGGGTCCTCTCCGTTGCCCGCCGCCTCGGCGTGCCGATCACCAGCCGTGGCGCCGGCACATCGATCGCCGGCAATGCCATCGGCCGCGGCATCGTCCTCGACTTCTCTCTCCATATGAACGCGGTTCTCGACCTCGACCCGGAGGAACAGTCGGCCTGGGTGCAGTCCGGCTGCGTCCACGCTCATCTCCAGAAACAGGCCAAACCACACGGTCTGCGCTTCGGCCCGGACCCGTCCACCCACACCCGCTGCACGATCGGCGGGATGATCGGCAACAATGCCTGCGGCCCGCGAGCTTTGGGCTACGGCCGCACGGGCGACAATATCCTGGCACTGAAGATCATGCTCATCGACGGCACCGTCGTCACCCTCGATGACTCGGACGCCTCGACGACGTTCCCGCGGCTGCACGAACTCGTGGCACAGAACCTCGGCACCATCCGCACGAACTTCGGCACATTCTCCCGCCAGGTCTCCGGGTACGGGCTCGAGTCACTCCTCCCGGAGAACGGCTTCGACGTCCGGCGCGCCTTCGCCGGCACCGAGGGCACCTGGGGTGTCATCCTGGCGGCGAAGATGCGCCTGGTCAAGGATCCGAGCTTCACCTCGGCGGTCGTCCTCGGCTACGCGGACATGGTCGCCGCCGCCCACGATGCGCCGCTGCTGAAGGACTTCCCCGTCGCCGCCTGCGAGGGACTCGATTCGCGCATGCTCGACCGGGTCATCGACACCAAGGGCGCCGAGGCGGTCCCTCCCCTGCCGGAGGGCGCGGGCTGGCTCGTCGTCGAGCTCACCGGCGAGGACGAGGCAAAGCTCGAGGCCGAGACCCAGCGCCTCATCTCAGAGTCGAAGTCACTCGACTCCGCGGTCCTCGATGCCCAGGCGGCCGCCGAGGTGTGGGCGATCCGCGCCGATGGTGCCGGCCTGGTCTCACGCACACCCGATGGGCGCGACGCCCACGCGGGGTGGGAGGATTCGGCGGTTCCGGTGGACCACCTCGGCGATTATCTGCACGACCTCATGGAGCTGCTCGAGGAGCACGGACTGTGGGCCATTCCCTATGGCCACTTCGGTGATGGCTGCCTGCACATGCGTGTGGACTTCCCGCTCGAGGATCCGAACGGCGGGCAGGTGATGCGCGAGTTCATGGTCGCGGCCACGAAGCTCGTCGCCCGCTACGGCGGGTCGGTCTCCGGGGAGCACGGGGACGGTCGGGCACGCTCCGAACTGCTGCGGCTCATGTACGCCCCGGCAGCGCTCGATCTGTTCGCCCAGGTCAAACGCCTCTTCGATCCTCAGCATCTGCTCAATCCGGGTGTCATCGTCGACCCCGATGCCCTCGACGAATCGATCCGTCTGACTCAGCTGCCGCTGCGTCAGGAGCTGCCCGGCACTCTGGCGATGGCCTATGAAGGCGAGTCCGCCGGTTTCGCCTCGGCCGTGCACCGGTGCACCGGAGTCGGCAAGTGCCGCGCGGATTCGGCGGCCGGCGGCGGCATCATGTGCCCGTCGTATCAGGCCACCCGGGACGAGCGGCATTCGACGCGGGGTCGGGCACGCGTGCTGCAGGAGATGGTGTCCGGGCCCCTGCTCAAGCCTCGCTGGGACTCCCCCGAGGTGCACGAAGCCCTCGACCTGTGCCTGTCGTGCAAGGCCTGCGGGACCGAGTGCCCGACCGGCACGGACATGGCCACGTACAAGGCCGAGGTCCTGCACCAGACCTATCAGGGACGGCTGCGACCGATGAAGCACTATTCGCTCGGGTTCCTTCCACAGCTCGCTCGCCTGGTCACCCCGCTCGCGCCGGTCGTCAACCGGGTGTCGGGGCTGCCGGGGCTGACGACCCTGGCGAAGAAGATGGCCGGCATCGACGTTCGTCGCTCGATCCCGCAGTTCGCGTCCACGACGTTCAGGAAATGGTGGACCACCACCGCCGAGGCGGCACCAGAATCGCGTGCGAACGACGAGTCCCGCTCGAAGGCTGAGTCCCCGGCCAAGGCGTCGTCGCCCGCCTCGGATTCGCTGCGACCGAACGCTGAGGTCGTGCTGTTCGCCGACTCCTGGTCGAACCATTTCGCTCCGCGCATCCTCGCCGCGGCCGTCGCTGTGCTCGAGCAGGCCGGTGTGCGTGTGCGAGTGATCGATCAGACCGTGTGCTGCGGGCTGCCGCTCATCTCCACCGGTCAGCTCGATGCCGCGAAGGCGAATCTCTCGGAGACGGTTACGGCTCTCGATGCCACCGGGGATGTGCCGATCATCGGGGTCGAGCCGTCGTGCTTGGCGACGCTCAAGGATGATTCGCTCAAACTCGTCGCCGATGAGGCCTCGCACCGAGTGGCCGACCGGGTGCAGACTCTGGCCCAGTATCTGCTGAGCATCGGCGCCGAACTGCCGGACCTGTCCGGGATCGAAGCGCTCGTGCAGCCGCATTGTCACCAGTCGGCGATCTTCGGCAACGCGGCAGATAAGGAGCTGTTGGCCAGGGCAGGAGCGAATACGGAGTTCCTCGGCGGGTGCTGCGGTCTGGCCGGGAACTTCGGCGTCGAAGACGGCCATTTCGAAACCTCGGTCGCCGTCGCCGAGGTGGCTCTGCTGCCGGCGCTTCGCAAGCGGGGTCGGGCCGCCGGCGTAGGGTCTCGGACTGGTTCAGGAGTCGATGCTTCGCCGACCGGTGCGACAGGGTCCGGTACCGATGTGTCACCGGAGCGTGCGACGAGTTCAGGTGCGGACGACCGGCTGCAGGTGGTTCTTGCCGACGGGTATTCGTGCCGCACTCAGATCGCGGATCTCAGTGACGCCGAGGGCGTATCGTTGGCCGAGCTCCTCGCCTGGGGATGGGGGCTGCAACCGCGGCGATGAACCCGAGGTCAGGGCCGCCTCGGCGAGGTTTCAGGCCTTGGCCGTCAGCACCGGGACCTCGGCTTCGAGGAGGATGCGCTGTGCCTGCGAGCCGAGGATGAACTTCCCGATCGCCGAGCGTTTGCGCAGGCCGATGACGATGAGCTGGGCTTCGTATTCCTCGGCGAGGTCGTTGAGCGTGCCGGGCAGATCGTCTTCGTGATCGGGCTGGAGCACCTCGACGTCGACGTCCGATTCCTTGCCGAGGTCGACGATCCGTTTGATCTCGTCCTCACCGATCTCGGTCGGAGCTCCACTGGCACCTCGTCGCTGTGAGTTGATCACGACGGCAGCGCTCGACCGCAGTTTGGCCTCTGCGAATCCCGCGCGCAGAGCAGCCTCACCCTCGGGAGCGGGTAGGTAGCCAATGAGAATCGTCATGGCCCCCAGTATATGGACTCATCCATGATTCGTTCACTTCGGGATCACGCTTCGGTCAGCAACCCGCAACCCCCATTGCCCCAATTACTACCTGACGGCGGCCCAGCAACCTCGCGCGAGGTTGCTGGGCCGCCGTCAGGTAGTAATTGATGCTTCGACGACCGCTTGCGCCCTCTCTGCGTGGTCGCGCAGGGCGTCGATGAGCTCAGGTGGGTCGAGCACTTCGATCTCGGCGGGGATGGACGCAAGGGTGGCCGCGACCCACCTGAGATCCCAGAATCCGCAGGTGATGCGCACACCATCGGCCGCCTCGGTGATGGTGGCGCTCCGGGTGGGGAACCATTCCTTCGCTTCCCGCGCCGAGGCGGCCGTGCGCAGAACGACGGTGTGCGGATACGCGGTGGTGGTCACGGCTGCGGACACAGCCGCCTCGGCGTCGGGGTGCTCACGTGGGGTGATGCTCAATGTCGTCGCGTGAACCCGGCTCATCCGGTCGAGGCGGAAGACCCGATGGTCATCGCGGTCGAGGTCGAAGGCGAAGAGGTACCAGTGCGCGCCGAAGACGACGAGACGGATCGGTTCAACGCGGCGGGGCGTCGAGGGGTGGTCGCCGGTCGGGCCGGCGGATGCGTCGGCCGTCAAGGTGCCGGTCGCGTCGGCGGTCAGGGCGCCGGCCGGGCCCGTGACGGTGGGGTCGTCGACGACAGGGCGCTGCATCTTCCGATAGTCGAAAGTCGCGATCGTCGACGCATTGATCGCCGAGGCGAGCGTGATGACCACGCTGATGTCGACTCCGGGTGCGTGGCCTTCGGACACAGACACAGCCGTCGAGATTTCGGCGACGGTCGCGCGCATCGCGGCCGGGAGCATCGTCTGCAGCTTCGTCGTCGCCGATTCCGCGTGTTCGGTGTCCAGGCCGGCCCCACGCAGGAGTGCCAGGCCGACCGCGGTGGCCAGCGCCTCGCCTGCCTCGAGCTGCAGAGGCGGCAGCATCGTCCGGGATTCGGCGCGATAGCCCCCGGTCAGGCCCGGTGCCGAGGAGATGATGTAGCCGAGATCGCGCAACTCGGCGATATCTCGACGGATGGTACGTGGGGTGACGTCGAAGCGGGCGGCGAGCTCGAGGGCAGTGCAGCTCCTGCCGGATGCGAACAGTCCGAGCAGGCTCAAGAGTCGCGTCTCCGACCGCATTCCACCTCCGAATGAGAAACTTTCGCCCGACTTATTGATGCGGACAGTATATGTCCGCATAGCACCTGACGATAGGATCACCGCTTCAGCCATCCGGCCGCGGCGGACATTGCAAAGGAGAGATCATGCCGTTCTTCACCCCTTCTGTCACGAGCGAAGCCGACGCCGCGTTCACCTACCTCACCCAGCAGTGCACCCAGCTCAAGCTCACGGCGCAGGGCCTGACCGATGAGCAGGCCCGCAGCACGCCGACGGCCGGTGGTTTGAGTATCGTCGGCCTCATCGTTCACGGAGCCCAGGTGGTCAATAACTGGCTCATTCAAGTCAAGGACCCGACGCGAGAGGTCGGCGAGGATGACTACCGGACGGTCAACGAGAAGTTGGGGCTGACAGCGATGTTCGACGGGTCCGCTCTCCCCGACCTCGACATCACCGAGGCGGTCGCAATCTTCGACAAGGTCATCGACGGGATCGAGGACGCGAGGGCCGCAGTCGACGACGCGGGGACCGACCTCGGCACCGAAGTTCCGATGCCGTACAACCCGTGGATGCCCAACGATTTCACGATGACGGTGCGCTGGATCCTGTGGCACCTGGCCACCGAGATCGCCCGCCACGCCGGCCACGCTGACATCATCCGCGAATCGATCGACGGCGCGATCGCCTACCAGCTCAACGCTCAGGCGGACGGCGAACCGTGGCCGCCCGAGGGCATGGACTGGAGCTGAGTCCCCACACGATCCCGCCCAAAACTACCTGACGGCGGCCCAGCAACCTCGCGCGAGGTTGCTGGGCCGCCGTCAGGTAGCAATTGTTAGGCGACGAAGGCTTCGCTGGCCTTGGACACCCGGTCGACCAGGTGGTCGGTGTAGGCCGGCATGGTGAGGAACTCGGCGAACTCCTCGCCCAGTGCCGTCTCACGGAAGATCTCCACGGCCTCGTCGAAGTGATCATCGGCGGTGCGCTGCATCAGCGCCAGTTCCTCGCCGAGGTAGCGCTCCACCAGACGCGAGGTCAGCTGCTGACCGTTGTCCAGAGTCACCTCGTGGCGGATCCACTGCCAGATCTGCGAGCGGCAGATCTCAGCCGTCGACACGTCTTCGAGCTGGTTCTCCAGAGCCACGTGCCCGTTGCCGCCGAGCCAAACGTTGATGTACCCGATGGCCACGCGGATGTTCACCCGCACACCCTCTTCGGTCACGACCGGTTCGAGGCCGGTGATGTCGAGGATGTTCTCGCTGGTCACCTGCACATCGGGACGCTTGTTCTCCAGCTGGTGCGGCTGCGAACCCAGGGCGGCGTCGAACACGGCCAGAGCCGCCGGAACCAGTGCCGGGTCGGCCACCCAGGTGCCGTCGAAGCCCTGCCAGGCCTCGCGGGCCTTGTCCTCTCGCATGCGCTCGAACTCGGCGGCCACGAACTCCTGGTCCGGGTGATCGGCCATGAGGTTGGACATCGTGCCGATCGCGTGTGCTCCGCGACGGTGGCAGGTGGCCACGAGGCGGTCGGTGAACGCCTTCATCAGCGGCAGGTCCATCGTCAGACGCTCACGGTCGGGCAGAACGTAGTCGGTGGTGTTGCGCAGGTTCTTCACCACGGAGAACAGGTAGTCCCAACCGGCGGCCTCGAGGCCTGCGCAGTGCTCGCGCAGCTCGAAGAGGATCTCTTCCATCTGGAACACCGCGGTGATCGTCTCGATGTGAGCGGTGGCCCGGATGGTGCCGTGCGGGATGCCCAGCATGTTCTGCGCCAGGACGAACACCTTGTTCCACAGGCGTGCTTCCTGCGAGGACTCGAGCTTCGGCAGGTAGAAGTACGGGCCGGAGCCGTTGTCGATGAGGTGGCGGGCGTTGTGGAAGAAGTACAGACCGAAGTCGACGAGAGCGCCGGAGGTCGAGAACTCCTGGCCGTTGTCATCGACGTAGATCAGGTGCTTCTCGGGCAGGTGCCAACCGCGGGGGCGCAGTCCGATGGTCGGCTGGTTGTCGTTGTTGACGCCGGGCAGCTGTCCGCGGATGGCGCGGAAGAGGTTGACCTGCCCGCCGATGACATTGGCCCAGGTGGGGCTCGTGGCGTCTTCGAGATCGGCCAGCCACACCTTCGCCTGCGAGTTCAGCGCAGCCACGACCTCATCCTCGGTGACCGGGCCGGTGAGCTCCACGCGGCGGTCTTCGAGGCCGGGGGCGCCGGCGGATCCGGCGACCGACCAGGAGCGGTCGGCGCGGATGCGCGCGGTCTCGGGCTTGAAACGGGGGAGGGTTCCGCCGTTCATCTCGGCCGCGCGGGCCCGGCGCGTGCGCAGCACGTCGCAGATGGTGCCGGCGAACTCGTCGTGCAGCTTGGCGATGAACGTCAGAGCAGGCTCCGAAAGGACGGTGCCGAAGCCGGTTTCGAGCGGCGCGTTGATCTTGATGTAAGACATGGGCTTCTCCTCACCCGTCGTAGTGTGTGCCTGGAATGTGTGGCTGGTTCTGTGGGTGATCCTCGCCGAGGCGGCTCTGCCGTAAGTCGTGAGCCGTGCGTTGGGATCGTGGCGGGGTTTCGATTCGTCTGTGGTGTGACGGAGCGGATCGACAATGTAAACCCCGTGAAAACACTGCCGATCCGCCCCGAGTTCTGGGTGGGTTCATCCCCGCTGGTCAGCGGGGTGCGAACCCGGTGCGGCTCAGTGGAACTGAGCGGTTTCGGTGGAGCCGGCCAATGCGGTGGTCGAGGACTCCGGGTTGACCGCGGTCGAAACCAGGTCGAAGTATCCGGTGCCGACCTCGCGCTGGTGGCGGGTCGCGGTGTATCCGCGTTCTTCGGCTGCGAACTCGCGTTCCTGCAGGTCGACGTATGCCTTCATCTGTTCGCGGGCGTAGCCGTGGGCCAGATCGAACATCGAGTAGTTGAGCGCGTGGAAGCCGGCCAGCGTGATGAACTGGAACTTGTAGCCCATGGCTCCGAGCTCGCGCTGGAACTTCGCGATGGTCGCATCGTCGAGGTGCTTGCGCCAGTTGAACGACGGCGAGCAGTTGTAGGACAGCATCTGGTCCGGGTACTCGGCGTGGATCGCCTCGGCGAACTTCTTCGCAGCTTCGAGGTCGGGAGTCGAGGTCTCCATCCACAGCAGATCCGCGTAGGGAGCGTAGGACAGTCCGCGAGCGATGCCGGCTTCGAGTCCGTTCGTGATCTTGTAGAAGCCTTCGGCGGTGCGCTCACCGGTGACGAACTGCTGGTCGCGCTCGTCGATGTCCGAGGTCATCAGCGTGGCTGCCTCGGCGTCGGTGCGGGCGATGACGAGGCTGGGCACGTTCTCGACGTCGGCCGCGAGGCGGGCGGCGTTGAGGGTGCGGATGTGCTGCGAGGTCGGAACGAGGACCTTGCCGCCGAGGTGACCGCACTTCTTCTCGGATCCGAGCTGATCCTCGAAGTGCACACCGGCTGCGCCGGCAGCGATCATCGAGCGCATGAGCTCGTAGACGTTGATCGTGCCGCCGAAGCCTGCTTCCGCGTCAGCGACGATCGGAGCGAACCAGTCATCGACCTGCTTGTTGCCTTCCGAGGTCTCGATCTGGTCGGCGCGCATCAGAGCGTTGTTGATGCGGCGGACGACCTGCGGCACCGAGTTGGCCGGGTAGATCGACTGGTCGGGGTAGGTCTGGCCGGCGGCGTTCGCGTCGGCGGCGACCTGCCAACCGGAGAGGTAGATGGCGTTGAGGCCGGCTTTGACCTGCTCGACTGCCTGGTTGCCGGTCAGCGCAC
Source organism: Brevibacterium sediminis (assembly GCF_024895295.1). Classification (NCBI taxonomy): domain Bacteria; kingdom Bacillati; phylum Actinomycetota; class Actinomycetes; order Micrococcales; family Brevibacteriaceae; genus Brevibacterium; species Brevibacterium sediminis. Next base: position 32,143 of record NZ_JAHQRN010000012.1, on the reverse strand, counting down.
CGAGGGCGTTGACGTAGTCACCGGAGTGGATGTCGCCGGCGGTGATCTGGTTCCAGAGGCGCTCGGCTCCGTGACGGGCCAGCGTGTGCTCCTCGATCAGCGAACCGCGCAGTTTGACGACATCCTCGGGCTCGTAGTCGCGAGCGATTCCCGACCAGCGGGCGTTGGTCGCCCAGTCGCGGCGGATGGCTTCAGCATCGTGCAAGCTGTTCTGCGTGGTGTTCTCAGTCATTGTCCTTCTCTTTCTCGATCTCTCGGGGTTGTTGATGTATCCAGTCTGCGGGGGCCGCAAGGGCTCTCGCACTGAATTTCTGGATGAATAATCTCGATATTTCCGGTTTCAGAAATTTCGCGGTTCTGTCATACTGTTTTTCAATCATGTGAACCAGCACACAGAAACCGAGGGAGGCGCTTTGAACAGCGTTGGCGCGGAAGTCGAGAGCGGAGAGCAGCAGACCGACCCACTCAGCATCGGCAGAAGAATCCGATTTTTTCGAAAGAAGCGCGGTTTGACCCTCAACGAGCTGGGGCAGGAAGTGGGGCGTGCGGCCTCGCAGATCTCGACGATCGAGAACGGCAAGCGAGAAACTTCTGTCACGCTCCTGGCCGCGATTGCTAAGGCGCTGAAGACGGATGTCTCCGAGCTCATCGACCCCGCTCCGATCGACGAACGACAGGCCCTCGAGTTGGAGGCCGAACGCAATCAGGCCTCCCCCATGTACTCCGCCCTCGGCCTGCCGCAGGTGCGGATCAAGTCGCTGCCGGCCGATGCCCTCGAGGCGATCGTGGGGCTTCAACGCCAGCTCGGCGAGGCCCTGGAACGGCGAGCGGCCACACCGGAGGAGGCCAGGCGGGCCAACCGTGAGCTGCGGGAACGGATGAAGGAGAAGAACAACTACTTCGCCGACCTCGAGGCCACCGCCGCCGAGCTGCTCGACCTCGTCGGCTACGAATCCGGAACGGTGTCACAGCGGCAGACGGCACTCATCGCCGAGAAGCTCGGCTTCAGCCTCCACTACGTCTCCGACCTGCCCGAATCGACCCGGTCGATCTCGGATACCGCGAACAAGCGGCTGTATCTGCCCAACGCCGACGCCGCATTCGATCCGCGGTCGCACCTGCTCATGAGCCTGGCTCCGCATGTGCTCGGCTATGACTCCCCGAAGGACTTCCACGAATTCCTCCAGCAGCGCGTCGAGGCGAACTATCTGGCGGCCGCGATCCTGCTGCCCGAGTCCGCGGCCGTGCCGATGCTCGAGGAGGAGAAGAAGAAGCGGGTGCTCTCCGTCGAGCATCTGCGCGATATGTTCGGCGTCGGCTACGAGATGGCCGCCCACCGGTTCACGAACCTCGCCACCGAGCACCTCGGACTGCCCGTGCACTTCATGAAGGTCCACAATTCCGGCACGATCCACAAGGCGTACTCGAATGACGGGCTGCCGTTCCCCACCGATCCGCTCGGCGCGATCGAGGGACAGTTCGCGTGCAAGCGCTTCACGTCGCGCACCGTCTTCCGTGTCGCCGACCGATTCAGCCCTTACTACCAGTACACCGATACCCCGCACGGATCGTTCTGGTGCACCGCCCGAGTGCTGCCCGGCGGCGACTACGCCATCAGCGTCGGCGTCCCGTTCTCCCACGTCCGCTGGTTCGAAGGACGGGAGTCACCGATCCGCTCGCAGTCCGGATGCCCGGATCCGTCCTGCTGCCGGCAGGCCCCGGATGACCTGGCCGAGAAATGGGAGGATCAGGCGCTGCCGTCGGCCCGCATGCACGCCTCCCTGCTCGCCGCGGTCCCGCCCGGAGCGGTTCCCGGCGTCGACGACACCGAGGTCTACGAGTTCCTCGAACGCCATTCCGACTGATCGACGGCTCCGATCGACGGTGCAGAAAACCCTCGCCGAGGCGGCTCCCCCACTTCGGGTGCTCCCCGACCCACGTTGACTGGCGTTCGGGTCATTCCGCCAGGACTTCGGCCAGGCGGATGAGCATGAGTTCGCGCCACCACAGATACTCGTGCCCGCCCACGAACGGTCGGGGCACGAAGTCGATGCCGCGAGCTGCGAACTCCTCGGTCGCCTCGGCGACAGAGTCCGCAATGACAGTCTCGAGGATCCCGTGGTCGACACTGAACGTCGGATCTGCGGCGGTCGCCGGCCGGGTTTCCACCGTCCGAGACTCCGGCGCCCCTGCGCGCCCGTCCGGGCCGTCGTCGGTGCTGCTCGGCGCGAGATCCCAGATCCTGCGCCCCCGATTGTCGGATTCCCAGAACGACGGCGAAAGGCAGATCCCGCGGAATGCTTCCGGGTGCCGCAGGGAGAAGTACGCCGCGGCCAGTCCGCCGTAGGAGGCGCCCGCGACGATCGTGCGGGCCGAGACCTCCGGCGCCGTCTGACGAACGAGTGCGAGCACGTCGTCGCAGAACCGAGAATTCATCACGAGGTCGTCGGCGCGCTGGCCGACGGCCGCGTCCTCGTCGGGGCCGTCGGCCCCGACGGGTGCATGGTCGATGGCGATGACCACTGACGGAGGAGACACAAGCTCGTCGATCGCTGCGAGCAGTCCCCCGCGGATGAACCTCTCCCCGTCGAAGACGACGAGCACCGGCGCCGAGGCGGGACCTCGCTGCGGTCGGTGGGTCCAGATCCGCCTCGGCGCGGAACCGAGGGTGATGACCTGTTCGTCGACGTCGGGCCGACCTTCGCCTGCCCCGCTGCGGGAGTCGGTCGCCGGCCGGTCCCCACCGGTCCAGATCAGGGGCCGGGCATCGGGTGCGGCGAGCTCGAGGACCTGTTTCCTGCGCATGTCCGTGATCGTGAGCAGATCATGGTCACCGGCGGGGATGAACCCCCGTTCGAGGACATCGAGCCAGGTCGGACGGTCGGCAACTTGGAGTCCTCGTGGCACGGGCAGGAAGCGAAGCGCCCCGCGATACCCTCGCGGAACCGGCAGCTCGATCGAATACCTCGTCGCGTCGGCACCGTCGGCACTGTCGCCGCCCTCGTCCCGGGCAGGGCGCCGGGTCATGATCCCGCCGGGCACATTCCGTCGGTCGGTGACTCCGTTGAGGTCGACGAAGATCTCCTGCTCGTCTCCGGGAGCCGCCTCGGCGGGGATGGCTGTGGCCGGAAGTTCCACCTGCAGCCTCCAGCTCTCGTCCGGGCCGATCTCTGTCCAGGTGCACAGGGCAGAGGCCGAACCGGTCTGCTCCGCCGACGAATTGATCGCGCTGGTCCCGGTCATGATCCGACCGCCGCCGTGTCGAGCTTCTCTGCGATGGGGCCGACGATCTCGGGCAGCGCGAGCGCGGAGACGGAGCGCAGCCCGCGCCATTCCTCATCGGTCGGCTGGTAGAAGTGGCCGCCTTCAACGGCTGGCAGGCTCGAGAACGTGGGGACTCCGTCGTACTTCTTCCGCAGCTCCGGATCGGGGAAGTAACCGACGAGGATATCGCTCTGCAGGACGTCGAGCTTCTCCAGGGACAGGCTGTCGGGGACCGACCCGTCGGCCATCTTGTCAGCCACGGGGTCGAGCGTCAGCCCGAGTTCGCTGAAGAATTGGACGGTGGCCGAGTCCCGATCGGTCAGCACTCCCACCTCGTCGGGGCTGTGGAAGAGCGCGACGAGGAAGGACCTGTCGGTGAGGTCCGGGTGATCCTTTGCCGCATCGTCGATCGCTGTCTGCGCCGTGTCGATCGCTTTGTCGCCCTGGTCCTTCGCGTCGAGAACGGTCGAGACCCGTTCGGCCTGTGACTGCCAGCTGTCGGGGGTATTCTCCTTGGCCGTGCCCAGGGTCGGCGCGATTTCGCTGAGCTGGTCGTGGGTATCCTTGCCGATGATGGTCCCGGTCGCCAGGATCAGATCGGGTTCCCACGCTGCGATGTCCTCGAATGGGATCGTGTCTTCGGTCGACCAGTGGAAGAGCTCCGGATCGTCGCCGCCGAGCTCATCGATCGTCTCCTCCGCCCACGGCATCACGGGTTCGACCGGAGCTTCGGTCATCGCCACGGGGACCACACCTACGGAAAGAGCAGCGTCCGCATCGGAGACGGAGAGAGCGACCACGCGTTCGGCCTTCCGGATGTCAACGGAGCCGAAGGCGTCGTCGACGCTGCCTGCACTCGCCCGTTCTGCATCGGTCCCGTCGGCGGAGCCTCCCCCGCACCCGGTGAGCGCGAGGGCGAACGCGAAGGTCAGTGCCGGCAATCGGCGCCGGCGGACCGCCAATGTCGGAGACGTCGAGGTGGAGGCGGGTCGAATCGCGGGCACGGGCATCGTCACTTTCGCTCATAGTTTGGTTAGCCTAAGCTAAATTACCATAGCAGCTGTCTGCGTCCCAGAGCGGCGGTGCAGGTCAGCTGGGAACGTCAGCGCGGCACGGTCCGCGGCGGGGCGATCTCAGCGGGCCGCGTTCTCGAAGGCCCGATCGACGATCGTTTCGGCAATCGCCAGCGCCGAGGTGGCCGCCCACTTCGGCACGGACCTGACCACGGTCAGCCTGCCGCGCCTGGTCATGGTGAGTTCATCGATGAGTTCGCCTTCGGCGGTCATCGCCTGAGCTCGGACACCGCGGGCCCCGGGCGCCACGTCGTTCTGGTCGAGCTCGGGAACGAAGCGGCGGATTCCGTCGACGAAAGCAGTCTTGCTCACAATAGGCTTCACTCCGCGGGCCGCTGTCTTCGCAGTCTGTGCGGCGAACTTCCAGAACCCCTTGGACCGGGCGGTCGATGTGATGTCGGCCAGGTCGAATCCGTGCCGATCATAGGACTCGCGGCCGAGGGCGACGAAGGTGTTCGGTCCGAGGATGAGTCCGTCGTCGAGTCCTCGGACGATCGAGGTTTCGGCGAACGGGGACTGCGGGTCGGGAACGGACCCGATGATGCCGCGGACCACCTCGGTGTCGGTGGCCGGGCTTCGGTAGAAGTCGCTGGTGAAGGGTACGATCCTCGGTTCGGCGTCGAGTCCCGCAGAGACGGCGAGGCGATCGGCCTGGAGACCAGCGCAGACGATGACGATGTCGAAGGTGCCGAGCACTTCCTCAACTGGCGCTTCGCTGCGCGCGCTGCCGCCGGGAGCGTCACCAGCGCGCGATCCTGCGCCACCAGTGCGTGAGCCAGAGTCGCCGCTGCGCGAGCCGTCGCGGTTCGCCCACGCGTCAGAGACCTTCTGCGTCCACTCGCCGAGCGTCGATTCGGCCTGTTTGAACCAGTCCTGCTGTCCGAAGCGATCGCGCAGCTCATCTGCAATGCCGATGACAGGTTCGCGGCCCTCCTCACCGCGATATGTCCGCGGCCGGTCGTGGACCTGATCGTCGCGATGGTCACGGTCATGGACCTGATCGTCGCGGCTGCCTCGGTCATCGACAGCATCCTTGCCCGACCCGCCCCGTTCGCCGGCCGCGCTCACACCACGGTCGTCCTCATCGGACTCTCCGGCTGCGGTCCCATCCCCTGCCGGTGGGTCGTCCTTCGGAACCGGGCGCCCACGCAGGCGGACTTCGTTGCTCATGGTGTCGAATCCGGTGACCTCGGTTCCGAAGCGGAATGTCCCTCCGGCGGCGCGCACATCGGAGGCGAGCGCTGCGGTGAGCGCCGAGAAGTCGGCGATGGCCGCATGGGGTGAGAAGAGCCCGAGGACTCCCCTGACGGCCGGTTCGACGGCTCCGATCTCGTGACGCTCGAGCAGTCTGGCGCCTGGAACCTCGTTGTCTTTGGCGCGGGCGAAGATCTCTTCGAGGCGTTCGGCCTCATCGGTGTTCTGGGCGATGAGCAGCTGCCCGCATTCCCGGTAGGGAACGCCTGCCTCAGCCATATAGGGAATGAGCAGCTCGAGGCCGCGGCGGGTGAGCTTCGCCTCCGCCGAGCCGGGCTTCTGGCCGAGCCCGGAGTCGACGATTCCGGAGGTGTGACCGCTCTGATATGCAGCGACGTTCTCAACTTTGTCGAAGACGGTGATCTCGGCGTCGGGGAACCGCTTGATGACTTCGCGGGCGGCGGCGACACCGAGGATACCGGCACCGACCACGGCCACTCGTGAAATACTCATACAGCAATCTTGGCACCGTTCGGGATGAAGGAGAAGGATGACGACCGTCTTGGAGTGGACCGGCAAGGCCGCCGCCTTCGACCTCGGTCGCCGCCTCGTGGACGGTGACCCTGAACGGGAGGGCCACCTCGGTGATGGTCGTCCGCATCTGTGGGACGTCGACGGCACCGCTCACGTTCCCGATCCACACGAGAATCTGCTCGTCGTCGGGGACAATCTGCCCGCGCTGACCGCCCTGCTGGCCACGCACCGCCGGCAGGTCAAGGTCGTCTACATCGATCCGCCGTACAACACGGGCAACGCGCACACCTACAAAGATCACGGGCACGATCACGCCAGTTGGCTGTCATTCATGACCCCGCGACTGCTGCTCGCCCGTGAGCTCATGCGTGAGGACGGGGTGCTTTTCCTCCATCTCGACGACAAGGAGAGCGCGTGGGCTCAGCTGCTCGGGCACGAGATCTTCGGTGAGGACAATTCGCTGGGCACGCTCATCCATCAGCGCGCGAAGGGCGGCGGCAACGCCCGCTCCTTCGTGCGCGGGCACGACTATGTGCACGTGTGGGCCCGCGATGCGAGCCGGGTCGGGCCGTTCCTCACGGAGAAGAAGTCACCGGCGAAGCTCGAGGTCATCAACGGCAGGCGGATGCTCGTGGAGACCGATGTGCTGCGCGCCGGCTTCGGCCGCTATGCCCGCGGGTCCGAGCGGCGGCTGATGTACGAGGACATCGTCGCCGTCAAGGGTGAGGGGAAACTCGCCGAGGTGGATGCGAAGTTGGCATCGGGCGAGTACATCCTGCGGCCCTGGGGCACAGAGGGCAAGCATGCGGTGGTGCGGGTGACCCCGGCGGAGAAGGCGAGTTCGAAGCTGTACTCGATCATCAAGGCGCTCGGCGGGCAGAACGATCTGGAGCCGCTGGGCCTGGCGGGCGTATTCAGCTATCCGAAGCCGGTCGAGCTGGTCAAAGCCCTCGTGGCCTCGCAGACGTTCTTCGACCCCGATGCCATCGTCCTCGACTTCTTCGCCGGATCCGGGACCACGGCACAGGCCGTGATGGCCGCGAACGAACGGGATCAGGGGTCGCGGACGTTCGTGCTCGTGCAGACCCCGGAGCCGCTGCGGTCGAAGACGGCCCGGGCCGTGGTGGTCGGCGGCGGCGCGGAGCTGACCGGCGGGGCCGAGCGGACCGACGGGGCCGTGGTGGCTGGTGGCAACGATGGCGACGGTGGGGCCGACGCAGACACCGACGACCTGGCAGCGGCTGGCGCGACTGACCCGGCTATGACCGGTGGCGACGCGGAGTTCCCTACGATCAGCGAACTCACCGCCGAACGCATCCGCCGCGCAGCCGATGTCCACTCCCCCGGACTGACCTTCACCCAGCTCGAGGTCGTCGACGGCGAATAACGCCCGGCGGCGACGTGACAGCCGAAGACCGCCCCGCCGTACCTTCCGACTGAATTGCTGGGTCGATCCACGGTGTTTTCGACCTCCAGAACACCGTGGATCGACCCAACAATCGCCTCAACAATCTCCTCCGACGGTACGGCGCCGGGCCGTTTCCAGAATGTTAGGTCAGGGTGCGACCAGTGGTGCCAGTTCCGCTTCGAGGATCGCCTTCGCCGAGGCGGCGCTGCGCTCATCGAGCATGACCTCCTGAGCCAACCCCTTGCCCAAGGCGATCATCCGCATCGCCCACGCAGTTGCGACCTCGCCGTTGGTGCCATCGGAGCCATCGGAGTCATCGGTGCCTCCAGTGCCACCGGCGTCATTGGCGTCGGCAGCCCCATCGCCTCCGACGACCGCCCGATAGAGGCGGACTCCGAGCTCGAGAGTCGCACGATCGCTGGCTCGGATGATGTCGGCGATCTGCTCATCCATCACCGCCCGGGCGACGTAGGTGTACCACACAGATGCACCGATGCGCATCGTCTCACCAGCGGGAATGAACGCGAAACAGAACTCACGGAGCGCACTCACCGCCTCGGCGGAACCGGGGTCGGACGACGCATCGGCACCTTCCGGACCTGCCGCCTCGGCGCTGTCGACGATCTGTCGGCACCCCTCGAGGATGAGCTCACTGCGCGAGGGGAAGTAATGCTGCACGCGACCGATGGAGATGCCTGCCGCCTCGGCGACGGAACGGAACGACACCCCGTCGATCCCTTTGAGATAGATGACCTGCCACAGGGCATGGACGATCTCGGTGCGGCGCTGGGCATGGTCGACGATCTTCGGCATCCTCCCACTTTACAATACGTTCAACTTGCATCATTATTGCAGTATGAATGTATTGCCATCGGTCGATGAAGGCATCTCGGTCCGCGGTCTGACGAAGAGCTACGGCGGACACCGCGTCGTCGACGAACTCAGCTTCGACGTCGCACCTGGCCAGGTGACGGGGTTCCTCGGCCCCAACGGCGCGGGCAAATCAACGACGCTGCAAATGATCCTCGGCCTCACCTCACCGGGCTCCGGCACCGCAGCCGTCCACGGCCGCCCCCTGCCCGAGCACGCGGAGCCCGCACGCATCGCCGGGGCATTCCTCGGCGCCGAGCACATGCTGCCGGGGCTCACCGCACGAGGACATCTCGACTGGATCGCCGCGGCAACGGGAACCGCACCCGCCCGGATCGACGAGATGCTCGACCTCGTCGACCTCACCCGCGCACGCTCCCGCCGCATCTCACAACTGTCACTGGGCATGCGTCAGCGGCTCGGCATCGCCGCCGCCCTCCTCACCGACCCCGAGGTGATCATCCTCGACGAACCGCTCAACGGGCTCGACCCCGCCGGAATCACGTGGCTGCGATCGCTCCTCACGGATTTCGCGAGCACAGGCAGAACGGTGCTGCTGTCGAGCCATCTGCTGCGGGAGATGGAGCTCATCGCCCATCACGTCATCATCATCCGCGACGGCGCCCTCATTGCAGACCGGCCCCTCGAGGAGCTGCGGCGGGAATCCTCAAGCCGGGTGCAGGTGCAGGGGACGAACCTCGCACCGCTGCTCGATCACCTGCGGGACGAGGGCATCTCGGTCGACCCCGACGGATCGGGCACTCACGCCGCGATCACCGGACTCGAGCCCGTCGAGATCTTCAGGCTCTGTGTTCGTCTCGGGGTCGAACTCACAGGGCTCGCGACCGAGGAGCGCGGCCTCGAAGACACCTTTCTCGGCCTCACGGACACCGGCGACGATCGGCACAGGCACACACTTCGACACCCGATACAGGGAGCGACGGCATGACCTCGACACCACCGACCATCCCGGTCTCTCTGCGAGTATCGGCCGCACCGATCGCCCTCCGACCCAGCTGGATACGTGCCGAATGGGTGAAGTTCCGTGACCTGCGCCGGTCGCGTCAGCTGCTCGTCGTCACGCTCATCGCGGGCGCGGTCTCGGCCGTGCTGCTCGTGCTCACCATTCCCGCCACCCGCGGTGCCCCGCTGTCGGAGACGAGCACCGAGGATGTGCTCTCGGCCAGCGTCCTCGGCGTCGATGCCGCCGCGGCCGTGCTCGTCGTCCTCGCGGCATGGTTCGCCGGGGTCGAGTTCCGCACCGGCGCGATCACCGAGACCCTGCTGCGCGCCCGCAGACGATCAGGCATCGTCGCAGCGAAGGCCGTCGTCATCGGCGCGGCCTCCACGGTCGCCGCCATCGCCACGGCCGTAGCCGTCACGATCAGCGGCACCCTCCTCGCGGCCACGCTCGCCGGGGCCGACTGGTCGGAGGCCCTTGCCGTGGCCGGCAGCCCCGGCCATCTGCGGCTGGCCTTCGGCAGCACTTTTCTGCCCGTCATCTATTCGCTTCTCGCGGTCTTCGGTGCGGTCGTCTTCCGCTCGGTCACCGGCGGAGTTCTCACCCCGTTGGCCCTGCTGGTCGGGTCCATGCTCGCCGGCTGGCTGCCGGACGGTCTCGCGTCCGTCCTCCGACCGCTCCTTCCCTTGGGCAACGTGCACAACATCAGCGGGGTCGCCGAGGCGGGAGGGACCGAGTACATCGGTGTGCTCCCAGCCCTCCTCGTCCTCGTCGCCTGGGTCATCGGCGGAGCAGTGTTGGCGGCGTGGCGGCTGCGCCGACAGGACTTCTGAAGCAGATTCCGAGACCGGCCCTGAGATCGGTTCTGAGACTCTGCGGGCGAACAATCGGACTCTTCGGACAGCGCTCGGGTCAACGACGTAGGGTCGAGGTGACTCAGCTGCCAACTCGAACAGGAGCAACCATGTCAGTCGTCGCCATCAATGCCCTCACCGTCCCCGAACCAGCTCGCGCTGAACTCGAGAAGCGCTTCGCGCAGCGCAAGCATTCGGTCGACGGGGCTCCCGGCTTCGAAGGCTTCCAGCTGCTGCGCCCGGTGGCCGGCGGGGACCAGTATTTCGTCTACACCCAGTGGGCGACGAAGGAGGACTTCGAGAACTGGAAGGCCAACCGGACGTCCTCCCACGAATCGACAGGCAAGGCTCCGGTCTCCGAGCAGGCGAACCTCCTCGAGTTCGAGGTCGTCGACCTCGGCGACTGAGGCACGCGGCAACGCCCCGAGCTTACGCGCCCAACCACGGCGCCGCCTCGGCGAGGGAATGCCAATCGTCCAAGGACGTCGACCTACGCGTCGGCGTCCTTGTCCAATTCGCTGAACGCTTCGACCTTCTTCGGGCTGCCGGCCACGAGGATCTCGTCGTCGGCGTAGAGCGTGACGTCCCGATCGGCGATGTCCCAGTGGGTGCCGCCGCGGCGTTTGAACGCGACGATCGTGACGTCGTACCTCGTGCGCAGCCCCAGCGAAGCCAAGGGCACGTCGGTCGTGCGCACCGGCGGAGTGGTGCGCGCCAGGACGAAGTCCTCGTCGATGGGCAGGAAGTCCGAGATATGCCCCCTGATCAGGTGGGCCAGCCGTCGGCCCATGTCGTTCTCGGGGCTGATGACGTTGCCAATGCCCAGCTGATGGAGGATCTCGGCGTGGGTTTCACTGATCGCCTTCGCCCAGATGTGCCGATTGCCGAGTTTGAGGATCCGCGAGGCCACGAGGATGCTCGCTTCCAGGTCGCTGCCGATGGCGATGACGACGCGGGAGACCTCGTCGATGCCCAGCTGTCGCAGCACCACCTCGTCGGTGGCGTCGGCCCGGGAGGCATGCGCTAGGACGTCGGCGAACTCAGCCACGACGGACTCGTCACGGTCGACGCCGATGACCTCGACCCCGTGTTCGGCGAGCTCACGCGCCAGGGACCCGCCGAAGCGGCCGAGCCCGATCACGGCCACCGCTCCGTCCTTCGCCAGCGGCGAGGGATCGCCGGTGAAGAACGACGCGGACCGCGCCATCCAGTTCTTCTTCTCGTTCATGGTCTCTTCCTTTCTGTACCGTCACCCTGCTCAGCGTCCCGACTCACAGTCGGGCCGCCTCGGCGAGGGTGTCGGCTCTCGATGATTCGGCGCTCAGCCGATCAGCGGCCGTTCCTTCGGCAGTTCGTAGCGGATGGGGCGCTCGCGCAGTGCCAGACCGGACGCCACGGTCACCGGACCCAGCCTGCCGAGCGCCATGGTGAGGATGAGGACGATCTGACTGGGCGCGGACAGATCTGCGGTGATCCCGGTCGACAGACCGACCGTGCCGAATCCGGAGATGACCTCGAAGAGGACCCGGCTGAGGCCGAATCTCGGGTCGCAGAGGAGGATGACCATCGTCGCCAGCAGCACCCAGCCGAGCGCGAGGACGATGACCGTCGTCGCCTGTCGATGCACGTCACGGGAGATGCGGCGACCGAACAGGGTCACGGATCGTCCGCCGCTGATCTCCGTCCACGTCGTCGCCGCGAGCACCGCCATCGTCGTGATCTTCACGCCGCCTGCCGTGCCGGCCGGTCCGCCGCCGATGAACATGAGGACGTCCATCCCGAACCAGGACACCGTGTGCATCTGGCTGATGTCGATCGAGTTGAACCCGGCCGTGCGCGTGATCGTCGATTGGAACGTCGCTCCTTGGATCTTCCCCCACGCGTCGAGGTGGCCCATCGTGGCCGCGTTGTTCCACTCGATGACGGCAATGAAGACAGTGCCGCCGATAAGCAGAACCGGGGTGATGACGACCATGATCCGCGTGGTCAGACCCCACTTCAGCGGAGTTCGGTAGCGCCGGACGAGTTCGATGAGGACGGGATAGCCGAGCCCGCCGAGGATGACCGCCAGTCCGATCGGACCGCAGATGAAGGGGTCTGCCACGTAGTCGACGAGGTTGTCCTGACGGAGCCCGAATCCGGCGTTGTTGAACGCCGAGATCGCATGGAAGATCGCATCCCAGATCGCGGCCGTGACGGGTTCGTCGTAGTGGAGGAAGAATCGGAGGAACAGCGCCGAGGCGACCACGAGTTCCGTGCCGAAGGTCAGTGCCGTGATGCGCAGGACGAGAGGCTTGACGCCGCCGATCGCATCGCTCTTCGTCTCCGAGGCCACGGATTGGCGGAGCCGGAGACCGGCCTTTCCCGCCAGCAGCAGGGCAAGCAGTGCGGTGAGCAGGAGCACGCCGAGACCGCCGGCCTGGATGAGGCAGATGATGACGATCTGACCGAAGAGCGTGAAGTCCTGACCGGTGTCGAGGACGACGAGTCCGGTGACGCTGAGCGCCGAGGTGGCCGTGAAGAGGGCTTTGAGCAGTGAGATGCCGCCGTCGGCGACCGTGGCCGCCGGGGTCATGAGCAGAGTGGCTCCGGTGACCAACGCTGCCAGGTAGCCCGCGATGACGCGGACGATCGCTGAGCGATGTGAGCTGTGCACCAGACGAAATGTAGCACCATCGCAACGGTTCGGCGTCACCCGCAGGCAACTCACCGGTAACGGTCAGAATCCTGCTAATCTGCCTTATCGGAGTTGCCGTGATTCGGCTCATGCCCGGGGCGCGGCCCAGCACCTGTTCGTCCATCCACAGAGAAGTGTCGAGGAACCTCATGAGTCAACCTGAAACCCAGACCGTCACCGGAGATCGAGGCCACGGCTTCGTCCGGGCTCTCGGCACGGTCGACGCACTCTTCATCGGATTCGGTGCCATGATCGGCTTCGGCTGGGTCGTCCTCACCGGGGAGTGGCTCAACGGTGCAGGCACGCTCGGCGCCATCATCGCCTTCGCCGTCGGCGGCATCATCATGTGCTTCGTCGGCACCGTGTACTCGGAAATGGTGGCAGCGATGCCGCATGCCGGCGGGGAGCACAACTATCTCATCCGGGCGATGGGTCCCCGCGTCTCCCTGTTCGGATCATGGGCGATCACCGGCGGCTACATCAGCGTCGTCATGTTCGAGGCGGTATCGGTGCCGAAGACCGCCGTCTACCTGTTCCCGAACCTCGAGCAGATCAAGCTCTGGAACGTCGCCGGCTTCGACGTGTACCTCACCTGGGCACTCGTCGGCACGATCACAGCCATCATCATCGCCTGGGTGAACATCCGCGGCGTCAAGCTCGCTTCGATGGTCCAGACCTTCGTCGTGTGGTTCCTCATCATCGTCGGTCTCATGTTGCTCACCGGCGGTTTCGTCGGCGGCAGCCTCGAGAACACCGAGCCGCTGTTCACCGGCGGCGGCGCCGGATTCATCGGCGTCATGGCGGTCGTGCCGTTCCTCTTCGTCGGCTTCGACGTCATCCCGCAGTCCGCCGAGGAGGTCAAGCTGCCACCGGCGAAGATCGGCAAGCTCGTCGTCCTCTCCGTCATCATGGCCATCGTCTTCTACATCATCATCATCGGCACCACCTCGATGGCGATGCCAGCCGACGAGCTGGGCACTCATGACCTCGTCACCGCAGACGCACTGTCGATCATGTTCGATTCGGACATCTGGGGCAAGATCGTCATCGCCGGTGGACTCGCGGGCATCATCACGTCGTGGAACGCCTTCCTCATGGGTTCGTCCCGTCTCATGTGGGCGATGGCCGCGGCCGGAATGATCCCGAAGTGGTTCGGCAAGCTCCACCCGAAATACCGCACTCCGTCGAATGCCATCATCTTCATCGGCATCCTCTCCGCGATCGCTCCCTTCTTCGGCACTGCAGCGCTCGGCTGGATCGTCGACGCGGGCTCGCCCGCCATCGTCATCGCCTACTTCCTCGTCAGCGTCGGCTTCCTCGTCCTGCGCAGGCGCGAACCGAACATGGAACGCCCACTGCGCATCGGCGGAGATCGCAATGGCGGAGTGGTCATCGGCGTGATCTCATCGGTGCTCACGTTCATCCTCTTCATCCTCTACATTCCGATCACCCCGGTGTCTGCGCAGCTGGCATGGCAGTCGTGGGTCGGCTTCGCGGTGTGGCTGCTCGTCGGCATCTGGTTCATGATCAAGCTGCCCACCGGCATCAAGGCCGGCCCCAATGCCGAGAACGAACTCCTCGCGAAGGTCAAGGCCCTCCGCGGAAAGTGATCGCGGGAGCCGCCGTGTGAGGTGCGGCCGGGGCGCCATTATTCGCCGAGGCGAAGCGTACTGATCCGCTTCGCCGCGGCGCAGCACCTTCCCCCGCCCCTCACCTTGAGTCGCACCCCGCACCACTAGTGGCACACCGCACCGTGAGTCGCAATCCGCACCGGCGGTCGCATCCCTCACCCTCAGCGACCTATCGCCCCTCTGCACCGGGGTGGTTTGTCGCTGAGAGTGAGGGGTGCATTGCTACCTGCAGGAGAAGCTACTCCGGGTGAGGGAGGCCGGCAGTGCCAACGGGAGGATTCGGCACCAACGGTGCGTGATGCCGCTGCTCTGAGCCGACTGTCGCGCCCGAATATCCGAGCGCATCCGGACATGCGAACGCGGCCGCCGGCTTTGCGCAACGGCGACCGCGCTCGGCCTCGGGGAGCGGGAGTCGGCTCAGACTGCGGCGTCGAGGCCGCGCATCTTCAGGCGCTCACGCTGGTTGGGGTTCACGCTCGGGCGGAACGGCATCTCGACCACCTCGGCGCGAACCGGGACTCCGGGAGTATCTGCGAACGGCTCCGGCAGATGCACCCAGTATTCGGTGCCGAGCTCGGTTGCCGACACCGGCACGTGGGCCATTGCGATATTCGCTTCGAGTTCCGGCGAATACCACGGCGACGTCACGTACCCGACCGCCTCACCGTCAGCGGCAGCGGAGACGAGCCAGAAGTCCGGCGCATAGTCCGTGATCGGTCTGCCGCCGACCAGCAGACCCACCAGCTGCGTGCGATACGGCGGGGTACCGGCCTCGATCAGCCCGCGCACCTCCTCGAGTCTGGCCTTGCCGATATAGTCGGCCTCCTTCTTCCGTGGCACCTGGTAGGACAGGTTGACCTGGAACGGGAGCGTCTCGAAGTCCATGTCCTGCCCCCACGAGAGGATGCCCGCCGCGATCCTGCGGTGGTGGCTGGGGGCGACGACCTTGATGTTGTACGGCTCGCCGGCTTCCAGGACGGCGTTCCACATATCCTCGGCGTACTTCGTCGCATCCTTGAGATAGATCTCGTAACCCTTCTCACCGGTGAATCCGGTCTGGGAGATGATGACGTCACGCCCGCCGACCTGGGCTTCCATTAGTCCGTAGCTCGGCAGCGTGCGTCCTTCCTCCCCGACGAGGTCGGCGATGACGTCGACGGACTTCGGGCCCTGGACCTGCACTGGTGCGACGTCGATCTCGGCGATCGTGACGTCGAACCGGCCGCCGACGTTGACTCCCTGCAACCAGAGCATGAGGTCGGTGTCGGAGAGGCTGAACCAGAATTCGTCGATGCCGACCCGCAGCAGGATCGGATCGTTGAGGATGCCGCCGGCTTCGTTGCACAGGATGACGTAGCGGGCGCGCATCACCGGGATCTTCGTCGCGTCACGGGTGATGACGAAGTTGACGAACGCCTCGGCGTCGGGGCCCTTGACCTGGATCTGCCGTTCGACGGCGACGTTCCACAGGGTCACATCGTTGACGAGGGACTGGTACTCGGCCATCATCCCGCCCTCGTCGCGGGGGATGTAGCCGCGTGGGTGGTACATCCGGTTGTAGATCGACGCCCGCCAGCAGCCCTGCTGCATGGATAGCTCCCAATAGGGCGACTTACGGACGCGGGTGTCGATGAGCATTTCGACCGGGGTGGGGCCGGATTGACGAAGGTTGATCGGGACTTCTCTGTCGCTTTGGTCCACTGACGGGACATTGTTGTCCATGGTGTTCCCCCTGCTTGCACAGTTTTATATTATGGAACTTGATTCCCATATCATGGGTACAATGAGTGTAGGATCGGACACACCGGGACGCAAGGGACTCGCACATGCGAGTTTCATGAATCGACCTCCGAGAAGGAGACGAGGATGTCACAGTCAACGCTGCGCAGGCTGTTGAGCACCGCCCGCTACGAGGTTCTGCCCACGGCCGGGATCGTCGAACGCATCGAGGAGTACGTGGCACCGGGCCGCGAGATCACGGTGACCGCGTCGACGGGACTGACCCTCGAGGCGACGCTGTCCACGGCCGAACAGCTCCAGGCCCTGGGCTTCCGCGCCGTGCCCCACCTGGCCGCACGGATGATCCACGGCAGACCCGAGCTCACGGAGATCGTCGATCGTCTCGCCGAGGCGGCTGTGGACCGGATCTTCGTCCCCGCAGGGGACGCCACTCCCCCGGCCGGCGGATACGTCGGTGCGCACGACCTCCTCGTCGATCTCTCATCCATGGCCGCACCGTTCCAGCACATCGGCGTCAGCGCCTATCCGGAATCGCATCCGATCATCCCCGACGATGTGACGATCCAGGCGATGTGGGACAAACGCGATTACGCCACGCACCTGGTGTCGAATCTGTGCTTCGATCCGGCGCTCATCGCGTCCTGGGTGCCCAGGGTTCGCGCACGGGGCGTCGAACTGCCGCTGGTCCTCGGTATTGCCGGCAAGGTGGAGCTGGCGAAGCTCGCCCGAGTTGCGACGAAGATCGGGGTGGGAGAGTCCACGCGGTTCCTGCGGAAGAACACGGCGACCTTCACGCGGATGGCCAAGCCCGGCGGATACAACCCGCGGAAGTTCCTCGACAAGATCGGCCCGGTCCTCGACGACCAGGATATGGGCGTCGCCGGTCTGCACATCTATACGTTCAATCAGATCAAGGACACCGAGGTCTGGCGCCGCAAGCAGCTCGCGGCCCTCGGCGGCGCCGAAGAGGTCTCGACCGCGTGGTGATCGAGTGGTGAGAAGCGACGATCGGGCCGATTCGATCACCCGATGTCGCTCCGGTGTCACACAATGGGATCCCCATCCGACACAGTAGGTGGCGGGCCGAAGAGTCGCCCGCCGCAAACGCATCAAGCGAAAGGGACCCCATGGCACGCATCAGCCTCGACCAGATGAACAAGAAGGCCTACGCCTCCGTTGCACATATGGATTCCTACTGCAGGCGAGCCCTCGGCACAGAACTCTACGACTTCGTGAAGCTGCGCGCCTCCATCGTCAACGGCTGCGGATTCTGCGTCGACATGCACTCCAGCGACCTGATCGCCATGGGAGTCTCCTCGCGCAAGGTCGTCAACGTCGCCGCCTGGCAGCACACCGGGTCGCTCTTCGACGACCGCGAGCGCAGCGTCTTCGCCCTCACCGACGCCGTGACGAAGATCGGACCGGACTCAGTCACCGACGAGATCTGGGCAGAGGCGGCGCGCCACTTCACGGATGAGCAGCTGGGAGACCTCCTGCTCGGCATCTCGACGATCAATGTGTGGAACCGCCTGGCGATCAGCACCGAAACAGTCCCACCGGCCGAGGCAGAGTCTGCTGCAGCACCGGCAGACGGCGAGCAGTCGTGAGCCGCCGCCACTGAGAATCCACGGTGGTCTACATTGGTGCACGTGAACGCGCCTGACACCGAATCACCGGCGACCCGCGCCTGGGAAGAGCACCGGGGGCGACTCTTCGGAATCGCCTACCGCATGCTCGGAGACGTCGGGCTGGCCGAGGACATCGTCTCCGAGGTCGGCATCGCAGCGGTCGTCCAAGAGCGGAAGGGTGCCGCCGATCGTTCCGACGGTGCCGTTGGCCATTCGACTCAGCCGCCTTCCGGCACGTCGACTCAGCCGTCCGCCGGCCCCGGCAGGACCCGCACAGTGCGTTCCTGGCCGGGGTGGCTGACGACGGTCTGCGTCCGCCGGTCGATCGACCAGGCTCGGCATCTCGAGAGCGTCAAAGAGGAGTACCCCGGGTCGTGGCTCCCCGAACCGATTGCAACCGAAGCACTGCCCGATGAAGCCGTGGCGAACAGAGAGCTGCTGTCGGTGACCCTGCTGCATCTGGCCGATCAGCTCACTCCCGAAGCCAGGGCAGCCGTGGTTCTATCCCGAGCATTCGACGTCCCCGCGAGCGAGATCTCTTCGATCCTGGACAAATCTGCCGCCGCTGTCCGGCAGATGATTTCAAGAGCCGAACGACGGCTCGACCTCGACAGAGACCTACCGCGCTCGGTCAACAGGCTGGTGATCGACCGCCTCGTCGACGCAATCCGCTCAGGCGATCAGAGCTCGGCGCTGCGTCTGTTGCTGGCCGACGATGCGATCTTCTGGAGCGACGGCGGAGGGAAGGTCCCGGCCACTCGGAATCCTCTGTTCGGCATCGATCGGATCATCCGATTCTTCGCCGCGGTATTCGATCCGAGCGATCCCAGCAGCCAGCAGGTGACAGGGGTGATCGCTGTCAACGGCGAAGCGGGCATCGGAATCGTCAAGGACGGTGATCTGCGTGTGCTGGCCGTCGAGGTCGACGGCACCGGCCAGGTCATGGGCCTGCGACAAGTGAACAACCCGGACAAACTGAAACGGATGCGCACAGATCACGTGTCATGATGCCGGGTCCGACCGTCCCTACCGGTGGGTGACCTTGCGTCTGAGACTGCGCGAGAGCAGTCCCGCCTCGTCGACGAGCAGCGCACCGAGGCGATCGTGGTGTTCGGCGATGCGCATCGTCGGTCCGGAGATTCCCACGGCCGCGACGACGTCTCCGTCGATGCCGAACACCGGTGCGGCCAGAGCGTCGAGTCCGATCTCGAACTCTTCGTGGACAATGGCGAATCCGCGATCGCGAACCGTGTCGAGATCGTCGGTGAGCTCCTTGCGTGAGCCCAAGGTCTTCTCGGTGCGCCGCTCCAGCCTGCCGGTCGGCAGCGGAATGACGTCATAGGCGAACATGACCTTGCCCAGAGCCGAGCAGTGCGGCGGCACCTCCACGTCAGCCCAGTTCGTGGCGCCGAGGACGAACGTCGAATCGACCTGGGCGACCTGGACGACTCCTTTGGGTCCCGGCATGGCGAGGTTGACCGTCTCACCGGTCTCCTCGCTGAGGCGCTGCAGGGTCGGGTCGGCTGCGGCGACGAGGTTCTCCACTCGGTCGAAGCGGGAAGCATAGGTCGCGAACAGCGATCCGCCGCGGTAGAGGCCGTCACTGTCGCGTTCGACCAGACCGTTGCGTTCGAGGGCGGAGAGCAGGCGTGAGACCGTCGACCGAGCCAATGCGGTCTCTTCGACCACCTCGGTGTAGGAGATCGGGTCGTCGGACCTCACGACCAACGACAGAATCTCTGCCGCCCGGTCGATCGACTGGGTCCCATTGCTCATCGTGCTCAGCTCCGTCGGGGAAAGGGGGTCGGCGGAATCGAGGCCCACCGACCGCACTCACCCTACCCCACACCCTCAGACTCTGGCCGGGTTGCGCGTCGTGAGTTACAGTTTCGAAATGAGCAACAAAGATGCGGGCTCGGGCGGCGTCCAATCCGTGGATCGGGCCGTGACGATCCTCGAGATCATCGCCCGCACGGGGCTCGCCGGGATCACCGAGATCGCCGGTGAACTCGGCGTGCACAAGTCGACGGCTTCACGCATCGTCTCCACCCTCGAAGCCCGCGGACTCGTCGAGCAGGATCATCACCGAGGCAGATATCGTCTGGGCCTGTCCATCCTCCGCCTCGCCGGAGCGACGACCGCGCGTCTCGACATCGTCCAGGAAGCCCGCCCGATCACCAAGATGCTCGCCGAGGCGACCGGCGAGACGATCAACGTCGCCGTCCTCTCCGACGGTGCCGCGCTCTACCTCGATCAGGCCTCGTCGACTGCCTCGGTGCAGAGCCACAACTGGGTCGGTCAGCGCATTCCGCTGCATGCGACTTCCAACGGCAAGGTCCTGCTCTCCGGCCTGAGCGAGGCCGGCATCCGCGAGACCCTGGGCGCGAAGCTGACCCGCTACACCCCGCACACCGTGACCTCGGTTGCGCAGCTGCTCACCCAGATCGCCGAGGTGGCCACCACCGGATTCTCGCTCGTCGTCGATGAGCTCGAGGTCGGGCTGACCGCAGTGTCCGCTCCCGTGCGCAATGCCCACGGGGACGTCATCGCGTCGATCTCGGCCTCGGGACCGAGCTTCCGCTTCACCGAGGACAAGGTCGCCTCGGCGAAAGACCTGCTCACTTCGGCCGCCGCCGACATCTCAGCCCGCCTCGGGTGGCGCGAACACTGAACCACGCCAAATCGGTACCCCACGAAATCGGCACGGACGCGCTCTTGGGGTCCCGCCTCGGCGTGGGTGTGATCATCCTCCTCGGGGAGGTGGTCAGTCGAGGATGTACGTGGTGCCGCTGTCGATGCTCTCGACGGCGCGGCGGTAGAGATTGCCCACCGCCTCATCGGAGGCCGGTGGGAATCCGGGGAAGAAGTCGTGGAAGTGCGTGGCCGACTCCAGGACGGTGGGACTGGCGACATTGATGCGGACGCCGCGCGGCATCTCACCGGCGGCGGCCATGACGAATGATTCGATGGCTCCACTGGCCATCGCGGCCGCCGATCCGGTGGGGATCGCGGCGCGGGCCGTCACCCCGGTCGTCAGGGTGATCGAACCGCCGTCCCTGACATGGGGCAGGCCGATGCGCACCAGATCCAGCTGGGCGAGCGTCTTGCCGTAGAACCCCGACTCGAAGTCCTCCCGGGTCAGTTCCGTGACGGGTTTGAACGGGACGTGTCCGGCCGTGCACACGATGGCATCGACCTCACCGACCTCGTTCAGCAGCGCCTCGATCGTCGCCGGATCGTCGAGATCGACCGCCGGATCCGTGCTCCGACCGACCTGAATGACTTCGTGCTTGCCTTCGAGCGCTCGGACGGCCGCGGTTCCGACGTGTCCCTTGGCTCCGATGATGAGTACCTTCATGGTGTCTCCCTCGTCTCGCTGGTGTGGTGGTCTGCTGCGAGCCTAGGCACGTTCGGAGGCGAAGAGAAATACTTCTGTGCGGATATTCATGTCTGAGACGCATGAAAAGGCCGTCGCTCCGCCAGAACGGCTGGTTTCCCTGGGCGCCTCGGTCTTTCCAAGGGCTCCGCCTCTCCGCGCGGCCTTGGAGGATCCAGATCGGCCGCTATACGCTGAGCGCATGAGTGTTGAGCTGCGTCATCTCCGCGCCCTGGTCGCCATCGACCAGACCCATTCGTTCACGGTCGCCGCTGCGCTCCTCGGCACGACTCAGCCGACTCTGTCGCGGACGATTTCGCAGCTGGAGGAGCGTGTGGGGACGACGCTGGTCGAGCGGACCACCCGCAGCGTCGTGCTCACCGAGCCGGGAATGGAGTTCGCTGTCGAGGCCGCGTCCCTCGTCGGCCGGCTCGACCGGCTGCTCGAACGCTTCGGCGACGATCGCGAACCCCTCCGGCTCGGATGGGCATGGGCGGGACTGGGAAAACACACGCACGGCCTCATCAGTGAATGGCAGGCCACCTCGCAGACACCGATCGATGCGAGTCGACCCGACGATCTGGACGCTGCATTGGCCAAGGCCGATATTGACATCGCCATTGTGAAACGGGCCGTCGGTGAACCACAAGCACCCGAGGGACGAGAGTGCCGGCCGCTCTTTCGCGAGTCCCTCGTCGCAGCCGTCTCCGTGTCCAACCCGCTCGCGGCCAGCCCTCAGCTGAGCCTCGACCAGATCGCCCACAGCACGGTGGCGCTGTGCTCCGTCTCGCCGACGGCGAGTCTGCGGCTCTGGGACGACCGACCTGTCGCGCCTCGTCCGCTGATGGCGGGAAATACAGACGAATGGCTGGTCAATGTCGTCCTCGACAAAGCTGTCGGAGTCACCTCGGCGGCGACCTCATTCACCCACTCCCACCCCGAGGTGGTCTATCGCGAGATCGTCGATTCGCCCGAGGTCGACGTCACGCTCGAGTGGAACACCCGCGGCGCCCACTCGGCCTGTCCCCGATTCGCCGAGTTCGCTCAGCGGTATTTCCGAGAGCTGACCGCTCAGCCCTGACGCTGTCGTTCGACGCGATCTTCCGACCGCGCAATGACCGCGCTTACGCACTCTTGACACTCCCGCCTCGGCGGAGGACGATCATCGTACGCAGTTCCACATAGCGCGCATCGTTGCATAATTCGCAACGATGCTGGTGAAGGCGAAGATGCCTTCAGAGAGGAGCCTGCTCATGGCTTCCGTCCCCGCCCAGGCCAGCGTCGTCGTTGTCGGTGCCGGCATCGTCGGCAACAGCCTCGTCTATCACCTCGCCGAGCTCGGCTGGACCGATATCGTCCAGATCGACAAGGGCCCGCTGCCGAATCCGGGCGGCTCGACCGGGCACGCCTCGAACTTCATCTTCCCCGTCGATCACTCGCGTGAGATCACCGACCTCACACTCGACAGCATGCGCCAGTACAAGGAACTCGGGGTCTTCACCGAGTCCGGCGGCTTCGAGGTCGCCCGCACCGAGGAGCGCATGGAGGAGCTGCGGCGGCGCATGGCCTCGGCACGCTCGTGGGGCATCGAATCCTCCCTCGTCACCCCCGCCGAGGTCGCCGAGAAGGTGCCGTTCGTCGATCCCGAGGTCATCCTCGGCGCGTTCTGGACTCCGACGGTCGGAGTCGTCGATTCGGTCCGGGCGGGCACGATGATGCGCGAATCCGCCGAAGCCAAGGGAGCGCTCACCGTGTCCCCGAACACCGAGGTGACCGGCATCGATGTCGAGAACGGGCAGATCGCCGCCGTGCACACGACGAAGGGTGCGATCGCGACGAGCCGCATCCTCATCGCCTGCGGTGTCTGGTCCCCGCGGATCGCCGCCATGGCCGGTGCGGCCATCCCGCTGACTCCGGCGGTCCACCAGATGATCAGCGTCGGGCCCGTCCCGCAGTTGGCCGAACGTCCCGGCGAGATCTCGTTTCCGATCGTGCGGGACATGGACACCTTCTGCTACGAACGTCAGCACGGCTCGGACATGGAGATCGGCTCCTATGCCCACCGGCCGATCCTCCACGACCCCGATGAGATTCCCTCGATCGAGGCGGCGAAGCTCTCCCCCACGGAGATGCCGTTCACCGAGGATGACTTCGACCCGCAGCTCGAACAGGCCGTCGAGCTCATGCCCGAGGTGCTGTCGAATCCGGACGTCGAGATCCGCTACGCGATCAACGGACTGCTCTCGCTGACTCCGGACGGGGCGCCCATCCTCGGCGAATCACCCCAGGTGAAGGGCTTGTGGTCGGCGGCGGCCGTGTGGGTGAAGGAAGGTCCTGGCGTCGGGCGGGCGGTGGCCGAGTGGATGACGCACGGACTGCCGGAGATCGACGTGCAGGGTGCCGACATCGCTCGCTTCCACTCCCATCAGCGCACCCGCGAACACGTGCGCGCCCGCACCTCGGAGGCATTCAACAAGACCTATGGCATCGTCCACCCCGGCGAGCAGTGGGCCAGCGACCGTGACGTCCGCCGATCCCCGATGTGGCAGCGCGAGGCCGATCTCGGGGCCGTGTTCTTCGAAGCCGGCGGGTGGGAGCGGCCGCAGTGGTATCAGTCGAATGCCGGTCTGCTCGAGGAGTTCGGTGACGCGGTCATGGACCGCAGCGCCGAGTGGGATTCCCGCTGGTGGTCACCGATCATCAACGCCGAACACCTCGCCATGCGGCAGCGTGCCGGGCTCGTCGACCTCTCGAGCTTCGTCATCTTCGATGTGTTCGGTCCGGCTGCTCTCGACGCTGTCCAGCACATTGCCCTGGCTCAGATGGATGTCGCCATCGGTCGGGTCGTCTACACCCCGATCCTCGATGAGAACGGCGGGTTCCGTTCCGACCTGACGATCATGCGTCTGGCGCACGACCGGTTCCGCGTCGTCACGGGTGCCGCCCACGGAATGGTCGATCTGAAATGGTTCGCCGACCGACTGCCCGATACGGGGGCGCAGATCGCCGATCTCACGAGTTCGTGGACGACGATCGGGTTGTGGGGACCGCGAGCCCGCGACATCCTCGGCGGTCTCACCAGCTCCGATGTCTCCCATGAGGCATTCAAGTTCGGCACCGCCCGGACGATTGAGATCGGTTCGCTCGAGGTGCTCGCCTCCCGCATCTCCTATGTCGGTGACCTCGGTTGGGAGCTCTACGTGCCGATGGAATCGGGGCTGAAGCTCTGGGATGCGCTCATGGACGCCGGCCACACGCACGGACTGCTCCCCGTCGGACTCGGCGTCTACGGCACCACGGGCCGGATCGAGAAGGGCTACCGCGCATTCGGGACTGAGCTCGATTCCGAACGCAGCGTAGTCGAGGTCGGGATGAGCCGACCGAAGGTGAAGTCCCAGGACTTCGTCGGCAGGGCCGCGCATCTGCGCCACCGCGAGGAGGACCCGAAGACGGTGCTGTGCTCGCTCACCGTCGACGATCACACGAGTGCCGGCGGGGAGAAGCGGTACATGCTCGGCGGGGAACCCATCGTCTCCGCGGACGGCGATCCGCTGATCGACGGGCACGGTCGCCACTCTTATGTCACCTCGGCGGGATCGGCTCCCAGCCTGGGCAAACACGTGCTCATGGCGTTCCTCCCACCCGCCGAGGCGGTGCTGGGCAACCGTCTGCAGGTCGTGTACATGGAGGAGTTCTATCCGGTGACGGTGGCATCGGTCGATTCGACGCCGCTGTTCGACCCTGACAACGAGTGCATCCGGAGGTAGCCGTGAACATCCTCGTCTGCATCAAACGTGTCCCCGATATCGCCGGTTCCGTCACCCTTGATGCCACCGGCACCGGGATCGACGAATCCGGTCTCGGCCACACCATGTCCTCGCACGAGGAGTGCGCTGTCGAGCTCGCGATCCAGACCGCGGCCCAGGCCGGTGGGACCGTCACCGTGCTCACTCTCGGTCCCGCCGAGGCGGTCGAGCAGCTGCGTGCGGCCGTGGCGGTGGGAGCGAACGACGGCATCCTCGTCGAGGCGGCCGACCCGTCCGTGTTCGCCCCCGAGGATATTGCGCAGGCCATCGGTGATGTCATCCGTGATCGCGCCGAGGCGGGGCAGACCTTCGATCTCGTCCTCACCGGTGACGATGCCGCCGACACCGGCGATTTCCAGGTCGGGATCCGCCTGGCCTATGACCTCGGGTACCCGGTGCTCACGAATATCCAGACGATCAGTGTCGGCGGGGCGGCTGGAGGCGGCGGGCCCGGCGGCGAGCGCGGCTACGGGCGGATCGAGGCGCGCGGGATCGGACCAGCGGGAACGGAGATCTTCTCCCTCGATCTGCCCGCGGTCGTCGCAGTCCATGAGGGCGGGGTCGATCCGCGCTACCCCTCGATCACCGGGCGGATGAAGGCGAAGAAGGCGCAGGTCGTCGAATACGACGCACCCGTTCCGGGGACGGGCAGCCCCCGGCTCCGGCTCGAACTGCCCGAGGTGAAGGCGAGTTCGGTGACCATCCTCGGCGAGGGCCCCGAAGCGGCTCCCGCCCTGGTCGATGTGCTCGAGGAGATCGGAGTGATCCGGCCATGACTATGGTCTTCGTCGAAACGGACCCGGCAGGTGAGGTCACACTCACCTCCGCCGAAGCCATCACCTTCGCCCGCAAAAACCCCCAATTACTACCTGACGGGGGCGCAACAACCTCGCGCGAGGTATCTGGGCCGCCGTCAGGTAGCACGGAGGGGGTGGTGATCGGCCCGCTCAGTGATGCTGCGGTTGAGTCGCTGGGGCGGCTCGGGGTCGGTGTCATCCATCATCTCGACCATCCGGATCTCGCCGAGTATTCTGCGGCGGCGTGGGCGCAGGCGATCGTCGACGTCGCTCCGGAGTCCGGCACACTGTTGGCCTCGGGCACCCCGCGTGGTATGGAGCTCATGGCTCATGCCGCGGTCCGCACCGGCGCCCGCATGGCTGCCAATGTCATCGCCGCCGACGCAGAGGGCCTGCTGCGTCAGGTCCACGGCGGCACCGCCTTCGAACGCCTCCGCCTCGACGGGGATCTGCAGGTGCTCACGATCGCCGGCCACGCCTGCACTCCCGAAGAGACGACCCCGATCACCCCGGAGGTCTACGACTATGACCTCACCGTCGCCGAGGCGGACCTGGCCGCCTGTGTCCAGCGTACCGAGGTCGAGGCCGCCGATGATGCGTCCGGACTGACCTCGGCCAAGGCCGTGGTCGGAGCCGGTCGCGGGGTCGGTTCGGAGAACGGATTCGTCGAAGTCCTCGAACTCGTCGACCACCTCGGCGGTGCCCTGGGCGTCTCTCGCGTGGTCACGGGCCTGGGTTGGCGCCCACACACCGAACAGGTCGGCCAGACCGGCAGCCGCATCTCCCCCGATGTCTACATCGCCTGCGGGATCTCGGGAGCAATTCAGCACATGGCCGGAATCGAGGGGGCGAAGACGCTCGTGGCCATCAATACCGATGAGGAGGCCACGATGGTCCAGCGGGCCGACTACGCGATCATCGGCGACCTCCACGAGGTGGTCGGAGCCGTCAACGAGGAGATCGTCCGCCGTCGCGGCTGAGCACAGTTATAGTTTCCTCAAAGACCTCCGCAAATGGGGGTCTCCAGGAAGCGGCGAAAGGCGGCTGTCGTGCGCTCTGTCCACTTGAGTTCGACACGATCGGCGGATCGGCGGTGAACCGGCTCGTCCGCATCGCCTACCTCGGCTTCATCGCCGGCGATACCAAAGCCTTCACGATCATCCACCAGGTCTCATTTGCGATCCTGCTCGGGGCGAGCGCAGCCCTGCTCAGCGCCCTGCGACCGGATTCAGCAGTGGGCCACGAGTGGCTCATATCGGGGTCCGTCCTGCTCGTCATCGCCACGCTCGGTGCCGTCTACTCGGAGAAGTTCTTACGCCCCTGGGTGCCGAATCTCGCGATCCCACTGCTCGACTTCCTCGCCCTGGGCCTGTGCCGATTGGGAACCTACCCCGACGGGGCGGGCCTGTCGATCCTCGCCTTCACCCCTGTCGTCTGGCTGGTCACAAGCTTCCGCACACGCGGCGCCGTCATCGCACTCGGGGCAGTGCTCATCACCCTCACCCCAGTGAGCCTGTTCGGCGGAGATGCTCCGGTCGATGCCGCCCGGATCGTGCTCGCACTCATCCTGCCCGTGGCCGTCGTGCTCGTCTCCGGGCTGACCATCGGGCTCGAGACGCGCCTGCGTTCGATGAACACGCGCCTGACTGCGGCCCTTGAGCGGCAGCAGAGCCTGACCAGCGATCTGCAGAAGACAAGCGCGCTGCTGCGCGGCACCGGTGCCAGCGTCGACGTCGGAGTGATCGTCTTCGACGAGAACGGGGACACCGCGTTCAAGAACCCCGCATTCACCTCCCACCTCGACGCGACGGTCAAACGCTTGGCCGGCGCTCGGACCACCTCGAATGGTCCCGGGGACGCAGACACCACCATCGGCAGTTCCGACGCCGGAGACTCTGTCATCGACGAGTCCGCCATCGCCGACGGGGACATGTTCGGTGCCGATGGGCACACCCGGATCGACCCCAGGGAGTCACCAGTGGCCCGTGCCCGCCGCGGAGAACGGTTCGACGATGAACTGATCTGGGTCGGTCCTCAAAGCGGCGATCAGCTGGCGCTGTCGATCACCTCGGTGAGTTGGCAGGGGCATCCGAGCATCGCCCCGCACACGATCGTGACCACTCAGGACGTGACATCCACTCAACAGCTCATCCGGGCCCGCGAGCGCATACTCGCCTCGGTCTCACACGAGCTGCGGACTCCGCTGACCTCGATCATGGGGTATACGGACCTCGCACTCGACGAACTCGAGAACGGCTCCCGCGCAGCCGCCTCGGCGATCGCCTCATATCTGGCCGTCGTACAACGGAACTCCGATCAGCTGCTCGCCATGGTCGAGGACATTCTCAGCGCCCAACAGACACCGTCGAACCGCTTCGAACTGAACATCACCGAGTTCGAACTCGCCCCGCTCATCCACGACGTCGTCCAACAGCTTCGCTCGACGGCCGCCGACCAGAAAGTCGAACTCGCCGTCGAGTCCGCGCGTTCCCCGACGATTTCCGCCGATTCAAAGCGCATCACGCAGGTGCTGACGAACCTCGTGGTCAACGGCATCAAATACTCCGGGCCCGGACATCGCGTCACCGTCCGAACCCGCTCTGATGCGCTCGGCATCGGTTTCGACGTTGTCGACGACGGGGCAGGAATACCTGCCCGCGAGGTCGATCAGCTCTTCACGGCGTTCTTCCGCGGCGACGCCGCCCGGGCCTCCAGTCAGCGGGGCGTCGGATTGGGACTCTCCCTGGTCAAAGGCATTGTCGACGCACACGGGGGAACGATCACGGTGTCCTCGATTGAAGGCACCGGCAGCACATTCAGCGTCCGCATCCCCTCCCGAGACGAAGGAGCTCGACCGTGACCCGAAACGAAGGAGCCCGACTGTGACCAGAGACGACGGCCAGTCCTCAACGAGACAGATCGGTCCGATCGCGGTGCTGCTCTCCCTCGTCTATGGGGTTCTCGCGGCCTACATCTTCTGCTTCTCCGGATCCTTCGGGCGCCTTGGTGAGTACTGGTGGTTCGACATCGCGCTCATCACCATCACCATCACGGCTTCGCTCTCACTGGCCTATGTCAGCCTGCTGCTCATCTCCTATGTCCGGCAGAAAGCCGTCGACCCCGGCGACCCCACGGACTTCACCTGGCACTTCCTCATCCCCTGCCGCGATGAGGAATCCGTCATCGCCGAGACCGTCTCGGCCGCGCGGACCTCATTCCCCGAGGCCCACATCTGGGTCATCGACGACGCCAGCGAGGACGCCACCGCCGCCATCGTCACCGACATCATGGACGTCGACGACCGCACCCACCTCATCTCCCGGGTCCTGCCCGAGGCGCGGACGGGCAAGGGGAAGGCGCTCAACGCGGCCTATCGCTCGGTGTCCGGATTCGTCGGCGCAGACCCCGCCGACCGTGCCCGCGCCGTCATCGGAGTCCTCGACGCCGACGGGTTCCTCTCGGACAACGCCCTGTCAGTGCTCTCGGGCCCGGCTGGCTTCGGAGACGAGACCCTCGGCGCGGCGCAGCTCGAAGTGTGGATGAAGAACCGCGGAGACAAGCGGCCGCGTCCAGGACGCAATTGGTTCCTAAACCTCCTCGGCCGGTTCCTCATCCGGATGCAGGACATCGAGTTCCGCACCTCGAACTCGGCGATGCAGCAGCTGCGGGTGACTACTGGGACCGTCGGCATGGGCGGCAACGGACAGTTCACTCGCCTCACCGTCCTCGACGCACTCACCGAAGACCATGGAGAACCGTGGGGAAACAAGCTCAGCGAGGACTACGAACTCGGGCTCAATATCCTTACCCGCGGATTCCGCAACGGCTACTTCCCGCAGGCCCATGTGTCCCAGGAGGCACTGCCCCATTTCCGCAGACTCCTCACGCAACGCACGCGGTGGGGACAGGGAATCATGGAGTGCGCATCTAATCTGCCTGCTCTGCGCAGGAGCCGCGTCCTGAGGTTCCCAGGGTTCGTCGAGATCCACTATTTCATGAGCCAACCGTGGTTGATGATGCTCAATCTCCTGCTCATCCCGATCGTCACAGCCGTCGCGATCGCCCAAGGATTCTTCGGATTCGTCAGTGATGCCGCGACCTGGATCATCGTCCTCACCGGGCTCGTCTTCGTCGTTCTCCCTTATGCCCTGTGGGGCCCACTCTACCGACGGTGGGGGCCCGAACCCATCGGTCGGACCGCCTCGGTGCTGCTGGGATTGGGGTACCTCGTCTACGTCTACTTCACCTACTTCTACTATCCCCGCGCGATCGCCCGCATGGTCACCGGCCGGAATTCGTGGGCGAAGACGAAGCGCAACGCCGACGACGTGCTCGTCACCTCGACCTTCACCCCGGCGGCACTGCAAGTCGTTCCGCTGCTCGACCAGAACAGCCTCACCGAACTCGCCGAGGAGCTCGAAGGCAGGGACGAGTACGCCGAGGAGATCGTGTCCCGGTTCGCCCTCATCTGGCCGCGCCGTCTGGCGAATCTGCAGCAGGCCGTGGCCGCCGAGGACGTGCTGGCCACCAGCGATGCGATCGCCAGCATCCGGGTGTCGTCGACGATGGTCGGAGCACGCCGACTGCAGGTGGCTGCCGAAGACTTCACAACCTTGGTCGAGAGCCGCGAGTTCGATGCCGCACGTGCTGCACTGCCGCGATTGTCCCGGGTCGGCGACGACACGATCGTCGAGATCCGCTCCCGTTTCCTCGATCTGCCGACCCGCGGTCAGCACTGAGATCCGGGCTGCGATGCCCACCGGCACCCAACCACTGAACCGGGCGATCAGCGCGGTCGACTCACTCTTCGTCCATCGCCTGCAGGAACTCGCGGACCTCGCGTGGTTTGAACGGTTTTGTGAGGAACGCGTCGGCTCCGGCTTCGAGGCTGGCGTCGCTGTCACGTTGCGTCGCCCGGGCGCTGATCACCGCGATCGTCGCCACGGTGCGGGGTCGGATCTGCCGCAGGAGTTCAAGACCGTCGATATCGGGCAGTCCGAGGTCGACGGTGATGAGTGTGCGTTCGGCTTCGTCGAAGAGTTCGAGTCCGAGCTTGCCCGTCGCCACCGATTCGACGCTGTATCCGCTCTGCTCCAGCACGACCTCGAGCAGCCGGCGGATATCGTCATCGTCTTCGATGACCAGTGCGTTCTTCGATTCCATACCGAACCATTCCCTTACGGCCGGCTCAGTCGGCCGCACCTGGACTCCTGCGTTCGCTTCATAGCTTAGTCTTCCCCGTAACGGCAGACGCGAGATTTCCGTTGCCACCGAGCACCTGGTTAACTGTAGAACGCTCGTTAAGTCACCATCCCAATCAGCTCCTGGAGGCAGTCATGGCCACTTTCGAACTCTCACCCGAAGTGCGCTGGTCGGATCAGGACCTGCTCGGCCACGTCAACAACGCACGGATGATCACCCTCATCGAGGAATGCCGCGTGCGCTGGATGCACGAGATCCGGGCCGGACACATCACCGGCGGCGGACTGCTCGTCGCCCGCCAGGCCATCGACTACCTCGTTCCCGTCATGTACGGCCCCGAACTGAAGATGACCGTGACGGTGAAGAAGCTCGGCAACTCCTCATTCACCGTCAACACCCGCGGTGACCAGGACGGACGTCAGGTCTTCGACCACGACTGCGTGCTCGTCCACATCGATCGGGACTCGCAGAAGCCCACCCCGCTGACGCCCGAACTGCGCGCAGTCTTCGAACCCTACCTGCAGGACTGAGGCCCGACGATTGGCGTAGGTGGGAGAAACAGTCACGCGAATCCGCTCCGGGGCGTGACCATTCAGCCCACCCAGTATGAGCCTATCGCTCGCCCGACGGCATCGAAATCCTCCCGAGGGCCGTGCGATCATGGCCGATTCGTTCAAGCCGGCACCGCACCCGTCCGCATAGTCTGAAGTCATGAAACTCGACGCGATCTCGATCATCACCGCAGACATGCCCGCCGCCATCACCTTCTACTCCGCTCTCGGTCTCGAACTCGCCGACGGCGGCCCGGACGCCCCACACACCGAGTTCTCCTCCGGATCCCTGCGGATCCTCCTCGACACCGAGGCGGTCGTCCTCGGCATCGATCCCGAATGGACCCGCCCGACCGGCGGAAACAAGATGTCCTTGGCCTTCGACTGCTCCACCGCCGAGGCGGTCGATGCGACATTCGCCAAGCTCACCGGGCGCGGCGACGGGGGAAGCGATCCCGTGGCAGGAATCGTCCACGAACCCTGGGACGCGTTCTGGGGACAGCGCTACGCTGTGGTCTCCGACCCCGACGGCAACACGGTCGACCTCTTCGCCGCCCTCAACTCCTAATTGCTACCC